>JAGZJZ010000116.1 GCA_018365455.1 Clostridiales bacterium
GGAAGGTTAGAAAATGCCAGTTCTGCGTTGAGCCTTCCAAACCCCTCTCCTGGTCCGCCCCCTTCTCTTTCCGTACACCACCTCCATCTACAAAGCGTCCTTACTCAGCAAAACCCAAGTATAATGCATTTAATAGAACACTACAAAACCTTCGTTGTAACTCTAAGGATCTTTTATTTCCCCACAGTCAAATTCGTCCAAATTTAAGCGTAAAAAATCCATGGCATATATTGTTTATCTACTATACAAATTCATATTTCTTCTATATACTATAGGTATAACCAAAATTGATGTATTGCAGGAGGGCGCTTATGGAAATAGTAGAAATAATAAAAAATACAGATGGCATTCTGATCGTGACGGATCAGGGGAACTATGGATTTTATGGAATCAGGGAAGACATTATCCGGGTTGTGTATACAAAGAAGGAATATGTGGAGAATCAGTCCCTGTTGATTGAACCTGAGGTATATAAGAATTCGGTTAAGCCGGAATTTGCGGAGACGGAAACAGAGGTAATTGTACATACAACAAAATTAAAAGTCAGATGGCAGAAAGAAAACGGGACCTGTATCTGGGAGGATGCACGGTCAGGTCAGGTATATGTGGCAGAGACATTAAAGCAGCTTACCCAAACGGATGTTATCCGGTATACGACCCAGGGAGAGAAGCCGGTTGTAAAAAGAGTGAAAACGGTAGATGGTGAGCGGAGCTTTATCGAGAATCTAAAGCAGGTTAAGGACCGGGTGGCATACCGGGCAAAGTTGGGATTCCATTGGGAAGAAGAGGAAGCAATCTATGGTTTAGGACAGGGAGAAGAGGGAATTTACAATCACAGGGGGCAGAATCAATATCTCTACCAGCACAATATGCGGATTCCTATGCCCATGTTCGTATCCAGCAAGGGTTATGGAATACTGGCGGACTGCTGTTCCATTATGACTTTTCAGGATGACATAAACGGTTCTTATCTCTTCATGGATACGGTGGATCAGCTGGATTATTACTTTATCGCAGGAAAAACAATGGATGGTGTGATAGACGGGTATCGCTGCCTGACGGGGAAGGCTGCCATGCTGCCTAAATGGGCATTTGGATATGTGCAGTCAAAGGAAGCTTACCATACCGATCAGGAAATCTTGGAGGTGGCAGAGGAATACCGCAGAAGAAATATTCCGTTAGACTGTATTGTACAGGACTGGAATACCTGGGTTCCCGGGCTTTGGGGGGAAAAGAAACTGGATCCATCCCGCTATTCTAATATGAAGGAAGTCAACCGCAAGCTCCATGAAATGAATATTCACACCATGGTTTCTGTCTGGCCCAATATGGCAGAAGGAGGAGTAAATCATCAGGAATTCGTAGACGCAGGATACATACTGGGTGACTATTCCACCTATGATGCTTTTGATGAAAATGCCAGAAAGCTTTATTGGAAACAGGCAAGTGAAGAATTGTTCGCCTGCGGCTTTGATTCCTGGTGGTGTGATTCTACTGAGCCATTCAGCGGTCCTGACTGGAGCGGGGAAGTAAAGCGCGAACCCTGGGAGCGTTATGACCTGGTTGGAAAGGAACATAAGAAATATCTGGATGCTACGAAAACCAATGCTTTTGCCCTGATGCATGCAAAAGGGATTTTCGAAAACCAAAGAGAAGAAAAACCGGATAAGCGTGTGCTGAACCTGACCCGTTCCGGTTATGCATCCCAGCAAAAATATGGTGTTGTGCTCTGGTCAGGAGATATCTCCGCAACCTGGGAGGTATTGCGCCAGCAGGTGGCAGAGGGCCTGAATATGGCTATGAGCGGAATGCCTTACTGGACCTTAGATATCGGCGGCTTCTTTGTAGTTGGTTCGGCATGGTGGAACCGTGGATGCAATAACAGCGATAATCCAAATCCTCTGTGGTTCTGGAAGGGTGAATATAATGAAGGGACAGCGGATAAAGGGTACTGTGAGCTCTATACCAGATGGTTCCAGTTTGGCACCTTCCTTCCTATGCACCGGTCCCACGGAACGGATACCCCAAGGGAGATCTGGAATTTCGGGGACAAAGGCAGTGAATTTTACGATGCAATTGAAAAATTTATTCGACTGCGTTACCGATTGATGCCATATATCTATTCCCTTGCAGGCAGTGTCTATCTGGATAACAGTACGATAATGAGAAGCCTTATGTTTGATTTTGCCGGTGATGCTAAGGTAAAAAACAGGGCAGATGAATATATGTTTGGACCGGATCTGTTAATCTGCCCGGTTATGAAGCCGGTATTCTACGGTGCCGGCAGTGTTATGCTCAGGGAAGAGCAGAAACAGTCGGTCTATCTGCCGGATGGCTGCAGCTGGTATGATCTGTGGACAGAAGAAAAACTGGAAGGCGGACAAGAGATCGAGACAGGCATTACTATGGACAAGATTCCGGTCTATGTAAAAGCCGGCAGTATTTTACCCCTTGCACAGGAAGAACTGCAGTATGCCCAGCAGGAATTGAAAAAGCCTCTGGCAATAAAAGTATATCCTGGTGCAGATGGCAGTTTCCGGCTTTATGAGGATGCAGGAGATGATTACGGATATGAAACAGGAGCATATGTAAGGATTAAATTTACTTATTGCGATGTGGATAGAACACTGCAAATATCAGAGAAGGAGGGATCCTATCCGGGCATGAAGGAACAGCGCGAATTCGATATTATTTGTGGCGATAAGCGAAAAACGGTTCTTTATCATGGACAAGAGGTAAATGTAACTCTATAAAAGTTTATAAAAAATAAGGATATCTATATTTTTCCCCTTTACTATCATGGTGTTTTAGTATATACTGTTTAAGATCAACATCTTGTGATGCGAATGATGAAAACAATATAAGAATACCATATATAGTAAAGGGGAATCATGATGTTTGTAATTAAAAAAGATGGTACACAGGAAGAATTTAATGTAAATAAAATTATTGCAGCAGTGAATAAATCAGCAGAGCGTATCCTGTATCAATTTGATGAGGAAGAGATTCAGTTTATCTGTAAGTTTGCAAAAGAACGTGCCAATAAAATGAACCGGGACGGAATTACCATTCAGGAAATGCATAATATCGTGGAAGGTGCTTTGGAACAGGTAAATCCCAGTGTAGCGAAGAGTTATCGTGATTATCGCAATTACAAACTGGACTTCATACATATGATGGATGATGTCTATACCAAGAGCCAGTCAATCCGTTATATCGGGGATAAAAGCAATGCCAATACGGACAGCGCGCTGGTGGCTACCAAGAGAAGTCTCATTTTCAATGAGTTAAACAAAAATTTATACCGCAAATTTTTCATGACCAGAAGTGAATTGCAGGCTTGTAAGGACGGATACATCTATATTCATGACCAGTCCGCCCGTTTGGATACCATGAACTGCTGCCTGTTTGATGTGGCAACTGTTTTAAAAGGCGGCTTTGAAATGGGAAATGTCTGGTATAACGAGCCAAAGACTCTGGACACAGCTTTTGATGTTATGGGTGATATTATATTAAGTACTGCAGCTCAGCAGTATGGCGGTTTTACCGTGCCGGAAGTGGATAAGGTACTGGGACCATATGCAAACAAAAGTTATGAAAAATACAAAAAAGAATTTTTAAGCTATGGTGATCCGTCCTGGAAGGGTTATGAGGAAAAAGCAGAAGACTATGCTGCAGATAAAGTGAAACGTGATTTTGACCAGGGATGGCAGGGGATTGAATATAAGCTGAACACTGTTGGGTCTTCCAGGGGAGATTATCCGTTCGTCACCGTAACTATGGGACTTGGTACGGAACGATTTGAAAAAATGTGCAATGTCTCCCTTCTCAATGTACACAAAGAAGGACAGGGGAAACCGGGAAATAAAAAGCCGGTACTGTTTCCGAAAATCGTATTTCTCTATGATGAGAATCTTCACGGACCTGGAAAAGAATGTGAAGAAGTATTTGAATCCGGAATTGACTGCTCCGCTAAAACCATGTATCCGGACTGGCTTTCCATGACGGGAAAAGGCTATATTTCCAGTATGTACAAACAGTATGGCAGAGTTATAAGCCCCATGGGCTGCAGGGCATTTTTAAGCCCCTGGTATGAAGAAGGCGGTATGTATCCAGCTTCTGAAAAGGATAAACCCGTATTTACAGGACGTTTTAATGTAGGGGCAGTCAGCCTTCATTTGCCTATGATTCTTGCTAAATCAAGGGCGGAGAGCAGGGATTTCTATGAGGTACTGGATTATTATCTGGAAATGATCCGCAGTCTCCACATCCGGACCTATGAGTATCTGGGAGAAATGAAAGCTTCTACAAATCCTCTGGGCTACTGTGAAGGTGGATTCTACGGCGGCAGCCTGAAGCCGACGGATAAGATCAAAAAAATCTTAAAACCGATGACTTCCTCCTTTGGCATTACAGCATTAAATGAACTGCAGGAGCTTTATAATGGCAAATCCATTGCGGATGATGGTGCATTTGCATTGGAAGTACTGGAGTATATCAATAAAAAAGTAACGGAATACAAAGAAAAAGACGGTTATCTGTATGCAATTTACGGTACTCCTGCCGAAAGCCTCTGCGGCCTGCAGGTAGAGCAGTTCCGCAAACAGTTTGGCATTGTGGAAAATGTATCCGACCGCCCTTACGTAAGCAACAGCTTTCACTGTCATGTAACAGAAGACCTGACACCGATTGAAAAACAGGATCTGGAAGGAAGGTTTTGGGAGCTTTGCAATGGGGGTAAAATACAGTACGTCCGTTATCCAATTGACTATAATAAAGAAGCAATTAAGAGCCTGATTCGAAGGGCAATGGACCTGGGCTACTACGAGGGTGTTAATCTCTCTCTGGCATATTGTGATGACTGCGGTCATCAGGAGCTGGAAATGGATATCTGCCCGGTGTGCGGCAGTACCAATCTGACGAAGATAGACAGAATGAATGGTTATCTGTCTTACAGCCGTGTACATGGGGATACCAGACTGAATGAAGCGAAGATGGCGGAAATAGCGGAAAGAAAAAGTATGTAAAGCAGGAGGTGCAAAGATGTCAAGCAGAGTAGAAAGAGCTTTGGAAAACCATAAAAAAGGGATGAACTGCTGCCAGGCAGTGGTTTGTGCATTTGCTGATGCGGTAGATACGGATGAAAAATTATTATTCATGGCAGGGGAAGGATTCGGAGCAGGTATGGGCGGTATGGAATGTACCTGCGGAGCCGTATCCGGAGCAGTCATGCTGGCGGGTATGAAAAACAGCGGCGGTGATATTTCAAATCCAACTACCAAAGGGAGCACCTACCGTATTTCCAAAGAAATCGTGAAAGAATTTGAAAATAAAAACGGCTCGGTAGTCTGCAAAGATTTAAAAGGCCTGGAGACGAAAAAGGTTTTGCGTTCCTGCGATGGCTGTATCGAAGATGCGGCCAGAATAGCTGAAAAAATATTAGGACTATAGGAGAGTGCAGATGTCAGAACAATTAGTCAGAACAGAACTGCTTCTTGGAAAAGAGGGCGTTAAGAGTCTGTCAGACAGCAGGGTGGCAGTCTTTGGCGTGGGAGGCGTAGGCGGATTTGCAATAGAGGCACTTGCCAGAAGCGGCGTGGGCACCCTGGACATTATCGACAATGACCAAGTGTGTGAATCTAACATTAACCGTCAGATCATCGCCCTCCACAGTACCATCGGCAGAAATAAAACAGATGTGATGAAAGAGCGGATTGCAGATATTAATCCCGGGATCCGGGTAAATGTTCACCAATGCTTTTACCTGCCGGAAAATGCGGACAGCTTTGATTTTACCCAATACGACTATATCATCGATGCAATTGATACCGTAGCCGGAAAAATACAGCTGGTAATGCAGGCACAGACAGCAGGAACGCCTATTATAAGCTGTATGGGAGCTGGCAACAAACTGGATCCTGCGCGATTTGAAGTGTCCGATATTTATAAAACCAGTGTATGTCCTCTGGCAAAGGTAATGCGTAAGGAATTAAAGGCAAGAGGCGTGAAATCACTAAAAGTAGTATACTCCAGGGAAGAAGCATGTAAACCGGTGCAAATCATTGCAGAAGGCAACCGCAGGGCAATTCCCGGAAGTATCGCATTTGTACCGTCTGTGGCGGGATTAATCCTGGCTGGGGAGGTAATAAAGGATTTGATCAGGTCCAACGTGGAATTGTAGATTTGAGCAAACTTAAGACCATAAGCTGTTAATTGACTCGTTGCCCGCGGAGTCCAATACCTGCGGGGTATTTGACCCTCGCGGCAGTCGCCAAATGGATGTGCGGGCAAATACATTTGATTCGTTACTCGCGGAAATAAAGAGCTGGAAAACCGTAGATTGAAAAATACGGTTTTTTTGCTGTATAAAAAGGAAGGTCTGAATTATGTTTGGTGAATGCCATGCCCATATGCTGATGAATGGGTATAATTATAAGGAAGCAGTGAACTGCCATAGCCAGGGCGTATGTAAAGAGCTGGTTCACAACTATTTTCAGGAATATGTAAGGCAGAATGTGACGTTTATCCGGGACGGTGGAGATGCCCTGGGTGTATCCCGGTATGCAAAAGATATTGCCGGTGAATATGGAGTGGATTTCCGTACCCCTGTTTTTGCTATTCATAAAAATGGACACTATGGCAGCATTGTAGGCAGGGGTTTTGATACCATGAAGGAATACCGGAAGCTGGTGGGAGAGGTGAAGGAATCCGGTGGAGATTTTATAAAGATAATGGTTTCGGGAATCGTGGATTTTAAGGAGCTGGGGGTGATTACCGGTACCTGCCTCAAGCTGGATGAAATTAAGGAAATGATCCATATAGCCCATGAAGAGGGATTTGCAGTAATGGTACATGTCAATGGAAAACAGGCATTTCTGGATTCCGTGGAGAGTGGAGCGGACAGCGTGGAACATGGAAATTATATTGACGCTGAATGTATTGACGCCCTTCTAGCAAATAAGACCGTGTGGGTTCCAACCCTGGTAACCATAAAAAATCTCTTGGGATCCGGCAGGTATGAGGATATCACGGTAAAAAAAATCTATGATCTGGCTGCGGCTAATGTAAAGTCCGCTTTTTCAAAAGGAGCTGTTCTGGCACTGGGCAGTGATGCCGGCGCTTATAGGGTGCCTCATGGAACAGGGATCTGTGATGAGTATCAGGCTTTCATTGAAATACTGGATGTGGAAAAGCAGGAAGCTGACCGCCGTCTGGCACAGGGGGAGCAGCAAATCAGAATTAGGTTTCAAACAGGATTTAATGCTGCAACGCACTAAATTTGGGTTTTGTTGATTAAATACGCTTTGTAGATGTAGGTTGTGTACGGAAAGATGTGCGTGGGAAACTGGTATGGACTCCGTCAGCTGGCCGCAGAACTGGTATTTTCTAACCTTTCCGAAGCGCTTTTTGGCGGCACGCGGGCATT
>JAGZJZ010000045.1 GCA_018365455.1 Clostridiales bacterium
TGAGTTACGATAAAGTATATCAAATGAGTTTTTCAAAGATTTACCCCCTGCTGGTTAACAAAGCAACGAAGAAGGGACGCACCAAAGATGAGGTAGATGAGATCATCCGGTGGTCAACAGGCTATCGGCAAATAGACTTGGAAGAAATGCTGACAAACCAAATTGATTATGCCACCTTCTTCCAGAATGCCCCTGTACTAAATGCTAACAGAGTGTTGATAAAAGGTTCCGTTTGCGGTGTACGGGTGGAAGATATTAAAGAACCTATGATGCAAGAAATACGGTATCTGGATAAGCTCATAGATGAACTTGCAAAGGGTAAATCAATGGATAAAATTTTGCGTAAATAAAATATATGACCAATAAAATAGGGAATTTACTTCAATAATAGTCGGCCAAAACTTATGAATAAGCTAGTTTTAGCTGCTGCTATTTCAATCTATAATACTTAATAATCGCATATATAAACAACCCAATCATGATTATAGAATATATAACAGATAACGCGGGGCTTATCTCAAAAGGTAAATAAGAATAACTTACGATTTCATTCCCGCTTATCTTATATCGCTGTGACGATGATAAAACTCCAAGTATAAGTAATAACCACCCAACCCATTTATTAAATGTTAACTTTCCTAACAAATAGATATTACAGCAAGGTATCCAAGCCATAGGAGTTGAATAACCATACATAACCTTATTCAATTTGCTTAATACTATTCCCACAACAACATAAACGGCAATAATAATAACTAATAAAATAATACAAACCAGTAGAAATAAATTTTTTGTCATCACTAAATCCTGAATCATATCAAATCTCCTTCTTTTTTAATCATTATACAATATAAAAAAAGAATTATTTTACATGTGTATTGAAAAGCAGAAAATTTGTCATGAATGATATACTTTTTCTGCCATCCATCTATCTAAGTATTTCTTTATATATTTTCCCCCTATAATATGCTATATTAGAACCATCATTCAGAGAGTAAACCGAATATTTTATTATAAGTTTAAGGAGGAACAGAATATGAGCGAACCTTTACATTTTAAAACAAGAGATGAATTTAGAAATTGGCTGTCTAATCATGGCCAGGACAGCGAAGGTGTTTGGCTGTTGTTTGGAAAAAATAAGGAAATTGTAACCCTGAAAGCCAGTGATGCACTGGAAGAAGCTCTTTGCTTTGGTTGGATCGATGGGGTTATGAAGCGGATAGATGATCAGTCATATATAAAATATTTCTCACTACGCCGAAAAGGCAGCAAATGGTCAGAGAAAAACAAAACTCTGGTAGAAAGCCTGGAAAAGCGCGGAATTATGACAGATTTTGGAAGAGCTAAAGTTGAAGAAGCAAAGAACAATGGCCAGTGGGATTCTGCGGCGAAACCTTCTGCTATTACAGATGAACAAATTGAATTGATATCGGAATTGCTGAAGGACAATGAATTGGCATATACAAACTTTCAAAATATGTCACCATCGGTGAAAAAAACTTATACTCGAGCTTATTTGGATGCTAAGACCGATGCCGGGCGTATCAAACGTTTAGCGTGGATGACCGCTCGTTTAGAGGAAAATCTAAAGCCGATGTAAAAGTATTGTAATTTTAGGACTAAAAGCCTTTCCTCTATCTCCCATCCCCACCGAGTTCATATCCAGTTGATCTCTTCATTTGATCTGTCAAATAGATTCACATTCACATTTTCAATTATAATATTTATTATATTAATATTCATATTAAATATATTAATTTTTATATTGACATATTTAATATTGAGTATTATAGTTGTATTTAACATAACCATATATAGAAAGGTAGTGATGAGATGAAAAAGATCATTAGCCGCTGTCCTGTATGTAATCATGAGCTGACCGTCGCAAGACTAAAATGTGATTCCTGTGATACCGTGATTGAAAATAGTTTCAAGCTCAGCAAATTCGATTACTTGTCCGATGAGGAATTGTATTTTACAGAGACATTTATCAGGTGTCGTGGGAATATTAAAGAAGTGGAGAAAGAATTAGGCATATCCTATCCCACTGTCCGATCCAAACTGGATTCCATAATTAAGAAATTAGGATATGAATCGGGCCCTGACGAACAGACCTTGAAAAGAGATGAGATTTTAAAAGCTCTTGAAAACGGTGAAATAACAGCAGAACAGGCGATTGCCCAGTTAAAATAGTCTAAAAGGAGATTGATCATGGATGAAAGATTAAGAATATTAAAAATGGTAGAAGAAGGTACCATAACAGCTGAACAGGCTGCAGAACTGATGGCAGCTATGAATATTGATTTACCGGTTATGCCGGCTAAAGTTACTAAGTGCGGTTATGATAAAAAAATGTTTCGTATAATTGTAGACAGTATCTCAGGAGATAAGGTGAACATACAATTTCCTGTGGGTGCTATCAAAAAAATTCTGAAAGTAACCGGCAAGCTTCCTATACCGGAAAAGGATCTGGAAGGCGTAGATCTTAGCAGCATGATGGATGCCATTTCAGAATGTCTGGATGCTGAAATTGAAGGGGATTTTGTAAATGTGGAGGCAGCGGATGGAACAACCGTAAGAATATTTGTTGACAAATAGAGAAAGCTGATCCCTGACAAGGTAATTGTTAAAATGTGACTAAATACACCGGAACCATACATCTGTCTGGTTACAAGGATTATATCGGTAAAACTATAATTGTTTAGAGCAGTACTGCATAGATTGATTATCAATCTGATGCGTACTGCTCCATTTATTTTCCTTATTGATCAAACTATTTATATACTCATTATTATTTTGACACGAATAGCTATTTGTTTTATAATCATCAGTAGTCTGGCTTATGTGAAATTTCATCCATTTAAGATGAGGATACACATATGAAATTTATAAACTTATGCCCAAACCCACAGCATCAAATTATTTGAGTACAAGGTACCACTGGTACGTATGCAGACGGAATAATATTCCTGTCGATAAACTCGATTCCATAAATTACCAGTAACATTTTGTTTGTTTTGTAATATAATCAGTATAACAAATATAGGAGGGATACCATGAATAAACGCCAAAGAAAAAAGAAGCTTCAAAAATCATTTGATAAAAGATTTTCTTCCCAAATCCGGGATATTTTGAATATGATTGCAGATGAATACGAAAAATCATTGAAAAATGGGGAATATCCCGATCTTACCGATGAACTTAGTGAAAATCTATATAACAAAATCTTATCAAGAATTGACGCACAAAAAATAACGGAATAAGACAAGTGACGACCATCTTCACTTGTCCAGTCATTCAAAACCTTTGCTGACTATCTCCAGTTTATTTACAGTTACAATTTACATTTTGAAAAATGCTTCAGCAATTTCCAGCCATTCATCCGGTAAATAAATGGATAAATATCCATGATTGTATCCTTTTGCTTCGTATATCCTGCAGGAAGGTACATAGGATTGAAACATCTTAGCAGAGTTTTTAACGCATTTCATCTCTTTTTCTCCATACCAGTACATCACTTCCGCTTTTGTCTTGCGGACACTCTCCTTCAACGTATACTGCATCATATAAGTACGGTACATTGTATAAAGTGTTTCTTTTCTGATGTGAGGCATGTCCTGCATGTAGTAATGAACAAGTTCTTCCGGATACATCATTTTTTTTGGCAGCAGCTTGGGCATCATCGCTACCTGCATGCGGCAGGCTTTTTCACTGAACAAAAGACCTCCAAAAAAACGGATGGATCCCATACAGCAACGCGCCATAACTGGCTTAGGATAACAGATGCTCCCATCGATAATCGCTTTTTTTGTCAAATCTGGCTTTCGGGACAACAGTTCCATAACAATCTGACCGCCCAGCGATACCCCACACAAGGCAAACAGTTGACCGTTGCATTTCTCATCAATATAAGCCATCATCTTGTCCGCTGTATCTTCCGTAGATATGTATTTTTCAGCATATTCCTCTCCATGACCGTCCATTGTGGGAAGGATCACATGGTATCGATCCGATAAAATACGGGCCTGACGCAAATAATTCCACCAGGAATTTCCACCGCCGTGGATCATCATGATATGCGGACTGTTCTGTTCTCCAAACTCATGAAATTTCATGTAATATTCTCCTTTTAGACATTCTGTTTAACGTCTTCTTATCTTTTATTTATCTACCAGTATAGCTTTCGGTTTATTATTCTTATTATCATTCTTAATGATCATTTTTATTATCATTCCTATTATCACCCGTATCATCACTCTTTTTATTGCTCTTCGTTTTGCCTTCTATGGGCGGTGCAGAAATAATGGAAAGTTTTCGCAGAGGCCGGTCGGCTTCCGTGCTTGTTTCTATGTACGGTTTTAACAGATTTCCAATATCCCGCACCAGATGCTTGTACTCTTCATCGGTTATATGAAGCAGACCTGTTGTAAACCAAACCTGGTCTCTCTTACAATCCGGGTCATCCCCGCTTAAATACTCATTCATTTCCTGCATTAACTCCATATGAAATGCGGTAGAAAGAGCAACAGACGTCTCTCCTTCCATTTGTGCATCGTCTTCATTCATGGCATAAACCTTTTCCAGTGTACCTCTCACTTTATTTTCCTGCACCACAGTAATAATTTTATTATCTTCCAGAATCTTAACATGATGATACACTGTTGCACGGGGTATTTCCTTCAGATATTCAACTATATCCGATGTCCGGACACTGCCATGCAGGCGAATGTACTGCATGATACGGAGCCTTGCCGGATTGAGTATTAACTTTGCTATATCCATATATTCATCTCCTTTTGTCTATAAATTTATTATAGTCTAATTTTTTAGATAAGTCAACCATGAAAATTAAAACTCCCTCACACAGGTAAGGGGGCGTAAAACTCTATTTAATAATTCATCATTGAATTGTGCTGCAGCATTGGCAACCGCCCCGAGGCAGTTACGCAATGTTTTAATCGTTTCTGTTAAAAATAGCTGCTGGCATTACAGAGAAATCTGTCATGTAGTTTCAATAATATTTATCCTAATTGGCTTTCCGTCGTTCCCAGGTAATCTGCAGTTGTCATTAGTTTCAAAAATATTTGTCGTAATTGCCATCGGGTATGATTCCCTCCAGCCCAAGAACCCGGGGCCATAAATTCGTATCTGCTATGATAAACCCCATAATCATGCCCATATGCGTGTGAAATGCCTGATTTGTGCAATAATCAGCGTGAATCTGTTATATTCACAGGATTCGGGGTACGCCAACAGTTCTTCCTCTTTTAATACAAGAAGGTACTGTCGAATCTTTATCTCTGTCCGGGCATAATAAGAATCTATTTCAATACGTGTTAATTCTTTTTCAGAGACCACATCCAGGTTATTCAGATCTTTTTCATGTATGGATGGCTCCCGAAACTGGTCGTCTCTGGGGTTGATAAACCAAAGATCCAATGAATGAAGCATATGATATACATGTTTCCACAAAGGCATTTCACAATATTTTTTATTCCATGACTCCTCCGGTATACAGTCAATTACATTTTTTACTTCCCACAAGGCCCGTTTCATCTGATCTGATATAATAGTTACCGATTCATTTACCGTCATGCTGTCACCTCCATAAATTTTGCTGCTGGTTATACCTGCTTTTATATGCTGGAATTGATTATATTCTACACTCCTTAAAGACAGATGTATATATATCAATAGTTAACTTATCTGGGTTTTTATCATAAAAAATATTCCAGCCATCTATTTTAAAGGATTTCCAATGTACTTATCTGACTAATTTCATTAATTTATTAATTTTGGAAATAATATAAAAAATTGCTTGCATTTACTTTCAAGGTATGATAACATAATATTCGTTCGCTGGTTAACAAAAAGCGAAAAACTTTATTACGGGGTGTGGCTCAGCTTGGCTAGAGCGCCTGGTTTGGGACCAGGAGGTCGCAGGTTCGAATCCTGTCACCCCGACTTTTATGCGGGTGTAGTTCAATGGTAGAACACCAGCCTTCCAAGCTGGATACGTGGGTTCGATTCCCATCACCCGCTTATTTTTTTGCTCAAATATATTACTATCTGTTCATTTTCTATAATTACTCCATAATCTTTTTATAATCCCTTGTTTACCTTTCAGACAGGAGTTTCTTCCATATTTCCTTCATATATACAACATTTGCTACATATATTGAAAGAAACAGGATTAAAATATGAAGATTAAATTTGATAAATTATGGATCAGCATCTTAATTCCGCTGGCAGTCGGGCAGATATCCGCCCTGCTGACCCGCGGCCCATCAGCTGCCTATGAAATGCTGAATAAATCATCTGTCAGCCCTCCCGGTGCAATATTTCCCATTGTATGGACTATTTTGTATATTTTAATGGGAATTTCCTGCTATCTTATCATTACTTCCGGTAGTGAAGATACAAAAAATGCATTATTTTGGTATGCATTGCAGCTAACTCTTAATTTTTTCTGGAGTCTGATCTTTTTTAACCTGCAGCTTTACTTATTCGCTTTTGTCTGGTTGCTCCTATTAATTGCAGTTATTATTGTAATGATCATGAAATTCTACAAAATCGATCCTTTGGCTGCTTATTTGCAGATCCCATATCTTCTATGGTGCATATTTGCAGCATACTTGAATTTATCCATCTACTTATTGAACAAATAATAACATACTTCCATGAAGTTAAGCCAAAAAGTATCTTCTCCCCTAGAAAGAAAAGATACTTTTTGGCTTAGTTTTCACTTATTGATTTCCGATTTATGTACTGCTTACTTCTGTCCTCTGTATCCACTCCTTCACAAGTGAATGGAATAACCCCGGCTGCTCAATCTGCAAATTATGCCCCGCCATATCCAGTACAGCAAATGTTCCCCTGGGGTAATCTCCCATGATGTTCCATAAATCCTCATATCCTACGCAGTTATCCTGACGCCCGGCAAGTAATAGAACGGGTTTCTCAAATTTTAATTCTCGGCTTATCCTATCTATATCCCAGGAAAAAGCATAGTTATTCTGCAGCGTTTCTATAAAAGGTGTATCTGCCATTTTCAGGCCTGGAAGAATGTCATCCCGGAAACGCTGATAGACATCCTGGTTTGCAACTACTGCATATCCGCAATAAGCTTCTCTTTCTTCCTGAGAGAGTCCCCTTAAAAATGTTTCATCATACATCAAGGCTGCTTTTTCCGGCACATTACGCTTGCTATGCTTTGGAACGATCACCGGACAAATCATAAGGAGCCCGTCTATATCCTTGTATAACCTGGTCACAATCCCCCTTGCCAGATAGCCCCCATAGGATTCTCCCGCAATCAGGAAAGAACCTTTCGTCATTTTCTTAATAAATGCTATTAAAGTTTCCAGTATCTGATCCGAACTTCCGGCTGAAAGCGGGGCATTTGTCTCTCCCATCCCGGGTAAATCTATATAGATACGCTGATATCCCTGATGCCCCTGGAATACCGGTTCCATACATCCGGACATTAACCGGTAATCACATCCACAGCCGTGAAGCATGATGACCGGCTTTCCCTCTCCTCCCACTTCATAATGGAGTTGTATTCCATTAATGCACTCCTGCATGCTAATCTTCCTCCTTTTTATCGGGTGCTATTCTGGGCTTTCCCATAAAAGTTCTGTCCTCATCCACAAAACCGAACTGCTTATAAAATTCATGGGCATCCTGTGTTGCCAATATTCCTCGCAAAGAGGATATTTCCTCATTTTCCTGGATTGCCGTAAGCAAAGCCTTCCCTATGCCAGCTCCCCGGTATTGTTCATCTACCACCACATCGCAAAGATAAAAGGTCGTGGCATAATCTGTCAGCACACGTGCAAATGCAATCTGTTCCCCATTGTCAATGCGAAATGCTCCATAACACAGAGAATTGTCAATTGACTTTTTTATGGTTTCCATATCCCTGGCGTTTGCCCAATAAGTCTGATCCAGCAGATTTTTGATTTTCTCCGGCTGCATCCATTCATTTCCATGCATGATTGTAAACTGACCCATTACCACTGCATCCTGATTTTTCTTTTCTGCTGCTTTGTTACATGTTGCCGCTTCTAAAATCTCATAAGCATCCTCATTCACAGCCACGGATACTCCAGCTTTATCTTTCGCCCAGACACCGCCGTACCAGGTGTCATTGACAATCAGAATATCTCCATCGTTGAAATCATCAAATTCTGTGCTGTGGATAATTTTGATCTTGTCTTCCTTTTTCGCTTTGTGCTTCAATTTCGCCACCTCTTCCATTTTTAATTGTTCCATACAGATGTGCATACTTATAACGATTAAAAAAGAAGTGATTCATTCATATAAGAATCCCTTCTTTTTCTGCCTTATCTCAACATTTGCCCCGAATTCAGGTTACATAGCACGCTTGTCGGTCTTCATCCGGGGCAAATCTTTCACCAACTGTGATGTACGTTTGTCAGAAAATAATACAAAAGTACGTTCTAGAAACCCAGATCATCCAGAATTTCTTTTGCGGCAGCAATACATTTGTCACATCCGTCAATGGAAACTGTTTTATCTGCCAGGTTTACTTCATAGGTAAGTCCTGCCTTGTCAAAAGCTTTACTGATTCTTTCTACGCATTTTTCGCAATGCATTTCCTCTACTTTTAATACTGTCATTATTTACACTCCTTTTTCATTATTATTTTTATCTATAAATTCATTTTAGAATTTCTATTTCATGAGCTTCTGAATGGTTTTACACAATTCATCCACTACTTCGTCATTTCCACCCCGTATATCTTCTACCACACAGGATTTAATATGATTTGCCAGCAGGCTTTTATTGAAACTGTTCAGCGCTGACTGGATGGCGGAAACCTGTGTTAAAATGTCCACACAATACCGCTCTTCTTCCACCATGTTCTTAATTCCCCGTATCTGCCCTTCGATACGGTTCAGACGGTGAACCAGATCCTTATATTCCTTATCTTCCCTATGCTTATGTTTTTCGCAATTACATATTTCTTCGCTCATCTGTCCACCTCTTCATCTTTTTTATAACTTCAGCCGTTTCAGGCGAAGCGCGTTGCTGACTACGAAAACGGAACTGAAGGACATTGCAAGCCCTGCAAAAATAGGGTTCAGCAGCGGTCCGCCAAATGCATACAATACACCGGCTGCCACCGGAATTCCAATGGTATTAAAAATAAATGCCCAGAACAGATTCTCTTTGATATTCCGGATTGTGGCTTTACTCAGTTTGATAGCCCGGTATACATCCTGCAGATCTGATCTCATTAATACCACATCACTGGATTCCATAGCAATATCACTGCCACTTCCGATTGCAGTTCCCACGTCAGCCTGCACCAGTGCAGGAGCATCATTGATGCCGTCTCCAACCATCATGACTTTTTTGCCCTGTTTCTGCAGGTCGGCTACCACTGCTGCTTTATCACCAGGAAGTACTTCTGCAATTACATGATCCACGTGTGCCTGTTTTCCAATATACTGGGCCGTTCGTTTATTGTCGCCTGTAAGCATGGTCACGGTGATCCCCAGTTTCTTCATATCATCAATTGCCTTGGTACTGGTTTCCTTCATGGTATCGGCTACGCTGACAATCCCTTTAAGCGCCCCTCCAATTACTACAAACATTGGTGTCTGGCCTTTATCTGCGATTGAATCTGCTGACTGCTTCATACTGCCCAGATCGATCCCCAGGTCTGATATCATCCGTTCATTTCCAATATATACTTCATCTCCTGCAAATTCTGCTTTAATTCCTTTTCCGGTAATGCTTTCAAATGCTTCCGGCTCTGTTAATGCAATCCCTTTGTTTTTCGCATCTTCTACGATTGCTCTTCCCAGAGGATGTTCGGAATCCCGCTCACAGGATGCCGTAATCCGCAGCAATTCCTCTGCGTCCATATCAGGGCTTACGATTTCAACAACTCTTGGTTTTCCTTCTGTAACGGTTCCTGTCTTATCCAGAACAACGGCATCAATTTTATGGGTGATTTCTAAAGCTTCCCCGCTCTTAATCAGGATTCCGTACTTGGCACCAAGCCCTGTACCAACCATAATTGCGGTAGGTGTTGCCAGTCCCAGGGCGCATGGGCATGCAATTACTAATACGGATACGAATATGGTTAAAACAAACGCCAGATCATGCCCAGCCAAAGCCCAGATAATTGCTGCAACAACTGCAATTACAATAACTGCCGGTACAAAATACCCCGCCACGGTATCTGCCAGTTTGGATATTGGCGCTTTCTTGCCCTGCGCATCTTCCATCAGTTTAATGATTTTAGCCAATGTAGTATCACTGCCCGTATGGGTTACTTCTACCTGCATGGATCCGTTATAATTTATACTGCCGCCAATCACTTCACTGCCAGCACTTTTCTCTACCGGAATGCTTTCTCCGGTCAGCATAGATTCATCCACGCTGCTGCTTCCGCTGACCACCACTCCATCCAAAGGAACTCGGCTGCCGGGACGGATCAATAACAGATCACCTTTTTTTACTTCCGTTGTGGGAATTTCCATTTCCGTTTTGTCCCGTAATACCACTGCTACATCAGGAGCCAGTTCCATTAATTTCTGAATTGCTTCCGACGTCTTTCCTTTACTGCGGCTCTCCAGATATTTACCAAGCATTACAAGTGTTACAACTACCGCTGCTGATTCATAATACAGACGCTCTACGTACATATGGGATGATGGTATTAATGCCGTCATCACAAGGCTGTAAATATAGGCACTTCCCGTACCGATTGCCACCAGAGAGTCCATATTTGGATGTCCTCGAAATAATGTTTTAAATCCGATTATATAAAATTTTCTTCCGCAGATTAATATAAATGTGGTAAGAATCAACTGCGCTAATGCAAAGTTCAGGGGCTGTTCATGCATATCCAGGAATCCCGGCAGTGGCAGCGGGAACGGGATCATATGCCCCATGGAAATATAAAGCAGGGGAACCGCAAGTACAATACTGATTATCAGTCTACGTTTGATCTTATGAGATGCTTCTTCCCGCTCCTCTTTTTCTTCCTTTACTTTCTTTTCATCTTTTAAAACTTCCTGTTCCGCCGCAAAGCCTGCCCGTTCCACCCGGTTCATGATATCTTCCGGCGATACCTTCTCTTCTTCATACTCAATGGTCATCTTATTGGTTGCCAGATTGACATCGCTTCTCGTTACACCATCCATCTTTCTGGTAACCCTTTCAACTGCGCTGCTGCAGGATGCACACGTCATTCCTTTTATGATATAGACTTCTGTCTTCATATCTATTCCTCCTTCCATATACCCCTATGGGGTATGTAAATATCATAGTCTATATCATAGGATTTGTCAATTACCTTTTTTTATTTATTTTTATTTTATTCCCGCGGGCAACGAGCCAAACGGACACGCTGGCACGTCCATTTGGCGACTGCAGCGGGGTTTTTGACTATTTTTCCCGTGCCTCACGCAACTGCTTAAGAATATCATAGGATATTTTAAGATTACCTCTTCCGCATCCCAGGTCGATACCAGGCTTACGGGAACCATGAAAATCAGAACCGCCGCTGATTTGAAGTCCATGCAGACGTGCCATGCGCCGAACCGTACTTTCATCGAACCCAGCGTGTGTGGAATATATAGCTTCAATTCCAATGAGACCCGCTTTTTTCAATTCCTCTAACAGGGTATCCATCTCTTCTTCTTTTAAATGATACAGAAGCGGATGTGCAAGGATCGGAATTCCTCCGGTCTGTCGGATCAGACGGACAGCTTGGACAGGTGTCACTTTTTCCCGGGGAACAAAGTAAGGGCAATCATCTCCGATATAATTCTTAAATGCATCGCGCATGTCCTTCACATAGCCACATTCTAAAAGATAACTTGCAAAATGAGCCCTTGTCCATACTGCATCCTGATACCGCTCCTTCATCTTCTCCCAGGTAATATCAATTCCACCCTCCCGCAGTTTCTGTATCATTTTCCGGTTACGTATATCCCTGGAATCCTGGAATCTCCGGGTCTGGCTTATAAATACAGGACTTTTATAATCGAATTCCAATCCCACAATATGGATATCCCGCCCCATATATTCTGTAGAAAACTCAATCCCTGGAATTACTTCTATTTCTTTTTCTTTGGCTGCTTCAAATGCCTCTTCCAGCCCCGCTGTAGTATCATGGTCCGTCAGCGCAAATGCCGCCAGATTTTTCCGAACCGCATAATCTACTAACTCTGCCGGCGTAAAAGTGCCGTCAGAACAATTGGAATGTACATGTAAATCTATATATTTCATTTGCATTACCTTTCGTACTGCAGGCAGAACTGCAATACGCCTTTCTGTTACTCTACCCACGTCTTAAATATGCTTTTTTGTCCTTTTTAGTATACCCCCTATTGAGCGAGAATACAAGCGGGTGGAATCTTCGAACCGTTTCTGAGTCATTCCATAAGTTATCACATACCCCCACGGGGTAATCCACATGTTTTGAAAAACTTTTTTCATTTCATTTTCCTTGTCTTCTCCTCCACTTTTAGGTATAATAATTTTCAGAGTGTATTTTTTATACCCAACAAATAAGCAGGTGCCCGCAGGCATCCAAATGGAGGAATTATGACATTTCGTGAATTATATATGAACGGGTCAATTGAATTTGATGAAATTTTCGATTATACCAGCAAGTGGAATTTCAGTGATGATACGCGTACCTTACGTGAATATCTGGGATTGACGGCTGCTGAGGAAGATATCTGGATCAGTGACAGCGATGAAGCACTGGAAGATTTTATGGAAAATGAAAAGAAAACGAAAATCTTATTTTTGGACCTGGACGGTACCCTATTAAATGATGACAAAGAAATTACCCCAGGCAACCAGAAAGCTATCCAAAAGGCATTAAAGCAGGGACATAAGATTGTAATTACCACCGGACGTCCTCTAGCCAGCGCGATTGTACTTTCCAAAGAACTGGGTTTAACACAGGACGGCTGCTATGCAATTGCATTTAACGGCGCAGAAATCTATGACTTATATCATAAAAAAACGGTTTATAAAGAAACGCTTCCCCTTGACTATGTCCGCTATCTCTTAGATGCTGCACACGCACAGGGACTGCATTCCCAAACCTATTCAGACACCCATATTCTCTCAGAACACGATACTCCTGCACTGCACAGATACGAATCTCTTACGAACCTGACCTCCAGAATTGTACCGGATGTCATGACGGAATTAACCACGGAGCCTGGGAAAGTAATCGTTATTGACTATGAAAATCATGATAAACTGGTGCATTTCCAGGAATCCGTTGCAGATTGGGCAGCCGGGAAGACGGAATATATCTTTTCCTGTCCCCAGTACCTGGAGTTTGTGGCACCAGGAATGTCAAAAGGACATGCTATTGAAGTATTATGCGGTATCCTGGGCATCCCCAAATGCAACACAATCGCTGCCGGAGACGCTCCTAATGATATCTCAATGCTGGAAACAGCGGAAATCGGCGTCGTTATGAAAAATGCAGCCGAAGATATAAAAAAATATGGAGACTACATAACGCAAAAAGACAATAACCATGACGGTATTGCTGAAGTGATTGAAAAATTTCTCTTGTATTAACAAAAAAGCAGGATTTAGGGATTGATATGTGCTCCCTATTTCCTGCTTTTTTAAATTAAATCATACTTTTAAACTCTTTTCTTTCAATGCGAAATCTATTTTTAAGCACTTTCTATATGAAATCCACTTTTTGAAGCTCTTTCAATATCGAATCACGTTTTTAAATCTTGACAATACGAAATCCACTTTTAAAGCTCTTCGATACCGAATCCACTTCTTAAATCTCCTTCAATATCAAATCCATATTTAAAGCTCTTTCAATACAAAATCCCCTTTTTATATTCAGCTGTCAATAGGTTCAGCCGGAATAAATACCCGGTCTTTCACAACGTCTTCTGGTTTTGCCGCTCTCTCCACTGCTTCTTCACAAAAATATTCCTGGGAATTCATTTTAACCTTGCCTCTTCTGTCCACTTTTTCATAGCTTCCGTCCGGCTGTAAAATATGTGCTTTCACGTTATCTTCCAGCTGAATCTGGAGAATGTGAATCACTTCCATCTTCAGACGCTCACTTTCAACGGGGAAGAGGATTTCCACACGTTTATCCAGGTTACGGGGCATCCAGTCCGCACTTCCCATATAGACCTCTTTGCTCCCATTGTGGTAAAAATAGAAGATACGGCTGTGTTCCAAAAAGTTGCCTACGATTGAACGAACCGTAATATTCTCACTCACACCCGGAATCCCTACCTTCAGACAGCAGATTCCCCGAATAATCAGATCAACTTTTACGCCAGCCGCCGATGCTTCATAAAGGGCTGCAATAATATCTTTATCACATAGAGAATTCATTTTAGCGATAATATGTGCCGGTTTCCCTTCCAACGCATTTCTGGTCTCTCGCCGAATCAGTTTTAAGAATCGGTTTCTCAGCCAGATCGGCGCCACTGCCAGCTTATTCCAGCTCTTTGGCTCAGAATAACCGGAAAGCATATTGAATACAGCCGTAGCATCTTCCCCGATGGGTTCTGAACAGGTCAAAAGTCCGCAGTCAGTATATAACTTTGCCGTAGCATCATTGTAATTCCCGGTTCCCAGATGGACATAACGGCGGATTCCGTCTTCTTCTCTGCGGACCACCAGAGTAATCTTGCTGTGAGTCTTTAATCCCACCAGTCCATAGATTACATGGCACCCGGCTTTCTCCAGCATTTTCGCCCATACAATATTATTTTCTTCATCAAAACGGGCTTTTAATTCTACCAGAACCGATACCTGTTTGCCGTTTTCAGCAGCCTGTGCGAGCGCAGCGATAATCGGTGAATTTCCGCTGACCCTATATAGTGTTTGCTTAATAGCCAGAACATCAGGATCTTTTGCCGCCTGCTTCACAAAGTCTACTACCGGATTAAAGGTCATAAATGGATGATGGAGCAGAATATCTCCACTGCGGATCTGGGTAAAGATATCCTCGTCACCCATCATATCGGGAACAGGCTGGGGATGATAGGATTCATATTTCAAATGGTCGAATCCGTCCAGTCCGTACATTTTCATCAGGAAAGTCAGATCCAGGGGACCATTGATGGTAAAGATCTCTTCTTCTTTAATGCCAAATTCTTTCTTTAACACCTTCAGGAGATGTTTATCCATCTTATCTTCGATTTCCAGGCGGATGACCTCACCCCATTGGCGCTTTTTCAGCTGGCGCTGTATTTCTTTTAAGAGGTCTGCAGCCTCATCTTCATCAATGGTTAAGTCTGCATTTCGCATGATTCTGTAGGGATGGGCACAGATTACGTTATAATTTAAGAACAGCTTCTGGATATTACGCTCAATGACTTCTTCCAGAAGGATTACCCTTTTTTCTCCCTTTTTCCCCTCCGGCAGGCGGATAATCCTGGGCAGTACGGAAGGAACCTGAACCGTAGCAAACTCCGTCTCTCCCTTTTTTGAAATCAATGCCCCGATATTCAAAGATTTATTACGGATCAAAGGAAATGGCCTGGAAGAATCCATAGCCATTGGAGTCAGTACCGGATAGACATTTTCTTCAAAATACTGATCAACAAATGCACCCTGTTCTTTGCTTAAATCCTCATGGCAGACTACTACTTCCAGTCCCTGCTGCTTTAAAGCCGGCAAAAGAGAACGGTTATAAGTGGAGTACTGTAAGTTTACCAACTCATGCACTTCATCTAAAATCATGTCGATCTGTTCGGTGGCCGTTAAGCCTGCGATATCTTTTTTCGTATAACCGGCATGCACCATGTCTTTTAAAGATGCCACACGGATCATAAAAAATTCATCCAGGTTGGATGCTGTAATACTTAAGAATTTCAACCGTTCGAATAACGGAAGGGATTTATCCCTGGCTTCGCTCAGGACTCTGTCATTAAATCCTACCCAGCTGGATTCCCGGTTGGTATAAAATTCAGGTTTTGTATAATCGATTTGTTCCATCTGTCTCCCCCCTGTTACATTAATTTTTTCTGTTTAATCACTGGCCGCACGCTGAATACTTCCTGGAAAAAATCAGCTTTTTCCTGAAACAGTCCCTTTTCCAATGTGATATCTTCCTGGGTTTCTGCGATAATCAATAATTCATTTTCCCGAAACGCCAGCCTGACATCCCGGAACTTCTGTTTGTGGCTGCGGTCAAGAGCATTCGCTACACGGAGAATAGCGGTTAACTTGGCAATCCTTAAGTATTCATCTTTGCTGATCTCCGTTATCCGTCCTTCTGTCACATCGTAATAAGAGAAATCCATGGTATTATATTTTACCACATTTGCGATGATTTCCCGTTCTACATGAGAGAGGCCGATAATCTCTGTTGCCATAATGATACTGTAAGAACATTCCGCAACGTTTGAGAGGCTGATGTACTTTCCGCAACCATGAAGTATCACCGCAATCCGAAGGAGCAGCCGGTCCCTGGCATTCATACCATGGACTTTTTTCAATTTATCAAAAATGGGTATTGCAAGATCTTCCAGGGCTTTAATGTGTCCTTTGTTGGATTGGTACCGTTTGGAGATATTTCTGGCAGCGGCAATAATATCATTGTCAAAATTATGAAGTGATTTGATTATTTTATTCTTCTGTGCAAATTCATATGCCATGCCGTCACACAGGGAAACGCCGGGCACCCAGATGGCCTCTGCTTCCATTTCTTCTAACAGGCGCTTATAGATGATGACCGATGGAATAATCAGAGATGCACTTTCATAGGGAATCTCATATGTCTCTGCTATATCCTCCGGTGATTTACAGATCACGGTATCATAAAGAGTCAAAAATTCTTCTTTTGTCAAAAAGGATTTTTTGGTAAGATCCAAAATATAGTCCCCAATGAGAATTACATTCTGGATCTCTCTTTCCTTCAAATATAACTTCTTAAAACCCAGTACCTCATTGTTAATCAGTTCTTCGATGAGAACTTCCATATGAGGCGTTTGATTTTCCATATCGGACAGACGTTCCCGGATACGCATATTGCCAAGGCGGATGTTCTGTGTGGTTACCAGGCTGTCTTTATCAAACAGGGAAATCTGCATACTGCCGCCTCCCACATCCAGAATGGCAGTTCCTTTTTGAATAATATTTGCAAATTCCGCTTCTCTGGATGCAATCGATTTGTAATCCAGAAATCGTTCCTCTGAATTTCCCAGGACTTCAATTTTAATGCCGGTGCGTTTTTCGATATAGTCCAGCATAATTAACTTATTCTTGGTTTCCCGGACTGCACTGGTGGCACAGGCACGAAAAGCGTCTACACGGTAGCTTTTCATGATCAGTAGGAAATCCTGCAGTACACTGCAGAGTTCTTCCACCAGTTCCACACTGATCTTCCCTGTGCGGTAAGCATCCTTCCCCAATTCCATCCGGTGGCGGATGCAGTCGATTTCACGCATTCCCCGCCTGGATGAAAGTTCGAAAATCTTCATTTCTATTTCATAAGATCCCACATCAATTGCAGCATAAGTTGCCATAGTCACGATATCACCCCCATATAGTTTGTGTTTAATCCTGTATCTGACCTAATAAATAATCGATAAACTGCTGTGCTGTACGTCCTGACAGACCGCCATGCTGCAGTTCCCATTTATTTGCTTCCAGCAGCAGATCTTCCTCTTTCATATTTATATGATATCGCTCTGCCAGTGTCCGGACAATCTTCTGAAATTCTTTTTTGTCCGGAGCACAGAAGAAAATCTTAACGCCGAACCGGTATACCAGAGACAGCTTCTCCTGTACCGTATCGGATGAATGAAGGTCATCTCTGCGGCCCTCTTTATCACTGAATTGTTCACGTACCAGATGCCTGCGGTTTGAGGTGGCATAGATCAGTATGTTATCCGGCTTTTTCTCAAGACCTCCCTCGATTACAGCCTTCAGATATTTATACTCAATCTCAAACTCTTCAAAAGATAAATCATCCATATATATGATGAACTTATAATTTCGATTCTTGATCTGGGCAATGACTTCATTTAAATCCTGGAACTGGTGTTTATATATTTCAATAATGCGCAGCCCCTGATCATAGTACTGATTTAATATGCCTTTGATACTGGAAGATTTTCCGGTGCCGGCATCTCCGAACAGCAGGCAGTTGTTTGCTTTTCTGCCCTGGACAAACGCCTCCGTATTATCAATAAGTTTCTTTTTTGCAATTTCATATCCTACCAGATCGTCCAGATGTACATGGGCAATATTGGTAATGGGCACAATATGTACCCCATCTTCTTCATGTGCCACGCGGAACGCTTTATGAAGACCAAGCTTACCTACGCCGAAGTCTTTGTAAAAGGTAGTCATATCCTCCATGAATTCATCAATGCTTCTGGCATTTCCAAGCTTTACGCTCAGATCGCAGATGCGGTCCCGAATTCTTTTATTGAACATTTTGCTGTTTTCATTAATATTCTGGTAATTACTGATAAAACCAAAGCAGTTCACCTGTAGATATTTTTCCACCGGACCAAAATCATAATCAAACAGCTCCTTAATGATTTCAAAATCATGACGCACTAAGGCATTGATACTGCCATCCACGGGTCCTACAATCTCACAGGCTGTGCTAAAGGTATTTTCATTATTTACCAGCAGAAAGGTGAGGTAATTATGCCAGAGATTTTTTGAAAACCCATAGCTGCCCGCCAGTTCTACCAAACCGTGTATGCAGTCATAAAATAACGCCCGGATATCCTCCGCATTATAATATTCATTATTAAAATGCTCCATAATCCAGGTCATATCCTCCAGTACCTGTCCCTGCTCAAAGTTTCTGTATACAATTAATTCATTTACTCCTGCCATTTTAACTGCCTTGCCTTTCTTTAGAGCGTGTTTGAAAAGTCATTCCCGTCATCTGCACGCCCCAGCGCATGATTGAAATTCCTTTAACTCTAATAATTTCCTAATATCTTCATATTGATTGCTTCTTCACGAATACCCCGCAAGGCATTTTTTACTGCACTGTCACTTAAATTCCCCTCAAAATCAATAAAGAACCGGTACTCCCAGTTTTTGCCCGGTATGGGCCTGGATTCTATTTTGCTCATATTCAGATTATTGTAAATAAAATGAGAAAGCATGTTATACAGGGAACCGCTCTTATGAGGCACTTCGAAACAAATGCTGACTTTATCCGCATCCTTTCGGAAGATCCTCTGGTTGGTGGCAATAATAAATCTGGTGGAATTGACTTCGTTGTAGCATACCTGAACGCCCATATCCTGCAGTTCAAAAAATTCACCGGCAAAGGCACTGGCTATGGCTGCCTGAGTTTTATCCCGGTCATCCGAAACCTTCTTAGCCGCTACTGCCGTATTGTCAAGCGGAACTTGTTTCCAACCTCTGTGCTGGTCTAAGAACTGCTTGCACTGCATCAGCCCCTGGGGATGGGAATAGACGGTTTTTACTTCTTCCAGCTTTGTACCCGGAACCGTGAGCAGCTTATGTTCACAGCGGATCACCTGCTCAGCCACAATATAATTTTCAAAATCTACCAGCAGGTCATACATATCATTTACGATTCCGGCTGTAGAATTTTCGATTGGAAGAACCGCATAATCTGCAGAGCCTTCTGCAATTGCTTCCATGGCATCTTTCCAGGTTTCCACATGAAAAGCATTTACCTTGTCTCCAAAATACTCCTTCATGGCGGCATGGCTGTATGCCCCTTCCACTCCCTGGAATACCACCCTTATATTCTCTTTTTGGATCTCTTCCACTTCGATAAACGGCAGTCTTCCCACTGCACCTTTTTGTGCCAGAAGCTGATATTGCAATTTCCGGCTCATAGCCATGATCTGCTGGAATAACTCTTCCACGCCATGTTTATTAAAGTCATTGTGGGTCATTTGGGTAACTGCTTCTATTTTGGATGCTTCTCTTGCTTTATCAAATACTTTCTTACCGGTATCAATCTTGTATTCCGCAACCTGGCTGCTGACACTCATTCTTTTTTCAAACAATGCAACCATTTCCTTGTCAATACGGTCAATCTCATCTCTTAATTCTGTTAAATCAGTCATTTAATTCTCCCTTTAACTGTTCCATTGTTTTCTTTAGCAGCGGGTGTCTCTTATATGGCGCAATCTGAACCATCGGCTCCAATACAAAGTCTCTTAAATGCATTTCAATATGTGGAATGTGCAGATCTTCCGTATCCAAAATGATGTCATCATACAGCAGAATATCCAGATCCAGGGTTCTGGGACCCCAGCGGATTACCCGCTCCCTGCCGGCTTCCAATTCTATTTCATGGAGCTTTTCCAGCAATTCCTGCGGTGTAAAAAGAGTTTTGAGCTTCAGTGCTCCGTTTAAAAATTCATCCTGTTCTACCCCGCCATAAGGCGCTGTGGTAATCAGTTCCGATACTTTTTCTACCTGGCAGCCGTAGAGTTCATCCAGGGATTTTACGGCTCCCTGCAGATAGGAACTCTTGTCCCCCATATTGGATCCAATGGCAATATAAGCCGTATGCCACCCTCTCTTTATTTCCACCGCTACGGTATCCAAGGGAAGTCCAACCGGTGCCCAGGGCTTCTTAACCTCCAGCTTCACCTTTTTTAAATTGGCTACCTCGATCAATAATTCCATCGCCAGTTTTTCTGCAACCGTTTCAATAAGCTTAAAAGTATGGTTCTGCATAAACTCCGTAATAAAATGGCTCACATCTCCATAATGGATGGATTTGGTTAAGTCATCATTCATTCCCGCTTCTCTGGTATCCGTATACAGGGTTGCCGAAACAACAAACTTCTGCCCCAGTGTATTTTCTTCCGGAAAGACACCGTGGTGGCAGTATATTTCCAGGTCTTTGATTTTTATTTTGTCCATGTATTCCTCCCGCTTCCGGCACGCCCGGTAATTGCCTCAGTCATCTTGATAATTCTCGCATTTGCCCGGATATCATGTACTCTTACAAATGCAGCTTTTTTCATGACACCTATTACGGTTGTGGCGAGGGTTCCCTCCAATCTCTCAGATGCAGGGAGATCCAGGGTCAGTCCAATCACTGATTTTCTGGAAGTTCCAAGAAGGATCGGATAGCCCAGTTCATGCATATGCTCCAGCCTGTTGATCGCTTCCAGATTATTTTCATACGTCTTACCAAATCCCACGCCGGGATCTAAAATTATATTCTGGTCTGGAATACTAGCCTTTTTTGCTATGGAGATCGTTTCTCTCAGATCCTGTAGCATATCCTTCATAAAATCCTGATAGTCTGCTTCCCTGCGGTTATGCATCAGACAGCAGGGCACCTGATATTCAGCGATGACCCCAGCCAGTTCCTGATCATACTTCAGGCCCCAGATATCATTTACCAGATCTGCTCCTGCTTCCAGTGCCGCTCTGGCTACATGGCTTTTATAAGTATCGATGGATACCGGAACATCAATACGGCTTTTCACAGCCTGAATTACCGGAACCACACGTGCAATTTCTTCTTCATCAGACAGCAGGGTATACCCCGGTCTGGTGGATTCTCCTCCGATATCGATGATATCGGCACCTTCCTCAATCATTTCCTCAGCATGCTTTAGTGCAGCATCCTCATCATTCCATTTTCCGCCATCGGAAAAGGAATCCGGCGTAACATTTAATATGCCCATAATATAAGTATGTTTATCTACATCAAATTCTCGATTGCCTATTCTCATCCCGTCTCTAACCACCTTTATATTCTGTTCTGCAATATTTATAATTCTATTTTTAAATTTTTCTTTTCAGCACTCCAGCTGCATTGTTTTTCAGCCTGGCATCCGTAGCAGCTTCTGGACATCTTATCTGCCCGGTAGATAATGCCTGCGAGACTCTTTTCATTTTTGATCCCGCTGTTTCTATGCTGGGCAATTGCATTTATAATCTCCATGCTCTCAGCCTCTGTAAAACCGCACTCCTTTAAAATCCCGGGGGCAATCCTGGCACTTGCCTCCTGATGAGGCGTACCGTCCATATACTGCTCGTGTCTCCCTATATCGTGTAAAAGAGCGGCCGCATAGATCCGCTCCTCTTTGATATTCAGTCCTTCTCTTAGATTTAGGATATACGCAAGTCTTGCCACATCCATAAAATGTGCCATATCATGCTTGCAGAAGATCCGGTCCGCTTCACATACACGAATTTTTCCCAGACAATCCCGGTAGGTCCGGTTTACTAATATTTCATTTACCCGATCCATCTATTTTGCCTACCTCAACATCTGATAAAACGTATTCTGAAGTTTTTCGTTATCCTGAAAAACACCTCTGGTAACCACCGTTACGGTTTTGGAACCCGGCTTTTTAATTCCCCGCATAGTCATGCACATATGCTCAGCTTCCACCATTACCATAACTCCCTGGGGATCCAGGTTATCCATAAATGCATCTGCTATCTGAGCAGTCAGCTGTTCCTGCAGCTGCAGGCGCTTTGCGAATACTTCTACCGTTCTTGCAATTTTACTGAGTCCTACCACAGAACCATTTGGCACATATGCAATATGTGCTTTTCCAAAGAACGGAAGCATATGATGTTCACAGGTAGAGTAAAATGTAATGTCTTTTTCCAGTACCATTTCGTTATTTTTCACATGAAAGCGTTTGCCAAGATGCTCCGCCGCATCCTCTTCCATTCCGCCTACAATCTCCGTATACATTCTTGCAATACGGTCCGGCGTCTCTATCAGTCCTTCTCTTGTGATGTCCTCGCCGATTCCTTCTAAAATAAGTCTGACGCCTTCTTTGATTTTATCCTGATCTATCATTATCGTAAATCCTCACTTTCTCCCATATCTCTGGTAATCTCTCCTAAAAAAGAAAGGGAACCAAAGGCAATGATCACATCGTCTTTTCCCGCCATTGACAGGCTCTTCTTAAGTGCATCTTTCATACTGTCCGCTGCTTCTACATGCTTATGGTACTCTGATGCCACTGCTGCCAGTTCCTGTGCCGGCAGTGCCCTGTCGTTATGTGGAGTTTCGATTGTAATAATTGCTTCCGCATATGGAGCGGTGGTTTTTAATATTTCTCTGTATTCTTTATCTTTAAAAACACCCATTATATAATATATTTTTTTATCCGGAAAGTACAGTTCTATGGATTCTTTTAATACCTGTGCCGCGTCCCGGTTATGTGCTCCGTCAATGATGAATACCGGCTCCCTGCGAATCAAGGTAAAGCGCCCCGGCCATCTTGTATGGGCAAATGCACTGCGCAGAACTTCCTGGGTAATCCGGTATCCCAGCCGTATTAGTCCATTTACCGCTTCTACTGCCAGCACTGCATTGGCAACCTGATAACTACCTGCCAGGGAGATCTTCAAATTGTCATATCCTCCGTAGGTAAAAGATTGTTCCTCATACCCGTAATGAATATCTTTTGCATTTTTGGGAGACGCAATCATCACTTGACAGTTTTTCTCCTTTGCAGTATCTAGTACTACCTGCATGGCCTCTTTCTTCTGCTGCATCGTGACTACCAGGGTATCCGGCTTTATAATACCGGCTTTCTTAGCTGCAATTTCCGCAATGGTTTCGCCAAGTATCCCCATATGATCCATACTAATCGATGCAATGACCTCCATAACCGTGGTTGTGATCACATTGGTTGCGTCGTCCAATCCTCCAAGCCCTGTTTCCAAAACAACAATATCACATTTTTTTTCTTTGAAATATAAAAAGGACAACGCCGTTTCAATCTCAAATGAAGTAGGATGGGGAAGCCCTTCCTCTTCCATGGCATCTGCCACCGCTTTTATTTCTGCCACATGTGCCGCCAGAGAATCCTTCTCAATAAAAACCTCATTTACCTGGATTCTTTCACGGTACCGGAACAGGGTGGGTGAAATATAACGTCCTACCCGGTAGCCGGCTTCCTTTAGGACAGTTGACAGATATGCCAGTACGCTGCCCTTGCCATTGGTTCCTGAAATATGGATAAACTTTAATTCATCCTGGGGATTATCAAGCCTTGCGAGCATTTCCTTCATGTTGTCAAGACCAAGTACACTTCCGTATTTAGCCGCATTGTCTAAATATACTCTTGCTTCTTCGTAGTTCATGATTCTCCAATCTATTTTTTAAATAATGATCTGATCATTATAATATAATTCTGCGTATCCTTTTCGTATCTTCTGTAACCTGAATTCGGGGCAAATATACCGCAAAGTGGGGCGTGCAGATGAAGGGAATGATTTTTCATACACGCTCTGGATTTCTCACAGTCACCGCAGTAAATGCGCTGACCTGCCGATACGTTACAATTCTACTTACTTTAATTGTTTATTATATTATATTTCTTAGCAAAATTCAATGAAATTGTGCGGATTTTAGGGATTTAAATCTATACATAAAGAACGAGCCCGGACAAAGAAGCTTTTTACAGTACTTCTTTGTCCGGACCCGTCCTTTGGAGCGTATTTGTGCAACGCTCTAGCATTAAGATTCTATATATTCCAGCAATTCCCTTACCGTCCCGAAACAATAATCCGGCGGATAGATGGTATCCTGGAGATCTTCCCGCTTCGCTTCACCGGTGAGCAGCAGACAGGTCTGGGCTTTGCCCTCTATTCCACAGGCAATATCCGTATACAGCCGGTCCCCTACCACCAGGGTTTCTTCTCTGGAAAAACCAGATCGTTTCAAGCACAGTTCCACGACTTCCCTGCTGGGTTTCCCAAGATATCTGGGTTTGCGGTAGACTGCTGCTTCCAGCATATTGCAGATAGCGCCGCAGTCCGGGATAAATCCAAAGGGTGCCGGACAGCACAGGTCGGGATTGGTGGCAAGGTAAGCCACTTCCTTTCGATAAAGCAGCTCACAGGCTTTTTCCAGCTTCTGATAATTCAGCTCACTGTCATATGCCGCTAAAACGCATGTCACGTCATCTTCCACTTCCTCCGTAACTACGATACCCTGCTTTCGCAGTTCTGTAAGGTATGATTTTGTGCCCAGAACAAATATTTTCTGATCCCGGAAATTTTCTTTTAAATAACGGATTGCCATATATCCGGATGTGACAAACTGCTCTTCTTCTGTAGTGAGATTCCACCTGGCAAACTTTTCAACATAATCTCCGTTGCTTTTCGTTGAATTATTGGTAATATAATAAGCTCTTCCGCCAATCTTTTCAATGTATTCCAGTAGTTCCCTGGAGCCGTCAAACAGTGTATCGCCTACGGATAAAGTGCCATCGATATCGAACAGAAACAATTTTTTCTTACTTAATTCTGACATGGAAATTCCCTCACCGCTGATTCTGACATTTCTTCCAGTTCCCCGGTATCAAATAAGAATTGCAGTAAACCAAAGCGGTTACGCAGTTCTTTTGCATATAAGACACTGTTTTTCAAAGTGATTTGATCCACTCCGATGTGCGACGGCTGGCTGGGCGCATCCATTTCTTTTAGCATATTTGCGATAGCATCTGATTTTGGCAAAGCAGCAATCATTTTTCGGATTTCTTCTCTGTGCTTGCCAAATGCTTCTATCCGGCTGTGAACGGCATCGTCTGCATTTTTATGTACCTGGTGTTCTAACAGGATCACCTGCGGTGCTGCCTGTTTATATGCCTCCATAATTTGTTGTTCCCACGCTGCCTGATGCAAAGAAACTTTCTTTTCCTTAAGGGTGTCCAGCTTTTCACCCAGTTTTTCATACATTCTTAATCCCAAAACCGTACCGATCCCCACTTTTGTGCCATGCAGTGCCCCATGGCTGCCTCCGAATAATGACATCATTTCCCAATAATGGGATAAGTGGTGCTCACTTCCGGAAGCAGGGCGGGAATTTCCTACATAACTCATGGCGATACCGGATAAAACCAGCCCTTCCATAATGGAACCGATTGCTTCTTCATCCCGCTCTCTGACTTTTGGTATTGCGGAAACTACCGCTTCAATGGAACTGCGAATGAGGGATTCCACATATGCACAGTAATACTCTCCGGTGATAAGATGAGCGAGTTTCCAGTCAGTCAGACATACATACTTGCCCAGGATATCGCCTGCCCCTGCTGCGATCATAGAAATCGGTGCCTCTTTTAGAATATCCAGATCTCCAATGATCACTTTGGGTTTTCCCACTTCATAGGTTGTCTTTAGATTTTTTACAATCAGCGGAGCCACATTAGAAGCAAATCCGTCCATAGAAGGTGCCGTTGCCAGGATAAAATAATCGATGCTTAATTTAAAACTGATAAATTTGCACAAATCATTGATGGTTCCCGATCCCACAGCCAAAATCAAATCACAACCCTGGGGTAAATCAACCAATAGGCTGCCTAAGATTCGTTCATCCGGTATTAATTCCTCATCCGGAAACACTACCTTTTCGTAATGATATCCATTTTCCTCCAACAAAGCGCAGACTGTCCTGCCTGCAACCTCCTCCGTATGAATATCCGAAACCACACAGATATTTTTGTAATCATAGCGGGATAAGATATCCGGAAGTTTCTTAATTGCACCTGCCTCAATCAATATTTCATCAATATCGCAGCGGTGTTTTTTACTACAGCTGCATGGGATTTCTCTGTTTAAATATTCCTGCCAGTCTTTTATCTTCATAATGGACTCCTTCTTTCCGATATTTTAAGATACCAGTACTGCTTTGCGTACAATGCTTTACCGGTACTGCTTATTCGTTATACTGTACCCGACTTTTTCTGGTTTGTCAAAAGCGGATTCAAATTATAAATAGTTGTTATTATTTATAATTTGAATTATAAACAGCATAAGAAGAGGTTCCGCGAATGATTAGGCGTGGTTCATATTCCACTCTGTGAACCACATGATCTGTGATTTCATATTTTTCAGATTTCTCCCGCTTCCGGCGCTCCATTTTCTCCATCAGAAGTTTACAGGCATCCTCACCCTTTTTTCCGGCATAGTGATCCACCGTAGTCAAATCAATGCCCCGCATCCCGGATGCCAGTATATTGTCGCAGCCAACCACCGATATCTCTTTGGGAATCCGATACTTCTCCTGTAAAAGTGCATCCCGGATGCCCAGCGCGATCATATCATTCAGCCCCACAATTGCTGTAATATCCGGTACTTCTCTGATTAGCTCAAGAGCCAGCCGGTATCCCGTCTGAAACTCCATATCCATGTTCTGCAGGGCGGTGATGCCCTGTTCTTCAACAGGTTCCTTTATAAATACCCGGCAGTCTTTGCCTGCATTCTCAAACTCTTCTGTAAATCCTTCTCTGCGCCTCTGTCTGGCTGGCTGCTTGTCACTGACTCTGGTAGATATGTATCCAACCCTCCGGTGTCCCAGCTCCAGCAGATATCTGGCTATCATACTTCCCGGTTTACGGCTGTCCAGTTCGATGGAATCAACTAATAATTCATTATTTTTTTCACCGATAAAGACCACCGGTATCTTTTTAGCAATGCGGTTCACCATCTCCGGAAAAGCCGGCATACAGGTATAAATGATACCGGATGGACTAAGCTTCTCAAGCCGTTTCAGATACTTTTCTTCCGTGATCAGATTCCGGTTTGTCTGACAGACAAATATATCAAAGCGGTTTTTTAGTGCCGCCTGTTCCACTCCGTCAATCAGCATCCCATAATAAGGATTGTTTAAATTGGGGCAGATTACAAATATCGTGCCTTTCATTCCGGTCTGCTGTCTGGCTGCTTTCTTTTCCATGGAATAGCCTAAGGTCCGTGCCGCCTCTTCCACCTTTTCAATGGTCTCTCTGGAAAACGATACATTGTATTTCTTGTTCAAAATCATTGAAACGGCAGCCTGGGATACTCCCGCTGCATTTGCTACATCTGTAGCTGTCACTTGCTTTTTATTCATCCTTCTACCCTTTGTACCTTACATGCGGACGCCAATGCTGTCACGCTCAGGCATCCTGTTCTATATGTAGCCCTTTATTCCCGCGAGCAACGTACCAAACGAATACGCTGGCGCGTCCAATTGGCGACTGCCAGGGCTGCTGAACCCCCAATGGACAGTCAAAAATCCATTCCTTTTTATAAAAAATATGAATAATTTTGACTTACTCGGTACATACTCTCCACTATGAAGAATAATTTTATTAAATGCGGCATCTGCGGCTGGTGTCTGGAAATCCTCTGGACCGGCTTTCTGTCCTTCCGGCGCAGAGAACTCAAATTAACCGGAAAATCCTCTATCTGGATGTTCCCTATTTATGGCTGTGCAGCTTTTATCGGTCCTATTTACAAGCGCATAAATAAAAGAAGCGCTGTTTTCCGAGGATTCATCTACACCATGGCAATATTTAGTACCGAATTTTTAACCGGTGCATTCCTGAAAAAACGCGGTATGTGCCCATGGGATTACAGTAAGGCAAAATTAAATGTGAAAGGAGTTATCAGACTGGACTACGCTCCCTTGTGGTTTATCACAGGGCTTCTCTATGAAAAAATCTTAAAACGATAAAGGCTGTTGCATGCAAACGATGTAACAGCCTTTTTGCAAATCTACACAATCCGAAACGTAAAGCTGTCAGAATGCAATTCCTAACACGCCTTAGCCACAATCACAGTCCGCATTTGCCTGTGCCCCGTCAAAACTTCCTGCCACATCCATCGTATTCAATGTTCTGCGTTTGATCCGCTGGTCTTCCGAGGCTTCCAGAATAAAATTTTTAATCTGTTTTGCATTTTTAATATGTACCAGTGCCAGGGTGGGATTCGTTACATCCCCGCCATAACAGTGTACGGTACCAAGTCCAAACATCCGCTCCAGCAGGCTGGTATCCAGACGCACATCTACAATCTTATACATATACGCATCATTCTCCTCGTGATTCAACAGCCCTGAATTCACAGTAATGTATTCATTTGTAATGGTATATTTCGTAAATGTCCATGGCAGTCCAAAAAACAATATTCTTTTTTTCTCAACAAACTTCATATAACCTCCTTCGCCGCCTGTTCCTAACCAAACAAAATACAGGCAGAATTCCATTGTAAAATTCTTCCGGCTGTTCATAAATTTTGTCTCTATTATATCTCATACGCCTTATAATTGCAAAAGAATTTTCCCCTGCCCCCTCCGGTTCTTCAACACACTTCCCATATCTGCAGATCACTTTTACCAGGCATACCCATCCATAAAAAAAGAACTTGAAATTCAATACCATATATTATATGATATTAAAAGCAAATATTCATTGCGCGAAAGGAGAAAACGATGAAACACTTAATGAGTCCTTTAGATTTTAGCGTGGAGGAATTAAATACTATTTTAAATTTAGCAAACGATATTGAAGCCAATCCAATGAAATATGCCCATGCATGTGAAGGAAAAAAACTGGCTACTTTATTTTATGAACCAAGTACCCGAACCAGATTAAGCTTTGAAGCAGCTATGATGAATCTGGGCGGTAACGTACTTGGTTTTTCTTCGGCCGCATCCAGCTCAGCTTCCAAAGGGGAAAGCGTTGCCGATACGATCCGTATGGTCTCCTGCTACGCAGATATCTGCGCTATGAGACATCCCAAAGAAGGGGCTCCTATGGTTGCCTCTATGAAGTCTTCCATTCCGGTTATCAACGCCGGAGACGGCGGCCACCAGCATCCTACCCAGACCCTTACCGATCTGTTAACCATCCGTTCCTTAAAAGGACGCCTTGGCAATTTAACCATTGGATTATGCGGAGACTTAAAGTTCGGCAGAACCGTCCACTCCCTGATCCATGCACTGGTACGCTACACCGGTATCCGGTTTGTACTCATTTCTCCGGATGAACTGCGTGTGCCCGACTATATCCGGGAAGACGTTCTGGAACAAAATCATATGGAATACAAAGAAGTAGTCCGCCTGGAGGAAGCCCTTCCGGAATTAGACCTGCTCTACATGACCAGAGTGCAGGGCGAACGTTTCTTCAACGAAGAGGACTATGTGCGTATGAAAGATTTCTATATTCTGGACAAGCAGAAAATGGAACTTGCCAAAGAGGATATGCTGGTATTACACCCTCTTCCAAGAGTAAATGAAATTTCAGTAGAAGTGGATGATGACCCAAGAGCTGCCTATTTTAAACAGGTACAATATGGTGTATATGTCAGAATGGCATTAATTCTTACATTATTGGAGGTAGAAGTATGTTAAACGTCGGACAATTAAGTGAAGGCTTTGTTCTGGATCACATAGAAGCTGGAAAAAGCATGTCTATCTATCACTATCTGAGACTGGACAAACTGGACTGCTGTGTTGCGATTATCAAAAACGCCCGCAGCAATAAAATGGGCAAGAAAGATATTATCAAGGTAGAATGTCCCATCGATTTACTGGATCTGGACATCCTTGGTTTTATAGATCATAACATTACGATTAATATTATCAAAGACGGAACGATTGTAAGCAAAAAAGCACTTTCCCTTCCCGAAAAAATTACCAACGTAATTAAATGCAAAAATCCCCGCTGCATTACTTCCATTGAGCAGGGCCTGGATCAGGTTTTCGTATTAACCGATCCGGAAAAAGAAGTTTACCGCTGTAAATATTGTGAAGAGAAATATGCCGGACGTTAGAACCTGTATAAAACACGCTCCAACACCTGTTACACAAAACAACCGCAGACATCTAAATGCCTGCGGTTGTTTTATGTCCAAATCATTTCAATCTAAAATATGTTTTCATATAAGCAGAACGATAAGCCGGGTTATGTCGTGAATGGTCATCTATCTAGGCCTTTTGTCGCCAAAAGGCTCCAGCGACCTACCTAAAGCTGACGGGCCGCCATATGCTTTCGTTCGGTCTTGCTTCGGATGGGGTTTACATATGCCCCTTCTGTTACCAGAAAGGCGGTAGTCTCTTACACTGCCCTTCCACCCTTACCAGTAAAACTGGCGGTTCATTTCTGTTGCACTATCCTTAGAGTTGCCTCCACCGGACGTTATCCGGCATCCCTGCCCTGTGAAGCCCGGACTTTCCTCGTCTGGCACCTTTCGGTCTGCCAGCCGCGACCATTTATTCTACTTACTTTTGGTATTCTACCATCTCTTTTTATTTTTGTCAATGCAGGCTTACACATTGAAGCAGCTGCCGCCCACAAATTCCCTCAGAATAGAATTATGTGGAATATTCTCACTGGGCATCCCTACAAAATAATCCAAAAACTTTAACAGCCTTTTGGCTTCCAGAAACTCCGGCTCATCCTGGTCGATACTGAATAACAGCGGCTCTGCATATTGCTTCAGCGCAGCCAGTTCATAGATCAGGGCTGAATTAAACATCACATCTGCCTCTTCCTGGAATGGAAAAATGTATTTTTCTTCCCCTCTTCGTACAGATGGCCACATATTAATGGTTCCCTTAGCACTGGTTCCTCTGGTCCTTGCATCTCTGATCATACGGCGCAGCAGCCTTCCGTCTGTTGTGGGAATCCGGTTATGTTCATCAATATTAAGCTGGGTTAATGCACTGATATAAATCTTGAATTTACTTTCTCTTGGAAGGCTGTGGGACAATTTATCATTCAGACAGTGAATTCCTTCCAATACCAGGATATCATTTTCTCCCAGCTGTTTATAATTTCCTTTGTATTCCCGTTTGCCGGTTTTGAAATTGTAATAGGGCAGCTCTACCCGCTCTCCCGCAAGCAAGGCTGTCATATCCTGATTAAACTGCTTCACATCGATGGCTTCCAGGCATTCGAAATTGTGTTTACCTTCTGCGTCCACCGGAGTCTTATCCCGGTCCACAAAATAATCGTCCACCGCTATGGGATGAGGCTTTAAACCATGTGCCGACAGCTGAATAGACAGCCTGTGGGAAAATGTAGTTTTCCCGGAAGAAGACGGACCGGCGATCATCACCAGGCGTTTGCTGGGGTTATTTAGTATCTGTTCCGCCATTTCGCCCATTTTTTTCTCCTGGAGGGCTTCCTGAATCAGAATCAGTTCGTTGATCTCGCCATTGACAATCCGCTCATTTAAATCTCCCACGGTGGAAATATCCAGCATTTTTCCCCATTTCAGGGATTCTTTCTGCACATGGAAGATCTTTGTTTCAGGAAGAAATTCCGGTACAACCCTTGGATGGCTGCGTGTGGGAAACTGTAACACAAAGCCTTCGTCATAGAGATGCATGTCGAAATATTTTAAGTACCCCGTACTGTATACCATATAACCGTAGAAATAATCTTCGAATTCATCCAGATCATAGAGATTTACCGTTGAAACGGTACGGTATTTAAATAATTTTTCCTTATCGATCATCCCATAGTGCCGGAACAGGCGCTTGGCATCCGCTATACTCACATTTCTTTTCGTAATGGGTATATCTTCTTCTACCCGCTTTACCATATAATCTTTCACGTGTTCCAGGAAATCTCTGTCGATTTTTAATTTTCCGTCTACTGTAAAATAATAGCCTTCACTTACCGAATAGTGAGCACAGACCTTTTTGATATTCGCATGTCCTCCCATATGGTAGATAGCCTTTAAGAGCAAAAGCACCATACTTCTGCGATATGCGTCAAAACCGATCTTATCCTCTGCCGTCAAAAATGTAAGCTGGCAATCCTCTTCTAATTCCCTGTGAAGTTCCCGAAGTCTTCCATTTGCCATGACGAGCAGGATATCCTGTTCATAATGATGTTGAAAATCTTTTGCTATTTTGTAATAACTGGTTCCGCAAGGATACTGCTTCTTTTCTCCTCTGGACTCCACTGTTGCCATTTGTTCAGCCATATTATCCCCTGCCCCTTTCTGTCACAGTTCCAGTCGTAACGCTGTACTGGTATAAATACCCTGTATATGTATTATATGTTATATTATCAAATTAAATTACTTTATCGAATGAATCAACCAATGCAGAATCCCTTAAGGGCAATTCCGGTCCAGGTCCTTTTTTAAATATAATTTTTAATAAAATCGGAGTGATAATCGTTGTAATAACCACCACTACTACAATGGGTCCCAGAAAATTGCTTCCAAGCAGCCCAAGCTTTGATCCTTTATTGGCTACGATCAGTGCAACCTCACCTCTTGAGATCATGCCCACGCCAATCCTGGCACATTGATAATTCTTGTAGTGGCAGACCTTTGCCCCTAGTCCGCACCCGACGATTTTGGTCAAAATTGCCACAATGACCAGTATCACGGAAAATGCTATGATCTCTCCTGTCATAGCGGGAAGTTCCACCTTTATGCCGATGCTGGCAAAAAAGATCGGTGAAAGCATCAGATACGACAAGGTGTTAAACCGTGTTTCCACATATTGTGCCCGTTTCGTCCTGGACATGATCAGACCGGCAATAAATGCCCCTGTGATGTCCGCAACTCCAAAGAAATGTTCGGCAACGTAAGACATCACGAGACAGAATACAAACGCCGCAATTGCATGTCTCTGCAGTCCTCTTTCCGTTTGATCGCTCCACTTTTTATAAAACAGATAAAACAGGTAACCCGCGATCAGCGCTACAATAAAAAATGCCACAATCTTTAATAACACATAGACTACATTGACGGAGGTATCCGCCATGCTGGTCACGATTGTTAATGCTATAATACCAAGGATGTCATCAATGATTGCTGCCCCCAGAATCGCATTTCCGGAACGGGTCTTTAATTTCCCCATTTCTTTCAATGTCTCTACGGTTATACTCACTGAGGTAGCGGTCAGGATAATACCAATAAATATATTCTGCAGCAGCAGGGATGCATTTGCATCTGACTCAATTACTCCGGGCCTGTTAAAGAAATATCCCACAACAAGTCCGCCGGCAAGAGGCACGATAACGCCTAATACTGCTATTACGAAACTGGCTTTCCCACTGCGCTTTAATTCCTCTATATCCGTTTCCATTCCTGCACAGAACATCAGTACAATAACACCAAGCTCAGCCGTTGCCTGAATAAAATCAGTTTCTTTCAAAATGCCCAGCATCGCAGGCCCCATAATCAGTCCTGCAAGCAGTGCACCTACTACCTGCGGCATATGATACCTTCTGGTAATCAGTCCCAACACTTTTGTGCTCAAAAGGATGAGCGCCAAATCCAACAAAAATCCATAACCATCCATAAAACTCTTCTCCTTCTTTCTGTCACATAAACCTGTTTTTCTCCGTATTTCTATATTATCTTATCATAAGGGCATCTATCCTTCAATCATGTAAGAACATAAAAAGGGTTTTTCAGAAGCTCCTGCTCCACTTCCAGCCCCGGGAAGGTCTGCTTCAGATAATCTGCTGTCTGTTTTATGAATATATGTTCCAGTCCGTAATGTCCGGCATCGATAATGGATAGTCCCTGGGATACCGCATCCAGTCCTTCATGGTGTCCGATATCTCCTGTGACCAGTACCTGTGCGCCCGATGATACTGCAGGAGTAATCATGCTTTTCCCTGATCCCGGAGATATTGCTGCCCGGCGGACACACTGATCCAATTCTCCGAATATTTTGACTGTGTCAAGTCCAAATGCCTGTTTTACCAGCTCTCCCGCTTCTCTTAAGGTCATTTCTTTTGGTAAATCGCCAACTCTGCCAAATCCCTCTTCCCGGACTGTACTGCCTTCATATCCCCGGTAAGTCACCTCCAGAACTGCCGAATCCTGCAGTTTTAAATAATCTGCACTGAGACCTGCCATCATCAGCACATCATAATTCGTATGCATAGCAAAGCAGGATATATCATTCTGTATCAGCCGGATAACTTTGCGTCCCATAAAATCGTCTGTATTTATTTTTTTCATACCGGACATCAGCAGCGGATGATGGGTAATCAGCATATCTGCTTTCTGATCTATTGCTGCTTCAATTACTTCATCCGTAGCATCTAATGCCACGAATACTTTCTTAATTTCTTTTTCTCTTCTTCCAACCTGCAGGCCCGGGTTGTCCCAGTGTGCTGCATAAGAAGCCGGATATCTTTCCTCTAATTTTTGAATCAATTCTGTTCCTGTCATGCGTAATTCCCCCTTGCTGTACGAATACATTTCAGTTCATGTTCCACTTCTGCAATACGCTGTTTTGCGTGATCGCTGTCATTTTCCCGAAGAGTTTCCAACACTTTCCCATATGTCTGTTCCTCTTTTTCCAGGAAAGATTTTAAGCACTTATTTTTCTGCTCTAGTAAAAGCCTGCCATATTTAAAATCAATTTCCCTTTTGTAATCCATCTTTCCATGAACCACTTTCATCATGGGATAATATTTCCCTTCATCCAGAACCATATTTTCTTCCACAACAGCGTAGTTATTATCCTGTAAAAAGCGGCGCACAAAAGCGAGCTCAGACTGTGGCTGCAGAATGAGCTCCTTCACACTTTTCAATACCCCAGACCCTTCCGTCAGTATTTTCATTACCAGGCCTCCGCCCATGCCGGCGATTACCACAGCATCCACTTCCCCACTGTGCAGTGCAGCTGCTCCGTCTGACAGCCTGGTTTCTATATAATTCTCAAGCCCATGATGCTCAATATTTTCCTTGGCACGGTTTAAGGGGCCTTTATTTACATCCATAGCTATTGCACGGGGCACTCTTTTATTTTCAATCAGGTAAATTGGTATGTATCCATGGTCCGTTCCAATATCCGCCAGGCGGCTATTGGAAGTTACCATTTCAGAGACTGCAAGCAGTCTTTTTGATAACTGCATATGATAACTTCCTTTCTTAATCCAAATAGTCCTTTAGCTTGCGGCTGCGGCTTGGGTGGCGCAGTTTACGCAGCGCTTTTGCTTCAATCTGCCGAATACGCTCTCTTGTAACATTAAATTCTTTTCCCACTTCTTCCAGGGTTCTTGCTCTTCCGTCCACCAGCCCAAAACGTAAAGACAATACTTTTTGTTCCCGGTCGGTCAGGGTATCCAGAACTTCTACCAGCTGCTCCCGAAGCAAGGTGTAAGCAGCAGCTTCAGCCGGAACTGCCACATGGTCATCCTGGATAAAATCTCCCAGATGGCTGTCATCTTCTTCTCCCACCGGTGTTTCCAGTGAAACCGGTTCCTGGGACACTTTTAAAATCTCTCGTACCCGTTCCGGAGACATATTCATAACTTCCCCGATTTCCTCCGGCTTGGGTTCCCTGCCCAGATCCTGAACAAGCTGCCGGGATGTACGGATTACCTTGTTGATTGTCTCTACCATGTGTACGGGAATACGGATGGTTCTTGCCTGGTCTGCAATCGCTCTGGTAATTGCCTGACGAATCCACCAGGTAGCATAGGTGCTGAATTTATAACCTTTACTGTAATCAAACTTATCCACTGCTTTGATCAGTCCAAGATTGCCTTCCTGTATCAAGTCCAGCAGCGCCATTCCTCTTCCGGCATAACGCTTTGCAATGCTCACTACAAGACGCAGGTTTGCCTCCGCCAGCTGATGCTTCGCCGCTTCATCGCCTTCCTCTTTGCGGATGGCAAGCTGGATTTCATCTTCTGTAGTAAGTAACGGTACTTTTCCGATTTCTTTCAGGTACATACGGACCGGGTCATCTGTTCCCACACCTTCCGGAACGGACAGGTCTATTTCTTCCGGGTTAATCTCATCTTCATCATCTAAGATTAACGGCTCTTCTTCATCATCATCCGTGATACGCAATACGTCTACTCCGTTATTATCCAGGAAATCCAGAATTTTTTCACACTGTTCTTCTGTAAGATCGGTGCCTTTGAAAAAATCCTGTACCTCTACATATTCTAACACATTTTTCTTTTTTCTGGCGTATGCTAATAAAGCTTTTAATTTTTCCGTAAAGTCTAGTACTTGTTCTTCCATCCTGCATCCTTCCTTTCATAGCTTCCATCGAGATTCCAGGCTCACTAACCATTGCTGTACTGATTACTATTCTTTCCTCAATCCAGGGAAATATGCACTTTTTCGATATCCTGAAGTCTTCGCTTTGCCTGGATAATCTGCTGAAGACCAACAATATCCGTAGGATCTAAATGTGTGGTCTTATACTCGATGCTGTTATTCATCACTCTTGCGATTGTCTCTTTCAGTGCTTTGTTCATCTCTTCTTTTGTCTCAACGCGGATACTGGTATTAAAGAGCGCAGCTGTTTCCCTCTGCTGCTCCGGATCTGTAAAATGGTTAATGATTTTTGCGGGATTTAAGGCACCGCTTTCATACTGTTCAAAAAGCATGGCTGCAACGGTATGATACAGTTCCGTGGTAAAATCGTCCGGTCCCACATACGGTTTGATCTGGGCAAACAAACCGGGATTTTCTATCAGCCAGGTCAGAAGCAGTTTCTGGGATTTTAACATCCCGTCTTCTTTTTCTGTATTTCTGTTTTTCGACCTCTGTTTTACTTCCGGTGCGGAAATATTCTTCATCGCCATACGGTTCACCAGTTTTCTGAGATTTTCAAATCCCACATGATATCTGGCTGCTACGGCCTCTATATAATTTTCCCGCTCCAGTTCCTGCTCAAACTCCAGCAGTCTTTTTGCGACCTGATTGTAAAATTCCGTTTTGCTTTCCGGGTCATCCATCTGATAACTCTTCTGGAGCACATCAATTTCAAAAAAGAAACTGTTAACGGCGTGGTCGATTCTGTCCTGGAACGCTTCTGCCCCAAGGGCTTTGATAAATTCATCCGGGTCCTTATAAGGCTTCATATCCAGTACTTTTGCAGAAAGTCCGGCAGCCTTTAATGTGGGAATTGCCCGAAGAGCCGCTTTCATGCCCGCCTCATCACTGTCATAGGTGAGCACAACCTCTTCTGTATACCGCTTCAGAAGACTGGCATGCTGTGTCGTAAGTGCCGTTCCCAAAGACGCTACTGCATTTTTATAACCTGCCTGATGCAGAGATATTACATCCATATATCCTTCACATACAAGAAGATTTTTCTTTCTTGAGGTTCTGGCAATATTCAGTCCATACAGATTACGGCTCTTATCAAATACCTTTGTCTCCGGGGAATTTAAGTATTTGGGTTTGCCATCCCCCATTACACGTCCGCCAAATCCAATCACTCTGCCATTTACATCCATAATCGGAAAAATCACACGGTTCCAGAACTTATCATACATGCCGTTTTTTTCATCCACATTCATCAGTCCCGACTGGCTTAACAGCTCGTCCGAAATGCCTTTCTTTTTCAAATAGAGATATAAATCATCACTATACTTATTGGCATAACCAAGGCCAAAGCCCTTAATTGTCTCATCACTTAATTCTCTGCCGTTTAAATATTCCATCGCCAGCCTGCCGTTTTCCTGGCGAAGCTGGAAATAAAAATAATTAGCCGCCATTTTATTTAAATCCAGAATACGGCTTTTTAAATCCTGCTGCTTTTTCATCTCTTCGTTATATTCCTGTTCCGGCAGATCTACCCCTACACGGTCAGCCAGAAATTTTACGGCCTCCGGAAAGGAATAATTCTCATATTCCATAACAAAGGTGAAAACATTTCCTCCCGCCCCGCATCCAAAGCAGTAATACATCTGTTTGCCCGGACTTACCGAAAAGGATGGGGATTTTTCATTGTGAAACGGACAGAGTCCAAAATAAGAACTCCCTTTTCTCTGCAGCTTTACATATCCTGAAATTACATCAACGATATCATTTTTTAATCTTATTTCTTCTATTGTGTCATCTGAATAAAACATTTCAATTCTCCTTACACCTGCCAGGACTTCGGAATAAAAAGTTCCGAAAATTTATTTATAGAATACTGGTCTGTCATACCAGCTATGTAATCACACACAACCCGTTCTTCTCTTTCATTTCTTTTTTCAATCAGCTCCTGGTATTCGCCTGGCAGCATCTCCAGATGCCGGGAATAATAACGATATAATTCCTGCAGCATATTCCTGGCTCTTGCTTCTTCACCCTTTGCTTTTGGATTGCGGTAAACCTGCCTAAACATAAAGGACCTGAGTCCCTGCATTGCCTCTTCAATATGAGATGACATAATGATATCTGCTTTCTCTTCACTGTTTCTTACAATATCGTGAATCAGGGTATTTAACCTTTCCCGGATCGTAAACCCCAGAATTTCCCGATATTCAATCGGAATATCCTCTTCCCTCAGAATGCCCGCACGCTCTGCATCATCGATATCATGATTGATATATGCGATTTTATCAGAAAGCCGCACAACTTTTCCTTCCAGGGTGCCCGGATTTCCGGATGTTCTGTGATTGAAGATCCCATCCCGTACCTCCCAGGTCAGGTTTAATCCCTTCCCCTTTTTCTCAAGCAGTTCTACTACCCGCACACTCTGTTCAAAGTGGGTAAATCCAAGCGGGCAGACCTCATTTAATGCACTTTCTCCGGAATGTCCAAAAGGAGTGTGTCCCAGGTCATGTCCCAGCGCAATTGCCTCTGCCAGGTTGTCATTCAGTCCTAGTGCCTGGGCTATCGTTCTTGCCGTCTGAGAAACTTCCAGGGTATGAGTCAGGCGGGTTCGGTAATGATCACCTAAGGGAGTTAAAAACACCTGGGTTTTATGTTTCAACCTGCGAAAAGACTTGCAGTGTAAAATCCTGTCCCGGTCCCTCTGGTATACGGGACGTATATCGCATTGAGGTTCATCTCTGTCCCGGCCTCTGGAGTTCTTACTAAGAGATGCAAAGGGACTAAAAATCTGTTCTTCTCTAAGTTCTGCTTTTTCTCTAATCGTCAACACCTGTCTCCTCCTTTTCCAAAGCGTGTTTGAAATTTATTGCCGCGAGCAACGAGCCAAACGGGCACGCTGGCGCGTCCATTTAACGACTGAATTAAATTTTCAAACCCACTCTAACATTCTCATACTAAATATATTCCGCAAAAAATGGTTTTTTCCTTTATTTTTCTTCGAAAATTTTACTTATTTTGGATTTTTGGGATTTTTCATACTACGGATATCCATTTCCCTTCCATTGCTGGACACTTCCAGTGCCCCGTAATCCGTGGTGGAATAATAAGCCACGCCTGCACTTTTAAGCCGGTTTACAAGTTCTTCATGGGGATGACCATAACGATTATCCTTCCCACAGGACAGGATGCCTATCCGGGGCCGGACTGCATCCAGAAATGTATCCGGTGTGCTGTTTCTGGAACCATGATGTGCCACCTTCAGAAGATCGGCCCTCTCCAGTTCATTCAACATTTCACCTTCCCCCGCACCTTCCACATCTCCGGCAAAAAACACGCGAAAATCTTTGTATGCCATTTGCAGCACCATAGAATTTTCATTTCGGTCTTCTGAAGCGGAATTTTTCGAAGGATGCAGGCAGGAAAAAGAAATCCTGCCATTTAAAATTCTATCACCTTTTTGGAAATATAGAACCATTATTTTATTTTTTTTCGCTAATTTTTCAATTTCCAGATATTCTTCATCCTTTTTTGACAATTTTGGCAGAACGAGATGCCGGATTGACACCCCGGATGCATTTTCTCCTGCTAAGTTTAAAGCATATGCCTCCAGAAGTTCCAAAATGCCATTTATATGATCCGCATCCATATGGCTGATGAACAAATAATCTATTTTCCGGATTCCCCGGCTCTTGAGAAAGGGCTCAATTCTTTTACTGCCTACCTGTTTTACATCGCTGCTGCCTCCGTCTATCAAACAATTAATTCCTCCGGGTGCCTGTATGCAGATGCCATCTCCCTGCCCCACATCCAGAAATGTGATTCTCATCCCGTTTCCCGGCTGTCTGGATATGAGAAACATCATCAATGCCGTTCCCCAGACCCATTTAAAAATCTCTCCGGACTTCTTTTGGGGTTTGATCAGGCATATTGCCAATAACAACAGATAATAGACAACCATCTGCCATAAGTCTGGTTTTCCAACGATTATTTTAGCCAGGGGCAGATTCAGAACTGCAGCACAGAGATATTTGTACAGCCCCAATATGTAATAACAGGGGGAAACCAGAAAAATACCTGCGGGAACAAATATAAGTCCCGCCATACCGCCTGCAATACCGAATCCCAATACCAGACTCATAAGCGGAATAACCACCAGATTTAAAAGAACTCCATATAACGGTATTTCAAAATAAAAAAACAGTACTATGGGGATGGTGGTAAACTGAATCGCCAGACTGACCAGAAAGGATTCCAGCAGCTTATTTTTGCAATTACATATATTCCTTATGACAGGTGCAAGGACCGCAACCCCCAGGACTGCTGAAAAAGATAGTAAAAATCCTGCATCTGTGAGGTACCTTGGATTCCCCATTAAAATCAGGATTGCTGACAGTGCAAGCGCAGACAGAATATCATAAGTCCTGCCCAGTATCCCCGCCAGCAGATACACCAGAAACATGATCACTGCCCGGGTAGTGGAAACACCAAATCCGGTCATCAAACCGTAAGCTGACATGATGGCACCTGCTGCCGCCCCGGAGAGGTACCAGGATATACCCAGTTTTCGCAGCAGCTTATGTAATGCCATTCCAAGCATGGATATGTGCAGTCCGGAAATCGCCAATATATGGGCTATTCCGTTGTCCTGATATAACTTTTTCACTTCCGGATCCAGTTCCTTCTTGTCCCCCAGCAGCATTGCATCCAGAACAGAGGCATTTTCTTCATTTGCTATCTGCAGAAATGTCCATTTAAACCGCTCTCTTACATCCCACAGAAACTGCCTGATATGCCAATAAGTTCTGCCGGCATTTAGTATCTTTCCTTTATTCAGAACCATCTGAATTTCTTTGATCTCGTAGTATTTTTTCAGATCAAACTGTCCCGGATTTCCCGGCTCCTGGATTTCCTGACAGATCCCGGATACAGTTAATAAACTTCCGGCTCTATAGCTTGTGTTATCCTCAGTAAATATTAGAATTTGTTTTTGATTTGGAATTTTATAAGATTTTGATTGATAAAGAATAGAATTGTTTTTCAGATATAATTGATTCGATGTGGTGCTTTGTTCCTGTTTCACAAGCTGGCCCGTAACAGTCACTTTTTTGTCGTAAAACCGGGCGGTCCAGGATGAATCTTCATTCATCCCGTACTTCCCGCTGACCAGCAGCCAGCCGATCACCAGTAAACAAATGACACAAAGCGGTCTTCTTGTCACTTGTCACTCTCCTTTGCGGTATCCGTTTCCTGCTTCAGATCCGGATCAATTCCCATTGTCGGCTCATGGATATTGGAATCATTTTCTGTACCTGTCATATCCGTATCCGCCTGACTGTCCGAAGCCGCTTTCTCTGTTGCTGTACCCTCTACCTGCATAATAATATCTTTGCTCCGTTCAAAAGGCGCCTTAAAACTGATTTTATCTCGATACAGAACCTCCGAATTGGAGCCTATCTGCATCTGAACCTGTGATATTTTACAGGTATCAATTATTGAATTTACCATGGCATAAATAGTAACTTCCGGTGTAATTACTCGGTCTAACTGTATTTTATTAAAACTTTCATCAAAATTCACTGTACATTTTTCTTTATCCACTAATACATTTGATACTTTTGTATTTGCCGGTAAAACAGGCTGAAGTTTTGTATTCACAGGTCCTGCAATCAGCTGTTCTAAAACCACCTTTTCCAGTGTTGTATTTGTGGAATAATGAACATTGCGCATTTCTTTAACCAGCCTGGTACCATCTTCATTTGCAAAGTAAAGTGTCAAGGAGGCATATTGATAAGAATTAATTCCCTTCCCCTTTGTATCGATAAAAGTATCTGCATTCATTGGTCCTATGGGATTTCCCGTATCGTCCAGCAGATCCTGATCACCGATCTTGAATACAACTTCGTCAACACCTTCGATCTGAACCAGGGTTTTTACTACCGCCGCCCTCATAAGCACCTCGGTTACGTTGTCCATTTTTCGGTAAGCATCATCAAACGTTATCGTCAGCTGCTTTCCTTGCAGTTGGTAACCCGCTATATGAACCTCTCCCGGTATGGGACTGCTATGTTCCATTGGAGACGGGTCAGCTTTCAGCTTATCCAGCATTTCCCGGATCATCTCCTCCGGATTTGCAGAGGAAGCTTTATAATTTTCTTCCACCAGTTTTGTTCCTTCGCTGTTTGTACAGTAAATCTTCAGATTAGCCTGCTCTGTCATCTTTTTTGTACATCCCGACAAAGCCAGCAGCACTGCTGCAACCAGCAATATTTTAAAGAAATTCTTCATGTTGTATCTCCCCATTATCCTACATAATTCAAAGGAATTCTTACGGTAAATGTCGTCCCTTCTCCCTCTTTACTGTATACCTTAATCGCGCCCCGGTGCATTAGAATTGCATTTCTTGTAATGGCAAGACCAAGACCCGTTCCCCCGATTTCCCTTGAATGTGATTTATCCACCCGGTAGAATCTTTCAAAAATATGCTCCTGGGAATCTTCCGGAATACCCATACCGGAATCCTCTACTTTTACATAGAAATACTTATGATCTACATTGATGGACACATGTACCCATCCGCCTTCTTTGTTGTACTTAATGGCATTCTCTACGAGATTTGATACTGCCAGCGTCAGTTTTGTCTCGTCTACTTCAGCGGAAACAGGACGGAAGGTTTCCAATACAAGTTCGATATTGCGTTTTGCGGCAATGGGGCGGAGCCTTTTCAGTATAAGTTCTAATAGTTCATTGATATTAGTAGGCTGGATATTCAGATCAGATGCCTTTTTATCTAGCTTAACCAGCGAAAGAAGATCGTTGATGATCTTATTTTCCCGGTCAATCTCTTCTGCAATGTCTGTCATAAACTCCTTATACAGCTCATTCGGCACTTCTTCCTGCATCAAAAGGGAATCTGCCAGTACCTTCATGGAGGTAATCGGTGTCTTTAACTCATGGGAGACATTGGATACAAACTCCTGCCTGGAATCATCCAGTGCCTTCATACGTCCAAGCATTTTATTGTATGCCTCAGACAACTGCTGTGTCTCCGTGTAGTCCAAAAGCTTGATATCATCTTCCAGGAATCCTCCGGTCAGTTCTTCCAGAGACTGTGTTACCTTACCAAAGGGACGCACCAGGATCTTGGACGTATAAAAAGCGATCCCGATCACGCACAGCGCCAGCACAATCTGCAGCACAAAAACCTGTCTGCCTAATAAATCCCTGGCATCTTTTATATCCTGAGTAGGCGTACTTACAATCATTACGCCGATTAATTCTTTGGTAACTGCATCTTTTACAGGGACGGTCATTTCAATAAATTCACCGTCTTTATCATAGTGGAGGGTATCTTCTCCTTTAAAACTCTTGATCAGCTCCTCCGACACGATAAATTTTTTCTCGTCAATGCCGTATGTATCCTTAATGACCCGAAGCTGGTTGTTAACGATTACCACCCGTCCGCTGTACAGATTAGCCAGCTGTGCCAGTTCATTGTCGATGATCGGTGATGCATTCCCCTTAATATACATCGAATCACTTAACTGATCCGCTATGTTAATGCACTGGTTTTGAACCATTTTTCCCCGTTGCTGAATAGACTGGTTTTCATAGCTTTTTAAGATCCCGAATTTCAAGACCATAATCGGCAGCATTCCAACCAGACAGAAAATCACAAATATGCGCACCTGAAGACTCTTGGCATATTTTTTTATAAATTTATTGTTAAAAATCCATCGCACGTCTCATAATCCCCTCATTTTTTTAAGCCGGAACTTCTCTCCAGAGCTGCTCTAATGCTGAAAATAGTATCCAACGCCCCACTTTGTATGAACATATTTGGGTTCACTGGGATTTGTCTCAATTTTTTCACGCAGACGTCTGATATGTACATCCACTGTTCTAACATCGCCCGGATATTCATATCCCCACACGATATTCAGAAGATTTTCTCTGCTGTAAACTTTATTCGGATTAAACACAAGCAGTTCCAATACATCAAATTCTTTCGCCGTCAGGTTAATCTCTCTTCCGGCTATGCTGACCCTTCTGCCTTCGCAATCTAATACAAGGTCTCCTACTTCCACCATTTTCCCTCTGGTAGATGCCTCTGCCTTTTTCGCTGTACGTCTGATAATGGCCTTAATCCTTGCTTTTACTTCCAGAATGTTAAAGGGCTTTGTTATATAATCATCTGCACCATATTCCAGTCCCAGTATTTTATCCATATCGTCCCCTTTCGCTGTAAGCATTACAATAGGAACACTGGAAAATTCTCTCACCTGCTGGCATACCTCAAATCCATCCAGCTTTGGAAGCATGATGTCTAAAAGCATAATATCATATTCATTCTCTCTTGCAAGCCTGACCGCTTCTTCTCCGTCATAAGCACAATCCACATCCATGCCGTCCTGCTCCAGACTGAAACGAATCCCTTTTACGATTAACTTTTCATCATCAACAACTAATACTTTCTTTCCCATGCTTCATTCTCCTTATTAAACCACTATTTTATCTTTTATTTTATTAAATACTGCGTCTTTGATTCCACTGATGTTCTTGATTTCTTCTATACTTTTAAAACCACCCTGCTCTGTCCGGTATGCGATAATGTCCTTCGCTTTTGCTTCTCCAATACCGGGCAGTGTCATAAGTCCGGCCTCATCGGCTGTGTTCAAATTCACAATATTGCTATCTCTCTGTGCCTCCGGATCTGCAGCTACTTTGGCAATAGCCATAGTCTCTGCCTCCGCTGATGTATAAACTCTGATTTTCTGCCCATCACTCAGCTTTTCTGCCTGATTCAGTGAATCTTTATCTGCATCGGGAAGAAGTCCGCCGGCACGTTGTATTGCTTCATAGATTCTGGCATCCGCAGGCAGTTCATAGACTCCGGGGTTTACAACCGCCCCGCTCACATCTATAAATATTTCCGTCTTTACCAGTTCGTCCGTTTGCTGCTTATCGCTTTGGTGGATACCGGAATCCGGAATGCCTGTCTCTGTCCCTTGTGTACTGCCGGTTTCTGTCTCGATTACCAGTGGCATTTCATTCCCCTGACAACCGGTTAAATTGAGTGCCAGCAACAAAAGGCAGGCTCCCAAGCGTATTTTTCTAATATTCATATTACATAAACCCCTTTCATCATTTAGATGTCAGGCCCCCTGCGTGCACCAAAATAATTTTCCGGCACGCCCTATGCAATCTCTTATATTTTAACGAACTTTCTCCCCGATTACAATAGCTATTTTTAAATTACCACTTAAATATTACAATTCCTACGATTGCAACACCCATTCCTAAGAGTTTCCGCCACTCAAAAGGCTGCTTTTCCACACCGAAAATCCCCATTAACTCAATGATATATGCCACAATAAGCTGGGAAATTACAATGAGCATGGCTGCTTTTGCCGGTCCCAGGGAATCCATACTTTTAATAACCGTGATGGTAATAAAAGCTCCGATTACGCCTCCTAAGAGAGCAAATTTATTCGGAACCTGTAAAATCGCCCCAAAGCTTTCCCTTCCGGTAAAAAACCACGCAATCAGACAAACGATCAATGCAGAAAACTGTACGAAACTGGTTGCCACCCAAAGGCTGCTGTTTTTCGTTACATCCGTATTAAATACACCCTGTACGCTCATCAGGGCTCCGGATAAAAGTGCAATTAATATTCCAAACATAAAAAGAACTCCTTTTGTTTTTCTGCTTATTATGCACAAAAAGAGTTCTTTGTATGTATTTTATTATATTTCGTTGCAAAACCTTCTCTTAGGATGCAGGGTTGCAGGTCAGATGATCATATTCTTTTATGGAAAGGCTTACAGGACATATCACCTTAATTTTCATAAAATCCAGCAGGCATTGCTTTTTCATATCCTCCAGTCTTGCAAAAACGGTGTCTACACCATAGATCTGTTTAGCCATCTGCGCCACAATACAATTGATATTGTCGTCATTTGTAGCGGTAATGACCTGAATGGCATCTCCCATTCCTGCCTCTTCCAGGATATCCGGGTCCGCTGCATTTCCCATTACCTGGATTCCGTCAAAATCAGGTGGCAGTTTTCGAAATGCATCCGCATTAGGATCAATAATCACGACCTGGTCACCTCCCCTGGATAACTCAGCGGCAAGTCCTGCTCCAAAACGTCCGCATCCTGCAATTATAATATTTTTTCTCTGCTTCCACATAACCATTATCTCCTATTTTCTTTAATAGGACGATTATATCACAACTTTTCCTTCATTTTTCCGTGAAAGGGGAATTTTAAATTGGTTTTCATATAGAGCAGGGGATTTTAATCTGTTTTTTATATATGTATTCCGGGAATGTTAACTTTTATGGGTTATATCTTGTGTCTGTCCAGGTTACAATAATCATTAAAAATTAGGTATTTTGCCGGTTCGTCTTCTACTATTTCCGGAAGTCTTCCCACCGCCCTGTGAAACCGGTTGTCTACACGGTCGTCATTTACAGATGAAACCTCGAACAAGACCACGTCCCCTGTTCCGGGTATACCCTGCCAGGTATGATACTGCCCAGGCATCAGCGTTATGCTTTGTCCCGGCTTTAAGATTACATTTCCTCCTGCCGGAACAGTCATTTTCTGTCCGTCGACAGCCACCAGCACATCCGTATCAGCAAACGCTTCTGATTCATCGGAGTTATACAATGTCAGAACCAGATCCCCGCCTCCCCTGTTAATAATATCCTCCATTTTACTCCAATGGAAATGATAAGGGAGAATTTGTCCGTCTCTTACCAGAAGCAGTTTTTCTGCATAGGGTTTGGGATAAGTTTCTTTGTCAAGAAAGCTTCCGTTTCGGAAAGTGAAGATCGTCAGCCCGATCTTTTCAAAGTCACCGCTTCCAAAATCGGTGATATCCCATCCCAGCATATTATCCATGAGTTCTCTTTCATTTTCCCCTGCCCTTTTCCATTCTTTCGGCCCCCATTTTGCAAAGGGCGGCAGCGGCAGACCTCTTTTTTCAGTAAGTGCAATGGCATATTCTATAATATTGTTCACTTCTGAGCGTTTCATATTTTTCCTCCTTATCCGGCTACTTATTCAAATCATAAAATATTATTCATCAGGATTCTGCCATCATTTTACTTCTGATCCTTTTCGAATAAGAAGAAAATGCTACGGCTGCAATCAGAACGATTCCCTTCACCAACTGCTGAACATAGTCATTAATATTTAGCATTATCATTCCCGTTCCAAGTATTCCCATTAGCAGTACACCAATAATGACCATGGACAGCTTTCCTTCTCCTCCGCTTAGGCTTACGCCGCCCAAAACAACTGCTGTAATTGCATCCATCTCATAATTGGTTCCGGCAGAAGGCTGTCCGCTGTTTGTTCTGGACAGCAGTACCAGACCTGCAGCCCCAGCCAGTAAACCGCTCATTGAATAGGCAAATAATTTAATCCTGGTCACATTGATGCCGGATAGCCTGGAAGCTTCTTCATTGCCGCCAACACCATACAGATAGCGTCCGATTGTCATTTTTTCCAGTGCATAAATGGCGATGATAAAAATAAGAATCACCAGTATTACCGGATAGGGAATTGCAGCAACCGTTCCTGTTGCAAATTTGCCGAAGGCTTTATTAAATCCAAATACCGGCAATCCTCCCGTTACAATGTATGCCAGCCCCCTGAGGGCTGTCTGAAGCCCCAGGGTGGCAATCAGCGGCGGCATCTCAAGCCTGGTTACACAAAAACCATTGATCGCACCGTAGCACACAGCAATTATTAACACAAGAATGCAGGTGAGAAAAATCGGAATCTTGTTCAGCATCAGCATGGCAGCAGTTACGCTGGATACCCCCGCTATCGATCCTACCGATAAATCAATGCCTCCTGTCAGCATGACAAAGGTCATTCCCACAGAGATGATCCCGGTAATAGAAACTTGTTTTAAAATGGTAAACATAGTTGATAACTTAAAAAAATTACTGGATGCCAAAGCAAAAATACCGATCATGATTACCAAAACCACCAGTATTCCATAGTTCAGCAATATGGCAGTTACTCTTCTATTCTTACTCATTGTGTCTCCTCCTTAAGTTCTAGGGCATGTTTGGAAATTCATTCCCGCCATCTGCACGCCCTAAACTGCGGATGCCATCTCGAGAATCGTTTCCTGCTTAAATTCTGATTTTGTTAACTCTCCTGTTATGCACCCTGCTCCCATAACCAGGATCCGGTCCGACATTCCGATCAGTTCAGACATTTCCGAGCTGATCATGATAATGCTCTTGCCCTGTTCTGCCAGCCGGCACATTAAGGAATAGATCTCATATTTTGCCCCCACATCAATTCCTCTGGTGGGTTCATCAAAGATCAGCACATCACAATTGGTAGCCAGCATCTTCGCCAGCACCACCTTCTGTTGGTTCCCGCCGGATAAGTTCTTCACCAACTGATCTCTGGAAGGCGTTTTGATATTTAATTCTCTGATATATTGATCCACATATCCGGTTTCTGACTTTGCTGATATGACCATACCCCTGGAACACTTCTTCAGGATACTGTAAGACGCATTTTCTTTCACAGACAGACTCAGCACAACCCCCTGGTTCTTCCGATCCTCGGGAATCAAACCAATCCCGGCTTTTAATGCTGTCTTGGGTGAACGCGGGACATATGGTTTGTCCTTTAATTTCATGGTGCCTTCTGCTATGTGGTCTGCACCGAAGATGGCTCTTGCAAGTTCTGTTCTCCCGGCACCTACCAGTCCCCCAAACCCCAGTATTTCTCCCTTTTTCAGTTCAAAAGAAATATGATTCAGGTTTTGATTTCCCAGGTGCTCCACCTTCAAAATCGCTTCTTCTGAGATGCTGCGGCGGGGCATCGGATAATCATCCGCAAGCTCCCTTCCAACCATACTGGAAATCAGCTGCTTCTGTGTGATTTCCGTGACTTTTTTAGTAGAAACATATTTACCGTCGCAGAATACTGTTACACGGTCACAGATCTGAAACACCTCTTCCAGTCTGTGTGAAATAAACACAATCGTCACCTGGTCTTTTTTCAGCTTTTCAATAATCCGGAAAAATATCTGTGTTTCGTTTACGGTTAGGGGTGCAGTAGGTTCATCCATTATAATAAATTTGGATTTTTGAGAAACCGCCTTTAAGATTTCAACTATCTGCTGATATGCAATTCCCAGGTCGCAGACCCTGGCATGGATATCGATGTCAACTCCCATTTCCCCGCACAGTTCCTGTGCTTTTTGATTCATCGCCTTTATATCACGTACACCGTGCTTCCTGATTTCCCTGCCGTAGAATATATTTTCAGCTACGGAAAGGAACGGAATCAGACTAAATTCCTGATAAATCACATTGATCCCCAATTCCATAGACTTTCTGGGAGTCAGCCGCTTATAGGATATTCCTTCAAACTCAATACTTCCGCTGCTGGGTTCATTTGCCCCGGTCAGTATCTTGATAAAGGTAGATTTTCCTGCACCGTTCTCTCCGCATATAGCGTGTACTTCTCCCCTGCCGATCTCAAAGGATATCCCATCCAGCGCCTTAACTCCAGGATAATACCTGCAAACATCACGCACCTTTAATATTGTGTTCTGCATTTCAAACCTCCTGGTTGTCCGTTTCCATACACTATTTATTTTTTATAAGTTCCGTCTAATAAATCCTTTAACGGAACCGCCACCGGTTTCAGGAAGATATCCTCCTGCTCTGTGGGTCTTCCATTCTTGACATATTCAAAAAGTTTTTCTGCACTTTCAAAGCCTGCCCCGTAGGGATTGAGGTCTACCGTTCCGCGATAGATGGTATTGTCTTCTTTCATGGCATTTAACGCCTCATCTGTTGCATCACCTGAAAATACAGCAACCGGGTCTTCTCCGGTAAATCCGGCTGCAACTAATGCCTGATATCCTCCGATGCCGCCGGAATCATTCACTGCCGCCACGATATTCAGATCCGGCGTCTGCTGCAGTACACCTTCAATAATCTTCATGCCTGCCTCCGGTGTATCCCCCGCCTGTCTCGAAACAATTTCCACATTTGGACACATCTTTTCCAGGGTTTCCTGGACACCATCGCCCCTTGGTATAACAGCTTCCACATTGTCCTGAGAGATAATTGCAACTTTTACTTTTTCCTGATCCTTAAGGTTTTCATTAATCCAGTTAGCTGCATTTTCACCGATAATGGAGCCATATTCATATTCATCTACAATATATCTCATATCTGCATTGTCCTGGCTTTGTGCAACACAGCTGACTGCGATATTTTCATCCTTGGCTTTGTCAACGAGGGCAGCGGTCGCATTCTGGTCAATGGGTGAAATCATAATCCCATTGTAGTTATCATTGATTAAACTCTCCAGATCGCTTACCTGTTTGTCTACGTCATACTGGGAATCCACAACCATGCCGGTTACCCCAAGTTCTTTGCACGCATCTTCGAATCCTTTTTTTACTTCAACAAACCACGGGTTTCCGAGATTCATACAGACAAAGCCTAATTTCACGTCTTTACTGTTTTCCCCTAAAGCAGTTTCCTTTCCGGATGACTGTTCTTTTGTCTCAGCTGATTCTGTTTCCTTTTTTTCCGTATCAGCAGTTTTTTCGGTGTCTGCCCCTTTCGTTCCTTTTGTATCCGCTGTAGTTTCCTTCACCGTTTCACTTCCATCCGCCGTTTTCGTTTCAGAACCGCATCCGGTGAGCATGCTTACTGCCAATACCAATGTAAACCCCATTTTTAACATCTTTTTCATAGATTTTACCTCCATCCATATTTAATATTAAAATTCTTTTGTTATCAGTGACGTCCTGTATAACTTATTTGCATTATATCAGTTTGCATTTTTGTTTTATAGTGTAAAATGTCCAAAAAACTTTGCGTATTTCCATATTTACAATTTTTCTTATGTTTTTTCTGTTATTTTCTGTCCCGGTATTTTTTTGCGGTCATCCCAGTCATTTTCTTAAAAACAGCGCAAAAATAATTATAATCTCCGATTCCTACCATTTGGGCTATTTCAGAAATAGACAATTCCGTCTCCCGCAGAAGTATCTTTGCTCTGTCGATCCTCTTCTCCTTAATGTATCTGGCAATACTTTTTTTCACTCTGTCATTGACAATCTCATATAGCTTTGTTTTACTCACTCCCAGTTCACTGCAAAGTTTATTCACGGTAATCGTCTCACTAATATGCCCCTCAATATAACGGTCCATTTTCGATAAGAAGTCTGCTTTGCTGAGACGTATCATATCGTTATAAATGATATAGTAAGTACAGGCTTCTAATATTTTTGCAATTGCCAATATCTCTTGGGTAGTTTTGATATGTATATTTTTGATTTCAGACTTCAGGTCAATATCCAGCATATTGTATTTTTTACATGCTTTTTCAATTAATTGCAAAAGATATCTGTGATCTTTTTCATTGGATATCTGACCAAAAATAACATAGCCAATGATCACATCCTTATCCTTAAGGGGGGTGATTACTTCATTCAGCCCCACATGGCATTTATATACAATTGTATTCTCAGCCCTGTTGCAGAGTTCAAATGCTTTCATGTTGCTTTTATGACATTCCAGATTACTTCTCTCATTTTCATGCATCAGCTGGCAGATACCGGTATTTTTCTCCGGATATGCAATAACTTTTCTATAGTTACTGTCATACACAGCGCTGCGCACTCCGGTGGTGATGTAAAAATTTTGCATAAATCTCTTCATTTTTTCCATATTTAAATCCAGTTCCATATTCTCCTCCCGCTCGTAAATATTATCCCAACCCTTTTTAATACAAACTATATTTTTACAATGCTATATATTGTAAATAAATGTCATATATTTGTATTCTTATCAATCATATCATATTTCAGTTTATAAATATACTACTAAAAACTCTGTTCTGAGCGAACTCTTTATATGTATTCTATAAAAGCATTATATTTGGGTTTTGCTGAGTAAGGACGCTTTGTAGATGGAGGTGGTGTACGGACAGATAGGCGCGGGAAACTGGTATGGACTCCGTCAGCTGGCCGCGGAACTGGTATTTTCTAACCTTTCCGAAGTCCTTTTTGGCGGCACGCGGGCATTCACCGAGAAATCCTGATGCATTTCTCGGTTCAGTGCCCGCTTAGTA
>JAGZJZ010000046.1 GCA_018365455.1 Clostridiales bacterium
GATAACTAATGATTCATTGTTCTTACATACCTAATTTTCAGGGGATCTATGACCCCTTAGGTAAGTGCGTCTCAAAATCTACTTTTCTTTTCACTCTTATCCCCCTGAATAGCGCAAGTTGGCTTGCGCTATTCCTTAATTTGTAGTTTGAAACGCTTTTGTTTCAAACATGTTTCACCCAGCGTTGCAGAATCGTTCCTGCAATACTTCCTTTTCTTTTTCAGGTATTGTTTTTAAATGAAAAAAGTGCCCCAAACGGACACTTTTTTATTATTTTCTGTAACTATAATACCACAAAATCGGGATTTTTTCAAGTCTTGTAGTTTCAATTCCCTTGGTGTATATATTATATATTACTTTTGCTGCCTCCCGGGTAACAGTAATGCCGCCTGTTCATTTTCCGGAGACACTTTCCCCGGATTCCGTAAATAGAAAGGATATTCCTATGAATGACTCTTCACTGACTTCATATCTTCTAAACGCCGATATCAAAAATTCTCTCGCAGCTCTTGTATCCTGCAACCAATACACGAATCAGTTTGGTGTATCACTCACAGAAGAAGATGCAGCGCAGCTTCTGGAATGCCGCAAAGAATCTCTCACCGAATTTGGCAGGATTGAATTCGAAGGGGGTATTCTGCCGAAACTGATCTTTGAATTTTGTGATTCTCCTTACATTTACCAGGACAATTATATGGACACTCTGATAACTCTTCAAAGTATTTTTTACCTGTATAAAAATGAATCCCTGGATGAATTAAGTGATGATGAACTCATCCATTATATGAAAATACATTTTGAAGGAGAATGCCAGGGATCACTGGAATATCTGGAAGACACCTGCCTCAATAATTTCTGCCGGAAAATCAGGGAGGGATGGAGAGGAGAATTTGATGAAGAATAACCATTTATCGTCAGAAACCACTCTGGAAGAAGTACTGCCCCTTCTTGCCAAAAGGGTAAGAAAATACACCAGTGCCGAAAGCACTTCTGTTACAAATGAGACAGCCAGGCAGATTTTACTGTCTATTTTATATTGTCTGGAAGAGACAAATGCATCCTCTACAGACCTTACGGCGGGAACCGAGTCTGTGGAACAACGGTTTGCATCCGGTCTGAAACGCAAACAGCAGTTAATCCAAGACACAAAGTCCCTGCTGGAACACATTCAGGCGCATCTGCTCCCCATAGAGATAGACGTCTACAAACGGACTATTCTAACGGGTATTCCGCCATTCTTTCAGGATTATGATGTGCAATTTGGTGCACATTTAAGTCCCGGCTCCATTGATTACCAGCTCTGTATGGAAATCGAAGGACTTTCCGGTATTGATTTCATTGCTGAGTATCTGAACCGGTTCCATCTGGAAGAAACTTTTCTGTCCTATTTCCCCGTATCGGTAATCCAGGAAGTGCTGCGTGGCTATCATTCCGATTATGAAAATCTTCTGGTTAATATTTTTCAGATTGTATTTCAAAATGCGATTGGCTGCATATTGTGCAATTACGACATTTATGAACTGGATATCCGCCCGGAAGCCAGATCCCGGCTCTACCGTCATCTGTCTGATTTAACAAGGGAAAATCTAAAAGTTCTTTTGCAGACGGCACTTGGGCGTCTGATCGGGGAACTCCCCCTGGAAGATGATGCGGCTCTGATTGCCTATCTCTCCCTTGCACTGGACTTATTCGCAGATTCCTGCTATCAATATATCCAAATGGGACAGCTGGAACACGTCTTCGTTACAAGATCCGCTGACGCAGCCACGCCAGTATTTGGATTTGAAGACGGAGAGATGATGGAGGATGAACAGCTGCGGTCATTCATCGATGAAATGTCGGAATGCAGGCACCTTTCCGATAAAATAAACATGATCCGGGAACAAATCCATTCCCTGAGCGATTTGGAAGAGGTCTTAAAAGAATGCTTCTGGCATGACGAGTTTTCCCAGGTATTTGAACTACTTTCTCCACAGGAAACTATGACTCTGCAAACGAATATTAAGCTGAAACAAGATCTGGGAAGCCCGCTGGAAGACTGGGAAAAGGCTTTGTCCGGGATCTAAAAAGGAGCAGCCTAAACGCTGCTCCCTCATAAGTACATCCCGGCGTAAATACGCCGATAATCAGTGCCTGATATCCGCACAAGGTACTTATATAATCATGACTTCTTCCCCATATTCAATATATAGTTCATCGATTAACTGCTGCCCTGCTCTTGCAATAAAACCGTTTTGATCCAATTCTTTCAACGGCTGGATCTCTACATCCCGGACATCATTTCGCCCTTTGATAAATACTTTTTCTCCCCATTCTTTCATCAGGGAGTACTTTGCATCTTCATCAATATAAATGACTTTTTTCTTATCATCCGCTTTTTCATAAGGCCTTAAAACTCTGACACACTTAACATCCATTTTCCTTTCCTCCTATACGTAATCATATCTGCGCGGCACATCCATCAGCTTCTTATGGGTAAAATGGAAAATAAAGCAAATAACAGCGCAGATCAGATATCCTACCGCATACGGGAAGGACATGGTATCAATTCCAAATCCCAGCATCGGTGCATGCATAAACCCGAAGAAGGAAAGTATCGATGCGATGATAAGCGCATACCCCGCCTTATCCAGCCTTCTGTCAATAATGAAAACCACAACGGTTGCCCAGAGAATACTGGTCAGTATTGCTCCATGGCGCATTGCGGCAACACCATGCCAGGTGACTCCATAATTTAACATGGTCTGAGAAACCGTGTCACTGCTGTTCATCGTCAGGGTATCTTCCAAAAAGATCCCAAAGGAGCCTAAAGCATCACGTACATATGTATACAATACATCTGCAATGTGCGGAATCAGCGCTATGGCAACTGCAGCACCGTGTCTTCTTGGCACATCTGTGCTGGACTGTACTACCATTAAAATCGCACACCACAGGAAGGTTATGGAGGCAATCACTGCCGGCATCAGAGAATTGAAGAATCCATATACACCAAACAGTGCCGATGCTCCGAACAGCACGCCGGTAACCCATGAATACCCGGTTCCGGTTCCGCTTTTCTTTAAGCCGGGATGTCCAAGCCATACGGTATTGGGAATAATTCCGCCAAACAGCGCAGATAACATCGTACAGCATCCGTCAGCGATCTGGGCATGACCCACGTTATAGTCATCTCCTGCTGCAATGGCAGACTCCACGTTATCCATTGTCTCGATAAAGTTATAAACTTCAATTGGGATAATAACCCCCAGATACGGCACAATCAGTTTGAATCCGGCAAGTATATTGGCTCCTGAGAAGTATGGAATTACTACTCCCACTGTAGAAGTATCAATCTCCACTCGGCCCAGACAGATCGCATACACCACACCAAAGACCACAGATACTAAAAGCATGGGGATCTTCTTTTTAAATACATAGCCTCCGATTAAACCGATAATTGCAATAATGAGTACAGGCATACCCAGAATCGGATCATGGTAAACTTCGAACAGACCAACTGTTGCCATCCATACAAGTCCAATCCCAGCAACTGCTCCAAGCATTGCCGCCCTTGGGATAATTCTTCTGATAAACGGTCCGACAAAACCGCCGATCAGCTCAATGAACCCACCCAGAAAACAAGCTGCTACTGCTGCTGTCCAACATTCTTCCGGTGACAACCCGGCATAGTGAAGGGGATAAATAACGCCATACAGATACACAAACATCGCCGGAGTAGATACACCGGACGGAAGTGCGGTCACATCTGTTCTTCCCGTTCTCTTTGCCAGCTTTCTGCCCATATAAGCATAGATAAAACCGCTTGCCATTAATCCAATGGACAATCCCGGAACTACCCTGCCATAGATAATATCATCTGTCCATCCAATACCCTGTAATGCGTAAATTATAATAATGTAATTGACCAGATTTCCCACGAAAGAATAAACTACGCCGCCTACATCCTCTGCCTTAAATAAGCGCATTGCTTTTGAATTCATTTTTCTTTCCTCTCTCTTTTGTCCTTTTCTTTTTTCAAATTCAAAACTGAATACCCATTTCTGTAAGTTCTGCTTTTACTTCCTCATACATTGCCTGCCATTCCGGAAGAGGTGTAATGGTCTCCATATCATAAGCTTCATTAAAGGGCTTTCCGCAGTTTCCGTCTTCCATACGAAATACATGTTCATATTTATCCAGAAGCTTTAATACAATTTCATTTGCTTGTTCACGGGTCATCTTCTGTCTTGCAACTGCTTTACCGACTTCGCCCATAAGCCGTACTTCCAGCCCGGTTCCGTTTGGTTTATTTCCATTTGCAGAACCCAGTCCCTCCAGATGTCCGCCGCTGACGGTAACTACGATTGTATTCGCAGCCACTTCATAGAACAGTTCTTTTGTCATAGCACCGCTGCTTGGCCAGAGATCACATACAATAATAGCCGGTGCATTTTTGGCAAATGTCTGGCAGAGTACAGACTGAAGCCAGAGACAGCCCCTTGCTGTAGTCGCCACATCCTGGATATGGATCGGATGGCAAAGATGATAATCCGCCATACAGACCAGATTCGCTGCCATAATGGATGCCAGCATAACAATTGTAGCTCCCGGAGCATCTCCTGCAAGGCCGCCTACCATGGTACAAGCCAGGGACGCATTTTTCATTCCATAATCCAGGGAATTTGCCGCACGTACTAGATTACCGTTATCGATCATTAATTCATTAAACATTGCAACCAGATGGGAGTCACATGGACGAAGACGCTTTTCCCCTACTGCCGCATAATCACCAACTTCTGTAACAGCACTTTCTGCCGCCAGAAGCCCCATTCCTTCCCTTCCGGTTTCCTTCAGGGCTCTGTGCAGATACTCCATCTCACGGCGCACTGCCACCACTTCCGTTACATCGCCGCTTGTCACTGCATAACCATCCACATCGACTAATGATCCGCAAGTCAGTAAATCAATGATCGGTTCCTTTGCAGCACTTAAAATAATTGGATAATACAGGGATTCCGGTGTGGGACATCCCGGGTTGCCTGCCCATACAACCGGTAATAAATCATCTTCTATTTTTCTGGCTTTCAAAGTTACCGCATCTTTGCCTTCGCCCATTACCAGTTCGGTTTTCATGTTTTTCAGACCTTCTTCGATCTCTTCTCTTTCAAAATGAATAATCCGCTTTGTACTCATATTGTAAATGCCAAGATCTACGATCAGTTTTTTTGCCGCTTCAAACATATCATCCAGCAGTTTTTCATCGTTTGGAATAATAACTTTCTTATCCCAGCTAAAGTCATATTCATCAACCAGATCTCTTACTCCGTCAATGATGTAGTCCAGGTCCCAATCATCTTTTTCTACTGAGGGTCCTGTCTTTCCTCTTGCACAAATCTCTAAAAATTTCTTCGTATCCATGTTTTTCCTCCTTCGTTTGTGTAACCATTATAGCAGATAGCTCCTTCAACTTGCAACAGAATAATCTCTGTGTTAGACTATTAAAAACGAATCGTCGTTACTGCAGACAGTAACAGAATTGATACCCAGTAGAAAAAAATAAAAATCAGGAAAGGTTTCCAATTATGACAGCAAAACAAACCTTATGCGAGGCTGCTTCCGGCAGAATACCGGCTGATACAGTCTTCAAAAACGGCAACATAATTAATGTATTTACCCAGGAGATCTATACGGCAGATGTAGCGGTTTACCGGGGCATGATTGCCGGCATCGGCACTTATCACGGGAGCAATGAGATCGACTGCAGCGGAAAATATCTCTGCCCGGGGCTGATGGATGCCCATCTGCATCTTGAAAGTTCCATGGTTACCCCCTGTGAAATGACGAAATCCGTTTTGCCGGATGGAACTACGACACTTATTGCAGATCCTCATGAGATGGTAAATGTATGTGGCAGCAAGGCGGTTGACTATTTGCTGGAAGCCGCTGCAAAGCTTCCGGTTAATTTATTCGTAATGCTTCCTTCCTCAGTACCTGCAACACCCTTTGAGACAAACGGCGCCAATTTTGACGCAGCGGATATAAAATCATATATCAATCATCCCAGAGTACTGGGGCTGGGTGAAGTGATGTGCTTTCCTCAGGTACTGTCAGGAGATTCCACCATTTTTGATAAGTTAGAGCTGGCAGCGTATAAAACGGCAGACGGACACGCCCCCGGGCTTTCCCCACAGGAGATCCAGACCTATGCCTGCGCCGGAATCGAGACTGATCATGAATGCGTACAATATGAGGAAGCACTTGAAAAATGCCGTGCCGGAATGAAAATTCTGATTCGGGAGGGCAGTGCTGCCAAAAATATGGACGGCATCATTCCCGGTTTAGTGGAAAGCGGTCTGCCCCTGGAACATTTTCTCCTGTGCACCGATGACAAGCACCTGGAGGATATCTGGAAAGAGGGCCATATCAGCCACTGTGTCCGTAAATGCATTGCCCTTGGTGTCAAGCCTGCAGCTGCCATTGCCATGGCAAGCATACATACCGCCAGAACCTATGGCCTTGCCGGTTACGGCGCTATCGCTCCCGGATACCACGCAGATCTGTTGATTCTCGATGACCTGGAATCATTTAAGGTAGCCTCTGTATATAAGGATGGGCGTCTGGTGACCCCTCAATGGATGGATCAGTTAGAAGAAACTGAGATCCCGGAAAATTTACTGCACACCGTCCATTTTCAGGAGATTACCCCCTCACAGTTAGCACTGCCCTGTAAAGGAGACATGCATGTCATTGAAATGGTTCCTCACCAGATACTTACCAGAAATGTAACAGAACCGCTTCCTTCCAGAGACGGATACTTCTCTCCCCAAGGGGCATATTCGAAGCTGTGTGTGGTGGAACGGCACCGTGGAACCGGTAATATCGCCACTGCCCCCTTAAAGGGCTTCGGCATTAAGAACGGAGCAATTGCCACCACGGTAGCACATGACAGCCATAATATTATAGCCGCCGGAGACAATGACGAAGATCTGTGTACAGCCATTAACCATTTAAAAGAGATACAGGGAGGTTATGTAATCGCTTCAAGCGGAAAAGTTCAGGCATCTCTGCCCCTTCCTTTATTTGGCCTGATGAGCACAGCTTCCGGGAAAGTAACCAGCGAAATTACATCAGAAATGTTAAAGCTGGCACATGAAATGGGTATTCCCAACTATTTTGACCCCTTTATCACCTTGTCCTTTATGGCACTGCCGGTCATACCGGAAATCCGCCTTACTGACCGGGGATTGTTTGACAGTACCGCTCAGAAGTTTATTGTTTAAAAAGAGTGCAGATATACCATATTTCTCCATCCCGGCAATGGAACATTTACCGGTATGGACGGATTGGAATATCTGCACTCTTTGCTAAAAGCCTAATAATCTAATAATTCTTCTATTTTTTTATGGTAATCTTTTTTGCCTTACAGTACTTCCCATAAATTTTCTTTCCGCAGGAATCCTTTTTATAAGCCCGGACTTTCACATAATAGGTTCTGCCCTTTTTCAGCTTGCTTATTTTCTTGTTGGATTTTCCTGTGTCTGAAGTTTTTCTGCCCTTTTTAAATGATGCGTTCTCTGCATACTGTATCTGGTAACCTTTTGCACCCTTTACACTCTTTATTTTTACAGCCATCTGCCGTTTCTTTGGGTTAGACAGCTTTATGGAACTGACTCTGGCTGTAGTTACCTTTGACCAGCGGGCATACAGCGTCTGATTGTTCTGCAGGGATACCAGGGAAGAAGCGGATATCTTCTTTCCGCCTGTTTTTGAAGTGTACCATCCTTTAAATGTATATTTGGATCGTTTTGGAGATGGCAGACTTCCGTAGCGATTTCCATTTTTGACCATAATGGAGGATTGCTCTGATTTCCCGCCATTTGCATTTAGCCTTATCTGAAAGTCTGATACCTTTTTAGTGGTAATCGACAGAACAGCACTTACAGGGCTCCTTTTATAAATCTCGTTTTCTTTCGTTCTTGCCTGGATTCCATATCTGGTATTTGGCTTTAATCCAAGGAATTCACCTCCGTTTTGCCACTGTTTCCCACCATCAATAGAATATTCCTGACCATTTACTGTCTTTACCGTTATAGAAGTCTCCGTTATACCGATACATTGCGGTGCACCTGGTGCAGCTGCTTCCCGTTTATCGGTTCTCACATCCAACGCGGGGCTGGAAAGACTTTCCATCTTCTCTGCCGTTCTGCATACCCTGGCAATAACCCGGTAGATCCGATTCGGTAAAAGTCCGCCAAAGGTACCTGCTGACTGCCAGTTTTTCCCCTCGTTAATGGAATACTCCTGACCGCTTATTTCTCTAATTGTAATCCGGTCACTTCCCGCAGACACGAGAATTGGTACATCCGGTGCTTCCCCCGGAGACTGCAGCGTCATAAGGGATAACGGCTCACTGACACCGCTTTCCATCACCGTATCTGACTCTGCCTGCTTTGTAAAGATATAGTACTGCGTTCGATCTGTTAACGATTCAAATATCCCGCTTTTTTGCCATACTTGCGAATCCAGGTCTGCACTTTCTTCCGTAGTAATGGCATATACCTGCCCCGGCACAGCCCTTACGGTAATGCTGCGATCCAGTATTTCCACAGTTTCCGGTGCTATAGGTGCCGGGGGAGCACTGTCCTTTGTCCGCAGGTACAAGGTCTCGCTGATATTTTCTGGCGCAGTATCATCAGTCTGCGGTATACGCGTGACAATCTCGTAGTTCGTTCCAGGAATCAGCCCCTCAAAAAGACCGCTGTCCTGCCACTCCGTAAACGCTTCTTCCCCCGGACCTTTTATACTGTATTCCTGACCCGGTCTGGTTTCCACTTCCACTGATACATCGGTGTGTCTCACCAAAACGGGTGCAGGGACTGCATCTGGTGTGGGTGCCGCATCCTTTGTACGCACCAGGAGCGGTTCGGAGGGATTGCTGGCTGCGGTATCCACTGTTTCTGCATATCTGGTAATCACCTGATAATCCGTTCCCGGATTCAGCCCTTCAAACAATCCGGTAAAACCGCCTTCTGACTGATCTGCAATCTTCCAGTTTGTTCCGTTATCAATGGAATACTCCTGCCCTTCCACCGCTCTCACAGCAATACTATGATCCGTGACAGCTCCAGGCAGCTCCGAAATCTCCGGCTTTCCAGGTATACTCTGAGCAATCTTTTTCATTTCAACCACAACGTAGTAACTATTTCCAATGTTATTTACGCACGCCTGAAGTCCATTTTCCATATCGGAAATTGCGGTCAGGATATGATCCGATGAAATGTCCGCTGCAAAAAGTCTGGTTCTATCTTCGTCAAATTCCGGGGGTTTTGGAAATTGCAGCATTACATTCCCGTCTTCAGATAATTGGATTTCACTTCCTCCTGCCGTAGTCCGGATAGCATAAACCGTAAATAAACCGCCTCCTAATCCGCGCAGACTCTCCCGGATCTCCTCATAGATTTCATCCTGGGAATCCCATACCCTTGCACGGAATACTGCGTCTTTTGGCAGATAGCTGTGGCTGTCTGTTAAAACTACACCGTTATCAGTCAATACCGTATCCAAAACCGTGAACCGATACTTGTAGTAAATACTGTCCGGCTTGCCTTTTCCCACAACCGTTACAATTTTCCCTTCAAAATCTGCTCTTGGAATCGCATCCTCTTCACGATAAACCTGCTCGTCTATGCGGATCTCCACTTCTCCCTGATCTTCCAGTACCGGATGTATCCTCACAAATGCTGATGCAGCCGGTAATGTAATCAGAACTTCCTTTGAATCCGACACCTCTACACTGGTTCCGGTTTCGATTTCCTGCATTCCCAAATCCAGGCTGTCCACTGTAACAGACTGTACCCTGGCTGTTACCGCATAGTCTACCGTAAAGGCTTTAATCATAACATTTCCGGAATATACCGTTTTACTTTTATAGGGATAATTAGCTAAATCGGTCCAGCCGTTTCCCTGATTCCAAAAGCTCTGCCCTTCCTCTACCTTTGCATTCGTCAATGCTTCGCCTCCGAATACCGGTGCCGTAGATGCAAGTTCCAGAGGGACATAGCTCCCCTTGTCTCCGGTTATTAACTGTACCACAGAAAATTGATCCCCCGGCTTCAAGATCAACGGCATTTCTAATTCTAAGGTATGGTATCCTCCATATGATACCGTGTCTGTCTGTTCCGCCACCAGAGTTCCTCTTTCAGGATTATCCTCCAGGGGGTTTTTATAAATCCGGATCTGAACTTTTGATCCCGGCTCCGTTGTAACTGCAGATACCGCCTTTAGCTCTTCATAGGACCCGGCTGTAAACACATTTGCCACGGAAACATTGCTGCTCGAATACCGCAGTATGCCATAGACGCTTTTCATACCTAAATAATCATACTGATAATTGTGATCATACTGATAATTTCCCTCTTCATCGGGAAGGTCCAGGTAAAAACTTGTAAATTCGTTGACTGACTGATCATAATAAGACAAATAAAAATAGCCATCATTTCCCCAGTTTTTTCCCCAGCTGTTCTTTACAATCCATGCACCGTCTCCAGGCGGACGCCGGTTCTCCAGAAAATTTTCCGCTGAATAGTCATCATCCCAGCCTACTATAGATACCTCATGATTGGCAGTTAAATACTGATCCGTATACTGTGCATAAGTCTGATTGTTAATATAAGTACCATTGACCGAAGTCTGATCCGGTCTGCTTTGGTCTGCATAGTAGGATACATCCACTACCCCATTATTCATCAGCGCTTTTTTAATTGTATTCACAGCATCCAGGTCCAGACGGTAACCACTCTTGGCTGTATAATTTTCAAAGACTGCCGTTCCCGGAAGAAAATCAGCATTTTGCAGATGTCCCACTGAGTCGTATAATTTCTTCGGATCCACTGACCAGACCTGGGATTTCCCTGTCAGGTACGGGACTTCTGATTCCTGCTCCACACCTGCCCAGGAAGACAGCAGTCCGGTAGCGATCTGACGGTTTCCCCCCACATCAAAGGGCTGATTCTTGGTGGATATAATTCCTTCCCCTTCCTGCTGCTGATAAGAAAACCAGGTCAGATGCCTTTCAGAATAGTCCGGTACCGCTATATCAGAACTGCCGCTCACGCTTTTCTGTACCATCGCAGAACTTTCCATGGCAGATAGTGTCCCAAACGCCCAGCAGCTGCCCCAGGGACTTTGGTTTTTGACAGGAGATGACAGTGCCTGCTGCCTCAGATCAAACTGCTGCGGCAAAACAGATCTGGTTCTTCGTCTGCTTTTCCCTTCATAGTTGTAATATTGCTGGTCAATTCCACTTGGGATATGACCCATTTCAGAAACTTCCGCTCCCTGATCACTCCCCAGAATTTCCGCCGTCTCATCATTCGCAAATGCCGTGAGGGATAAAGCAGATACAAAAAATATGGAAAGCGCAGCCGTCTGTGCAAATATACCCAAATATCGAAATAATTTTTTCCCTTTCAAAAAATTCCTCCTTACGAAAAATCTGCCTTTTCAAACGCAATATCAAGCATACCCACTGCCTCTTCAATCTGAGTGATATTTTTAGGTCCGTAGAGAGGAATGCTGAACGTTTCCTGCTGTGTAAAAAATCCCAGTACAACCTGGGAAACAGTGGCACTATATTTTCTGGTAAGTAATTTTACCCGATTTGCCATCTCCAGATTTTCTTTGACAAAATAAGGACTGTTTTCTACCGCTTCCTGTCCTCCGGTTATGTATTTGTGGAAGAATCCGCCGCAGACACCCATATATGGCATCAGTACATTATTGGCATTCTCCTTGTGATAGGACAACATCCCTTCGTCTGCTTTTACCATAGTATCATCGGACAATGGTTTCATAAAGCGGGATCCCAGATTATAAAGCGCCTGATTGGCTGCAAATCCACGATATCCCATTTTCTTACAATATGTATCTGCCTCCTCCATACGACTAGTGGACCAGTTAGAGCATCCATAATATCGGATTTTACCCTCCCGCACAAACTGTTCCATTACCTCAATTAATTTCTCTACAGGCTGACTGGTATCATCCCGGTGATAAAAATATAGATCTATGTAATCGGTCTGCAATGCTCTTAAGGAAGCTTCCAGATCATGGCGCATATCCTCCCTGCCCATACGGTTCTCATGTAAATCTGGATTTTCCACCGTCATATCCGGATGCCCGCCTTTTGTTACGATTACCGTTTCATGTCTTTTCTTACTCCTGTGAAGCCAGTCTCCGATGACTCTTTCGCTTCTTCCGATCTCCGGTTTCACCCAGTCAGAATATACTCTGGCTGTATCGATCATATTCCCCCCCAGATATAAAAACGTATCAAAAAGCCTGTCTGCTTCCTGTCCGTCAAAGCTTAAACCGGCTAAAGCCGTACCCAGTCCCAATGGCAGTACATTTAAGTCCGTATTGGGTATTATTATGTTTTTTTTCATCAAGTCCTCCTTGGATATATTTTTAAAAGCAGAAAGCGCCTGCCTAACCTGTAACTCCCTGTTTGGGATGCTGCCATTTGTCCGGTTATTCCAGTCTTTCTGCTTTTCATTACAGATTGTATAGTTCTTTCATTCTAACATGCTCAGTTGGAATAAGGATTCTACAATTCACGCAGCATGTTTACTACATTTTCAAAATGCATTCCATGGGATGCCTTTACCAGCACCGTATCGTCTTTTTTAATCAGTCCGGGCAGGACTTCGGTGAGAGAATCCAGGTTTTCCACATAGACAACTTCCTTGCAGCCCCCTGCTTCCTGAGCTGCCTGCGCCATATGCTTACACATTTCGCCCGCGCAGACCAGCAGATCAATTTTATGCTGTGCCGCATATGCACCCACCTCTGCATGAAGCTGTGCCGCATTTTCTCCCAGCTCAAACATATCGCCCAGGATGGCAGCTTTCCTCTGATCCGCATCTTTTAAAACGTCTAAAGATGCCTTCATGGAGGATGGACTGGCATTATAGCAGTCATCCACGATGGTGATGGCAGCTGTCTCAATGATATGGAATCTGCCGCCGAGGGATTCCAGCTTCTCAATTCCTGCCTTAATTTCCGCCATGGTAAGCCCCAGGGTTCTTCCCACCGCTGTGGCTGCAAGGGCATTGAGCACCATGTGATACCCCGGAATCGGCACGACTGTCCGAAAGCTCTCCCCGCCTGCATGAATCTCACATTGGATTCCTTTCAGCCCCCGGGGGATAATATGGTCTGCATAGATTTCCCTGTCACTTTCCACACCAAAGAAAATAGGCTTAATTCCTTTCACATCCCGGATTGTGGATAATTTATCATCATCTCCATTTAAGATAATTTTACCATCTTCCGCAATATAATCGAATATCTCTGATTTTGCTTTCAGTATCCCATCCCGGCTTTTTAGAAATTCCAAATGGCACAGTCCAATGTTGGTCAGTACACAGATGTCAGGCTTTGCCACCTTGCTCAGTCTGTGCATTTCGCCAAAATCACTGATTCCCATTTCCAGAACTGCGATCTCATGTTCCTCTCTCAAACGAAATACCGTAAGCGGAAGTCCCAGTTCATTATTAAAATTTCCAAGGGTCTTCAAAACATTATATTTTTCATTCAATACGGAGGCGATTATCTCCTTTGTACTGGTTTTTCCCACACTTCCGGTAATCCCCACGACTTTCACAGACAGCTGCTGTCTGTAATATTCGGCAATATCCTTTACCGCCTGAAGGGTGGAATCCACCAGAATATAAGGACCTGCCGGATCCTCCGGTTTCACTTCCACCAAGGCCCCCAGGGCTCCTTTTTCAAATATCTGGGGGAGGAACTGATGTCCGTCTGCCCGTTCCCCTTTTACCGCAACAAACAGACAGCCGTCTTCTGCTTTACGGCTGTCTGTTGTAATGCTGGTAACTTCTGATTCACTTTTGTCTTTGTCTCCGTAATATACGCCCTGACATGCTTCTGCAATCCGGCTTAAAGACATATTCTTCATTTCATTTACCAACCTTCCCTATAGTTTGTTTGGAAGTTCATTCCCGCCATCTGCACACCGCACTTTGCGGTATGAATGCACCTTTTATTTCTTTAAAGAAACTTCAATCAGCCTTTCGCACAAATCTGCAAATGACATCCCAAGCGCACCTGCTTCCTGGGGCAGAAGGCTGGTAGGGGTCATACCAGGCAGTGTATTTGCTTCCAGGCAATACATATGATTCTCCTCATCCATGAGGAAATCCACTCTGGCATAATTTTCAAGCCTCAGTACATGATAAGCCAGGACCGCATAATCCTGCATTTTCTTTGTGAGATCCGCTGAAAGCTCTGCCGGACAGGTCTCAATGGTACTGCCTGGCTCATATTTATTTCTGTAATCATAGAATCCCTGAATGGGCGCAATCTCAATGATCGGATATGCTTCTCCATCTACAACGCCGATGGAAAACTCTCTGCCCTTTACATAGGTTTCAATGATTATTTCATCTTCATATTGAAATGCATCTTTTACCGCCTGCTCATACTCTTCTCTGGTATTTGCAATATAGACGCCCACACTGGAACCGCCGCAGCAGGTTTTTACCACACAGGGAAGACCCATCCCGATATCATCCAGGGATTTCACTCCCCCTTCCTTTTTCAGCATGACGCTTTTGGGAGTCGGCACACCGTTTTCCAGGAATAATTGTTTGGAAATTCCCTTATCCATTGCCAGAGCACTTCCCAGATAGCCGCTGCCGGTATAAGTAATTCCCAGCAGATCAAAAGCTGCCTGGACTTTTCCATTTTCACCGTTCTCTCCATGCAGCGCCAGAAATACCACATCCGCTGCCTTACAGAGTTCCAGAACCGCAGGCCCGAAAAATTCTTTCTGGGATTTAACAGCCTCTTCCACTTCACTGTCAAAGCTCCTCATATATGCTGCTGCAGCATTTACATCATATGTCTCTGTAAACGCAAGGTCTGCCTGCAGCCCGGTATTTCCAAAAAATACATCCAGTAAAATAGCACGGTGTCCTTTTTCTCTCAATGCCTCACATACTTTTGTGCCGGATACGATGGAGATTTCCCTCTCCGTACTGATTCCTCCTGCCAGAACTACAATATTCATATGATTCCTCCTGATACTTAATTCTTTTCCATAATTCGCCGGTCCCTCCCGGCATACTTTTATATCATCTCTCTACTCTGCGCCACCCTCCGGGCTGTCTGCATTTTCCGGAGACGGGATATCCGTTCCGGGAGAATTTTCACTTTGGGGTGCATTTGTTTCACTGCCCGGTGTGTTAGTCTCACCATCCGGTTTATTGGTCTCACCGTCCGGCTTATTGGTCTCGCCATCCGGTTTATTCGTTTCCCCATCCGGTTTATTGGTCTCCGGTGTGGTTGGCGTAACCGGTGTATTAGGCGGAGCTGCCGTTGATCCCTGATAACAGATAATCGGAGTTCCTACCTCTATATTGTCATAGATCACAGAAACAATATTAATCGGCGTATTAATACAGCCATGGGAACCGTGGGTCTTATACCAGTCCCCGCCAAAAACAGGCTGCCAGTTGGCATCGTGTATTCCCACTCCATTATAGTAGGGCATCCAGTAGCTTACCGGGGTTCTGTAATCTTCACCTACAAGTGTAGCATCCCGTTCTTTATCCTGCAGCGTAAATACCCCAATGGGAGAATCATAGCCTTTGGAGGTGTTGCCGGTAACTACATCTGTATCAATAACCAGGTTTCCGTTCTTATAATACCACATATGCTGGAAATTGTAATCAATTTCTACATAGGTATCCCCGATATCGTTTTCTCCTCTTGCGAAAGCAGTCTGGGCATAAACCGGTTCACGGGAAACGGACTCCCCTTTCTTTAATATATTCATCAGTTCCTGTTTTTCTCCATCCCGGTCGATCATCCATCCGTAAGTAACATTCTGAATGGTAACATGTTCCCCACGGGATGTTTTAAAGGGCTGGGAACGCCCATAGGTATCATAATCATCTGCCAGCCGGTCTACATAGTCGCTGACTTCACTTTCATTAAAGGTAATATTATTATTCACATCCAGACTCATCCACTGGTTAATGGTATCACTGCTGATCACTTCCTGATCACTTCCGAATTCATATGTAACGGTCATATTGGAATACTTATTCAGCACTTCCACCTTCTTGGTAAGGCTTTCATCATTTACAAATACAGACGGCTTTAAATAACAGTCATTTTCAACCAGATCCAGTTTGGCATCCCCTTCATCCACTGCTTTTACCAACAGGTCGTATACCTTTTCCTTATCCAGTTCATTTCCCGTAACCTCATTTTCAACACGGTATCCCGTACCAGCCTGCACAATCTTGGCATCTTCCGGTTTTACAATTTTAGTCTCATCAAAGAATGACAGTTTCTCCATACTGCTGCGTAGTGCTTCCTTATCATAAGTAGTTTTAGCTACCATGCTGTAGCTTTCCGGATTAAAATATGCATAGAGCCATGACAGTGGATTCTGGCTGTCCTTCAGTTCCTGCACCTGTCCGTTTTCCACATAGGCAAAATTCATCCGTGCACCACTGATACTCTCCTCTTTGCCATCCATGCCCACTATGGTGATACTGTAATCCTGCACTTTATTCGCTATCATATTTTCTGCCTCTTCCACGGTCTTGGAAGAACAGTCAATTCCGTTAATAATGGATCCCGGGAAAAAGTGTTTCATAAAATACACACTTACCCCCATGTAAATTGCAATCATGACAAGCACGTAAATAATCGCGCCTATTAATAACATCTTTCGTGATTTTCTCATATTAATTTTCCTTTGCATGTTCATTATGGAACTTTTCCTGCTGTCCCACATTTTCTCCCGGTCCGCGCAGTAAATGCGCCGACCTGCCAAATAGCTATTTCCATTCTACCACGTCTCAAACATTTGTAAATAAACTTCAGGAAATATTAATATTGAGAACGGGAATTTTTAAATTTTTTCCCGCTGGTGCAAAGAAAAGGCCGCAGCCCGCAATACAGGGGGCCGCAGCCGGTTACATCTTATTTACTTTCCAGTATTTTGTCAATACTTACCAGTTTTACACTGAGCACGAATATGTCAGTTGCCACTGCCAGTTCTTCCGGTGTTGGATAAGAAGGTGCAATACGGATATTGCTGTCCTGAGGGTCCTTACCGTATGGGAATGTGGCGCCTGCTCCGGTCATAACAAGACCTGCATCTTTTGCTTTTGCTACAATTGCCTTTGCGCATCCCGGAAGTGCATCAAAGGAGATAAAATATCCTCCTCTTGGACGAATCCATGTTCCGATTTCCAAACCGCCCAGTTCGGATTCCAGACCATTAATGACAGCCTCAAACTTCGGACGCATAATGTCTGCATGTTTTTTCATGTGTTCCACCATACCGTGAATATCTTTGAAGAAACGCACATGTCTCAACTGATTTAATTTGTCATGACCGATGGTCTGAATGGTCATCTGTCTTCTGATGGCTTCTAAGTTTGCAGGAGAAGCTGCAATGGCTGCCACACCAGAGCCTGGGAAGCTGACTTTGGAAGTGGAACAGAATTTATAAACCATATCCGGATTCCCTGCTTTTTTACATTCCATGAGGATTTCAATGAGGTTATCCTGCTTATCATCGTATAAATGATGAATGCCATATGCGTTATCCCAGAAAATACGAAAATCCTTCGCTGCCGGCTGTAAACGTGCAAATCTTCTTACTGTTTCATCGGAATAGGTAATGCCCTGGGGATTCGAGTACTTTGGCACACACCAGATACCCTTGATCGCTTCGTCTTCGCTTACCAGCTTCTCTACCAGATCCATATCCGGTCCATCCATTGTCATGGGAACGTTGATCATTTCAATTCCGAAGTATTCGGTGATTAAAAAATGTCTGTCATATCCCGGTACCGGACATAAGAATTTTACTTTATCTAATTTACACCATGGAGTACTTCCCATAACCCCGTGAGTCATGGAACGGGCAATGGTATCAAACATAATATTCAGGCTGGAGTTACCGTGAATAATGATCTGATTTGCGGGTACTTCTGTCATATCAGCCAGTAATTCCTGTGCTTCCGGGATTCCGTCTAATACGCCGTAGTTTCTGCAATCCACTCCTGCTCTGCATTTTAAATCGGAACTGCTGTTTAAAACATCCATCATTCCCATAGCCAGATCTAACTGTGCTGCGGAAGGTTTTCCACGGGACATATCTAATTGTAAGCCTTTTTCTTTAATTTCCTCAAAGCGGGCTTCCAATTCTGCTTTTTCCTGTAACAGTTCCTCTTTACTCATTTCCATATACGTTGCCATAATAGTCCTCCTCAATCGGCTTTGTCTTTTTCTGAAATACATTTGTGCGTCCTACGCACATATTCTATCGCTATCTGCTATTTTATTACTACCGTCAACATTCGTCAAGTCTTTTTTTTACTTTTATACCGGGCAATTTGGACGGCATCTTCGATTTCCAGATCCCTTTCTCCTGCCAGTGACTCCAAATGGTGTCTGAATTCGTGCAAAATAGTCTTACGGAGTTTCTCTTTCAACCTGTCTTTCGGCAATGTGCCATAAATTCGTGCAAAAGAGCCATAGTATATCACAACATACCTTCCCAGAAACGGATTCCTGCAATATTGGCCCATAATGCTCAATTCATTGCCCACACTTTCCGGATGGCGCTTCTCTTCTTCCTTTAAGATTACCCCTCCGCTCAATTCCTGGAAAAAGTCTTCCGGGAGCGTTGCCACTATTTCCGACATCATCTCTTCAAATTCGTCGATGCTTACCATGCAATCCCTCCTTTGCCCAACTGTTTCCTACCTTAAGATCATCTTCAGTATCCGGAAAAACAAGCCTTTATATGGAGGATAGCGAAACGGCATGTCAAGCCATACCGCTTTCTTCAGTACGCTTTTCCGATGAGAAAAAGTCTCAAAGCTGTCTTTTCCGTGGTATCCGCCCATTCCGCTGTCTCCCACACCGCCAAAAGGCATATGGGAACTTGCCAGATGCATAACCGTATCGTTGATGCAGCCCCCTCCAAAGGACGTATGCTTCAGGAAGTAATTTTCACGTTTTCTGCTTCCGGTAAAATAATAAGCCGCCAGCGGTTTCGGACGTCTGGAAACCAGCCCTATTGCTTCCGGAAGTGTTCGAAATGTCAGAACCGGCATCACAGGTCCAAAAATTTCCTCCTGCATAATAGGTGACTGCCATGTTATACCGTCCAGGATTGTCGGCGCTATCTGCAGCGTGTCCGGATTCCCGGTTCCCCCTGCTATTACGCTTTCTCCTTTTATCAGTCCCATAATCCGTCTGTAGTGTTTTTCGTTTACAATCCTGGTATAAGTATCCTCTCCATCTCCCTGTTTTCCATACAGCCGGTCAATATACTCTTTCATATATGCAAGAAGGGTTACCTTACAGTCCTCCTGTACCAGAAGGTAATCCGGCGCCACACAGGTCTGTCCGGCATTTAGATATTTTCCCCAGACAATCCTTTTCGCCGCAAGCTTTAAATCTGCTGTTTCGTCTACAATACAAGGGCTCTTGCCTCCCAGTTCCAGACTGACGGGTGTAAGGTACCTGGAAGCTGCCTCCATCACCATTTTTCCCACCTGGACACTTCCGGTAAAGAAAATATAGTCAAACTTCTGCTTCAGAAGCGTCTGGTTCTCGGCTCTGCCGCCTTCTATTACAGCCACATATTTTTCCGGGAATATCTCACCCAGCATTTTCTTCAGCAGCGCAGATACGTTTGGTGAATAATTGGATGGTTTTAAAACAACGCAGTTCCCGGCAGCGATGGCTCCGGCAAGGGGATCTAATGACAATAGTACCGGATAATTCCATGGAGACATCACAAGGGTTACTCCATAAGGTTCCCGGTAAATGCGGCTCACCGACGGAAAATTAGCAAGGGATGTCTTCACACGCTCCGGCTTCGCCCATGACGCCACATGGGACTGTAAGTATTTCACTTCATCCAGGACAAGTCCGATCTCCGTTCCATATGCCTCAAATTCCGGCTTGTTCAGATCCTCCTTTAATGCCTGATAAAATTCTTTCTCGTATTTTTTGATTATTTTCCGTAGTTTTCCAAGCTGCTCCATCCGAAATGAGACATCCAGCGTGTGCCCTTCCCGAAAAAAAGATCTTTGTGCTTTTATGATGGATTCGATTGTATGCATTGACATTTTCCCCCTTTCAAACCCTACTCGCTTCATTAAGTAGTATTATAGCGAAGTTTTCTAACAAACGCAAATAAAACTATTGTTTATTATACCCAACTTCGCTATACTATAATATTGAGAGTCAATTTACGACAAAAGACCGGAGACTGTCTGAATACAAGATTCATGCGCGCTCTGACGGGAGGTGATGATACGTGGAAACATTTGAATATATAGTGGAAGCTATTGATGGAGATTATGCACATCTAAAGAGAACTGATCAGGAATGCAGCGAATTAAAGCTGGTTGCCCGGGCGCTTCTGCCGCCGGAAATCATGGAGGGTACACATCTCCGTCAGGAATTCTTTGAATACACAATAATAGATTAAATATGGACAAGAGGTAACGTTAATGAATCACAATAATGAATTTCTTGGTACAAAAAAGGTCAGCCGCCTGATGCTTCAGCTGGCACTCCCTGCAATCACCGCCCAATTGGTGAACATGCTCTATAACATCGTGGACCGGATCTATATCGGACATATGCCGGATGTGGGCCCGATGGCTCTAACCGGCGTAGGACTGTGTTTCCCAGTTATTATTCTGATTACTGCTTTCAGCAGCCTGATCGGAATGGGCGGAGCACCCCAGGTCTCTATGAAGATGGGTGAAAATGACATAAAGGGCGCTGAAAAGACCCTTGGCAACTGCTTCGTGATGCTCATTGGACTGGCGGTTGTACTGACTGCATTTTTCTTAATCTTTGGTGAACCATTGCTTTTCCTGTTCGGAGCCAGCGAGAACACCATAACCTATTCTCTGGATTATATGAATATTTATGTCCTTGGAACCATATTTGTTATGACTGCCCTTGGATTAAATTCTTTTATCACTGCACAGGGATTTGCAAAGGTCAGTATGCTGACAACCATAATCGGTGCCATTATCAACATCGTGCTGGACCCTATTTTCATCTTTGGTTTTGGCATGGGTGTCAAAGGAGCTGCACTTGCCACCATTTTATCCCAATGCGTTTCCGCAATCTGGGTACTTTATTTCCTCACAGGCAAAAAAACGATCCTGCGTATTAAAAAATCGGATTTTAAAATTAATAAAAAGATTATCATACCGGTGCTGGCATTGGGTGCTTCTCCCTTTATTATGAGCAGTACGGAAAGCCTGTTAAACATTTGCTTTAATTCTTCCCTTCAGCGCTTTGGCGGCGATCTGGCTGTGGGCGCCATGACCATTTTGGGAAGTATCATGCAGTTTGTGCTGCTGCCTCTGCAGGGGCTGTCCCAGGGTGCCCAGCCAATCATCAGTTATAATTACGGGGCACGCAAGCTGGACCGGGTGAAACACGCTTTTAAACTTTTATTAATTGCTTCCATCCTCTATACCACGGTATTCTGGCTTGTAATCATGTTCTTCCCGCACCTGATGCCGTCATTGTTCGCCAGCAGCCAGGAACTCCTTGATATCTCAGCATGGGCAGCAAGGGTATATGCAGGCGGTGTATTCATGATGGGCGTGCAGCTTGCCTGCCAGCAGACCTTTATCGCACTGGGACAGGCTAAAATCTCCCTGTTTTTAGCCCTGCTTCGTAAGATTATTCTGCTGATACCATTTATTTACATACTGCCGCTCTTTATCTCTGACAAAGTATTTGCGGTATTTCTGGCAGAGCCCATTGCCGATATTCTGGCTGCACTTACGACCCTTACGCTGTTTATCCTTAAATTCAAAAAGATTCTCAGGGATCACGAAAAACAAAATCAGGATTCCCGGGCGGCAGTCTGACCCGGTGCTGCGTAAAAAAGGAGGGGCAGCAGGATCAAACATCCTGCTGCCCCCTTTTTCTAAGAATAACTACTCTTAAAGCATACTCTTTATTAATCCTGCTCTATCCGGTTAAAGAAGCCTTCCTGGCCAATCTCAGCAGTCCGTACCGAAGAACGGTCTTTGAACTGCAGTTCCGGATTCTTGATACTTACCCTTGTATGCGCCGGTACCGAAGACGTTAAGAAGGCATTACTGCCGATTACCGCACCGGTTCCGATTACCGTCTCCCCGCCTAATATAGATGCTCCGGAATATACCGTAACATTATCTTCCAGGGTAGGATGACGCTTTTTATTTCTCAGACTCTGACCGCCTCTGGTAGACAGTGCCCCCAGGGTTACGCCCTGGTAGATCTTCACATTATCACCGATAATTGTTGTCTCACCAATTACGACACCTGTTCCATGGTCAATGAAGAAATTTCTGCCGATGGTAGCCCCCGGATGAATATCTATTCCGGTGAGGTTGTGGGCATATTCTGTCATCATGCGGGGGATAAGCGGTACCCCCAGCACATGGAGTTCATGTGCGATCCGGTTAATGGTAACCGCATAAACACCGGGATAAGAAAAGATGATTTCATCCGTATTATAAGCTGCCGGGTCACCATCATAAGCTGCCTGGACATCCGTAGCAAGGATATCCCGCAGTTCGGGAAGCTTCTTTAAAAACTTCTGCACGATCTCTTCCGCCCTTGCTTGCGCCACATCTTCTGTCAATTCACCGGTGATCTGCTCATGCTGCAACGCCTTGGCAACCTGCTTTTTCAGTTTGTACTGAATATTTTCCAGCAGTTCACCCACATGATATTCAATGGAACTTCCTTTTAAATTCTTCAATTCAAAATATCCAGGGAATAAAACAAAGCGGATCATTTCCAGAATTTCAATCGTCATATTTCTATTCAAACGGTTCGTGCAATCAATATTACAGATAACCGGATGCTTTTGATAACTGACCAATAACGAATCCACTAGATTTTTCATTTCCTCCGGTGTTGCTTTATACATAGTGTTCCTCCTTAAAGCTGCCTGCTTATTTTTGCTTTCGTAATATAATATAGATTATATATCATAAAGTCACTGATTTACAAGTAAAAGTATGATTTTGGTCAGAAATACAGCTATTCGGAAAAGCGGATTCTTTCAATCATGCTTTGTTTTCGGAAGTTCTTCATGATCAGATAAGTCAGCAGCAGTTGAATGATTAGTACTACCGCAATAAGCGCTATGGTCTGGTTCAGCGGATAGTGGTAACTGAGAATACCAAACATTCTATCCTTTTTTGCATACAGGAATGTGAGATATCCCAATACGCTGCCACCTCCCAGGGAAAGGACCAGCGTTCCCGCCGTATAGAAAATTCCTTCCATCTGAAGCATACGTACCATCTGTTTTTCCGAAAGTCCGATTGCCTGCATCACGCCCAGTTCCCTTCGCCTCACATAGATACTGTTGATCATGGTATTTACCAGATTCATAATGCCCACGCCGCCTAAGACGACCATAAAGACATAGCATAGCTGGGAAAGGAGGGCAGTCGTCTTTTTGTTCATTGCCACTTCCTCTTCATAGCTTTCCAGTTTGAGAAACTCCTGTTCATCTGTAATCTTACGAAGCTGCTGCTCTACATTTTTTACTTCTTTTTTATCAACAGATATAGACCAGTGGTATTCCATATTGGAGCCGCCCAGTTCATCCACCAGGGATTTCGGGAGCAGAAAGTTACAGAACTGATTTAAACTATAGGGCATATCTGCAATGGCTGCTACTTGAAAGGACTTCTCCATACTCTTCTCTCCACTTTTCACAATCATGCGGATCGTATCTCCCAGTTTCCAGTCCGGCGCCCAGTGCTGCATATTTTCATCCATAATAATTTTATCGCCCTGAAGCAATTCTTCATAAGTACAGTTTCCTTCTATAATACTCTTTTCCATTTCCTCTGCATATTCTTCCGGTATTCCGATAATCTCAGAAGTCCAAAGCTCCTCCCCGTCTTTCAGATCCTTTAGCTGGGTGGTTAATTCACTGGATTTTGTAATCTTTTTTACGCCTGGGATGCCTGCGATCTCCTGCTCCATTTCCTCATTTAACGGATTATTTTGACTGATCGCCGTCCATTCCCGTTCCGGATGCATTTTGTCGCCTCTGGAGCTGTCTATGGATACCTCAAATTCGTCATACATGGCAGATCTGGCGATTTCAACCGGATCTGCACAGGATAATATGGTAGAGAGCACCATATATAGAATCCCGGTCAGACTCAGCGTTATAATAGTCATAACCGTCCTTTTTTTGTTCCGGGTTAAATTCGCTTCCGTCAGATGCACAAGCCTCATCTCTGAATGACCTTTTCTGCCCTTCTTCCGGGTCTTTATGATGCCATCATACCGCATAGCCTCTACCGGTGATATCTTGGCGGCAATCTGCATGGGGCGAATCATGGATACTGCAACCGTAAGCAGCGTAACCCCCGCTGCCATAATATAAATCCATGGCTTTAACAGGGATACTTCTTTCTGGGCAATCAGCTGTCTGGTTGCCACACCCATAGTATCATCCGGTGCATAAACGGTCATCAGATAGGTGAAGCCTGCATAGGATAATATACTGCCGATCACCAGTCCGATGGGGATTGCCACACCCGCCACCAGCATTCCTTCCCGGAATACAATCTGGCGAATCTGGCGTTTGGTAGCGCCCAGCGCTTTTATCTTGCCAAATTCCTGTACTTTATAAATCATGGAAATATAATAGATACTGTATATGGTCATAATTCCCGCTACAACCACCACAAGAAGAATTGCTGCAACTCCTGTGTAAAAGGCGGGATCCACATAATTTGCCGACAGATACTCCGTGTTGTCTGCTACATCTGCCTCCACAATCCCCATGTCTGCCGCCAGATCACCAGAGACATTCTCAATTAGTTCCTTGGTCATAGAATCTGCACCTGCAACCCGGTAGAGAATCCGGTATCTCCGCTCGCCCTCAGGCTGCTCCTGCTCCATAAAATCTCTGGAGACCAGCGCAGAAAATACCTTTAAATCCCTCTGCTCTTTGGAGGTAGGCAGCATCCCTGTAATCAGGAACTTTTCTTTCTTCTCATAGCCGATCCCATCCGGTTCTATGGGCTGATACGGCAGTTCAATGGTATCCCCTACTCCAGCTTTTATGCCCATCGCCTCTAACAGACCGGAAGAAACCACAATTTCATTTCCGCTTTTGGGGAAGCTCCCTTCCTCTAATTCCATTTTGCCAAGCCTCAATGCCTCATCGTCCATATAGCACATCATTCCGGAGCCCTCAGGTATGGAAATCTGTGCCGGGTCCTGCCGAATCCCCATGGTTTCTATTTCAGCCCGGTGGGAAAGCTTCTCCGCTGTCTGGGCATCCACGTTTCGATACATTCCGTGAAAGGTTGGATAAATTTTATTGATGGCAGCCATTTGCACGTCCATGGTTCCAAATCCCACCGTTGGAATCACAAATATCAGTATGGTGGTCAGAGCGATTGCGATACCGGATAAAATATTTTTTCCCTTATTCTGCTTCAGGTTGGAAAGGGTAGCTTTATTTACTGTGTTCATTGGCTCACCACCTTACCGTCCTCGATGACCAGGATCCGGTCTGCCATCTGGGCAATGGTTTCATCATGGGTAATCATCACCAATGTCTGTCCGTATTCATTTACGCATGCCTTCAGCAGGGAGATCACCTCCAGCTCCGTTTTGGAATCCAGATTTCCGGTTGGCTCATCTGCCAGAATAATCGCCGGTTTTGCCGCAAGCGCCCGGGCAATCGCCACTCTCTGCTGCTGTCCACCGGAAAGTGTGTTGGGCAGGGACTTCAGTTTATCTGCAATTCCAATCCGCTCCGCCAGATCCATGACGAAGTTTTTATCCACTCTTTTCTTGTCGAGACCCATTGGCAGAACAATATTTTCCCATACATTCAGGGAAGGAATCAGGTTATAGTTCTGGAAGATAAATCCGATTTTCCGCCTTCTGAAAACAGCCAGCTGCTCATCCTTCAAATCAAAAACGCTTTTTCCTTCAATGAGGATAATCCCGCTGTCGGGACGGTCCAGAGCGCCCAGCATGTGAAGCAGGGTACTCTTACCGGAACCGGAACGCCCCACAATCGCGGTAAATTCCCCTCTTTGGATACTCATAGAAGTATGGTCAATCGCCTTCACCAAATTATCCCCGCTGCCATAATATTTACACAGATCTCTTATTTCCAGTAACATCGTGCTCATAAGAACTCTCCTTTTCTTCTCTGTTATTCTGCCTTTATCTTACGCTCCTATTCTTACAACAGCATTGCGGATAAGATAACAGATTTGTAAGAAAACTCCTGCCCGTTTAATGAGTACTGTGCATCTTCCTTGGAAAGGTGATCTGGAACACACACCCCTTCTTTCCTTTTTTTACCCGGATACTTCCTCCCTGATCCTCCAGTATCTTCCTTGCCAGGTACAGTCCCACCCCAGAGCCTTCTGTCTCCTGAACCTCTTGTGCACTTCCTCGATAAAAGCGTTTGAAGACCTGGTGCATCTCCTCTTTTGGAATTCCCATTCCCTGATCTTCGATCTCGATTATGAAATAACTAACCATTAGCATGACCCGTATTTCAACAGCTGTCCCTCCCTCTGAATATTTTACTGCATTATCCAGTACGTTGAGCAGCGCCTCCTGGGTCCATCTGGAATCCAGAAGCACTTCCTCGTCCTCAAATTCATTGACTGATATTGAGATATTTTTTTCATAGGCCTTCATGTAGACTCCATTCACGGCACCCAGCAGCGTTTTCTTCAGGCTTCCCTGTTTTTTCTCTATCTGGATCATGTTCGCTTCCAGCCTGGACAGCTGAATCAGAGATTTCGTCAGATTCTCCAGCTTATCCACTTCCTTGAATCCCTGTAATAAAAACGACTGCTGTTCTTCTCTGGTAAAGCTGCCGGTATCGGCAATCTCATAACACATTTTCAGAGAGGCAAGGGGCGTTTTCAGCTGGTGGGAGATATCCGTAACCAGCGCTTTCGTTTCTGCTTCCTCCCTTTTCATTTTTTCTCTTAATATCCGGTTTTCTTCATCCAGCTGTTCCAGCCTGTCATCCAGTTCAAATATTTTCAGTTCTGCCCTCTGGAATCTTCTCCGCTGGAATATGGCAATTCCCCCAATGAACAGCATCATCAAAACAAAGCCCAGGAGTATCACCGGCAAAAAAGAGGTGATGGTATGAGGCAGGGTCCTATAGTCAAAAACATATCCGTACTTTTCTGCTGCTTCCTTCCCGGCGCTGACAGCCTGCCTGCTGTCCACCCCTGTTTTCCCCTTAAAAATGCTCACATACGCTCCTTCTGTCTTAGGCTCCAGAAGAATACACTGTCCCAGAAGCTTCTGCTCTTCCCTGTGAACGGTATAAATCCATCCTATAGATGCCGCCACGCACCCCAATATTACAAGAAAGAGCAGTCCTGCTAATAGGCCTACTCTTTGGTTACTTCCCTTGTCCATATATACCCCATTCCTCTTACATTCTGTATCGCATCGTTTTCCAGCCTTCTGCGCAGACGGCTGATATTAACCGGTACCGTATTGTCATCCACAAACTGCCCGTCAATGTCCCAGACTGCTTCGGCAATCTGCTCTTTGGAGAAAATCTGCTTTGGATGCTCCAGGAAGAAGACCAGTAACTGCATCTCCTTTTTGCTCAGGAGCATCAGCTCCTGCCCCTTCCAGGCTTTCATCTCCCTTAAGGATACGCGGATATCTGCACACAGAAGGTACGAAATCTGTTTCACTTCCACCCGCTTCATCAGTGCATGCACCTTGGATACCAGCACCATGAGGCTAAAGGGCTTCGTAATATAGTCGTCCGCCCCTACGTCATAGCCATTCACAATATCAATTTCCTGATCCAGAGCCGTCAGGAATATGAGATAAACACTGCTCTTTTCCCGTATTTTACGGGAAAAATCCATCCCATTTCCATCACTCAGGGTGATATCACTGATTATAAGATGAATTTTATTCTGTTCAAACAGTTCTTCCGCCTGTAACGCTCCAAATGCAGACAGGACACGATATCCTTCCTTTTCCAGCCGCATGGTAATCCCCCGGTTCAGATTCTCCTCATCCTCCAGAAGCAATATGGTTTTTCTCACCTGATGATCTCCTTATTCCTTATGATAAACTGATTATAGAGCACCCCTGGGGGTATTGTCAACTTACTAAAGCCTCGCTTTTTTCCAAACGCCCCGGGCGTAAAAGACGATCGCCATAACGGTGGCAATGGACCACCCCACAGGCCAGGAAATCCAAATGCCGGTGGTACCAAGGAACTTTGAAAATATAAATGCCAGAATTACCCGTAACACCAGATCCGAAAAGGTATCGATCATGAAATAGATCATGGCACCGGACCCGCGCAGTACGCCGTCTATAATCAATTTCAGAGCCACTACAAAGTAAAAGGGCGCCACAATCCGCAGAAAATCCGTTCCAATTTCCAGCGCCACTTTGCTGCTCTCATTCATGAATAATCCCAGCATGGTGTCGTTGAAGAAAAAGAATGCCACAAAAAACGGTACCGTTACAATTTCAACCATAACAAGCCCCGCCTTAAATCCGTCCTTCACGCGTTCTGTTTTTCCAGCCCCCATATTTTGTGCCGTATAGCTGGACAGCCCGTTAGACAGGGTTGTGACGGAGGTTATACAGAAGGTGTTCAGCTTGATTGCTGCTGAATATCCGGCAATAGTCGCAGACCCGAAGCTGTTTACCAGCCCCTGCACAAACATGTTTCCTACCGACACAAAACTCTGCTGTAAGATACTGGGAACCGCCACATACGCAATCTTCCCCAGCATTCTCCCTGAAAAAAGCGGGGGACGTTCTGCTGTCTGAATCCCTCTTATTCTTTTCTGCAGAGTAAAAACGGAAAGGACACAGGAAATCCCCTGTGCGATGAAGGTCGCCCATGCCACACCAGCCACACTCATCTTGAAATTAATTACAAAAACCAGGTCCAATATGATATTTCCGATAGAAGAACCGATCAGAAAATACAGAGGTGTCTTAGAATCCCCTAACGCATTGAAGATACCCGTACAGATATTGTATAGAAATAAAAATGCCAGTCCGACTATGTAAATGTTCAGATAAAGCGCCGCATCACCGAATATATTATCCGGCGTCTGGATCAGACGCATTAACGGGTGGCAGAACACCAGTCCCAGAATTGTCAGGACCAGGCTTAAAACTGCACTGGCTGTAAAAGTTGTGGTAATCGCCGTCTTCATTTCCTTAAACTTCCTGCCTCCGAAAAGCTGGGAAATAATAACGGAACACCCTACATTGCTGCCCATGGCAATTGCCATAAATATCATGGTAATGGGATAAGATGCCCCTACTGCTGCCAAAGCGTCTTCCCCTGCAAATTTTCCGGCTATCATACTGTCTGCTATATTATAAATCTGCTGAAACATTACACTGATTAACATGGGTATGGAAAATGCCCAAAGTACATTTCTGGGCTTACCGCTAGTCAGATCTTTCATCAATTCAATCGCCTCCCTGATTTCTTTTTCCTTTTGTATTATATTCCTTTTTCCATATATGTAAAGATAAACAGTCAAAAAAAGCAAAGATGCCGGAAATTCTTCCATTATCTCTGCTTTCATTACTGACCGATCCTGTTCTGTTTAGTTCATTCAGTAAATGACGCCGCAGGCTATCTTTTCTCCTGCATTCCCGGATGGCTGCGTTTTAAAATCATCGGAATTTCTATGAATAACTACTGTTTTTCCTATCACTTCACGGGCATAAAAGCGCTCTGTGAACACCATCATCCATGCAAAACCTCGATTGCCAAAAAGCGGCGGAAGATCACCTGCATGATAAGGATGTTCACAGTTTCTTGGATTATAGTGGCCATCCGTATCTGCAAACGGATCCTGCGCAGTTCCTGAACAGGAATCCCCACTGTGGATATGAAATCCAAATATTTCTTCCCCGCACATGCCAGCCTTCGTGGGAAGCCCGTAAATCTCTGCAATGACAACCGTTCCCCCATCCATCTGGTAAAAGTATACCTGTCCTTTGATGCCCGGATACTTGCTGCTCCCCCGGACAATGGCACAGGCATCCGGCATCCTGTTTATCTCTTGCAGTATCATACTTGTACTGGACTGATTCAATCATACACCTCCTGAGCTGACAGCCCCGTACCGCCATCAGCCAGAGCGTGTCTGGAAAATGCTTCCGCCTGCAAGCGGCTCCGGTATTAGATAAACTGCCATGCAGAATATATATATGCCATGCTTACAGGAATTGTACCAATTTTAAAAAAATAGTTTGAACAGCCTGCATCAGATAACGTCCACCTGGCACATTTTCATGGCACCCAGCGCCTGTTCATGGCTTTGGGGAGTCACCCCCGCACAGCACCTGGCATCTACAACAACTTTTGTCTCCGGAAGAAAAGTCTTGGCAAGTATGGCATTGGATATGACGCAGATATCCGTACATACGCCCACAAACACCATTTCTGTCACATTCTGATAGGTGCCGTGTGCCAGGTCCATGGCAAACTTCTCAGAACCAAATGCACCTTTTTCATATTTTTTATACTTTTCAAAGTCCACGGCTGCTTTTACCTCATCCCGGATTTCCCACCCCTTACTTCCTTTTAAGCAATGAGCCACAGGAAGTTTCCGACCTTCCTGGGTATCCCCATAATGATCACCGTGGGTATCCATGGTAAAGACAATTCTATCCCCTGCTGCCTCAAAATCCTTCATTTTTTCCACTACACAGGGGACAATTTTCTGTGCCTCCGGGGTACCAAGTGCTCCGTCAATAAAGTCATTCTGCATATCCACAACTACTAACATCCTGCTCATGTTCATCCTCCATCCTGCATTGCAAAATTTAATAAATTATTTTATAATTTATCTTAACATCATATAAAAAAAGTATCAACCTGATCAATTGTATAATTGCACTTTTTCACAAAAGTGATACACTATTATTAGATAAAATAATGAACAGATTCTTATGTAAACTGCACATAATAACCTTAAGTACTACAGAAGCATTTTCCCGGTTCCCGGAGCGTGTCTGAACATTCATTACCTCCATCTGTACGCCCCGTTTTGAGATATATTTGCCGGTACCGTAGGAAAATGTACAGAAAGGACGTAAGACTATGAAATTTGATCTGCACTGTCACACCAGCAATGGATCTCTGGATGGCAAAGTCAGCATAGAAAACTATATCCAATTGTTGCAGAGGCATGGGTTTGACGGCATGTTAATCACCGACCACAACTCCTACAATGGCTACCGCGCCTACAAAAAGCTCCATGAGTCCACCCATAAATATGATGACTTTGTCGTATTAAAAGGTGTGGAATACGATACCCTGGATGCCGGACATTTTCTGGTTGTCATGCCGGAAAAAGTTAAGTTGCCCATTCTTGAGATCCGGGGCATGCCCCTTTCCCTTCTTCTGAAAGTCGTACACGGATTCGGCGGTATCCTGGGGCCTGCACATCCCTACGGTGCAAAGTTTTTAAGTGCTATGCATTCCAAAAAACTGAAAAGACACCCGGAGCTTATCTACAATTTTGATTTTATTGAAACCGACAATACCTGCAACCCTCATCAGGGAAATGTCCTGGCAAGGGATATGGCTAAACGCTACCACAAACCTGCAGTTGCAGGCTCCGATGCCCATAAAGTAAAATATATCGGCACCGCATATACCAATATTGATTATCCTATCCGGGGAAATAACGATTTTATTAACGCTGTGCGGCTGAAGAAAATCGCTGACTGCGGCTGCCGGGATGAAGTGTACACAGAACCCAAAGTGGTGACAAAAATTCTTCCGGTCAGCCTGGCTTGGAAAGTATATAACTACGGGCTTGGTTTTCTAAAGGCGTATTCCAGAAAGGTAAATCTGAATAATCTGAAGGAATTGTGGGAGAAGTTCAAGCCGGATGCTCTGTTTGATGCCAAAGCAGAGCTGTACCGAAAGAACCGTCCCCGCCATGTTTCCAAATAAACATCAAAATAAAGTAAAGACCGCTGCACTTCTGCGCAGCGGTCCGTTTTTTTAAGCTTCTGTATATGGTGCCAGTGACAATCTGATAAAATAACCTTTGTCATGTTTGCATACCGGACACATGGGAGGAACACTTTCCCCTTCATATACATACCCGCAGTTCAGGCACATCCATCCGGTTTTAACATCGGAAACAAAAAGCTTGTTTTCTTCCAGCAGCTTCGCAAATTTCCCAAATCTGTCTCCATGTATTTTTTCAATTCCTGCAATACCGTCAAAGGAGGCTGCTACCTTCAGGAATCCTTCTTCTCTTGCTTTTTCCGCAAATGCTTTATAGATGGGATCATGCTCTTCGTATTCATTATGCTGCGCTGCATATAACAGCTGTACTACATCATCATACAAATCAACCGGATAGCCCCCGTCAATTTCAATGGTTTCACCAGCCAGTTCCTTTAAATGACCATAAAAGATCTCCGCATGTTCTTTTTCCTGATTCGCCGTAAAAGTAAAAATCGCTTCTATGACCTGCAGGTTCTGCTTTTTCGCTTCCGATGCGGCAAATGTATACCGGTTACGCGCCTGACTCTCCCCAGCAAATGCACGCATAAGATTCTCTTTCGTTTCACTTGTTTTAAAATCCACTGCCATAATCACTACTCCTATCTTATCATTCATTCCATAACCAGAATATCCCGATCCGGGTTATGTCTCTAGTATGCTCTTACGGCAGAGTTCTATTCCAATTTCTGTAAATTTGCAATACTTTTTCTATTCTTTGTTCCTGTTAAAATTTATTCTTCACCAGGAGCTTTATATGCACAACAGTCAGGATCAAACAATAAATACAAAAAACAGCCAGTGTCTGCAGCACCATCCCGCCCGCGTAATAGTCTTCATTCACAAACCTTTTCACAAATTCCGCAACAGGCGGAAATAACCACATAAAGTACCTGGCAGCCGGATACTCCTCCATAAGCCCCATTTTCACAATCCCCATTAACATATATAAAAATGTAATCAGGGCTGCCGCCTTTCGGTTATGCATGATCCTGGTATGCAGAAAAGCACCTGTAATGCCTCCGGTATACGCTGCCAGTATATGTAACACCAATGCATTTAAAATATCTGTTACCGTTATCATTCTGTTAAATATACCAAAATGATTCACAGCGTTTTGAAAGACCGGAAAGAGTACGGCAAAAAGACTGACCAATATGCCAATGCCGGCAAGACAGCCCAGATTGACCAGATAATACCTGGTTTCACTTTGTACCTTCAATATGAGGATCTGTTCCTGGACAGGGCTTTTCAATTCGTTAAAGGTCCATCCGATCCAGGTCATGATCCATATCACAAATACCATAGACATGGTGTATCCTTCCAGCACGCCTAAAGGTGCAAAGGTATAAGCAAAGCCCATGTACATTGCCATTACAAGAAACGGCAGAATGTATTTGTTAGATTTTTTATAAGTTTCAAATATGTATTGAAATAACACTCTATTTTTGTACATTCTGCATCTCCCTCAATTGATATCCTGCATGAAGCATCATTTTGATAATCGGATTACTGTTTTCCGATGACGAACGGATCTTAATATGAAAACTGTTTATTTCCACCATATCTGCAGCCTCTTCCACTTCTTTTGGCAGTACTTCGGCACCGGACTCCGGTTCAAATATCAGAATATTGTATTCCTGTAAAAAGGTATCTTCTAATACCGCCTGTTTTAAGTGCCCGTCTTTTATTTCATAAACGATATCTGCAAGCCGGTTAATTAATTTCTTTTCATGGCAGGACATGACCACAGCTCCGCCGTCTTTTACATATTCCTGTATCATAGCCATAAAAATGTTCTGGGATTCCACATCCTGCCCCGACAGCGGTTCATCCATCAGAAGGATATCTGCCTTGGTAAGAAGCGCCTGAATCACTGCCGTCTTCTGAAGCGTCCCTTTAGACAGGTATTTCATTGGCTTATCCGCCATGGACTCCATAAAAAATGTTTTCAGCAGATCACTGCCCCGTTCTTTTGCTTCTTCCTTCGACAGCCCTTCCAGCATCCCCATACTCACCACATATTCCCTTGCCGTAAAATCTGATTTTGGAAACCGCTCCGGAATATAGGTGATTCTCCATTTTTTATGATGGATAATTTCTCCGCCTGACACCGTTGTCAAAAGTGCAATCATCCGAAGCAGTGTGCTTTTCCCGCACCCGTTATGCCCTACTAAAGCAATTGTCTTTCCTTTTTCCACGGAAAAGTTAATATCTTCTAATATCCGATCTTTTCCAAAGTACTTAGATACACCAATCACATCGATTAATTGCTCCGCCATTTCAATCCCTTCTTTCCCTATTAGCTTTCGTTTTTTCAGCGAGCTTCTGATCTGGTAAATGCTTCTAACTCTGCATGAAAACTTAGGGGAAGCCTTATAAAAAGCTTCCCCTAAGCGCGTGTTTAAATTTACGTTTCATCGGCGGTGCGCTACACTCCGCTGCATCTACCTGCCTTTATGTTTCTCTTTTTTCTTTTGCTGGTGAATTAAAAACTGGCGTCTCTTTTCTTCTTCTCTCTGTTCCCTGCTCTTAACGCTTCGCTCCTGCTTCAACAGCTCATGCTGACGCTGCAATGCCTGCTGCGCCTTAGTTCCAATCCCATTTTCTTCCACCGCTTTTTTTGCCTGCTTTTGGATGCGCTTAAAGTTGACCCTGCGCTCCTGATGCACCTGAGATTTTACCGGAGGGCTGAATTTCAGCCGGTTCCAATTCTCCTGATACCACTCGTTTACTTCGTAATCCTTTGGTTCCACGCCAAAGGTTACTTTGGAAACCTCATATCCCTGCTCTCCCATGCGTTCAAATATGCCAACCCAAAATGGCGGCTCAAAAAAAATAGTAAGACTGGTTGTTACTTTGTACATATTAAATTCCTCCTTTAATTTAAACGGAACAAAGAACGGACAACCAAAGGAGGCAGGTTACTGACAGAATTCTATATTCTGCGCCCGGACTACCAACCGGACTGTGTTTTTATCTTTATTTTAAACGTATTGCTCACTAGTTTAGAGCTAGTTGCATAATGCTATAGTAGCTTTTTTTGAAATTTTTGTCAAGTCAGGAGAAACACCTGTTCCTGGATGTAACCTTATTTATACCCTATCTAAAAATTCATGCAGAAATACCAGAAACTCCCTTGACATATTTGTTCTATCGCGGTAGAATCTCATTATAGAATTCTATTACAATAGAACATTTTACCTCGCTGATTTTCAGCGTACTATAAAGGAGTGCATGCACATGGAAATGAAATTATATGATTCTGAACTAAGGGTTATGGAGATTCTCTGGAAAGATGGGGATACCACTGCCAAAGAAATTGCCAGGATCCTGAAAGAACAGGTGGAATGGAGCAAGACCACCACCTACACCGTAATTAAAAAATGTATCGATAAGGGAGCAATCCAGCGGAAAGATCCCAATTTTGTCTGTCATCCTCTGGTAACCCAGGAAGCGGCACAGGAAACAGAAACGAACGAACTCATTAATAAAATGTTCGATGGATCCGCAGACCGTCTGGTCGCGTCTATTCTCGGAAGAAAAGATTTGTCCAAACCGGAAATCGAACGCCTTAAAGAGCTTGTACAGGATCTGGAATAGGAGGGCCGTTATGACAATATGGGAGATGAGTATATATGCAGCTGTTTTAATTATTGCCATCCTGATCATTCGGATTGTGGCTGTAAATAAGCTGCCGAAAAAGACTTTTTTAGTACTGTGGGGAATTGTCGTCATACGACTTCTAATTCCATTTACCGTTACATCCCAGTTAAGTGTTTATACCTTAGCCAATCATATACAGCAGAGGTCAGCAAATTTTCAGGGATTCGGAAGTCAAAAAACGGATGCTGCTTCCTCCGCTGGAAACGACTTTGAATCATCGGACGCTGCTTCCTCCGCTGAAAACGATTTTCGCATCCTTGGGGAAACGGTAACCAACAACTCAATTTATACACCGGAATCCGCCATCATGGAAAACCAAGCCATTATGGAAAACACTGCTGTCATTACACCGGACAATGGTAATCATACTGTTGATTTCAATAGCAATACTTCTGATTCCATTGACAATGCTGGAAGCAGTACCAACGTTGTGAATGCCGCAAGCGCTGCTCCTTCAGAGAAAGATATTTCCATGGAGCATGTTGTTGTTCAGGAAACACCGCCGCCCATTCGTATACAGTCCGTCCTGTTAATCCTGTGGCTTGCCGGAGTGCTGATCAGCGCATTGATTTTTATGGTTCCCCACATCCGCTGCCGTCTGGAATACCGCACTGCTGTACCGGCTGGCAGTGAGTTTCCGAATTATATGATTCAGACCGGTTTTATCCGCCGGAAAGTACGGATTAAACAATACGACCAGATTAAAACCCCCTTTACATACGGGATTCTAAAGCCGGTTATTCTCCTTCCCAAAGAAATGGTAAAGCTTGGCGATGGGCAGCTGCGATACGTATTGATTCATGAATACATTCACATTCGTCACTTTGACGCTGTACTCAAATATATTTTTGCATTTGCCGCCTGCATCCACTGGTTCAATCCGCTGGTATGGGTAATGTATCTTCTGGCAAATCGGGATATCGAGTTATCCTGTGACGAGTCCGTAGTACACAGTTTTGGGGAAAGCCTGAAATCTGATTATGCACGGACGCTGATCAGCCTGGAAGAATCAAAAAGCCGGTTGAACCCTCTATGCAGCCACTTCTGCAAAAATGCAGTAGAAGAAAGGATTAAAGCAATTATGAAAATTAAGAAAACTTCCCTGGCAGGCTCTGCTATAGCCCTGGTGTTAACCGCCAGTATTGCCATAACATTTACAACCTCCGCCGCTGAGGCTCCTACAGAAACTGCGCTGGCGTCTGAAGCCTCTCACCAAAATTTCGAGACAGCTACCGCTGCTGAAAGAAATTCGACCAATAATGCATCTGAAACAACATCTGATACTGCAGCTGACAGTTCAGCAGCAGCAAAAATTGATTTTACGAATATGAGTGAAGCAGATATTGAAAAATTAATGTCAGGCATTAAGGCGGAATACGATGCTGCCAGAAAAGACATTGAATCCAATTATACCGATCTGGAGAAACAACTGAATGAAGCATTAGTGAAATTGAAGAAATTAGCCGAAACCGAGACAAATTATCTGGATCCCACATTTTTAGAACAATGGTATAAGTTTACTGATGAAGTATATGCCAACTACAATCAGTATATGGAACAATGCTCCAACAGCTATGAAAAAGTAAATGAAAAATACGAGGATACCATGAACTCCTACTGGGATCAGGTCAGCACTCAGTACGCTAAGGTTACTGCCTCTTATACCGCTAAGCTGGAAAAACTGTATCAGGAATCTACCGCAATTGAAGGTAATGATTATGTTTCTTCCACCGATGGATATGAAGCAAAAATCGATGAACTGCAAAAAGAACTGGATGCCGCTAACCAAAAATATGACAGTTTTACAAAAGTTCTGGATAGCTCCAGTAAAATTCTGGATGATTATTATACCAAGGCAAATGCAAAAATTGCTGAATTTGACAAAATAGCGGACCCCATTTTTGATAAGATATCCTCTGCACGTCAAAAAGATTATTCTAAATTTGGACTGACCAGAGATAAGAAAACCGGAAGATATTATTATAACGATAAACTGGTGCGGTATTTTGAAGACCGGGTTTCCTCTAAAAATGATGAACAGACATATGGTCCCTGCTTTTCAACATCGGAAGGCGTTATCGATGTATTTGCCCTTCGCGATAAAGACGGGAATCTGACAGGTTTTGAGACTTTTGCGCCGGAACACACCAAAGATTATGTCAAAAAATGGTTTAACCACTCTTGACAACTTCCTTTTTCCTGTAGTATATTGTTAATGGTTCATCGGAGGGCATTTCGATTGTGAATAATAATGCTGGATAAGATGGCAGGTTGATACCTGCTGCTTATCCAGCTTTTTTTATTCGGACATATTTATCTGTAAATGAAAAACTTTATGTACTACTAGGAGGTAATATTTTGAAAGAACATTCTTTAACCGAAGGCCGTATTGGAAGCACTCTGCTGCGTTTTGCCGTACCCTTTCTCATTGCCAGTCTGCTGCAGGCACTATATGGCGCCGCTGATTTATTTGTGGTGGGGCAATTCGCAGATTCTTCCGCCGTATCGGCTGTAGCAATCGGAAGCCAGGTTATGCAGACCATTACCGGCATTATATTGGGTATTTCCATGGGGGGAACCGTCCTGATCGGAAAGCGCATCGGAGAGCAAAACGAAGAGGGGGCTGCAACCGCCGTTGGGAATCTTGCCGTTCTGTTCCTGCTGCTGGCTGTTCTCATTACACCGGTCATGATCATTTTTACAAACCCGGCTGTCACACTGATGCACACTCCTGCAGAAGCTGTCCATGCTACACGCCAGTACCTGCTTATCTGCGCATGCGGAATCCCATTTATTATCGGGTATAATGCGGTAAGCGGTATTTTCAGAGGACTTGGGGATTCCAAAACTCCGGTGTACTTTATCGCAGCCGCCTGTGTTATAAACATCGTCGTAGACTTTATTCTTGCCGGTGCACTTCATATGGGTGCCAAAGGGGCAGCAATTGCCACAGTCCTGGCACAGGGCATCAGCTTTATACTTGCATTTATATATATGAAAAAGAAAGGGTTTTCTTTTCCCTTTCACCGATACCATCTGCGCCCGGACCGCTACTCCCTGCTCTATATCTTAAAAGTAGGACTGCCTTTAGCACTGCAGGATGCACTTGTAAATGTTTCGTTTCTGATTATTACTGCAATTATAAATACCATGGGAATTATCGCCTCGGCAGCAGTTGGCGTTGTGGAAAAACTGATTGTTTTTGCCATGCTGCCACCCACCTCATTTGCTTCCGCCGTAGCTACCATGACCGCACAGAATATGGGAGCAAAAAAACCGGAACGGGCTTTACGCGCACTTTACTGCGGTGTGGGCTTTTCCCTGATTTTCGGTTTCGCCGTTTGCCTGTACTCCCAGTTCCTGCCGGAAACACTGACCGGCATGTTCTCCAATGACCCCCGGGTAATCGAAACAGCTGCACAGTACCTGCGCTCATATTCCATAGACTGTATTCTGGTAAGCTTTATATTCTGCATGAACTCCTATTTCAGCGGATGCGGAAAATCCATTATTTCCATGATTCACAGTATGATTGCCACGTTTGCCGTAAGAATACCCCTGTCTTATTTTCTGAGTCAGACGGCGGGTTCTTCCCTCTATTCCATAGGCTTTGCGGCACCTGCTGCATCTTTAGTTTCTATTTTAATCTGCTTTGGATATTTTGCCTGGTCCCGCAGGCGTACTACTTCGGCATATCCACATAGCTGATTACATGCTCTAAAAATACTCTGCCATCCAGATGCTCAATCTCATGGCAGAGACATTTTGCCATAAGGTCCTCACCCTCCAGCAAAATTTCCTCTCCGAATTCATTTAATGCCTGCACCGTCACTTTTTTAGGTCTCACAGTTATGCCTGCCTTATTGGGGAAGCTTAAGCACCCTTCCATACTTTCCTGTACGCCGCTGGTTCCGACAATCTTAGGATTCACTAATTTAATAACGCCCTCTCCCATGTCAATCACTACCAGCCGTTTCAGAATACCAACCTGACATGCTGCAATAGCTGCCCCGTTAGGCATCGTATGAAGTGTATCCAGCATATCATCTAAAAGCTCCCGGATTTTATCATCCACAACCGTAACCTCTTTACATTTTTTACTCAGTATCCCGTCTCCTTCAAAACGAAGCTGTCTTACCGCCATTTCCCTGCTCCTTTCTGCTGCTCTCAGCCCTGGACTTTTTCAGACTTTCCTCAAATAAAAAAACATCCTCAATACTGCATTCAAATACTCTTGAAATATCATATGCCAGCCAGATAGACGGCTCAAATTTCTCTGTTTCAATCGCATTGATTGCCTGTCTGGAGGTCCCGACCATATCCCCCAGCTGTGCCTGGGTCAATCCTTTTCTTTCCCTTAATTCTTTGATTCTGTTTTTCATCTATTTCTCCCTGTTATACACTTAAATCATTTTGATTAAATACTTATGTAATGTTTACCTTACACCATAGTAGCATAGCCATCCCGTCATGTCAAGTTAACATGACACCTTTTATTTCTCCTTGACCTTTCCTCCAATACATGCCATGATATAAAAAACATATCTGTGGTAAAAACCATTCGGATTCACAGGAGGGCTTCTATGCAAACATATGAGGAAAAGCGATTTGAGACATTAAATCTGGAATCAACACTGTTGGAAGATGCACATTTTATTGAATGTACCTTCTCCCACTGCAATTTTTTTGAATTGAAAATCAAAAACTGCATTTTTGACCGGTGCTCTTTTTGCAGCTGTACCTGCGCAGGTACAGAATTTCAATATACAGACTTTAAAAACAACGATTTCCACCACTGTTCACTGGTTGGCATCAGCTGGGATGAGTTAAAAACCAAAAACGGAATTACGCTGCCCTTTACCGCTTTCGAAAACTGTGTTTTAAAATATAATTATTTTGTTAAACTGAAACTGAATCAATTTTCTTTTCAGGGAAATGTCATGGAAGAATGTTACTTTGAAGACTGCCGCCTGGAAAAGGCGAACTTTCAGGGATGTCAGCTGAAAAATACGAAATTCACAAAAAATAACCTGGCATTCTCCGATTTCAGAGACGCCAGGGATTATATGATTGATGTTCAGACGAACAAAGTAAAAAATGCACGTTTTTCGTATCCGGAGGCCATAAATCTTTTGACGGGGCTGGGGATCATACTAGATTAGCTCCTTTTTCCTGCTGTCGAAATAGACAAACCGGTCAATGGAATCTAAGATATCTGCAAAATCATCCCGGGGAGCCAGATCTATATATTTACGAAGCAGCTCTGTCTCCTGGCTGCGGTATCTTCCGTAAAAAATATCATAGAGGTTATGTCCCCTCATATAAATTTTAAAACTTTCTATATGGTCTTTTATATCCTGGATACTCTCCAGGTCTCTGCCCAGTACTTCCACCAGTTTCCTGCCGCTCCGAAGCCGATACAAATACTCTTTCCACTTTGTAAAAAGAATCTCATAAAACGATTCCGTACTTTCCACAATTCCAAGCCGAACCATAATTTCCGGGTTTAAAAAGTAATTTTCAAAGGAATAGTATTTTAAAATCAGCACATTTCTCTCAGTCACTTTCGGCAGCTGATCCACATCCTCCAGATTTCTCTGATCATAATACCTGCACAGCTGGCCCGCCAGTTTATCCGGATCCATGCCATCCCCATCCCGGATCATCAGAAACTGATCTCTCAGATAGATTCGGTTCATATATTTCAGATTGGCATAGGTCTTGATATTGGTACAGCTGTTTGTGGTAATAATGGCAATCCTGGACAGATTTCCATGCTCATCGTAAACTTCCGAATAATACTTTTCCAGCAACAGCGGAAGTCTGCTCTTATCCTGCTTTCCCTCCACAATAAATACAAAGCTCACATCCAGTAGATCATTGGCGGAATAGCCCAGGTCATCCAGAATATTACCAATGTCCGTATGCTCCCTTACAACTGAAAAATACTCGGAATCCAGTACGATCTGTCTGATCTGCCTGCTGTTAAAATTAAAGAGCATATTGGGTGAATGAGTGGTAAAAATCACCTGGTTTTTCTTAGATAAACGGTAAAGGATTTCACTGGCTGCCTTTTGCAGCTGGGGGTGAAGAAAAATCTCCGGATCCTCCACCAGTATAATACTGGACAGATGATTCTCCCCCTCTACATATGCTTCCAGCAGAGACAGCATGTAGATGCTCCTCATACCTTTCCCCAGGTGTTCAATTGGGCTTGTAGTCCCTCTCTCCTTACTGTAAGTCCTGGCATTCACTTTAAATAACCGGTCAACATCGCACTCCATTGTATAATGGATTTCTTCCATAAACCCGCCGTTTCTGTGAAAGATCCGGTTCACCCTTTCTGAAAATTCACTGAGGTTCAGCTGATAAAGCTTATATTCCAACAGTTTAGAAGTCTCATATGCATTTAACTCATCCGGGCTTTTCTGGTTGATCAGACCGATACACTGAAAACAGTGGTTGCACTGCTTTGCCTGGTCAAACAGACAGCACCCTGAGCGCATCTGGGTTAACAACGCATCTTCCTGGCACATTAAAAGATCTTCCTGTATTTGTTCTAAATCCCTCTGGACATCGATGTAATAAATCTGAGGCATCACTTCCTGTATGTAGCGGTTATGCTTTTTCACGCCATCCCCATACCGGATCTGTCCATCCAGGTTTACGGTAAATAAAAATGTCATTATTTCCCCGTCATAGGAAGGCAGCTTTGAACGAAAATCCTTTTCCCAGATATCATAACGTTTATACTGGCTGACAATACCGTTTCTGTGAAGCATCTGCCTGTCATCCGCTGTAATTTTCACCGATACCTCTATTTCTATATTCTGCTTTTTTTCATTAAAATCTTCATCCGTTACCACATAAGATCCGCAAACCGCACGAATTGCGTCCAGTATCGTAGTTTTTCCGGTATTGTTCTTCCCCACCAGGATTAACGCATTCTCGATACCCTGGATTTTCATATCCCGTATCCACTTAAAATTGCGGATATGCAGGCCCGTGAACTGCATATGGAGCACCTCTTTTCTTTTGCATGCCTTCCCATCTTCATTTACGCCCCGAGAACAGTTACATTTCGGGTTTCCTTTGACCGGCTCTGCCATTTTGTCCCTCTTCAGTTTGATGCTGTTAGTTTCATTATAGCAAGAATATTGGGGAATATACAACAAATTTACGTTAGATCTGTGTAAATAAGAGTGTCCACAAAAAACTTTATTTTTACTATTGACATTACCACAATGCTAAGGTATATGATAATCTCAGAACCGGTTCTGATTATATTACACTTTTAAAAAGGAGACAGATATGTTTACCATTGGAGAATTTTCAAAATTATGCTGTATTTCTGCAAGAATGCTGCGCCATTATGACAGCATCGGACTGCTGCATCCCGCTGCAACAGGTACGGATAACGGATACCGCTATTATCATGCTTCCCAGGCAAAAACCCTGCATACCATAGAGAAGTTAAAGTCATACGGCTTCACCCTCTCTGAAATTAAAGTTTTGCTGGAATTGCCGGAAGATGCATTGTGTATCCAGATCCGGCTGCAGCATCAGAAAATAAAGGACCAGATTCATTCTTTAACTTCAATACTCCGCCAAATGGAGCAGGATATGTCTCTGCCTAAGGAGGAAACAACCATGAAGCAGAACCAATATCATGTCATTACTATGGATACCCCCCCACAAAATGTGTATGGGATCCGCCGTACAATTAATATAGATGCCGACAGTATTCACCATCTATTTGCCAATCTGCAACAGGAGATGAATGCAAGGGGACTTAAACCGGCAGGTGCCTTTCAATTAATTTATCTGAATGAAGAATTTTCCCATGAAAATGTGGAAGTGGAAGCCCAGGTACCGGTTAACAGTACCCATCCGGACGTTCATACACTTCCGCCCACACTTTGTGCAGCCGTAACTCATTATGGCTCCCATGAGAATCTTCATCAGGCGTATGACGCCGTCTTAAACTGGCTTGAAGAACATCCGGAATACCAGATCTCCGGTCCCAGCATCGAACGCTTTATCAAAGATGAACACAGCGCTTCGGATGAAAGCGAACTGGAAACCGGAGTTTTGTTCCCATTAATTAAAATCAAATAATTACAAAAAAGGAAAAGCATAGATCACGCTTTTCCTTTTTACTTACTATATCTAAACAACTTTATTTCTTCTTCCCCAGTGCCAAAGTCGCCGTAAAGAAACTGTAAAGCGCAGCTCCTGCCAAAGCACCCGCACCCAGAATAGTAAGAATCTGTTCATTATTCTTATTTGCTTTCACAATAAAGTAACGGATGATCAAAGCTACAATAATCGTAACTCCATTCACGGTACTTCCAACCAGCAAACCGGTTGCGAACAGAATACCAATCTGTTTCTTGCCTCCGATAAACTGAATCAATGCACCCGGGAATGCCCAGATAATCAGACATTTTGCTACCTCTGAGCTGGTACCTGCTTCAATCGTTGTGGCAAAGGTCTGTGCAACCGGTGCAAATAATCCCTGGTCAAAATATTTATGTGCTAAAATCGCAACCATGACAAATGCTACGGTAAATGCCAGGATTTCACTTAAGTACTGCTGCTTTCTGCCTGCCTTTTCCAGCTCCGGATCCGCTCCGTTTCCTCTTAATATGTATCCGCATTTCAGATCATATGCCATATCTGAAAATGCCGGTCCTGTTGCAGATGTATATCCTACCATAAGTGCCAGCGGTACAGGCGGGAATCCCAGAAGTAAACCTACCAGCAGGAAAATAAGAGCAGTTGCAAAACCGGGGAACCATCCGGAATGCATTGCTGAAATACCAACGATCAGCTCGGATCCAATAGCTGCAAATGCCGCATAAATAACCCAGAGTACAAATTGTGGAAATGACATCTGTGTTACCAGTCCACTGATTACCGCCAGCAGCAATGCTACCACAAGGTATGCCACATATCCCATTCCGAGCGCCTGTTTCATCTGAGACATACTGGTGGTAAATTTACCTGCGTTGCTGGCTTCTTTTCCTTTTTTCTTAAACAGCATCATTCCTACCTGAATGAGCGCAACAATTCCGGCACCGATCATAATTCCATGAGGCATGTATTTCAGCAGTGCAACATTGTCGAAGCTGTATCCCTCTCCGAACAAATTACCGGCAATGACAAAGTCACGCTGAAACAGGTTCAAAGAAATTGCATTTGTCTTTACGATTCCAATTACAATACTGCCGGCTCCCAAAGCACCCATGGCAAAAAAGTCACCAAACCAGGATACACCCAGCAAATCCATAGGTATCCCAATCCATTTTCCTACAATTCCGCCTGCTGCGCCTACGATCAGCAGCATTGCCTTTCTTCCTTTTTCCACAACCGCCAAAATTGCCTCGGCTGCTGCTACCCCGGGAGGCCACGCTCCGGTGGCAGGGAACATCTCCGTATCAAAGGTCTTATAAAGTATCGTTGCATCAATAATCGTTGCCAGAAATACACCGATCAGCATTGGGAACATCAGCTCCGGATGCCCCATAAGAACAGGAATACCAATTGGCAGTATTAAACTGTTGGCAGCTGAAAATGTCGCCCCTGAGATCGCTGTCTGGATCAGGTTCTGGCTATGTACATTCCGGTATTTCTGCAGCAGCTTAATGGGTATCCTGGATAGTATAATGGCAAACAGTGCTCCAATAATAGAAGTATTGGGCGTTACACCCGTTCTCACAATCAGCTCCAGCCCAATGATGGCACCAATCGCACACATAATCAGATTTAAGATCAGAATATGCGGGGAAAATGCTTTCGGGTGCTCTGATGCAGAAATCTTAACTTCTGTCTGCAGGTCTTTGTTGTCATTCATAGTCTCTTCCTCCTTTTGTGTCTTTTGCACAATATATTATTAATAATTGCAAAAGATATTTCCTGTAAGATCCAAAACTTTACCGTTTTAAATCCCTGAATTAATTGCCATTATATTGATTTTTACAGCAATTGTCAAGTTGTTTTTATTAATTTTTCACAAATACTTTATTTTTATTTTACAAATAAGAAAATCAATTCCATTTTCTTTTCTTTGTGCTTAATGCACAATATAATGGGATTTTTTTTGTTCACCAGATGTATCGACTTTCCACTTTTTCAATGCTATACTTTTGTTAAATTTTCAGGAAAAGAGGTATAGCATTATGTTGATGAAACAATTAATTGAAGCATTTGATATTTTAGACAGCAGTACCGTAACCGGCTGGGACGTGGCTGCTTATCTGCGGGGTATCCGTGGGGATGCCAATATTGAAGTATATGAATTAAAAGGACCGAAGGGGTCTACCGATATGGTAAAAGTCAGAATTCCGGGAACCAATGGCAAAACAAACGGAGGTACCGCTCCAACCATTGGTCTGCTGGGACGCCTTGGGGGAATCGGTGCACGTCCGGAACGTCTGGGATATGTGTCTGACGGTGACGGAGCCCTGGCTGTGACAGCCCTTGCTGCCAAACTATTAGATATGCAAAATAAAGGGGATTTCCTGGATGGGGATGTCTTCATTTCCACTCATATCTGTCCCGATGCCCCTACCGCTCCCCACAAACCCGTTCCTTTTATGGGCTCACCGGTGGAAATGTCCCAGGTAAATCAGGAAGAAGTTTCTCCCGAACTGGATGCAATCTTATCCTGTGATACCACCAAAGGCAACCGTATGATCAATACCCGGGGATTTGCCATCTCTCCTACAGTCAAAGAAGGTTACATCCTGAAAGCTTCCGAAGATCTCCTGGAATTAATGCAGATCACCACCGGCAAACTACCCTATGTCTTCCCGCTGTCCACCCAGGATATCACGCCATACGGCAATAACCTGCATCATATTAACAGTATCCTGCAGCCCGCCACCGCTACAGATGCCCCCGTAGTCGGCGTAGCCATCACCGCCGAAGTAATGGTACCCGGCTGTGCTACCGGCGCAAGTCATATCACAGATATCGAAGAAGCCGCACGCTTCATGCTGGAAGTTGCAAAAGCATTTACAAAGGGCGAATGTGAATTCTATGATAAAAAAGAATACGAATTAATTCAGTCTCTGTACGGTTCCATGAAACATATACAGACACTGGGGCATGTTTGAAAATTCATTCCCGCCATCTGCCCGCCCCACTTAGCGGCATATTTGCCCCAAATTCAGGTTTCGCAGCCCGCTACGCGCCCTTTATTCGGGTCAAATCTCCCACAAAGTGTGACGCACAGCTGTCAGTAAGCAAAACAATAAACACAAGTACAGATCCGACAAACCTAACAGAAAGGATGTTGCAAATATGAAAATTGGGGCAATAACAATCGGTCAGGCACCCCGTGTTGACGTAACCGGTGATATTATGGACATTTTTCAGAGCAAAGCCGAATTATTGCAAGGCGGCGGCCTGGACGGTCTGACCCGTGAAGAAATAGAATCATTCAAACCAGAAGAAGGAGATTACGTATTAGTGTCACGTCTTACAGACGGAAGTTCCGTCACTTTTGCAGAGCGGCATATTCTGCCCCGGCTGCAGCAGCGGATCTATGATCTGGAAGCACAGGGTGTAAAGTTTATTATGTTTTTCTGCACAGGAGATTTCCCGGATAACTTTCAATCCAAAGTACCTCTTATTTTTCCGTGCAAAATATTAAATCATATCGTCCCTCTGCTGACGAAAACATCAAATATCATCACAGTAACACCTTCTCCTCTGCAGGTAACGCAATGCGAGAAAAAGTGGAATCAATATGTGAACCAGGTCACTTCCATTCCCGCATCTCCATACGGTGACTGGACGTCATTAGAGGCAGCAGCATATAAAATCAAGAATATGGATGGTGATCTGGTAGTTTTAGACTGCATTGGATATACCCAGGAAATGAAAGAGATGTTTGCGAAGATCACAGGCAAAATGATTGTTCTGTCACGTACCATCCTTGCACGGGTTGTATCCGAACTGACGGATATCTGACCCGCAGGAATCAATTTTCAAACCCGCTCCGGCACTGGCAACGTAATTTAAGATTTTCCTAGTACTCCATCCAGCCAGAAACCCTACTGACAGTGCTGATTATTTTGTCAGTCTGCAAGGCGGCGGATGGAAGCGGAGTTGGTTCCTCCGCTGACTGACGACAACGCGGCAGATGGCAAAATAGGCAGTGCTGTCAGTAGGGTTTCTAGCCGGATGGAGCACTAACACTGTTCAAACTTTCAATTGTTGCAGTACGCAGAACTGTCTGTTGTATGCAGGAGGTATAATTATGAGTTTAAAAGATAACGCAAAAAAAATATTAATGAGCTGTCTGGATGCCAAACCGGAAGAGACGGTGCTGATTGTTACCGACAATTCCCGTTTTCTCATTGGGCAGGCACTTTATGAAGCTGCAAATGAGCTGGGCTGCGAATCAATGTTTCTTACGATGAAAGAACGCACCGTATCCGGCGAAGAGCCTCCAAAAGCCGTCTCAGAAGCGATGAAATGGGCTGATATTGTAATCTGCCCCACTGCCAAATCCCTGACCCATACCAATGCCAGGATTGGTGCGGTAAAAAATAATGCCCGGGTTGCTACTATGCCCGGCATTACAGAAGCTATGTTTGAAAATGGTGCCATGACTGCGGATTACGCTGCCGTAGAGCGCCTGACAGAAAAAGTCTCACGGCTGTTAGACCATGCCTCATTTGCCCGCATAGAAAAAGACGGCTGCACTCTGGTCATGGATCTGAGAGATCGAAACGGCGTAAGAAGTCCGGGGGTCTACAAAAATCCGGGAGAAAGCGGGAATCTGCCATCTGGAGAAGCTTATATTGCACCACAGGAAAACAGTTCTGAAGGAGAAATGATCATTGACGGCTCCATGGTTGGAATCGGTAAGCTGGACTCTCCTCTGCACGTGAAAATAAAGAACGGGAAAGTCCGGGAAATTACCGGCGAAAAAAGCGAACTGCTTTCCATATTATTAGAGAATGATAACAATGCCACACTCGGTGAACTGGGCATCGGAACGAATGAAAAGGCAATCCTAAGCGGGATTATTCTGGAAGATGAAAAGGTATTTGGCACGGTTCACATCGCCTTTGGCACGAATACCTCCTTTGGAGGAACGAATAAGGCAGACTGCCATATGGACGGCATTATTTTAAAGCCAACTCTGTACCTGGATGATATCTTGGTAATCAAAGATGGTAAATTTATTATTTCCTGACAAATCGTTTCTAACTGCTAATTAAAGAACAACACATACTCGGGCTATTGAGGGGGACAAAATGAAAAAGAAGTTTAAAATTGGTCTGATACGGGTTCTCACAACTGATAATGAAGAACTCATGAATATACATGGCCGCATCATAGAAGATAATTTTCCCGGGCTGATGGTAGAATCAAAATGTATTCCCGGTCAGCCAGAAGGGATCCACAGCCATGAACTGGAACAAACCGCAATTCCCAAAATAGTGGAAACGGCAAAAAGTTTCCATGAACCGGATATGATAATTGTAAGCTGTGCCGATGACCCTGGTGTAGCGGAAATCAGAGAGGCACTCCCCGGCATCCCCGTAACCGGGGGAGGGGAAACCACAGCTGCTCTCGCCACAAAATACGGTGACAAAGTTGCAATCCTGGGTATCGTGGACTATGCTCCCAAAGCGTACCTGCGTATGATTCCGGAAAAATTAATTGCCGTGGAAAGACCGGACGGCGTCAACAGTACCCTGGATCTCATGACCGATAAGGGTCGTGCCGCCTGCATGGAAACAGCTTGGAAAATCAAAAAAATGGGCGCCCAGGTCATCGCCCTTGGCTGCACCGGACTGACCACCATCGGCATTGCGAAAGAAATCGAAAAAGAAACAGGGCTCCCGGTTATCGATCCGGTTCTGGCGGAAGGCCTGTTTGCCTGGTTCGAGATGCTGCGCCGGGAATGACGCATACTGATACCGCCTATGACATACATAATTTCTTAGATATAATGGCGCATCTTCAGTGCCAGCCCCAATTTAAAGAGATTATCGCTGTCATCCAGGCTGTAGCCGCAAAGGCTCTCTATTTTCTTAATCCGGTATGCAAGTGTGTTACGGTGCAGAAAGAGAGCCTCTGCAGTGGTATTGCGAACACCCATATGGGCAATTAACGTTTCCAGTGTTTCCAGAAGATGTCCTTCATTTTTCCGGTCATATTCCAGGAGCTGGCTTAGCATCCCATTGGTATACTCTTTGTAAAATGGATCCTTACAGATACGCTTTAACGCCTGTTCAAAACGGATCTCTTCAATGTACATAATTCCAGCGTTTCGTTGATGGCGCCCAATGGATATGGCATCTCTTGCCTCTTCATAGAGTTTTCCCAGATCGATGAACTGCTCTGCCACGGAAGATAATCCAACCGATACCCGAAGTCCTCCCTTATCATGAATCCTCTGGGTGATTTCTGCAAATACCTGTTTCAGCAAATCCACGGTATAGGTTTGGGAAATAATACAGGTAAAACTGTCATTTTTATTCACCACTGTGCATTTTACCTGTTTCCTGCCCACTGATTCTTTAATCAAGTTAATAACGGCATCTTTTGTATTCTGGATTTCTTCTTCATTTTTATTCTGGATATAGGATTCAAAATCATCAATATCCATAACGGCAAGACGAAAAGGCGGTTTCGTCCAGTTCAGAGCATTGGCTCTGTTATCCGCCTCATCGGGAATTTTAATATTTCCCGTCAGAATATCTACAAAAAGGTTATTATCCATAACCTGGGTACTGTATTCAAACAGTTTCAATTTGGTAAACTCCAGCAAATTATTCTGTTTTTCCACAATTGCCACCATGATCGGATAGCTAAGTTCAATGAAGGGCAGGTCATCCGGCATCAGGATCAGCGGAAAGTCCAGCTGTTTCGCCAGTTTCACCACTGTTTCTGGGAAACTTTCCATAAATCTGGACTTAATTGCAAGTGCTGCCGCATCTTTTTCATTCAGAGCCTTAACGAGACTGCACAATTTATCTGCATCATCCCGAAATGCATAACCGGTTGTAATATAAAAGATATTTTTGCGAATCCATGGTTCGATATCCGGCTGTTCAATGGAATCTATGAAGGAAACATCTCTTGAGAATCCTTTTTCTCCTGCCAGCAGCCTGCAGCCAAGCCTGGAAGCAATCTCATAAGCCTGTGCAACGGTAATAGCCATACTACACCACCTTTTTCTTTTAATGTTACTTTTACATATCTATCCCCCTGAATAGTGCAAGCTGGCTTGTGCTATTCCTTAATGAGTTGTTTGAGAAGATTTTTATTTCGAACTTTATACCCTTTATTATAACAAGAAAACCTGGGTTTTCCCAGACTTTTTTACAAAGGAGGTCTCCATGACTGATGATTTATTAACTTTAATCAAATCCCGGCGCAGCTGCAGGCATTTTCAGGATAAAGCAGTTCCCGTCCACCTCTTGGAAACGCTCATAGACGCAGGGCGTTTTGCGCCCTCCGCCAGCAATGTACAGGCATGGAAATTCTGTCTGATCACCGACCCGGACCTGGTGCGAAAAGTCGACCTCTTCAGCCCCGGCTTAAGCGGCAAACCGCCCGTAATCCTTGCCATCTGCTCAGACCGTGATTATGCCGGAAAGCGGGGCGGAATAGCGGGAGGTGAAATACTGGCAACCATAGACGCTTCCATGGCAGCAGAAAATATCATGCTGGAAGCAGTTTCTCTTGGACTTGGAACCTGCGCCATCAAATCTTTTCATAATGCTGTTGTCCGTAAGCTTTTAAATCTGCCCCCGAAAATCGAAATAGAACTTCTGCTAACCATCGGCTACCCGGATTCTGATCCCCACATCCCCAAGCGAAAGCCCCTGGAAGAAATTTTATTTTACAACAAATGGAAGGAGGACAACATCAATGATGAATCCAATCAATAATGAACAATGTTTTGAATTATTAGTATATCTGGTATCTAGTGCTGCAGGGCTTAAAAAAGAGCCGCATATTTACGGCTCACTCCGGCTGATTGAGGCCTCCAGGCAACTGGGGCAGATTCTGGCTGACTCAGATGAAACAAAAAGAGCTGCTTTGACTGAATTGGTAGAAACCATTGAGCGCAGCAAAAATAAATGCATGACAGACCAGGATGCTTTTTATGAAATGTTAGATGAAGCATCGCTGAAACTGGTGGACTGCTGCTAGAGCGTGTTTGACATTTGCTTTCTGGCAGCTGTGCGTCCTAGTACCTTGACAAAGTTATATAGTATATCGTACTGATTAATACACAACTGGATAAAGATGCTTAAGTTTTATTCTTGCATCCTCTGTCCGAAATTGC
>JAGZJZ010000117.1 GCA_018365455.1 Clostridiales bacterium
TTTTTACCATACTACAATTTGAACAAAAAATAGGATCTAATACGCATTGTATCAGATCCTATTACGCATCGTTTAAAAACTGGTTGATGCCATTGACCCACAGCTTTGAGCTGTAAGTCTTACTGGATATTTTCGTTTTTTAGTTCATGGTTTCCTTCTTCCCAGGATCTTTGCCAATAATATCATTTCGATGAATATATAAGCTTTTAGAATTCAATATCCCCTCTATCTGTTTCTCAACTAATGCTTCCAAATGTTTTAATCGGACATCTGGCAGATCGTATTTGCCATCCCTTTGAAATTTAAAGCCCTTTAGATTTATTAGATCTGCTCTAATTTCCGGAGTTAGCATGGCATTTGCAGCCAGGTTAAAATCTGCACCAATTCTAGGACCCTTCATTTTTAGATATTCGCTGATATTTTCAAACTCTTCTTCTTCCGCATATGGAAGCAGAGCCTGATTATGATCAAAAACAGGTGCCATACGTATGATTTCTTGTGTATCATTATCTATTAATACACCATGGTTTCCGAGATGTCTGTCATCATTAATGATTAACGCATCTAATACAACCATTCTTCTGAAGTCATCCATACAGCCAATGCTGTCGTAGAATTTAATCAAATCATCACTCTGTGGATGTGAGCGAATCAGTTTATAAACCGGTATAAACCCTTCTTTTTCCGATGTAAAAAGCTGACACTTTGATACAATTTTGTTCCGATAGGTTGCCATCTTATATGCAACATTATTTTTACAGATAATATTTGCAATCTGAGCTGCATAAAACTCACTGTAAGGTTCTTTACCGGCATTTCGTGCTCCGGTACTTCCACCTTTAACAAGATTTATATTATCTTCTTCTCTTATCCAACATTTAGCAAATGCTCCTTCTGTTGTAAACTCCGGAGAAGTTGTGGAAAATTGCTCTCCATATAATCCACCTTCGAATGCAATATGAGAGATTAATTCATTAAATGGATTTCTATACAAAGACACTTCATTCCAGCACTTATTGCTATCAACCGGTTTAACCCAAAAGGTATCATTCAAATTTAGCGCATATGATACACGAATGTATCCTTCCAGATTGTCACATCCACATTCATGTAATAGTTTCTCTATATGTTTTCTGTGTTTCGGTGCTCTTCTATGCTCTAACCAATCCTGTATATTTTCGAATCCTATTGGCTTATTCTCTTCAAAGTACTTTGTTTCCTCCAATATTACTTCTCCCAGCATTCCATACCTTGTTTCGAATTGCAATATTGGAGTGTCTTTATTTAGTAAAAGAAATTGATTATCAATAAACATTTGAATTCCCCCCTCCCATAATTTCTTAATTGATTCTATCATAGCACATCAGATTCCGTATTTCCAGAATAATTCTTTTCAGACTGCTTTCTCTGATTGATGTTAACCCCGATCTTATTCACTTCATGGATCAGATCACTTTCTTTCGACCTTAATTTAAACTGGTCATACTCTTTCTGACAAATTCTTTTTTTATTAATCTATCGTTTCAAATATAGAATCTGGTATACTATTTGCGCTGAGCTCCATTTCCCTGATTAAATAAGCATATTCAAGAAATAGTTTATCGCGAAGTGCATAAAAAGTTAATACATCTAATTGTGAAATTATAGCGGCTAACATATCTAATGTCATCATTTCATTTTTTAAAGCTGATTCTACTTGATCAGATGCATACAGGCTTAAATACAAAGCTAATTCTTTTTGTATAATTCCAATAGGACTTTCTCTACAAATTTACGATAATTAGAAGCCCCAGTAACGCAAGTATTCCAATGGTTCCGATACTTGCTAATATATTTAGCACTTTGTTGGTTCTCCCCTTTAGCAATTTATACAAGCCAATATAGATCAAGCATCCGATTACACCGCCAAGTGTATTTCCTATAAAATCTGTAATATCTGATGCACCAATTGCAAATATAAATTGTATGAGTTCCAGTCCAAAACTGGTCAGCGCCGCTGGAATAATATTTTTCCAGAAAGGCCAGTTTCCTTTCAACATACCAATATACAGCCCAAAAGGAATAAAAATCAGTACATTATTGAATATTTCATCAAAATCCATTTTGCCGTTAATGATTACGGATCCGGCAAAAGGTATGAGATTGATGCTCCTCAGCTGTGGCATGTTATTTATTGAAAACTGCATTTTAAACAATATGATCCAGGCTAATACAATTACATAAATCACAAATAACACAGAGGTCAGTTTCTTTTGACCCCTTTCCCTGTTGTGATCCCCCAACTTCTTTTTCTCCATTTTTGATCCTCCTTACTCTTTTTAAATAATTCCTGATTTTATAAAATCTCTGATAAAATTCATTTTCCCTTATCATCGTATACTTTCTTTCTCAAAAACGCAAGGTGAAATATAGCAACAGGGGATAAGAGACAACGAAAATAAGATATGCCCGCATGTGAAGCGTACATAAGACGTGCAGATACCAGGATTTAATTTTCAAACAGGGTCTGATGTGATATAATAATATCAACTAAAAGTTTACGTAATGGATGTATTAACCGGAACTATACCTGTCATACAAAGGGAGGAGGTATGTACAATGTTAGCAGCTTTTATGGGTCAAATCGGCATATTTTTAACTATACTTTTCAATATCTTGAAATTAGGTTTATATGTTCTTGCAATTTTGGCATTGATTAAATATTTAAGGACAAAATAACCTGCAAAAAGGGGGAAACCGTACCTGTACCGTTTCCCCTTTATTCCGTTCTATATACCTCATCGTTCAATTCCATCTGTTGCTTTTTCGAATTTTCTTACATTGGTATGTCATTATATTCTGCCACCCTCACATAATACGCAATCAGCAGTTCCATTAACCGAGATTTTTCTTAAAGTCGATGTGCACCAGGAAATCCACAGTCTTACAGTATTTTATCGCTAAATACACAGAAAAACAATCTTTACTGTATAATTTTCATCATCCTGAAAAAGCTATTACCATGAAATAAATTTACTGCCTAAACGGCTGAATGGAGGTCTTTATGGATAAAAAAGGATTTTACTGGACAATTGGAATTATTGCTGCTCTTCTGGTGATTCTTCTGATCTGGCTGTTTTTTGCCGGAAAAAACAAATCTGCACCGGTTCCGAATACGGAAACGAACACCACACAGGCGGGAACTAACAGCAACACAGCAGATCACAGCGGCATGAATCATGACAATATGGATCATGGGGATACAAACCTCGCTTCTTATATGGATGAACAGAATGATGACATGGAAGATATGATGGAAGACATGGAGGATATAGACAAATCCGGCTATGCTGCCGTGGACTTTTTAAATGGCATGATTCCTCATCATGAAGCAGCCATATCAATGTCACAGAGCTATTTAAAATACGGAGGAAGCAATGAAGAGCTGAATAAGCTGGCAAAGGATATTATTGATGTCCAAAAGCAGGAAATTAATCAGATGACAACCCTTGCACAGGAATTAAAAGCTTCCGGCAAACAGGATCTTGAACAGGAGAACGCTTATCTGGAAGAGTATAAAAAGATGTTTTCTTCCCACCAGATGAATCACTCTACCGCAGCTAATGTAGAAGCCGCTTTTGCAGAAGGAATGATCATGCACCACCAGATGGCAATTGAAATGGCAGAAGTTATTTTAAACTTTACCGATGAAGAACAGGTCATCACCCTTGCCCAGAATATCATCTCTGCCCAGAAGGAAGAAATCACGCAGATGGAACGGCTGTTAAAAGAAGTATCTCAGTAGAATATAAAATTGCTATATTTTAATCATTTTAGAAAATTTAAGACTTTATTTGATAATTTGAATCCTATTATTGACAAACCGCCTCGAATCGTGTCGTAAAATGAATTGACTTATTCCGCTCGGAATAATATACTAAAGGACGTGTTAACTTCTTAATTCGACACATATGATTCTTAGCCCAGATCCCACGTCTGGGCTATTTCATTTTTTAAACTTATATTTATTACCTGGTTTACACGGACGGCAAGTCCGCAAATCCTCTGTACTTCAGCTATGGCACACAGAAATTATATATCACCGTCCGTAAGGCAGATTTTGTGTCATGGCATCCTTTCCACATTATAAAATATGAATTTAATCATATAAAATAAATGTTTCATGACATCAAACCAGCAATTCAATACATTTTCTAACACAAACAAACATTTTTCGCTATAATGTACTTGTATTTAATTTTTCAATTTATACTCCGCATCTCCCACACGTTGCGGAGTACTCCCCAAAAATCTTATTACAATCTTATCTGTTAACGCTCTACTCCGTACAATGCCTCAATATTTTCTATTGGCACATCCCCTTCAAACGCCTGGCTTGCCATCAATATGTAACCGCCATCCTGATTTAATGTTTTTATAAAACGACGTGTCTCTTCAGCCACTTCCAGCGGTGTTCCATATGGTAGTATTCCCTGTGTATCAATCCCTCCGTGAAAAGTAATTTTCCCGCCAAACGCTTCCTGCAGGCTCTCCGGCTCCAGTCCCTCTACTTTTTGAATCGGCTCCAGTACATCCACATTGCACTGGATCAATTCCGGAATAATCGGGCGCACTGCACCGCAGGAATGCTGTTGATAAAATGCGTTGTATTTATGTGCCAATGCAGTGAGTTTTTTCGTATTCTCCTTGAAGAATTCCCGCCACATATCCACGCTGAATAAAAGGGAAATCTGAGTACCATAATCATCATGGGGTCTTAAAATATCTATTCTTCCTTCCCCAGCCTTAAAAATTCTTTCATAATATTCCAGTTCAAATGCCACCATGCGGTCTAAAATGCGCTGTGCCACTTCCGGCTCTTCAATCATCATGATAAAAAAACGATCCATATCAATGAGGAAAGTTACAATCTGGAAGGGACCTTCGTGCCCGACAATAATAGCCTTATCCGGATATTTATCGCATTCTTCTTTGATCACGCTATAATCAAACCAATCCGGGTCCGGGAAAGGGTATGCATCGACTTCTTCAATAGTTGTAACATCATTCAGCGGAAAATAAGAAGTCATCCCATACTCGTCAATTGCTGTTTTATGGGTGGTGGTTTCATATCCCCAGTAGCTGCTGGTAACTTTCTGCCCCTTTTCATTTATATACTTCTTAAGCTTCGGTCCAATGTATTTCGGCGAAACCGGAACAACATCAATCTTAAACTTTTCTAATAACTGGCTGTACTCCGCAAATTGATAATGCTTCATTAATTTTTCCACAACGGAATCTACTGCTTCAAATGCGGCTGGTGTACGGTCCGGTTTCTGATGGGCAATTGCAGCCCTGACTCTTTCTCTGGATGTCATAATTATCCTCCTTCAATACCTTATGATAGTCTTATTGTACTGTTTAAAAACCATCAAAACAATGAAGAAAACAATACAGTTTATTGTATATTTTCAAACAAATAATAATCTTTAATTGACAAATTTATACTATATTTTATAATGGAATATGACAGGTTGTTTATAGCAGATCTTAGAGTGTGTTTGAAAATTCATTCCCGCCATCTGCCAGAAAGCAATTTTAAAACGCTCTAGCCAGGGGATTTTATATGACAATTGACGAAAGAATTAAAAACGTATTGAACTTCAGCTATCATTTATCAGTACCTCCCATAAATGATAACTTTTTATTCCACGTAATACGTGCCGGCTGCAATTATTTTGTTGAAGATTTTGAAATTACCCGTGACAATGATTATCCCTACTACACGGTTCATTTTGTCTTTGACGGATGCGGTATATTTCATATTTCCAAGAAAGAACATCTGCTTAAAAAAGGAGATGCCTTTATTATTTATCCAGGAGAGGCGCATGACTATGGCAACTACAACCAGTCCTCCCTTGGACTGCTGTGGATTGAACTGTCTGGAAGCAATTGTAAAGAATTATTCAGTTACCTGCTTTCCAACCATCAATATGTCTTCAAAAATGTATCAACAGAAAAAGCCGGACAGCAGCTCATTGATATTTTAGAATATTTAACAACTGATATAAAAGAAAAAGCTAATAATGATGTGAACAATCTGGAAGCGCGCAAAAATGATCCGAATATTGATGATCGGAATATTAATGCCACAAATATTGATGTTTCGAATAATAATATATTATACAGCCCTGAAATCAACAAATATGAATTGTCCTCCAAAGTTTACACTTTCATCATGTATTTATTAGATTTAATGACCGGCATTCCACAAAAAAATACGCCGGCACTAATCGTGAAGGCGCTTTCTTACATCGATGAAAATTTTACCAGCCAGATACAGATCCGTGATATTGCAGGTAATCTGCATATCAGCCACACATATCTCACAAAATTATTTCAGAAAAATGTTGGTGTGACACCGATCAAGTACGTCAACATGAAACGCATTGAATACGCCTGCTATCTGCTGCAAAATACTGACTTAAGCTGCGAAACTATCAGTGAAAAGACCGGTATCTACGATAATGCACAATGGCATCAACCAGTTCGTATAATTGCGAACTGGTTTTTTGCTGTTCTAAAAAAGCGCAGAGAATCCCCTTAAAATCATATTGGACTTTTTAAATT
>JAGZJZ010000012.1 GCA_018365455.1 Clostridiales bacterium
CATCCGGACAGTAACAATAGTGACAGCACTGCCTATTTTGCCATCTGCCGCGTTGTCGTCAGTCAGCGGAGGAACCACTCCGCTTCCATCCTTCGCCTTCAGACTGACAAAATATTCAGCACTGTCACTATCATTACTGTCTGGATGGAGTACTAGTTAGATTCCCGAAAATGGAACAGCAATTTTTGATTCTCTTCTGTATACATATTATCTTTTGTGATTAATTCTGATCCGGAATCCACATCCTTCTCTACGACGGTTCCATGAGCAATTTCCACTGCCTTCTGTACACCAAGATAGCCCATATTAAAGGGCTTTTGAATGATAATTCCCTTAAAAACGCCTTCTTCCAGCAATTGGATTTCTTCTATAGAACTGTCGAAGCCAACCATGGTAATCTTCCCCGCAAGGCCCAGGTCTTTTACAGCTCGGGCAGCTCCTACTGCAGAATATTCGTTTAATCCGGCTATGACATTAATCCCTGGATTCTTCTCCAGCATTTCTTTTGTGACCTCATATGCCTTCTGGTAGTTGGAATTGCAAAATACCGTATCTACAATATTTTTTTCATATTCTCCCAGTCCATCCCGCAGTCCATGCTCTCGCTCCATAGCCGTTGAAGAACCTTTTACATGTGCCACAATACCAATCACCGGTTCGCTATCCGGCAGATTCTGTTTAATGAAATCTCCCATTTTCTGTCCAGCCTGGAAATTGTCGGTTGCTACCAGGGTTAACCCCAATTCCTGATCGATGGAGGAATCCACAAGCACAACTTTGATCCCCATCTCAAGTGTCTGTTTAATTGCATCCGTAATATCCGTAAAACTGCTGGGCGCAATCATAATAACGTCCGGTCTCTCATCTGCCGCCTGAAGCAACAGTTCCCTTTGTTTTACATAGTCGTTTTCAGAATCTGCGCCCGTAATAGTCATATTGGCATCGTATTCCTTTGCAGCAACCTGTGCCCCTTCTGTGAGGGACCCCCAAAAATCCGAATCATCCACTATCTTGGGAATAAACACAATCTTAACCGGGCTGGTCTTTCCCTGCCAATGGCCAATCAGTGCCCATCCCGTGAACAGCAGAACCGCACCAACTGCCAGGATAACCAGGATCGATTTTTTACTCTTCGTCATACGCATCTTCCTCCATTTCATCATTAGGTATCGTTACGTATACGCTTGTACCAATCCCTGGTGTACTCTCATAAGCCAATCCATATTCCCTGCCGTAATACAGCTGCAGACGGTTATGAACGTTATAGACCCCTACTTTATTGGAAACATCATCGGGCCGCTTGTTCTCCAGAACGTGATCCAGAATTTCTTTTTCCATGCCTGCACCATTATCCCGAATACAGAGAATGATCTTCTCTTTCGTCATTTCACCGGTAATATAAATCATTCCTTTCGTTTCTTTGTATTTGATACCGTGATAGATAGCATTTTCAACAATCGGCTGAATTACCAGCTTTACAATATTTTTTCTCTGGATCCGCTCAGGCACATCTATTTCAAATTCCAGTTGATCCCGGTAACGCATTTTTTGAATCGTCAGATATTCTCTTGTATATCCCAACTCTTTTCCAATCGTCACAATTTCATCCTCATTGCTGATACTCTGGCGCAAAAGCTTAGCCAGAGATGATGTCATCTGTACAACCTCACGGTTTTTTCCTCCTTCTGACATCCATATAATGGAGTCCAGCGTGTTATACAGAAAATGGGGATTGATCTGAGACTGCAATACCTTTAGCTCACTCTTCCTTTTTTCTTTCTGTTCCCGGATGTTTTCTTCCATCAGATTCTGGATCTTGCCGGTCATAATATTAAAGGACTTCCCAAGGCTCGCCACCTCATTTTCTCCCTTGCTTACAAATGCAGCATTCTGGAAATTCCCCCGCTCCACTTCTTTCATGGAATCCTTCAGATCCTTAATGGGTTTTGTAATTTCCATTGAAAGCACAACCGCCAGAACCATGGCAAGTGCAAACAGCCCGGATGCGATCACCAGATAAAATACCTGCATCTCATTTTTATTCTTGATCAGTTCCCCTATGTAAGAAACACCTGCGATTGTCCAGCCTGTTTCACTTGAGGTGCTGACCGTATACAATTTACTGCCATTTCCGTCATCCGCTATGAAGCTTCCGTTTTTCTGAAGCAGTACACGGTCAATGGCTTCCACTTTCAAACCGCTGTTCAGCAGCTGCTGCTGGGGATGATAAATGATACTGCCGTCTTTATCCAGAATAAACATGTATCCCTTATTTCCCAAGCTAATCTTTTCACACAGGCTCTTAATGGCGCTGTAATTCAAATCAATAAAAAAGATCCCTTCGATTTTATGGGTAGCCGGATTAATCAGCCCTTTGCTCAGCGTAACAACCCACTGGTATTTATCCTTAAATGCATTCTGTACATGGGAACCGGACACTACTGCGGCTCCGTTTGCCTTCATAGTGTTGATATACCAGGGCTTATCCCGAATATCCCCATTTGGATTCAGGGTTGCCACCCCTCTGTTCAAAACCATCTTGCCATTGTCGGCAATGACCGCAATATTATAGATATCTTCCCTGGTATCCAAAACTGTTTTAAACTGCTCAAGCAGTCGTCTCTTCAGGACTTCACCCTTGCCTTCATTGCCAAACAGATAATCCACAACATCCGAATGATCTGTAACCATCTGGGAAATGGATTCCATATAGCTGATATAGGAATCAATATTGGAATTCACCTGCTCCACCAGCTGCTTCGTATAGTCCTTGGAGTTGTCCAGAACCGTTTCTTCCGTATAGTTTAAAGAGAAAAGAAGGAATATCAGCAGCGCAAGAACAACAACAAGGGTAAAGGAAAACAACATGGAATTACGTATACTTTTAAAGTGAAATAGAAACCGCACTGCTTCACCCCTTTTTTGCTTATCCATAAATTACCTCATCTTTTTCGCATATTCAGTAGGAGTCATTCCTGTAATCTTTTTAAATGTAATGCTGAAATAATGCGGATCACTGTACCCCACATCTTCTGCAATTTCATAAGTTTTCTTCGCAGTGTTTTCAATCAGGGACTTTGCCTTTTCGATCCGCTTCTTCGTCAGGGCCTCAATAAAAGTCTCCCCTGTATAGTTCTTGAAAATAGAACTGAAATAGCTGGTACTCATCGCCAGATGCAGACAGACAGAATTTAGGGATATTTTAGAATCTCCGTAGTTCTTATCTATGTAATCCAGCGCCTGCAGTGCCTGCTTCTTACAGTAACTGTCCTTTTGATCTTTCATACTGTGAGACAGGGTCTTACCAAACTGGATCAGATCTTCGGCAATATCCGTCAAATGCTCTTTTTCATAGATCGAGTTCAACAGCTCTCTTTCTTCGATAAAAATATCACTTTCACTTAATGTGGAGGCATCCAGTTCATTCATAATGGAAAGCACCATATTCTGAACGTAGAAAATACTTCTGTTTTTTGTCACATAGGCATCTCTTAAAGACTGCACAAAAGCCAGCACATATTTTCGTATCTCATGCTCGTTGTTTGTTTTAATCGCCATGACGATCTGATTTGCCCATTTGGAGACATCCACATTCTGTATTTCCTGGTTATCCCTTAAGTTCTTGGCATAGATCACCTGGTTGCCGCCCAGCAGGAACCGGTATTCCATTGCCTTTTTGGTATCATTAAAAGAACTGTAAACATGCGTCAGGGTATTAACCGCCCTGCCAAGACCTATGGTACATTCTATTTTTAAAAACTTTAAAATTGCCTCCTGAATTTCCTCGCAGACACGCAGTGCCATTTCTTCCAGATCACCATTTCCCGAGAATATCATGACAGTTTTTTCTTCAAATGCCTGAAAGGTCACACCGGCACCGTAAGACGCCATAATCTCAGATGCTATATTAAAGATGGCAAAGTAAGCCAGGTCTGTCTTCGTCTCTGCCTCCTGGCTTAAAAACGGGGAGAGGTCATCCCCAATGACCATCGCCGCCATAAACTGACTGCCATTTAACTGGATCTGGTAATCCAGGAGCTTGTCCTCTATAGTATCTTCATTTACGTTTCCCTGTAAAAGCCCAATTAAAAAACGCCCGCGCATCAATGGCAGGTTACTGATATAAGCTCCGCGTATTTTCTTCATATTTTGTTTTTTTAACTGTTCTGCATCCAGAGCTTCCTTTACCTTAAGGAGCGTTTCAGACAATTCAAAGGCAGTTATGGGCTTCAGGATGTATTCCACTACCTGATATTTAACTGCCTTTTTTGCATATTCAAATTCATCATAGCCGCTGATGATTACTACTTTCGTATCTTTATACTGTTCATATACAAATTTTGTAAGCTCCATGCCGTCCACATGTGGCATACAGATATCTGTAAGAAGGAGATCCGGCGGATTCTGAATTATCATGTCCATAGCCTCTTTTCCGTTCTTACAAGCACCGACCAGTTCATAACCCAATTCATTCCACCTTGTATTTTCACTGATAGCCTCCCGGATAAGGGCTTCATCATCAACTAATAATACTTTGTACATTTTTGCCTCCCTGAACATTTATTTTAATTCTTTATTATTCTATCTTATATGATATAGAAATACAACAGAATTGTCAATGATGCTGTGTCAGGCAAGTATAACCCGGGGAAAACAGGCAATTTCTACTCTTCAATTCCTTCCCCTCTTTTCATTTCCTTGTAAATCTCCACAATAGCCAGTAAAGTCAACGGTCCCAGTATTACTCCCGCGACTCCGTATATACAGATTCCTGCATATACAGCAACTGCAATTACAATGGGATAAACACCTAGTTTTTTTCCAATCATTTTAGGCTCCAGAAACTCCCTGGTGGTATTTGCAACAAAAAATAATGTAGCATACGCGGCAGCATGTACAAAATCACCCTGGAGTGCACAGACTAATGCCCAAGGTATCAAAATGGTACCTGTACCGATAAAAGGGAGTGCATCTGATACACCGATCAGCAATCCCACCAGCAGCGCATAAGGATATCGGATAATCCATAAGCCTGCAACACATATCACAGATACGATACTCATTATAATAAGCTGTGCTTTAAAATAGGCACCCCCAAGTCCCCAGAGGCGGTTTAGCACTGTTGCTGTCCTGCGGTACAGCTCATACTTCTTAAGTTTATCGTGAATTTCATCGTAGTCCTTAAGTAACAGCAGAACAGATACAAATAATGCAAAAAACAGCCCGGCAGCTTTTACAAAACCAAGCAGATACTGCAGGGAATAATTAAACATATCCGGTACAATATAGACCTGGAGGCGGTCTGTCATTACTTCTATATTCTGATAGACGAAGTCTTCGATTGCCTCTGCCTGAATCCCCAAAGTCTGTTCCATAGCAGAACAGCAGTTGCCCAAAATCAACCTGAATTCTTTTTCATAGCTGTCCAGATTGCTGACAATAGCCTTAATCTGGGCAAACAACTGAACCGTTAAATAATACAGACCCACAATCAGCAAAATAGAAAAAAAGCCCAGAACAATCGCCGCCAGCCATTCTTTTTTTAATTTTATTTTGCGCTGCAGCCGTTTCACAAACGGATTCAGTATCCGAACGATGATATAAGCAATAAAAAAAGGGGCTACAAATGGCAGCAGATATTTCATTCCTATGAATACCGCAATTGCAATCCCTATGACAATCAGTACTTCTTTATATTTCTCTGCTCTGCCCATCCTTTCGCCCTCCTGTAGTCTAAGATCAGTGTGCGCTGAAAATGATTTTCGCGTCACACTAATTTGTTTACTGCTGTACTAGGATGTGCAGATTAACTTTCATTATTCATTATTGGAGAACAGACAACTGGTACTACTGGCAATAACCGACATGTCATTATCTGGTGTTAAATTTGGAACAAAAGCGTTTCAAACTACTTATTAATGCATTCCACAGACCCGTCAGCGCTATGCAGGGGAATAAGTTCGTAATAAAACGCATTACAAACATTCTATTGGTGCAATACCGCCGATCCGTCTACGGTATGCTGAGATATAAATATGGAAAATGCATCACCTTTTGGTTCACTGGAAAAAACCATCTGCTGTTTTGTTTTTGGATGAATAAAGCTTAATTTGCAGGCGTATAATCCAATCGTAGTTTTTTGTCCGCTGTCTGCTTTGGGATTGTATTTCTTATCTCCCAACAATGGCGTTCCGGCTCCTGCCATCTGCACCCTTATCTGATGATGGCGCCCGGTAATCAGATGAATTTCCAATAATGACAGTTCTTCCTTCTCATCTAAAACCGTATAATGCAACTCCGCCTTTTTGGCTCCTTTTTGATCTTTTTTCACAATCCGGGAGGTATTGGTTTTTCCGTCCTTATATAAATAATCCACAAGTACCCCTGAATTTACAGGAAGTTTTCCACATACAACTGCCTGATACCGTTTATCCATTTCCCCGTTTCCGGTCTGTTTACTTAAAAAAGCTGCTGCAGAAGCTGTTTTTGCAAATACCAGTACACCTCCCACCGGCTGATCCAGCCTGTGGATCATTCCCAGATAAGGTTCTCCTTTTCCTTTATTTTGTGTGCTCAGATAATTTTTTATCCTGCTTTCCAGATCCATTGTGCCAATTCCGGCACTTTGTACCGCCACACCGGAAGGTTTTTCACATACCAGAATCTGGTCATCTTCAAAAATAATATTTAACATTAGGATTCCCTCTTTCTTCATTTTTATTTTTTAATAATAAATGCCGGTATAGGTGGATTGTTTTTCCGGTTATAATACTGATTTACGATTACAATGTATTTCTTCTCGTCCAAATCCTTCAAAAATAAAAGAACAGCATCCCGCTCTTCAAATCCGCTGTCACCTCCGCTATAAATGCAAAGACTCATGACACCGCCCTTTTTCAAAAGCTTTAACCCTTCCCCAATGGCTGCCAGGCTGGTCTCCGGTTTTGTTGCCAGAGCGTGGTCTCCGCCCGGCAGATAGCCAAAGTTAAAGCAGATAGCATCTGCACTTCCTTCTTCTGCATATTTACCCATGTTTACATGGCTGTCACAGATCAGCCTGGCACGGTCCTCCATGTGATTCCGAACAAGCATTTCTCTGGTATGATTCAGCGCCTGCTGCTGAATATCAAATCCCAGTACATGTCCACGTTCCTTTGCCAGCTCACACAAGAACAGTGTATCATGTCCGTTTCCGGTTGTGGCATCGATATAAAATCCATTTTCCGGTACCTGAATCCGCAAGAGCTCCTGGCACCAGCTGGTAATTTGATAAGATTTTACTTTATGATTACTTTTCATGTTCTGCCTTTCTATTAGAGTTATCTATTACTGTTTTCTGATTTTTTATCTAAATTTAATTATGATCTAACTTTGCATTATTTCTAAATTTTACTTTATTCTGATTTCTATTTTTACCTGATTCTAAATTTATTTTTAATTATATTCCGTAATTATTTTTCCAGTTGTTTTTTGCTTAATATAGGAAATAATAACATTGATCAATATTCTTGGCAATACTTCTGGATCATTATAAACTATTTAAGTAAAATTATTTGACAAAATTCTGGTAATTCAGTATGATGACAACAGGTCATTTAAGGAGGAAAAAAATGTTAACTTACATTCTGCTAATCATAGGATTTGTACTGCTTATAAAAGGCGCCGACTACTTTGTAGAGGGCAGCTCCAATATTGCAAGACTTCTCCGTATCCCCAGTGTCATCATCGGACTTACTGTCGTTGCGTTTGGTACAAGCATGCCGGAAGCTTCCGTCAGCATCACCGCTGCCATGGAAGCCCAAAACGAGCTGGCGCTGAGCAATGTCATCGGGTCTAATATTTTCAACCTGCTGGTTGTGGTAGGCGTGTGCGCAGCGATCAAACCAATGGGAATTACACGCTCCGTTTTAAAACGTGAATTTCCCTTTTCCATTGTAATAACCGTTATATTACTCCTGCTGTCAATGGACCATGAGGTAGGCCAGACAGATGGATGGATCTTACTTGCTTTCTTCGTGCTTTTCCTTATTTTTACTGTAAAAAGTGCATTAAAAAGCCGAAATGAAATACAGTCAGATCCTACGGAGGACATCAAACAGTTATCTCCCCTCTTAAGCGGTATCTGCATTATCGGCGGTCTGGCTGCCATCGTAATCGGGGGTGATCTGGTGGTGAACAGTGCCGTTTCCATAGCAGAATCTTTCGGACTCAGCCAGACACTCATCGGTCTGACCATTGTCGCACTGGGAACCTCCCTTCCGGAACTGGTAACTTCCATTGTGGCTTCCCGCAAGGGAGAAAATGATATTGCCCTGGGAAATGTGGTAGGATCTAATATCTTCAATATCCTTCTGGTATTAGGCGCATCTTCTGCGCTTCATCCGGTTGCAGTCAATCTGTTCTCTGTTTATGATATCATGATTCTGATCGCAGCCAGTATCGTTGTATTTGCTTTTGCACTCCAGCGCAAGATTCTGAATCGGATCGAAGGGTGGATTATGTTATTGGGCTATGCCGCATTTATGGGCTTTATTATTTTAAGATAACCCAGAGCGTGTTTTAAAATTGCTTTCTGGCAGCTGCACGCGCTGCTTTGTGATATACTTGCCTATGTCAATGAAAAAGAGACGCTTCAGCCAAATGAACAAATCCGTTCTGATTTTGGTTAAAGCGCCTCTTTTTTAATTTTGTACCGGGGATCTTAATGCGATCAGCACCGCTATGCCTCCAAATATTGCTGCCCCAATTAAAGTACTGAAAAACGACCATGCCGGGTTACCCGCCGTACCGCCAAGCAAAAGGGTCAGCATCCCCAAGAAGAATTTGGCTATTCTTCCACCGGCAGCATACACATCCAGAATCGGCAGGACAAGCAGCAGAAATACCGGAATCCCAATGCTGAGTAGTGTCTTTTGTACTTTACCCAGATTATAATACAACGCTCCGAAAAAATAGCCCAGCATGGTAAATAATATGACGAATCCCGCCCAGAAAAGAAGTTCTACTCCCAGCTTTTCCAAACCATTTGCCTGTTCCCAAAAAGACGGATAAAGGATAGCGAAAACACTTCTTGCCTGCATGCGGCTGTCTCCCAGAGCTGCCAGTTCATAAACCAGTGAAACAAGCCTGCAGAGAACCGCTAGTATAATCCCGCTTAAAAGAGTATTTAGGATTCTTCCCGCTTCTATCAGTTTACGGCTGACATTGTTCTGCATCAGCATATGAAAATTCTCCCGGAAAGCATTTGCTCCCATAATAAATCCTGCCAATACTACCATGGACTCGTTTCGGAAATAAATTCCCTTATCTTCCATACCGCTGAGCTTTATTCCAACAAGATTTGCAACTTCTAGAAAAAGCAAAATTCCAAAAAACATAAAATAAGAAATTTTGTAATCCCGAAACTGATATTGAAAAACTGATTTTAGTCTCATATCTTTTCTCCCTCTATTTCTGTACCTGTGCACGAATGATCAGCACATAGTTCACTATCCCCAGAAATACGATTCCAACTGCAAACGTTATCACTGCAATAAACGGATTCTGGCTCTTTTCCCCCATAATGCTCATCAAAAAGTTCGCTATATTTTTATACATTACCCCTTTTGTCAGTACCACATCAATGATTGGCAGTAAGATTACTACAAATACAGAGAGCCCAACGCCTAAAATAATCTTTGCTGTTCTGGACAGATGGTACAGCAGGGAACTGATGGCAAATCCGCACAAGGTAGCCAAAATGAGCGCCAGACTCCAATAAAGGATATTTGTGAAAAACAAAGGCAGCGCTGCCATTTCTCCCAGCATTTTCGGATACATCACCTGAAGAATGTTGATTTCTAATCTGATAGCATCATTGAAATGTACAATAATCTGGCAAATTAGAATAAGAATCATATTTAATAATGCAAGCAAAATGCTGGTTATTATGGTAGTTAGAATTCTTCCGGTGAAAATGGTTTTTCTGGAAACCCCGTTTTGCACCATCAGCAGAAATCCTTCCTGGAAGCAGGAACACCCCATTACAAAACCAAATATAACAGTTCCAAATTCCAGGCCGTTAAAAGAACCGTCAGCACTAATCTGCCCGAATATAACCAATCCGCTGAAAAAGATAACCAGCGACAGTACTACAGCCGCATAACCTATTCCGGCGCTCAGGTACTCTCTCATCTGATATTTATATACCGACCACAGTTTCATATTCTTTCCCCCTAATTTGTCAACTGAATAAATAATTTTTGCAGATCCAATCCCGTTATCTCTAATCCCTCAGGAAGATTTGCCCGATCCGGCCTGCCAATTACATACGCTGTTTTTAAGCCTCCCAAAATGTCTGACCCGATTACTTCTTTCCCTTTTAAATACTTATCCACAAGTACACCGTTACCAGAAACCGTATAGCCCCTGCCAAGCAGGTCTTCTCTGGTTTCAGACCGGATTACCTGACCGTTTTTGATGATGACGATATCTTCAATCACGCTGGATACTTCTTCTATTAAATGGGTGGATATCACTGCAGTAAATGGATTTTCACTGTATTTCTCAATCAGAATCCGGTAAAACAACTCCCTGTGGTTTGCATCCAGACCCAGAACAGGTTCATCCAGGAACACATAGGGTACATTTACCGACAGTGCAATCACATTCTTAAAAATAGAAGTATAGCCAGTGGATAATCCTTTCACCTTCTTTTTCACATCCAGCCGAAACTGCTCTGCCATATTCATAGCAAAATCAATATCAAAGTTTTTATAGAATTCTTTACTCCACTTAAAAATTTCTTTAATTTTCATTGATTCCGGATACAGCGTTTTTTCACTCATCAGATAAATCTGTTCCAATGCCTGATCATTTTCCCGCACCGGCATTCCATTCATCAGGACTTTTCCTTCATCCGGAAAAATACGGTTACTGATCACATTAAGCAATGTAGACTTTCCCGCACCATTTCTTCCAAGAAGTCCATAAATCTTCTCTTCCTCAAAAAATAGATTCACATGATCCAGTGCCACAGTATCCTTAAATCTTTTACTGATATTTACTACCTCTATCCCAGTCATTTCTTATATCCCCTTTCAATCATTCCTAATAATTCTTCATCTGAAATATTCAGCCTCTTTGCTTCCTCAATCATCCCGCTGATATAGTGTTCAAAGAACTGATCCTTTCTCTTTTGTCTCAGCTTCTCAACCGCTCCAACTGCTACAAACATACCTACACCTCTCTTTTTATAAACAATCCCTTCCTCAACCAGCATATTAATGCCCTTCAGGGCCGTTGCCGGATTGATCTTATAAGTTACAGAAAATTCCGTAATCGAGGGAATCTGCCCCTCTTCCTGAAAAGCCTCTGTCAGAATTGCATCTTCGACACCCTCCGCTATCTGCATGAAAATAGGTTTTTCATCCTCAAAATTTAATTTCATGGAAACCACCTCTTGTTTGTTGGTTAGTTACTTGACTAATTAACTATATGTGTATTAAAGCATACTTATTTGAATTTGTCAATGGGAGAAATAAAAATGTTTCGTGGATTGATTTACTTTAAAAGATAAAAATAGAGCCGCCAAATATAAATATCATTTCTCTATTCGGAATGAAATTTATATTTGACAGCTCTTTCTATCTCAATCATTATACTATTGCTTACTTGTATCGCAAGATTTAAATCATGCTTATACTCCTGCATACCGCTGACGGGTCTGCGGTACTGCTTCAATAGAAAGTATGAAACGCTTTTGTTCCATACTTATTCCCCTGCATACCGCTGACGGGTCTGCGGTACTGCTTCAATAGAAAGTATGGAACGCTTCTGTTCCATACTTATTCCCCCGCATACCGCTGACGGGTCTGCGGTACTGCTTCAATAGAAAGTATGGAACGCTTTTGTTCCATACTTTTTACTTCCTATATCTTAAACCGGTACCCGACACCCCAAATTGTCTCTATATACTGAGGTTTCGCCGTATTGAACTCAATCTTTTCTCGAATCTTCTTAATATGAACGGTTACAGTTGCTATATCACCGATAGATTCCATATCCCATATTTCACTGAATAATTCTTCTTTGGTAAATACATGGTTTGGATGTTCCGCAAGGAACGTTAATAAATCAAATTCTTTTGTGGTAAAGGTTTTCTCTTCTCCGTTTATCCAGACTCTTCTGGCGGTCTTATCTATCTTAATTCCGCGAATCTCTACAATATCATTTGTCTGTACATTACTGCTGATCAATCTGTCGTAACGTGCCATATGTGCCTTGACTCTTGCTACCAGTTCACTGGGGCTGAAAGGCTTTGTCATATAGTCATCTGCTCCCAGACCAAGTCCACGGATTTTATCGATATCATCCTTTTTGGCAGACACCATAAGAATCGGTGTATTCTTCTTGTCACGGATGGATTTGCATATCTCAAAACCATCTACTCCCGGCAGCATCAGATCCAGGATAAACAGATCAAATTCTTCTTCTAATGCTCTCTTAAGTCCAATATCCCCGCGATTTTCAATCTCTACCTCAAAACCGCTTAGCTCCAGATAATCCTTCTCCAGATCTGCGATACTTTCCTCATCCTCAATAATTAAAATCTTACTCATTGACAGGTACCTCCTGATATTTTCTAAGCACAAAGTACATGACTGTGCCTGTTCCCATTTTACTGCTTGCCCAAATTTTACCGCCATGATCTTCTATGATCTTCTTGACTATGGACAGTCCGATTCCGCTTCCGCCCTGGGCAGAATTTCTGGATGCATCTGTACGGTAGAACCGGTCAAAGACAAGGGGCAGATCTTTTGGTGCAATGCCTTTTCCGTTGTCCTCAATTTCCACCTGAATGAAGTCACCCACATCTTTTACCCGGATATTGATATATCCCTTTGGCTTATCCAGATATTTTACCGAATTTCCTATAATATTATTAATTACACGCTTCAGCTGTTCTGCATCTGCAATAATCCAGGTTTCCTCATCCGCATAGTTAAAATAAGAAAACTCAATATTCTTGGATTCCAGATCCAGTCCGACCTCTTCAAAACAATCATCAAAATAACTGGATACATTAATTTTACTAAACGTATATGGAATACGGTTCGTATCGATCTTCGAATAAAAGGTCAATTCGTTAATCAGCCTATCCATATCATTAGCCTTATTATAGATCGTTCGGATATATTTATTCATCTTCTCCGGAGTGTCCGCCACACCATCCATGATTCCTTCCACATAGCCTTTTACCGCTGTGATAGGAGTCTTCAGGTCATGGGAGATATTGCTGATCAGTTCCTTGTTCTCCCTGTCATACTCTACTTTTTCTTCCGCGGATTCTTTCAGCCGCTTTCTCATCTCTTCAAAGTCCTGGCACAGCTCGCTGATTTCATCTTCCCCTTCCGCTGCAAGGGTAAAGTCCAGGTTTCCTTCTTTTATATTCTGGGTAGCCGCCCGAAGTTTCCTTAGAGGTGTGCTGATTCCCGAATAAATCCAGGTACTTAAAAGGCCTGCCGTTAAAATCAGAATCACAACGATGGTAATAAACATATCACGCAGCAGGGACTTCATCTGCGGCAGCATAATATCCATGCTGGTTATGATAAAAATACTTCCTGTTGTAGAATCCGAAAAGGTAACATCAATCTGTTTTACAAATGCCCTTACATCTTTTCCGATATACGTTCCGCTGTCTGCCGATGTTGCATAGGTATTGGGCCCGGGCAGCTCTTTAAAAAGCTGTGCATTGTTCTCAGAGGTCCCGGAATAGTACTGGGAACTTCCTTTGCGCACAATGAGATAAGAATTCTTGTCCTGCAGTTTATCATTGATTGTACACAGATAATCCACATCCAGAAACTGATCCGGATCTTTGTCAGCCTCCTTCTTCATCTCTTCAAAAATACGCTTCGTGGTGATACTCAGCATCTGTACCGAATTAGAAAATGCATCATAGGAGACATTTTCAATTCCATATTTATCCTCAATGGATTTTAACTGATACTGGCTGAAACCCAACAGTGCTACGCCTGTTAACAGAAGCGGGACACATATAATTACAAAAAAGGCTATGATAAGCCTCGTTTTTAATTTCATAGCAAAAACTCCTTTATGTTATACCGTTCTCTTTTCAGTATAGCATAAAGGAGCCATATTTACATCTAAACAAACAAAGACTTTTATAAATTTTTCATAAATTTACAAGTACTTCTTAAGAATTTCGACTTTATCCAGCTTCTCCCAGGGAAGATCCAAATCATTTCTGCCAAAATGTCCGTAAGCTGCAGTCTGCTTGTAAATTGGCCGGCGAAGATCCAGCATCTTAATAATTCCCGCCGGGCGGAGGTCAAAATTCTCTCTTACAATCTCCGTAAGCTTCTCATCTGATAACTTACCTGTACCAAAAGTATCAATCATAACGGAGGTAGGTTTTGCAACTCCGATTGCGTAAGATAACTGAATCTCACATTTGTCAGCAAGTCCCGCAGCCACGATATTCTTTGCCACATAACGTGCAGCATATGCTGCTGAACGGTCTACCTTGGTACAGTCTTTCCCGGAAAAAGCACCGCCGCCATGTCTTGCATATCCGCCGTAAGTGTCAACGATAATCTTACGTCCGGTAAGGCCGCTGTCTCCGTGAGGTCCGCCGATTACAAAACGTCCGGTAGGATTGATAAAGAACTTTGTATTGCCGTCTACCATTTCAGCCGGCAGAATTACATCAAATACATACTTCTTAATATCTTCATGAATCTGTTCCTGTGTGATATCCGGATCATGCTGTGTGGAAAGCACAACGGCATCCAGTCTGGATGGTTTGCCATTTTCATCATATTCCACGCTGACCTGGGTCTTTCCGTCTGGCCTTAAATAAGAAAGCGTACCATCTTTGCGTACTTTGGTAAGCTGTAAAGCTAATTTGTGTGCAAGAGAAATTGGATAAGGCATTAATTCTTCCGTTTCATTTACCGCATATCCAAACATCATTCCCTGATCGCCTGCACCGATTGCTTCAATTTCATCATCGGTCATGGTATTTTCTTTTGCTTCCAGAGCTTTGTCAACTCCCATTGCAATATCGGATGACTGCTCGTCAATGGCAGTAATAACGCCGCAGGTCTCTGCGTCAAATCCATATTTTCCACGTGTATATCCAATATTTCTTACTGTATCCCGCACAATTTTCTGGATATCTACATAAGCATTTGTGGAGATTTCCCCCATAACCAGAACCATACCTGTGGTAGTAGCAGTCTCGCATGCCACACGGCTCATTGGATCCTGTTCTAACAGAGCATCTAAGATCGCATCAGAGATCTGGTCACACATTTTGTCCGGATGTCCTTCTGTTACTGATTCAGAAGTAAATAATAATTTTTCCATAATGTCCTCCTTTGATAAGAACGGTATATATTTTCTCACGAGATCGATTTAACATATCTTGCCGGCTTTCGTTTCCCGGAACCTGTCCCAGTTCCCAGAACAACGCCTGCTATGAAACTAAAAAAGATCCGCATTAAGCGGACCCCCTATCTATTATGATAAGTAAATCCTCTTATTGTTCGAATAACTCGCTCAGGTTGGCACCTTCCTCTGACGGGGTTGCCGTGGTTTCACAGATCCTTTGTATCTCCACCACTCTGAATAAGAGAAAATATAATATTTAATTTTGTTACGTCTATACGATAACGCTTATTTGCCTATTCGTCAAGTACTTTTTTTTGGAATATATGATATTGATGAAAATTGTTCCTGTTCAGTCCGATTCACGTTTTACGCTAGCTTCTTGTAAAGTGGTTACTGCTTTTAAATTTATGAAAGATTGTTGTTTCGTTACTACACGAGCCGTGCTGTACACAAAGACTTTTGTTTTCGTTGACTTTTTGTTGTTTTTTCTTTATACTGAAAATATAAATGTATTGTAAAAGAGGAGAACAGGATACTATGGATGTAAGATCAATCAGCATGAACTGCACAAGAACAGAGTTTATCGGAACCGCCGTACTGGACACAATCGGTCTGGTAATAGCCGGAATCGATGAGTCCCTTTTGGAACAAATGAATGTCGGTAAATCTTACCATACCATAGGTGTTTTCAGTTCCCGTACCGGCGCAGCCGGACAGCTTACCGCTGTGGACGAAGCTGTGAAAGCCACAAATACAGAGGTATTATCTATTGAACTTCCCAGAGATACCAAAGGCTGGGGCGGACATGGAAACTATATTGTGCTGGGCGGAAACAGTGTCTCCGATGTCCGGCAGGCAGTTTCCATCGCCCTGGAACTGACGAATAAATACGCAGGCGAACTCTATATCAGTGAAGCGGGGCACTTAGAATTTGCCTTTTCCGCAAGCGCCGGACAGGTACTGAATAAAGCATTTCATGCTCCTGTTGGTCAGGCATTTGGCTTTTTGTGCGGTTCTCCGGCAGCCATCGGACTTGTGATGTCTGATCAGGCGATGAAAGCAGCTGGCGTAAGCATTATTGAATATATGACTCCCAATAAAGGTACCAGCCATTCCAATGAAGTAATACTGGCTGTATCCGGCAATGCCAGCGCCGTAAAAGAAGCGGTTCTCACAGCAAGACAGGTTGGTCTTGAACTATTGATTTCCATGGGCAGTTATCCGGAGATTCCCGGTGTGCCGTATTTGTAAAAACAGCAATAAAAATATGCTATTGAAATCTGAATCCGAATGATACTCTTGAACGATGTTATCAAATATGATTAATGATAACAAAATTTCAAATAATATCGTAATTTAATAATAATATCGTAATTTAATAATGATATCGTAATTAAATAATACTGCAAAAAAAGTTATCAGAATCACTCCTGATAACTTTTTTTATACCGCATAACGGTATACTTCCCGCTTTCTGCGAAAGAAGAAGCAGGAAATAAATACCGTGAAGAACTCTGCCAAAGGCACTGCCATCCATACCCCATCTACACCTATGATATACGGCAGAATCAAAATGCAGCTCACAATAAATCCAAATGTACGCATAAAGGAAATCGCCGCGGATATTTTACCGTTGGAAAATGCAGTAAACATACCGGATGCAAAAATATTCATTCCTGCGAACAGATAGTTAAAGGAAAACAAGAAGAATCCTCTTCTGGCTATTTCATAGGTCGCTGATGTACGCGGTGTGAATATTTCTACGATAACAGGCGCACCCGCCAGTGCGATCATGGTGATTACAACAGCGGACACTGCCACAAAACGGGTACAGATTTTATATATCCGCTGTAACAAAACCACATTTCCGCTTCCATAGTTGAAACTGAATACGGGCGCAACACCAATGGTAAAGCCCAGATATAATGCATTAAACAAGAATTGTCCGTATAGAACTATGGTAATTGCAGCAACACCATTTTCCCCCAGAAACCGCAGCATAATAACATTAAACAAAAAGGTAACCATTGCCGTAGACAGGTTCGTAACCATCTCCGAGGACCCATTCAGACAACTCTCTTTTAATACGGAAAAATCCATTTTGGGTTTTACAAAGTATAATTCTCTTCTTATTTTCCAAAAATAAATAAGACCTGCCACAGCAGGGATTGCCTGACCCATTCCCGTTGCCAGTGCGGCACCGCCGATTCCCATCTGCAGCGGTCCCATAAAAACATAATCCAGTACTGCATTGACAAATCCTCCAAGCAGTGTCAGACCCAGCCCGATCATGGGTTTGCCCGCAGTCACAAAAAAAGACTGGAACAACAGTTGAAGTACACATGCCGGAGCGAATACAAGCAGCATCTGCAGATAAGAGATACTGTTTCCCATTATTTTATCCGTAGCTCCCAGCATTTTCACCAGTGGCTCTATAAAAAGATTCCCCGCCACTAAGGACAAAATGCCGAAGATCAACCCGGACACTATAATTAAAGTAAAATTCTGTCTGGCTTCCTCCTGTTTCTTCTCCCCCATTTTTCTGGCTATAATTGCACTGCCTCCGGTAGCCAGCATAACGCCAACCGCTATGAGAATATTCACAGCAGGATAAACAATGTTTGTTGCTGAAAGAGCATCACTTCCAACAAACCTGGATATAAAGACACCATCTACAATCGTATACAGGGACATAAATACCATCATTACCATAGTAGGCAGCGCAAATCGGAGCAGAGAAACAAAATTAAAATCTTTGGTAATTGAATTTTTCATAATATAACACCTCTTTTTATTGCATTTTAACACTTTCTTTACTATCATAAGGTATAGGGTTACCCTATAGTCAAGATTTTTTTAAATAAACCCGGAAACCAGATAAATATCACTCTCAAAAAGGAAAATCCTATGATAAACAAAGATCTATATCTCACAACAGGGGAATTTGCAAAACTTGCAGGCGTCACAAAGCATACTTTATTTCATTATGATAAAATTGGTCTTTTTTCACCTGAAATTAAACTGGACAACGAATACCGGTATTACTCTATTTCCCAGCTGGATGTGTTTGATGTCATCTGGAATCTGAAGGAACTGGATATGCCTCTGTCCGACATCAAAAACTACTTGGACCATAAAAGTCCCCGGGCACTGATCACACTTCTGGAAGAAGAGGAAAAAATAATTGACCGGAAACTGGCAAAGCTTAAAAAGACCAAGAAATGGCTGCAGTTTAAATCAGATTTTATCCAAAAAGCTCTTCAAAAAGATTTCTCCAGGATCGAGTTATCCAAAATGGAACCCCAGTACTATATCCTTACCCATACTTCCTCTTCCAATGACAAAGAACTGGCGAAAAAGATTGGAGAACTGGTTAATCTGGGCGAAAAGCTGGGGATTAAGAGTCCTTATGGCATTGGTTTTCTGCAGTATGGAACCAAGATTCACCAGGACATATACAACGATTACCGCAATATTTACCTGCTCCTGGATACACCGCCAAAAGGTGTCTCTTATACTCTGAAGCCAGGCGGAAGATATTTATACGGTTATCATCAGGGCAGCTGGAAACAAATCGGAAAAACATACCAGAGGATGCTCGCTTATGCCAGAGAACATGCACTTGAATTAGATGACCTCTTTTTTGAGGATTATCTACTGGATGAACTGACCGTTAACGGTCCGGACAATTATGTTATTCAGATTACCGTTTTCGTAAAAGAAAAGAGCCTCTGAGGGCTCTGTATAAAGCTTTTCAGAAACAAAAGGCATGGATTCGCTCCATGCCTTTTGCAAACTATACTAATTTCTTTAGACCTCACTCTCATTGTTTTCCATGCCTGCCATACCGCATAAATACTGGATTGTATCAGCTTTCTTCTTTCTTACTGATGTGAAGATCATATTCCTTTTCTTCATTTTTAATTTCCCAGTGAATCAAAAATGTCAGGATCGCCCTGAGCGCAATGATTCCTGCTACCAGCACAATTTCTGAAATCTGGCGAACCACTACCGTTCTGAGTATTTCACTGCCCAGCTTAAATTCTAATCCCATCGCCAGCCCTTTTGCCAACCTAAGGCGGGTCTCCGGTTTTCTCCTGATATAATTGATAATACCCTCGATACCGGTAAATGCAATCACACCCACCCCAATATACTCAAAGAGCAGCACTGCCAGGTTTACAATAGACACTAATGTGCTTTCCAAAAATTCCATTGTCTCTTATCCTTTCAGCTTTTATCTGTCCCCGTAAATCATTTCTAAAACTGCATGAATTAGTTTTTACTCTTTGTTACAAAACCATATTCTACCGTACCATTGTCCCATTTGGCGGTAACCTGGTAGGTATAACCTGCTTCTGCTGAAGGAATATAGAGTTCGCCGTCCTTCTCTTTTAATTCAACCTTTTCGCCTTCCGGTACGTCACTGCCTTCGCTATACTGCTTCTGTACGTCCTCAGTCCACCGAATCACTTCTACGCTGACTGGTTCTTTTGTAAAGGACAGCTTCACGTCAGTAGGTTCATTTAAGGTAAGATCGTTGATTTCCTTCCAGCCCAGAACAGGTGAAATGTCGGCCTTGGCTGTGTCTGTGGTACCGTCTTCTTTTTCATAGCTCCATTCATAACCGCCTGTGGTAATTGCTGCAGATACGATTGCTTCCGGCTGGCTGTACTCCGCTGAAAGGTATGGCGGTTCCGCAGGATCAGGCTCCTGGTATATCTGGTCAATCAATTCATTATACTGGTCCGCATCTTCCGGTTTTCCAGTCTGGTCAAGTACCATTTTCGTTACACCCGGATATTGTCCAGGATAAGACTGCAGCATAATTCCATTGCCATAAATCTTCAGGATATTTCCTCTTGCCAGATCTTTCTGCTCAAGCTGTTTACCATCTTTGTCCACCAGTCCCCCTTCAGGAATCGGTGCCGTAAAAAGTGTTCCGTTTTTTGTATCAATAAATATAAAGTTATCCTCGCCATAGGTAAGATACATGGCCGTAATTACGTTTTCTTCCGAATTTTCGGATGATCCCTCTGTTTTTTCTTCCGTAGAATTTGTGGTACTTTCTGTTTTTTGTTCCGTCTGTGCCTCTGACGTCTGTTCTGTTTTACTCACTTTATCTTCAGAATTATTTTTCTTTTTTCCTGTCACCACTACCGCCGCTATAACTGCGATTACAACGAGCACTACGACTCCGGCAATGATATACTTCATGTTTTTATTTTTCATGTTCGTTTTCTCCTTTACTCTGATTATGAACAGTATCAGTTAATATCATACTATATAACATGATATTTATAAAGAAGAATTACAATTTTAACGAAATAAACTTATAAATTCAGAAAATAGGGTATTATTCTTTTCTGCCCATTAACTGGTCAAACATTTCAGCGCAGCGAATTGTCATTTCATGAGGCGCTGTCTTGCTCTGCACCTCACCCCGTCTCACGCAGTCAACCATCTCCTGTATTTCAAAGACAAATCCATTTTCCGTTTGATCCTGAAAGTGCACCGGTTCCTCCTGGTCACGGTATAAGATGCATTCCTGGCCGTAATGTACCAGTGGAACCACGATTTTGCCATCCGTTCCATAAAATACCGCTTCATCGTTAAATCTGGCTGCTATGCTTGCATGCATATTCGCAATACAATTGTCGTATAAAATGGATATCTGTTCCGTCTTATCCACTCCTGTCTCAGACCGAATCATATATGTATGCATATCCCGAATGGGACGATCCAGGAAATAGGTCATCAGCTCAAAGCAATAGACCGTCACATCCGTTGCCGCACCGCCAGCCAGTTCCGGGTTGTTGAAGCGGTTCTTAGGATCATTGCCTGCCGGGAATCCAATGTTTATTTCCGCCAGTTCCACATTTCCAATTTTTCCTTCTTCCAGCCAATGTTTTGCAACTATGTTATGGGGCAGGAATCTGGACCACATGCCCTCCATAACAAATACCCCCAGCTCTTTAGACCTTCGGAAAACTTCCTCTGCCTCTTTTGCATTTACCAGCATTGCCTTCTCACAAAGCACTGGTTTTTTATAATCCAGGCAGAGCATGGTAAGTTCAAAATGATAATTAGGCGTTGTCGCAATATAGACTCCATCCGGGTCAGCATCCTTTAACATCTGTTCATAACTGTCATAAGCCTTTGCTACATGGTTCTTCTTTGCAAACTGCTCCGCCCGTTCCAGGCTTTTACTGGCTACCGCCACAACTTCCATATTCTCCAGCCGGTTAACCGCATCACAAAATTTTTCTGCTATTCCCCCTGCTCCCATAATTGCAAAACGAAATATTTTCTCCTGTTCCATCTTGAAATCCTCCCATATTTTATTAAAATGCAAAGAAATAATTCTTTGTGTACAACCTTTTATCCCATTTTCCCAAAAATAAACAAAGAAAGGACAAAGGATTTAAAAAATCCTCCGTCCCTGACTGCTATATGGTGTTTCAACCAATTCTAAGTTTAAATTTCTGTATTTCCTTTTCGCTGGACACTTTCTCTATTTCAGCTCCAAGCCCACGAAGTTTATCTTCAAAACTCTCATAGCCACGCTGAATGTAAACGATATCATCTACAATCGTAATTCCTTCTGCTGCAAGTCCTGCAATTACAAGGGCTGCCCCAGCTCTCAAATCCGGTGCGCTCACCTGTGCACCTGTCAGTTTGTCCACTCCGTAGATAACTGCCGTATTACCTTCAACCTTAACAGTTGCTCCCATTCTCGCAAGCTCATCCACATACTTAAAACGATTCTCAAAGATGCTCTCCGTTACAATACTGGTCCCTGTTGCCAGTGCCAGGGTAACTCCGATCTGGGGCTGCATATCCGTAGGATATCCAGGATATGGTAATGTCTTAACATTGGTATTGCGTAACTGTTTTGACGCGACAACGCGTACCGCATCATCAAATTCTTCAACTTCACAGCCAATTTCAATTAATTTTGCTGTTGTGGCTTCCAAATGCTTTGGAATCACATTTCTCACCATAACATCACCCTTCGTTGCTGCTGCTGCAAACATGAAGGTTCCTGCTTCTATCTGATCCGGAATAATGGAATATTCTGTTTTATGAAGCTTCTCAACACCGCGGATACGGATCACATCGGTACCTGCGCCTTTGATATTTGCTCCCATACTATTCAGGAAGTTTGCCACATCAACTACATGAGGCTCTCTCGCTGAATTCTCAATAATGGTATATCCTTCCGCCATAGTAGCCGCCATCATAATATTGATTGTAGCACCAACGGAAACGGTATCTAAAAAGATATGCTTACCAACGAGTCTGTCCGCCTGGGCAACAATTGCACCATGCTGAATGCTCACCTTTGCTCCTAATGCCTTAAAGCCTTTCAAATGCAAATCAATCGGTCTGCTTCCGATATTGCATCCTCCCGGCAGAGGTACTTCTGCCCTCTTGTATTTTCCTAATAACGCTCCTAATAAATAGTAAGAGGCTCTTATCTTCTTTATGAACTCATAATCCACGCTGACACTGCCAATCATGGAGCCATTAATTAAAACTGCGCTCCTGCTTACTCGTTCCACCTTGGCGCCAATTACACTGATAGCTTCTAACAGTACATTCACGTCCTGTACATCTGGTAAATTTTCTACTAGTATGGTCTCATCTGTCATAATTGCGGCCGCAAGGATTCCAAGCGCTGCATTCTTAGCCCCACCGATTTCAACATCACCTACCAGTGGGTTACCGCCTTTAATAATATATTGTTCCATAGGACACCTCTATACTTATTTATACTCTCTTCAAATCTACAGACAAAAACGACCCCTCGAATTTTGTCTCACTGTTACCCCTTTAAAATATCTAAACTATATTATATCACATTCTTTACTTTTGTAAACAAAAATTAAAATTTAAGTAATTTTTTCCATATATCTTTCAAAAAAAATACAATCAAAAAGTATTTCCTGTGCACTATTACCCCTAAAATATGGCAAAATGTTACAAAATTATGTATTTCTATTTGTCTATTTTTTCCTGCGCTTCGATCTGTCTCCAGGTGCAATCCCCAATTTCTTCAGACCTTCCACAACTGCATCCAGTGTCTCTTCCACCGTTAAACCGGCCTCATTGACAACAATATCTGCATATTTATCATAAAGCGGCGTCCGCTCATCAAACAGATTCGAAAGTGTCTGACCCTCTCTCAGAACGACACCGCGCCCTTTCAGGTCACCCAGACGCTTTGACAAAGGTTCGTAATCCAATTGTAAATATATTACAGTTCCAATGCGGCTTAAGTTCTCCATTGCCTCTTTTCCGTATACCACGCTGCCTCCGGTAGCGATTACGGCATTTTCTTCCTGAATCCGGCTGTTCACCCTGTTTTCAATCTCAATAAACCCATCTACACCGTCTTCTTCAATAATCTCCCGAAGCAGTCTGTCTTCCTGCTCCTGAATCAATATATCTGCATCTACGAAATGATATCCCAGCACTTTAGCCAGAATTACCCCGACAGTACTTTTGCCTACGCCCGGCATTCCGATTAAAACCACGTTACTCATTTGTATACCTCATTCACTTATTTCCGCTGGCAGCGTTCCGTATTAGCACTCTTGCAAATCCATCCGGCTGCGGCTGCGAGGATCAGATCTCCAAACGATTACGGCTGGGGTATCTGATTGTTGTTACATCTTAACATAGAAACTCTGTTGTTGCAAGCTTACAATCAAAATGCAGCCTTATATCAGGGTTTTAACCCCATATAAGACTGCTTTTCAAACTCCTTTGCGGATGCTGTTCTGATGCTATTCCGATGCTGCTCTATGCTATTCCGGTGCTATTATGATGCTCTGCTTAAGCATTTCCTTTAAGGCTGGAATAAGCCGATGCAAAGATTCCGAACAAGATACCGGCTGCCGGAAAGACAAGCCAGCATATTTTCCATCCTCCAAATCCAATTCCCCAAATGAGAAAAATCAAAGCTGCAATAGGAAATACAACTGCTGCCACAGCTCCGATTACTTTGTTTTTCCGCTGCTCTTCTACGGCGAATTCTTCAATTTTCAGAAGGCGTTTGCAGCATTCAGACCTTGTTCCAAATACAATAAACAGGTATACCGCCGCTGCAATCATAATCAGTAAAAGACTGACTCCTGCAACAGATGCCTTGTCATTCATAAATCTGCCCAATATGACCGGAATCGGAGATGCAATACACAGGCCTACACCAACAATTACAGAAATAATCATTGCCGGTCTTTCCTGTTCGATTAAGCTTTCCAGAAATGCCTTTGTTTCATATGATATCTGAAATTCACCTTTTTCAATATTTTTATATTTTTCCAGTGAAAAACCGGAATATATAAATAATCCTACCGAAATAATGATTACGAAAAGCAGTGGAAACAGTGTGATGCTGACCAACAGATTTTCGTTCATCCCACGGTCATCCAAAAGCCCGAACATAAGCACCATGTATGCCACTCCCAGCAGAATGATATCCACTCCCACCGCCACCAGCTTTGCACTTTTCTTGCTCTTTTTCAGATATTCGTCTACTTCTGCACTGGTCATCTGGTTATAATCGCTGCGGCTGGCAGCACTCTGCGGATCAATTCCAAATTCTTTTATCAGCTCATCAATATTGCCAAATTCAGAGATTACAATTCCTACCGCTTCATTTTCGGTCTTACCATCCCTTTTTAATTCCTGGTATTTCTCTTCCATATTACACAGAATTTCTTCCTTCAGCTGTTCCATCTCCCTGGACATCATAAGTCCCCGAAACATGGTATCCACATATGTTCTAATCGTATCCATCAGCTCATCTCCTTTAAAAATTTATTAATTACTTCCTTTGTCAATTTCCATTCTTCGCACTTTTCACTGAGGTATTTCTTTCCGGTATCTGTAATTCTAAAATAAGTCCTTCTTTTTCCGTAGGTCTCATCTCCAAAATAGGATTCAATATATCCATTCTTCTCCAAACGGTTAAAAGCGGAATAGAGTGTTGTTTCCTTCATTACGTATTTTTCATCTGAGATCCGCTTGATTTCCTTGGAAATTTCATACCCATAGGAATCCCCCTTTGACAGGATACTTAGAAGAATTGAGTCATTATAACCCCTTAAAACATCGCTGCTGATCAAATCCCCGCCCCCTGTTCTTCATCACGTAGAGTAATTACTTTATCTGATGAAGTAATCATAACACAATTACTCCATCACGTAAAGTACTTTTTTATTTTTATGCAATAAAATGGAGATATTGAATGAACAATATCCCCATACTTCCGCTGCCTGTTATTCTGTTGCTCTATAAATATTTCTCCAGGGTATGGAATAATTTATCCACATCTACCGGTTTTACCAGATACCCGTTCATTCCCGCTTCAAAAGCCAGGGCTTTATCCTCATCAAATGCATTTGCGGACATTGCTATTATGGGAATGGTCCCTGCATCTTTCTTTTGCACGCTTCTGATGGCTCTGGCGGCATCCAGCCCATTCATCACGGGCATACGAATATCCATGAGAACAGCCAGATAATAATTTTCCGGCATACTCTGAAACTTTTCCAGTGCCTCTGCCCCATTCTCTGCTGTGTCTACCACGATCTTATGAAGTTCCAGCAGAGACTTTGCTATTTCCATATTAAGCGCATTATCCTCTACAAGAAGAACATGCTGTCCGTTCAGGTGATAACCTTTTTTTACCTCCGGCTCCTTATGTGTAATCTGAAGCTGAATCAGTGTGTCATAAAGTGTGGACTTAAATAACGGCTTAGGTATAAAATAATCCGCTCCTGCCGCTTTTGCTTCCATCTCTATCATACTCCAATCATATGCAGAAATAATGATAATCATTGTATCAGGACCAGTTAATTCACGTATTTTCCTGGTGGTCTCCACACCATCCATATCCGGCATTTTCCAGTCTATGAGCGCAAGGTCAAAGAGGCATTCATTAGCCAGCGCTGTCTCTACTTCCTCAACTGCCCGCTGCCCGGAATCAACCCAGACTGACTTGGCACCGATATTGGAAAGGATCACGGATGCCTGTTCTCCTACTATACTGTCATCATCCACGATCAGAACACTGATCCCCTTTAAAAGTTCTTTTGATTTGCGTTCCGTCTCCTCATGAATATAGTCGTCTGCCACTCCAAGCGGTAATTCAATTTTAAAAGAAGTGCCTTTTCCTACCGCACTTTCCACCTGGATACTACCTCTCATCAACTGTACCAGATTATGCACGATGGAAAGTCCTAATCCGCTTCCGGTCTGGTTTCTGGCTATATCTGTATTTTCCTGCTCAAATGGCTGGTACAATTTTTTCATAAAATCGTCTGACATACCCACACCCGTATCGGAAACGGTAAATTCCAGAACAGCTGAACCTTCCGACCGTCTGACTTCCTGTATCCCCAGGAAAATATCCCCTCCTGAATGTGTAAACTTAAGTGCATTTGAAATCAGATTCATTAAAATCTGGTTCATGCGGAGGGAATCCCCAATATAGAAGCGCTCCAGCGGTTCCAAATGATGGACTTCAAAATTAATCCCACGCAAAACTGACTGTGGATAAATAACTTCGGTAAGGCTCTTTATAAATGCGGTGAAATCAAAGCGTGCATTGGTAAGAACCATTTTTCCGCGTTCAATCTTGGACATATCCAATATATCATTGATCAGGGCAAGCAGATATCGGGATGATGCATCTATTTTCTGAAAGCAATCCAGCATTCTGCTCTTATCGTCTACTTTTAACTGCCCGATTGTACTCATACCTATAATTGCGTTCATTGGTGTGCGGATATCATGGCTCATTCTGGATAAGAAATCTGACTTGGCATTATTAGCCGACTCCGCAGCTGCCAGCGTATCCCGCAGGAGCTGCTCCTGTCGTGCCTTCTCAGCTCTTTGTTCATCCAGAACCCGGAACAGCATAATTGCCAGAATGTCTTCATCGTATGGATTGTCAACAAATATGACATGGTTGGCAATCCAATGATATTTCCCGTCATCTCCCATCTGCCTTAATTCAGTATAAATGTCATGGCTGCCGCTTTCAAACCGCTTCAGAATACCAACTCTTTCAAAAGTACGCCGATACTCTTCCCGGTAGGACGGATAGATCAGAGTATGCACTTTATCTACCATCTCATTATAATCTCCGTGGGCATCATGCTGCATAATAAAGTTCCCTGTTGTCAGGCAGTCATATGTATTTTGCGACAGGTTAATCTTCATAATTAACGGATATGCTGTAAAAATGGCAGCTCTCAAAATCTGGTTTTCCAGCAGTTGTCCCTGTTCTCTCTCCCTAGAAAGCTGCTTGTTCTCGGTAATATCATTGAGCACTGCCTGTATCACCTCAACGCCATTGGCATTGATAAGCCGCTCCATATATACACTGATCCAATACCTGGTCCCGTCTTTTCGGATTCCTTCTCTTTCATAAGACGCTTTGTCACCGGTGCACTTTAAACTGTCAAATATTAACCGGTAATGCTGGTTCTCTTCTTTTAATATTAAATCAAAAGTATCTCTTTTATTCTGAAGAAAATCCTCTTCATTGTATCCATAAATTTCCCAGGCACAACGATTTGCATAATATATTTTATGGCTGGGCTCCGTACTGAGCTGAATAATTCCACTTGGAATGGTGTCATAGAGCTGTGTCAGGAAATCAGCCTGCCTTTTCACATCCCGGTTTGCTTTCAAAAGCTTAAACTCCTGATTTTTACGATCGGATATATCTGTTATAAAACAGGATATAGCGGGTTCATCCCCATCCCCAACCCTCTTGCCAATATCCATAATCCACAAAACTTTTCCATCCGGACGCAGAATACGGTATTCTATGGAGTAAGTATCCCCTTCTTTAAAAGCTTGTTCAACCTGCTTTCTTACTTTTTTATAATCTTCCGGAAATATAAAATCCCGGAAACAAATCTGGATTTTATCAGAGTACCCGTTTTCTCTTTCGCAACCCAATACCTGGCAGAGACCAGAGCTGATCCAGCTAACAGTAAAAAACTCATCCATTTTGCAGACTGCCATCCCTCCCGGGAGCTGTGACATCATCAGTTCAATCTGACCGTTCTGCTCGATCACCTTTTCCTGCATCTTCTTATAGGCTTCCTTGGCAGCCTCAACCGGGAACAATTCATCATCCCCCAAAGCTGACAAGGGAACCGAATTATGTATATGCATCGCTTCAAGACCATTTTCCGTTCTTCTGAATATGAAAGTAACTCTTTGCCTGGTATACATATTCATTCCAGTATCCGGCTTCGCTTCCAGCATACTTTCCCCTTCACAGAGATAATAATCAGGTCCCAGTTTGGATACTACGTAACGCTCATCCCACATATCACAAAGAATCAGATCATCTTTTCCATCCAAAAAGTGGCGGCTGACTTCTTCCTTTCCTTCCGCACGCTGTTTTTCTCCCGCTCCCAGCCAGATAATGTCCTGGCTTAACGTAGAAATTAAATAATCTATATCTCCTTCGCAAAAATATTTTTTTAGAATATTGTCGGCAAAAGTAATGATTTCATGCTCTTCATAATTTGTCATAACCGCTAAGCTCCTTTATCTCCAGAAAATACCTGTTTCTTGTTCTATTTTAACATAATTATTAACGAATAGATAGAGGTTCCAACCCAGAAAAATCAGAGGATTTTCCCTAAAATATTTTCCTATCAGAATGCCCTTAAATTCCTTATTTTTTGCTTGACATTTTCCCCTTAAACGGCTATAATTTGACTTGTATCAAAGATTTATTGGATGTAAAGTAATTCACTAGTTATTAGAGATTATATTTAGCACCTATATAATCTGTAATAGCTGGTGAATTTTTTATTTTCAAGAGCACAATATTTTAATGGAGGTACCACAAAATGAACAAAGGTACAGTGAAATGGTTTAACGCAGAAAAAGGTTACGGATTTATCACAGGAGAAGACGGAGCAGATGTATTCGTACATTTCTCAGCTATCCAGGGAGACGGCTTCAAATCTCTTGAAGAAGGTCAGGCAGTTTCTTATGATTTAACAGAAGGCGCTCGCGGAATGCAGGCAGCTAACGTTGAAAAAATGTAATTTCGGTTAATCTTGCGAAACCGGAATAGGGTTGTTGTACTAAGTATTAGTATAACAACCCTATTCTTTTTCGCCTCCTTTTATCCATATAAAAGCGCAGCTTTGCCGCCCGGCACTAGCTGCGCTTTCCGTTATTTCAACTAAAGTTTTAAAAACTCTATTGATTTGTATCTACATACTTTTTAATATTGGACGCATTCACATATTTTTTAGCCTTATCACCTTCTACTACAACCAGTGTAGGTGCCTGCATAACTCCAAATTTCTGTACCAATTCCTGATTTTCTTCTGCATCGATCACGACGTAATGCTCATTTCCCAGCATTTCCTTTGCAATCTTACAGTTTGGACAGGTCTTTGTGGTAAACAGATATTTAATCCCCTTGCCGGGTTCTACCTTTACATCGTCTTTAGATATGGTAACAATGCTGCTGTGAACCTTGTGCAGACAAGATTGATCTACATCGTATAACTGGCGGTTTTTATATTCCTGGGTCTTCCCATCGTTCCAGTTCTGAACCGGACGGTAATACCCTGTAATACGGCTGTATACCTCAGCTGTCTCTCCGCATTCCGGGCATACAAAATGCTCCCCTGCAATGTAACCATGATTCTTACATACGGAATATGTCGGTGAAAGCGTATAATAAGGCAGCTTATAATTTTCTGCGATCTTGCGTACCAATGCAGCCGCTGCTTTCCAGTCCGGAAGCTTCTCGCCAAGGAATGCATGGAATACTGTTCCGGATGTATACAGGGTCTGTAGTTCATCCTGTATATCCAGCGCTTCAAAAATATCAGGTGTATAATCTACCGGCAAATGAGAACTGTTGGTATAGTACGGAGTATCTCCGTCTTTGCCTGCAGTTTTTATATCCGGCCAGCGTTTTCTGTCATGTTTTGCAAGACGATATGTTGTAGATTCAGCAGGTGTAGCCTCCAGATTATATAAATCGCCGTATTCCTCCTGATAAATGATCAGACGGTTTCTCATATAATTTAACACTTCTTTTGTAAACTGCTGCGTCTTATCATCGGATAGATCCCTGCCAAGCCATCTTGCATTTAAACCAACTTCGTTCATACCGATTAATCCGATAGTTGAAAAATGATTGCTGAAGTCTCCCAGGTAACGTTTCGTATATGGATACAGCCCTTCGTCCAGAAGTTTCGTTATGACATCTCTCTTGATCTTTAAGGAACGTGCGGAAATATCCATCATACGGTCCAGACGCTTATAAAAGTCTTCTTTGTTGCTTGCCAGATATGCAATACGAGGCATATTGATCGTCACTACTCCTACGCTGCCTGTACTTTCTCCTGAGCCGAAGAATCCACCGGTCTTCTTGCGCAGTTCACGAAGATCCAGACGCAGACGGCAGCACATACTTCTCACGTCACTTGGTTCCATATCGCTGTTAATGTAATTTGAAAAATAAGGTGTACCATATTTAGATGTCATCTCAAATAACAATTTATTGTTTTCCGTGTCAGACCAGTCAAAATCTCGGGTGATAGAATATGTTGGGATCGGATACTGGAATCCTCTTCCGTTTGCATCTCCTTCAATCATAGTCTCAATAAATGCCTTATTGATCATATCCATCTCTTTTTTACAGTCTTTGTAGCAGAAATCCATTTCCTTTCCGCCTACAATTGCCGGAAGTTCCGCCAGGTCGCCCGGAACAGTCCAGTCAAGTGTAATATTGGAAAATGGTGCCTGGGTTCCCCATCTGCTGGGTGTATTTACACCATAAATGAAAGACTCGATACATTTTTTCACTTCCCGGTAATTCAGTTTGTCTGCCTTTGCAAACGGTGCCAGATAGGTATCAAATGAAGAAAATGCCTGTGCACCTGCCCACTCATTCTGCATAATCCCAAGGAAATTCACCATCTGATTACAGAGTACGGATAAATGCTTTGCCGGTGCCGAAGTAATCTTCCCTTTGATTCCTCCCAGACCTTCCTGGATCAGCTGCTTTAAGGACCAGCCTGCACAATATCCGGTCAGCATTGACAAGTCATGAATGTGGACGTCTGCATTTCTATGTGCTTCCGCGATTTCTTCATCATAAATCTCAGACAGCCAGTAATTTGCCGTAACGGCACCTGAGTTGCTCAGGATGAGACCTCCGACGGAATATGTAACAGTAGAATTTTCTTTTACACGCCAATCCTCTACCTTTACGTAGCTGTTGACAATTTCTTTGTAATCCAGGATCGTAGATTTCATATTGCGGATTTTTTCCCGCTGTTTCCGATATAAGATATATGCCTTTGCCACATCTCCGTATCCTGCCTGGACAAGCACGTTTTCCACACTGTCCTGAATACTTTCTACATCGATGACCCCATCTTTAATCTTCCCCTGGAAGTCGGCTGTCACACGAAGGCCCAGAAGACTTGTCATATCCTCATTAAATTCCTTTTGTGAAGCTTCAAATGCCTTTGTGATGGCATCACTTATCTTCCCTAAATTAAAATCTGCTACTTCCCCGTCACGCTTTACTACTCTAAACATACCCATGCTCCTTCCAATTCTCATACATCAGCTCATCTATTGTTCTAACTGGAAATGATATATTTTCAGTCAAAAAAGCTCCATTCGTCTTCCCGTTTAAGAGCGACTGCAATTATTGTAGCAAATAAATTATTTACCGTCAAGCCAAAAAAGTACCATATCTATGTATTATTTTTGGCACATAACACTAGATATAGTACTTTCCCTTTATTTTACAGTATTTAGCCTGTGCCTCAACCTGTCACATTTCCATAAATTTCCATAGGCACATATGCTTTCACATAAATCCCTTCTGCACGGTAATCTTCTTCCAGAAGCTGTCCGTATTTCCGTATTAACTGGATCAAACCCGCATCAGCATAGGGATAGATACGCTCGATCAAAATATTTTTTTCCTGGAGAATCTGTTCTAAAATATTTTTCAGCTCATCCAGACCGTCTCCTGTTTTGGCAGAAATGCACAAAGTTTTATCTGCCTTAAAATCACGCAGGGTTTCTTTTTCCGTAACCTTATCCTGTTTATTAAAAAGTGTCACCACAGTTTTATCTGTGACACCCAGATTCGCCAATGTTTCATAAACAACATACATCTGCTTTTCCATCTGTGGATTTGACGCATCTACCACATGCAGGATTATGTCGGCATATTTTGCCTCCTCCAGTGTACTGCGAAACGCCTCGATCAAATGATGTGGAAGCTTTCGTATGAATCCTACCGTATCCGTCAGCAAAATCTCCTGTCCGCCGTTTAAAGCAAGCATCCTGGTAGTGGGATCAAGGGTTGCAAACAGCTTGTCCTCTTCCAGTACCTGTGCATCTGTAAGATGATTCAATAGGGTGGATTTCCCTGCATTGGTGTATCCAACAATCGCAGCAACCAGGGTCTGGTTCTTGCTCCGCTTCATGCGCACCACTTCACGGTGCCGCTTTACGTCCGCAAGCTCACGGCCCAGCTGGGCAATTCTGTCTTTGATCAGACGCCGGTCCATCTCCAGCTTCTTTTCACCTGGTCCTCTGGTACCTATACCGCCTCCAAGACGGGACAGCGAGCTTCTAAGCCCTACCAGACGCGCCAAACGGTACTTTAACTGCGCAAGCTCCACCTGAATCTTCCCTTCGCTTGTAGACGCCCTTGCAGCGAAGATGTCCAGTATGATCAGGGTTCTGTCCATAACTTTCATATCCAGTTCCTGCTCCAGATTCCGAAGCTGCGCAGGTGAAAGTTCATCGTCGCAGATCACCCCGGTTGCAGAAAGTTCATAAGCCATTTCCCGCAGTTCCTGGATTTTTCCTTTTCCGATATAAGTGCCCGGATGGACCTGTTCCCGGTTCTGGATGATACGCCCCACCGTTACGGCTCCCGCCGTGGAAACCAAGTCTTTTAATTCATCCAGGGATTCCTGTGTATCATCGTCATCAGACGTGCTGACGCCTACCAATATCACTTTTTCTTCTAACTCTTCCATTTCAAATAAATCCGTCATATTCTCTCCTGTTAACGTGTGGACAGGAAGTCATATTCTTTCTTGCCTGCCGCATCATTTGGGTATTTTGCTATATATGTTTTTGCCTTGTCCTTTGCAGTCTGGAAATCCTTCTTTCGCTCATATGCCACAATCTCATTATAGAACAGGTCCTGCTTACCAGTCTCTCCATTCAGAGCCAGTCCCTTTTGGATCGTTGCAATTGCAGCATCGGGGGCATTATCTGCCAGATCACACAGGGCGATTCCATTATATGCCTCGGGCGCTTCACCAAAATCCTGCAGATACTGCTGATATACGTTTCTGGCAAGCTTGGAATCCTCCAGTTTTAAATAGACTTTACCAAGAAGCAGCGCAGATGCCTTGTCCTTATCCTCAACCGGCTTTATCAGCTCTTCTTTTGCTTTTTCATAATTCTCCAGATAATAGTATATGCGTCCCCGCTGATAATAATCCTCTGTTTTTTCTCCGCCGATGTTTAAAGCCTTCTGCAGATATTCGTCTCCTTTTGCTGACAGGTTTTTTTCTTTATAAGCTTCATAGATGTTCCAAAACAGATCATAGTCCTCCGGTGACAGTTCCGATGCTTTGTCAAAATCTGCTTTTGCTTTCGCTTCATCCTCTTTTTGCAGATAACAGGTTCCCCGCATATAATATGCATCCCCGTCTTCATCTGCGGATAGAATCTGAGTGCAAGTCTCTATGGTACCATCATAATCTTCTGATTTTAACTGTGCAGACGCTTTGTAGAGCCGAATGTCTTTAATCGTTTTCACCATTTTTTCACCTGCATGCTCAAGCGCTGAATTAAATGCCGTTACTGCCTTATCATATTCTCCCAGTCCAATATACGCCATTCCTTCTCCGCGGTATGCCAGAACCACATCTTTTTCTTCTGCAATGGAACTTTCAAAACTTTTCAATGCTGCCTCATATTTCTGCTGTTCCATTGCCGCCATTCCCAGATTTAGAGGGCTGCCCGGATCGCTCTTAGGCTGACATCCACTTAGTGTACAAGCGGCTAAAATCACTAACAGTAGTTTTTTATATCTCATGGTATTGCCTCCATTACAAAATATTGTTACTTCCGTACTATTGCGTAAATGCAGTACCAGTATATCAGATATCACATCAGAAATATAGTGGTATTTTATTAATTCGGGTTCTCAAAAATACAATAAAAGGCCGATAATCCGCAAATTATCAGCCCTGTAGTAAATTTATCCTATAATTTGAAATTTATCTAATCATGACTCCCGCCTTTTACGAAAGCTCATAACATACAAAATGATTGACAATACACTAAAGAACACGGAATGGAAAAATGCCAGTATCATATCAATCTGCGGCTGATGCTTTGCAGATTGAATGAGAAAGAGAAATGCCTCTTCTTTCTTTTTCCACAGATTTGTCCAGAAGTCAAAATCAGACCATTTCGTTGGGATCATTTCTTTTGGGATTGTGACAAAACGTGAAATTCCCAATATGGTCAGGATCAATATTACAATCACAGCTCCCCACCAGATATAATATGAGACACCCTGGCCTTTTTCTTCCCTGGCATAGCGCAGCAGGGTAATCATAATTCCAAAAGCAAAAAATACCGGAAGCAGCAGTATAAGTATTCTGGTTATACCCCTTAAGAGATCCATATCCATGATTTTACCTTCCAGCGAATGGCGCATAAGAAATTCATTCACAGTGGTTTCTTTTTCACTGCCCTCCGGAATTCTTACAGTAATACTGTCCAGACTCTGGCCTTCTCCGTCTGCCTGCATTACCACCAGCTGTCTTTCGTCATCTATCCCTTTCAAGAGTCCCCTTATGGTCAGCTTTCGGTCCAGATACTCCAGCTGTTTTCCTTCCACATCGGTGCTTCCGAAAAGTTCATAAGCAGTTTTTTCGTCAATTAAACAACCATTTTTATCATCCGGCGAAAGTGCTGCCGTACCATTAAAAAGAAGCTGGGGATTATTGCACACCAATACAGCTGTTGCAGAACTGCTTCGCTGGTATTTTTTATTAGACAGCCTAGCATTTTCTTTTTCACCCCAAATCGTAAACAGCAGCGGGTTATCCTGCTTCTGTTCTGCTTTCTGGATTTCAGAAGCAGATTTTGCATCTAACCTGTTATCCGTGAGGACAGCAGTTGCCGTCCCCGGATTGTCACTCATCATTTTACCGTTGTAAAAAACAGCCAAACCATAACATAAAATCATTAGAAGCACGCCTACTAATCTCGCCCAATACTTTTTTAGCATCATTCCTCTGCCAGCCGCACACGACTGCCTCCTGAAATATTCTTATCAGTTCCTGTAATAATTTTCTGGTCACTTGTAATTGTTCCATCCGATAGGGCTGCAAAGTTCTCGTTCTGGTCTAACACTTTTACCACTATCTTCTGTGCCTTTAGTTCATTTCCAAGTACAGATTCTGTTTCCTGGATTACATATACGAATTTTTCATTGTTATCCTCATGGAGGGCAGAAATCGGTACACAAGTCCGGTAGGTCTTGGACGTTCTTGTTACTTCAAACTCTGCTGCTGTACCTATTTCTAAGGTATCGGCTGGTAATTTTACAGTGACATCCAACATGTCTTTATCTTCCTCATTTGCCTTTACGGATTCTACCTTCAGGCCTTCTATCGGATTTGTATTATTCCCGGGCTTTATTATTACCGGATCGTTTTTTGCAAGATATTTTTCCTGATCAGCCGGTACCTGTGCCACAAATTTGCTTCCATTGGTAGTATCCGCCAGAAGCATAGCCGTTCCATCTATGGTCTTATCTCCGGTTGTGACTGCTATTTTTGTCACAATTCCCTTGATGGGGGCTTTTATCTGGCCTCCTGCCGCCAGTAATGCCTCCAATTTTTGTAACTCCATCTGAAGTTTCTCTTTATCCAGTTTGCTTATTTTACTTGTACTGTCCGTTCCTTCCGGAGCATTGGCATCTTCTAATGCCCGCTGAGCTGTACGTACTCCGTCATCTCTTGCACTTACCGCATCATCGTAAGCCTGCTGCTTTGCATTTACATCATCGATCAGCAGCTGTTCCTGCTCCTGTGACTCTTTTGACTGATTTGCCGCCTGGTCCTGCTGATACTGCTGGATCGCCTGTTCAGCAGACGCTTTTTCTCCCTGGGCTTTTTCAACTTTTTTATTTGCTTTCTCCAACTCACTCTTATACTGGTTACGGACTTCCTTTTCTACCTTAGCCAAGTCCTCCGTTTCCGGGGCCTTAGTCTGTGGCTGAGTCTGTGGCTGAGTCTGCGGCTGGGTCTGTGGCTGCGCCGCGGTGTGGGATTCAGCTCCATTCTCACCGCTGGCTGGCTCAGCAGGCTCTTCTGTCTGCGCCTCTGTATACGCTGCCGCCTTAGCCTGAACTTCTGCCGCCTTAGCCTGGGCTTCCTGATTTTTCTTTTCCGCTGCATCTAATGCCTTATTTACTTCCCGTTCAATTATCCGTTCCAGTTCCTTAAGTTCATCCTGTGCCTGCTGAAGCGCTTTTTCTTTTGCTTTCAGAGTTTTGTTCAGTTCCGCATATACCGCATCGTTCCCATCCGTGGGAATCCCCTGCTGGTTCCGGTAATCCTGAAGCTTCTGCTGTGCCTTTTGCAAGGCATCCGCCGCTCTGGTTACCGCCTCATTTCCTTTTCCTGCAGCCAGATTTATATCCTGCTCCGCTCTGGCTTTGGTACTTGACTTTTTCTGTTCCTCTGCACTTAACTTACTTTCATTATCCCCTTCTGTAAGATCCATTTTTTCTATTTCCTGCTTTTTAAGAAGAATCTGTTCCTTCAGGTTCGCAATATCCAGGTCAAACAACAGATCTCCAGCTTCTACAGACTGGCCTTCACTTACGTAAATTGTCTGTACCTTTGCGTCTCCAATAGTGGACACCGCCTGTTCCCGGTTCTGCATCACTTTACCGCTTCCGGTTACCGTATGATCAATTGTCATGCTCTGAGCTGTTTTTGTCTGCACATTTGCCAGACTTGCACTGTCTGCTGCTCTGGATAATACTGTAAACAGCAGCATCAGCACTAAAAATGAAGCTAATATCTTAATTATTTTTTTTCTGTCCATATCACCTACTCCTTTACCGCCGCTGCTACGATTCCCTGTTCCAGATAATCCTGTCCTCCCATGAAGACCAGAATTGCCGGTATTAATGTTACAATCGAAGTTGTAAATGCGATCCCTGCCTGTTCCAGCCCTATATTCGGCAAGAACAATGATAACGGCCACAATGTCTTATCTTTTAAAAATGTAAGCGGCTGCTCTATCAGATTCCAATATTCCAGGAACCCCAACACCATAGCCGATATAATTCCTGCCGAACCTAGTGGTATTCCCAGCCAGATAAATATCTGTACGTTTCCCGCTCCGTCGATCTTCGCCGATTCAATTACCGCATCTGGAACACTTTCGAAAAATCGGTACATAATAAATACCGGGAATGTAGAGAAAACTGCCGGCAGTATTATACCAAGATGGGTATCTATCAGATGCAGTTTATCTAAAACCAGGTAATTAGAAAGCATCAATACCTGAAATGGCATCATCATAAGCATTATATATAGCGTAAACAATGTTTTCCTGAACGGGAATTTGAATTTGGCAAATCCCCATGCTGCGGGCACGCCGATCAGCAGCTGCCCCACTAAAATTCCTGCCACCAGTTTTACAGAATTCCAAAACATCTTAAAAAATTCCGGTGAGTCTATCAGCAGTTCCACATAAGAACGCAGGGTGGGCGACATCGGTATCAGGCGCCACTCCACATATCCGCTGGTACCGGCAAGAACCGGCTTAAGGTTTTCCTTTAACTCCGAAGCACTCATAAATGATCCGGTAAACAAAAAGATGATAGGATAGCAGGCAACAAATGCCAACAGGCATAAAAAAACGAAAACAATTTTTTTCTTCATCCTTTTCTACTCCTTTGTATCCCATGCTTTTTGCAGTAACATAATTAATAGAAATATAACCAGGGCATTTACAACAGCCGCTGCCGCCATTTTATCCAGTTCCAGATTTCGGAACCAGTTGCTCAGCAGATGCTGAATCAGATAGATACTGGTATCCGGATAATCCCCAGCCACCAGATACGCTTCCCTGAATACCTTAAAGGAGTTCAGGAAGGACAGCACTGCAATGGTAAAGAGTGATGGCAGGAGATTGGGTAATGTTATTTTCCAGAAGCATTTCCATTCTCCGGCCCCATCTACTTTAGCGGCTTCATATACACTCTCAGAAATCCCTGATAGTCCGGCCACCCAAAGTACGATATCATACCCCAGGTTTTTCCAAACGTAACTAAATACCAGTATCCAGAAAGCATATTCCGTATTCATCCAGTCTACGGTTGTTCCACCGAACTTTTCTATAATACCATTTAACATTCCATGGTTATCGAACAACAGCCTCCACAACAGTACGATGGACGCTACCGGAATTGCCATTGGAATCAAAAAACTGCTTTTTAACAGACTTCCAAACCTCTTCTGCCTATGTAGAAATACTGCAATCAGCAACGATAATATAATCAGTATCGGTATACAAATCGCCACAAATCTTACCGTATTACCAGCTGCCTGCTTGAAGGCGGGGTTGGTAAATATGGTTATATAATTATTTAGTCCAACCCACTTACCATTGATCGCCTCCGAAAATGACCTTCGTATTACATCCAGAAACGGAATTAATACAAATATACTAACGCCGATAAAACTGGGAAGGATAAAGAGCAAGCCCGACCATTCGTATTTTGTTTTTTTTCTAATTTTTTTTCTGTCTTTCATCTTCCTATTTATTTTCATATGATGCCCCTGCCGGTATACCCCTTCTATCGAACTATTTAACCTGTTATTCTGACAAGTACAGTTTTATCTTCTGCTTTACATTTTTGGCAGCCTCTTCACTGGTAATGTTACCCTTTACACATTGTTCTGCCTGTTCCTTGACATTTTCTTTGATAACATTGTCTGCTAACGCCGGCGTAGTCAGAGACTCTGCCACAGCATAAAGATCCTTGATATCAGCTTCAGACAGCTGCACGATCCTAAACTCTTTGTTTTCACCGCTTGCTGTGAGATATGGTACTGTTTCTCCAAGACCTTCACCTCCGGTTTTAATCCCTTCCTCAAATGCTGTTTTATTCACCGGTAAACCGCCGCCCTGATTAATAATCTGGGCCTCTTTGGAAAGTAAAAATTCCACAAATATACCTGCTGTTTTTGAATCTGTACTTTTACTGCTGATTCCAATAGCCGCCATCGGTACAAATACATTGGACGCCTGCCCGTTTAAAAGCTTTACCGCTCCATCCCCCATTGCCTGATTGGCTGAGACCACCTGTACATACTGGGAAAAATCAGAAATTAGCCCAGCATTCAGAAGATTCTCTTCTCCCACCAATTCTCCAATGCCCCCATTTATATTATAAAAGGAAGACTCCCCATATTCACCCATAACCATATCATTTTCTTCTGCAGCCGTATGCTTATCACTGTCATAAATTTGTTTTAGCTGTGTATAGAATTCTTGTAATGATTTCTCATTCAAAGTACCATCTTCCTTTAACCATGCAGCAGAATTGCTTGCATAAAGTTTTTCAACTAAATCTCCCGGTTCATCATTACCAAGTATACCTTTACCAGGATTTTCTTTTTTCAATTTCTTGATCTGCTCAACCATCGTAGTTAAATCATTAATGTTCTCAATATCTCCTTTTCTTCCCTGAATCAGCGGCATCTGAAACCTGGTTGGAATTGCCTGGATCATTTCCCCATTTGCATACGTATTTTTAATACTTGGGATGATTCCCTCCGCATTTTCTACTTTATTTAAGATTTCTGTCAGATCTGTAAGCAATCCTTTTTCCAGATAAGATTTCACCGGCATACCATCCAACACGATAATATCCGGTCCTTTTCCTGACATGATGTTTGTGTTCAAAGTACGGAGTGCATCAGATACGGTAACAGCATCATCTCCTGCCGTCCCAATTTCCATAGTGACAAAAATATCTGGATTCTCTTTTTGAAAAAATGCAATTGCCTGACGTATTTCCGCATTTTCCTTTAGACTGTATACCTTGACCTCTTTGCTGGGTGTGGAAGGTGTATCTTTTGAATAAGTATATCTAAAGAGTTTATAGGTATCCGCCCCTTCTGTCCCGGCTGCTAAAAACGATCCGTCTTCCACAGCTGCCAGAGAAATAAATGAAAATTTCGGATTCCCTAAGGAGGTTAATGCTCCGTTGATTATCTGTTCTACCAGATTTCCGCCGATTGTATGGCTGTATAAACCACCATTTGTACAAAAGAATATTGATTTATCATCTTTTCCTTTTGTAAATTTGAAGGCTTCTCCTATTCCGCCTGACATCTGCATTATTTCTGTTTCGTCTTTCCCTTTTAAAAGCTGTTCCTCAAGGGATGTGTCCTTTTCCATTTGCTTTCCGGTTCCCAGATTATATAACTGCACTTCCGTATCGGTTACTACAATCAGGGTATTCCCCACGACTTCAAAAGTAATTACATATCCATTCTTAACAATACTGTTAAAACTATTTGTTATTTCTCCGGACTTTGGATCTATCACATGGATATTACTTTCAAAGTCCAAACCAACAAGTCTGCCGTCATCTGTAAAGGAAAATTTAGAAACAGCATTCTTAAATGACAAGTATCCATCTGCGGATGCTTCCCCTTCTCCTTCAGAAAGATTGCTCAATTGAGGTAATTCTAATTTCAATTCAGCTGCTGTTCCATTCTTATCAATTATCCAATAAGCAGTAGATGGATCTCCCCTATCTGCTGGCCTGCCCATTACAGCTATAGCCATTTCACCAGATGTCGAGATTGCGGAAGCAGTGATCTGAGACTGATTCTTAACTGCTTCCTCGGGCAGGCTGTTCACTTCTGACCAGGTGCTTCCTCCATCTTTTGAATCCCAGATAACGGATTTATTTTGGTCATCCGCAGCCAGCATTCTAACTTCTCCATTCAACAATGTGTTCATATTAATAATTTTGCTCATTCCCTGTGGAAGCTTCATCTCCTCTTCCAGGTATCTGCCCATTGCAGAAATATTTGAACCTTTAGCTCTCTCTGGGGAATTTTCACTTTTCCCCCCAGCGCATCCCGCAAGTGTAATTATAGTAATAACGGCCATCAGGAACATTCCCAGTACCTTTTTTATGATTGGCTCCATATTTCCTCCTGTTGATCTATTTACCCTTTTCTTGATTTCCTGTTCATCATAGCATCTCTTTCTCTAAGTTATCTCTAAAAATTATAGATTTACGATAAAAAAATATCTTTCACAATTACTTCACAATTTATGGTCTTTCCATGGGATTTTTTATGCTATAATAAAAAAGAATAAAACGAGTAAAGCAGTAAAGGAGCTATCATGAGAATTTTAATTGTAGAAGATGATGTGAAATTATGTGAATCTCTAAAGATTCAACTGGAGCAGGAGAATATCAGCGTTGATCTCTGCCATAACGGTGAAGACGGGTTACATCTTATTCGTGATAAGGCCCATGATATTATCCTTCTGGACCGCATGATGCCTCTGATGGATGGTTTGGAGGTATTGCGTTTAATGCGCGGTGAACATATATCCACGCCGGTAATCCTGGTAACAGCCCTAGGTGAATTGGATGATAAAATTGAAGGATTAGATTGCGGAGCTGATGATTATATTGTAAAACCATTTGCTTTTGGGGAACTTATGGCAAGAATCCGCTGCATTGTACGGCGGCCTCAAAAATGGGAAGGCAGCGATCTGCTGAACTTTGGGGATATTTCGTATGATGCCTCATTGAAAAAGCTGGTAAAAACCGATTCTTCCTGTTCTCTTTCCAAACGAGAAGGGGATCTGCTGGAATTATTTCTTCGTAATCCGGGGCAGACGCTTCCAAGGCTTACCATTTTGACTAAGGTCTGGGGACCGGATGCAGATGTGGAGGAAGGAAACCTTGACAACTACATACATTTTCTAAGAAGGCGTCTAAAGGGAGTTGGAAGCAGCCTCAAGCTGAAAACAGTCCGCGGCGTAGGGTATTGCCTGGAGGAAACAAATGTTTAAAAAATTACACCTGCAGCTGACTTTTTTTTGTACTCTGATCACAGGTTTAATTCTGGTAACTATGACCACACTTTGTCTTTATATAGTAGAAAGCGGTATGAATGACCGGAATTATACCTCTTTTCTGGATAATCTGAATACGATGCTGGCACATTTTGAAAGCCAGTCTACGATCTCACATCAGTGGATCCTTCAGATGGAGGCAAATTATCATATTAAGTTAAGTATTCTGGATAATGACACCCCCCTCTTCTCTCAGCAGTTGAATAACGATGAGGAGATATCCCGAATTTTTGGCGAAGCAGAAGAAAAAGCCAGATCCGACCATGATTTTAATGATGCTGGAATCAGCCCTGCAAACATTCTCTCCCGCCATGTAGAATTTAAGATGAAAGGAAGTAACGGCCAGAAGTATTATGCCTCTGTAGCTTTGATTCCAAAAGATAATGGTTACCTGAATGTTACGGTTTTATATCCACTGGACAGCCTGGAACATGATATTATGGTTCAAAGAGCTCTCTTTGGATTGCTGGACCTGCTGGCAGTTGGACTGCTCACCATTTTTTCCTGGCATTTTACCAAACGAATGATCCAGCCGATCAAGGAGAGCCGGGAACGCCAGGTGCAGTTCATTGCCGCCGCCTCCCATGAACTCCGTTCCCCCTTAACCGTAATTTTAACCAGTTTATCTGCCATGAAAGTAGCAGACAAAAAGCAGTCCGAACAGTTTGCTGATTCCATCCAATCGGAAGGCCAGCGAATGTCCCGCCTGATTGATGATATGCTGACTCTTGCAAATGCAGATAACAGAACCTGGAGCATCCACCCCTCTGATATTGAATTGGATACGCTGCTCTTGCAGACCTATGAAAAATATGAACGGATTGCCCGGGATAAAGGTCTAACCCTTGATGTGGATCTTCCGGAAGACATTCCGCCTACCTATCCCTGTGATGGTGAACGGGTTGCCCAGGTGCTTTCCATACTTATTGACAATGCTATGAGCTATACACCAAAAGGCGGAAAGATAAGACTTGGATTAAAGACGGAATCCTCCCGCATTCAGCTCTACGTTGCCGACAACGGTCCAGGCGTTCCGGATGAATCCAAAAAGTCTATATTCGACCGCTTTTATAGGGTTGATAAGGCTCATAAGGACAAGGCTCATTTTGGATTGGGCCTGTGTATTGCGAAAGAAATAGTAAAGTTACACAAAGGGAAAATTGCGGTGGAAGATACACCGGGAGGCGGAGCAACCTTCATCGTAACTCTGCCACAGAATTTGTAAAAAATTAGAAACATACCAGTTTTAATGCAGAAGAAGATAAGGACTTCGCATCATATCCTTATCTTCTTCTGTTCGTTTATATAAATCTCTGTTTATTTATGATCTCTGTTTTTTATGATCTCTATACGTTTTATAAATCTCTGTTCATTTCTTGATTGCTGTACATTTTTATAAATCGTAGTATCTCTGGAATTCTGCTGGGTGGGGAATCTGGCTGATATCTTTACTTTCCAATCTTTTCCGCTGTATCCAGATTTCAATCAGACGCTCCGGAAATACCCCTGATTTTGTCAGATACTCATGATCCTCTTCCAGTGCATCAAGTGCTTCATCCAGATTTTTAGGCAAAGACTGTATTTTTGCCTGCTGTTCCTGATCCAGGTCGTACAGATTAAAATCATAGGGACCCCAGCCATTTTCCGATGGATCAATCTGATTCTTAACTCCATCCAGTCCTGCCATTAAAATAGCAGCATAAGCATAATACGGATTCGCCGCAGCATCCGGACAGCGAAGTTCAAAACGCTTTGTCTCCGGTGACTTTGCATATGCCGGTATGCGCACTACCGCACTTCTGTTGGAAGTGGCATAACCGATTGTAACAGGCGCTTCATATCCGGGTACCAGGCGTTTAAAGGAGTTGGTAGAGGGATTCGTCCAGGCACAGAGAGAAGCTGCATGTTTTAGCAGACCGCCTATAAAATAATGGGCTGTTTTACTGAGACCGGAATATCCTTCTTCATCATAGAAGACCGGTGCACCGTCCTTTTGCAGCAGCATATGTACATGCATTCCATTCCCAGCTTCCTGGTAAACGGGTTTTGGCATAAAAGTTACCGTCTTTCCTTCTGAAACTGCCGCATTCTTAACCACGTATTTTGTAATCATGGTTTTGTCCGCCATATCCACCATTTCTCCCAGTTCCACTTCTATTTCCATCTGACCGGATCCGCCAACCTCATGATGGTGGTACTTCACTTTCACTCCCCAGTCTTCCAGAATCATACACATTTTACTTCGAAGGTTATAATTAATATCATTGGGAGCTGCTATATGGTAGCCGCCCTTTCCCTGGACCTGATAACCATTGTTAAATCCGTCATCAATGCCGGTATTCCACTGCGCCTGCCTGGTATCCACCGCATAAAAGGATTTTTCCGGAGATACGGCAAACCGCACATCATCAAAAATGTGAAATTCAAATTCGGGACCAATAATCATCTTGTCTGCTATCCCTGTCTGCCTCATATACTCCATCGCACGAAGGCTGACATTGCGGGGATATTGATCAAATGGAGTATTCTCATCTTTACCGATTACACACACATCGCCTGTCATTGATAATGTAGGAATGGCAACAAATGGATCCACTACTGCAGTTGCCGGATCCGGTATGAAAACCATATCACTTTTTTCAATGGGGGCATACCCATAATTTGACCCGTCAAAGCCAATTCCATATTCAAATATATTCTCATCAAACCGCTCTGCCGGAATCGTGATATGGCGCCATCTGCCATCCAGATCTGTCATTTTAAAATCAATCATCCTGATTCCATTATCTGCACATAACTGCTTTACCTTTTCACTTTTACCCATACTATCCTCCAATTTACATTTATAGCAAACCCACATTTTAATTTTAGCATAGGATTTATGATAATTCTATAGGGAAATACACTAATTCCTTATTACATCTCCCCTCATTGACCGGCATCACCGTAATCACGGCAGAGGCTAAACATATATTTAATTACCCTTCTATATAAGATGTCTGTAAGGTCATCCCTATTCTTTATACTTTGCTCCACTTCCTCGTAATTTCTTTCCACCAGTATTTCATTCATCGTTATCCCCAGAAGTATGCTCAATGCTAACAAATTATCCACATTTGGAAGTGCCAGTCCACAAAACCAACGGTAAATGGTCTGTGGGCAGGCAAATCCCATATACTCCTGCAATTCCTTTACCGATATATTTTTCTCTTCGCATAAACATTTTATGTTTTCTCCTGTCTTCGGCATGTCTATAACCGGATATATTACCACTTTATCCCCCTTTCTTTCATTTATGGTGACCTATCTTTATTCCCGCGGGCAACGAGCCAAACGGACACGCTGGTGCGTCCATTTGGCCACTGCCGCGATGGTTAAAACCCCGTTGCCTGCAGCGGGGTTTTTAACTCCCGTAAGCAGTAACCAGGTGGATGCGCTTGCTAATCCATCTGATCTGAGTTATTCATAATAATGATTAAGCAGTTCCTCATTGGATATCAAAGCATAATAAATCTGATAACTCTCATCATTGACCGCTTTCACTCTAAAAAACGGGTAGTATTTCTTCATATACTCATCATCCAGAATATGATTGAAAATCTGATTCCAGGATCTTTTACTTAACAAAAACTGCTCATTGTTGGATATTAACATCCTGCACCGTTCCCTAACATTGAGAGGTAAAAACCTTTTTTCATATTCTTCTATGCTGATTTTTTTCATAAATTCAATCAGTTTTTTCACGCACTTCTCCAGTTGGGGTTCCAGACTATCTCCTTCTTCATACTGCATAAGATCATCAAAATCCGCAATTTGGTAAACCTCTTTTTCCTTTTCTTCCTCTTCCAGCATTTTCCCCATCTTAAGCATGATCTCATCATTGTCGTAAAACAAACTTTGAAAACTTTCCTGTTCTTCTTCATTTTCTTTTCGAAACTGCTCTACAATCTTCTTCACATCACACTCTTCCCTAAAGCTTTTTTCCAGAACGGACATCATATCATCATAGGAAAGGTATGCGCTTACGTTTTCATTTACCGCTCCCGACATTAAGGCAAATACCTTTGACATCTGGTCTTTAATTGTCTCAATCTCTTCACTGTCGGGCCTGTCCTGTATATGCTCCGTATAGTCATAGGTATTCTTCTCCTTCATATATAACTTCGACTTCACAACACGGCGGATAATACTTTCAGCCGTTAAAACCTTTCTCCACTTATGCTTTTCTTTAACCAGCATACAGAACATTTCCAGTTCAAAACCCAGCGCGAAATATTTTTTCATTTCATGAATAAACCCAACCTGGTCTGGGGTGAACCCTCCAAAAGCCTTCTGAAAATATGTTTTTATGGTATCTTCATCAAAATGTTCCCGGATAAAATCTCCCATCTTTTCATCTTTCTTTTCCATTGTGAGACAAAGAAACGCTTCCAATCGCTCCACGTCATCCAGGTTCATTTTTAGAACCCGCTTATAAAGCTGAATCATACAGGCTCTGTCTGTTAACTCAATGGGTATCTCCAGATACTGGTTCGCCCAGCGGATGGCGCGTTTACACTGTCCCAGTGATATATCGCCATATACAACAGCCGCCCCGGGCAGTCTTGCTTCTACCAGACAGCCTACAGCCAATAAATACAGATGATATGGCTCTCCCTGTGTTTTTCCTCCCCATAGTTTTTTAATATCCGGAATCCTTTTGTCATCATCCTCTATGCATCTCCTGTCAGATAAAATTGACCAGAACACATCCTGGTCCAGCTGATCCCGGAATCCTTCCCCATAATACTTCAGCTCTTTAGGAAAATGAAAGGACTCTCCCCTCTTTTTACTCACCAGGTCACCACTGGTAAACCAGCCCGAATGTCCATATTGATTTGTAACTTCCCGGGTTTTTACATAAAAGGAAAAAACCTGTCCGTATTTCTTCGCATTAACACGATTTAAAAAAGGATAGTTACGTATCAGAACCAGACTCTCTTTGTATACTTTCTCCCATTCCTCTTTTGCAATTTTTTCCGGAACTACATCCAGTGAAATATGAATCCCCATAGTTTACCTCCTCATTTATGCGTATAATTGTTTTCTATTTCATCATAGACGATTAGAATCAGGAAGTCATTGAATTACAAATTCAAAAAAATGGGGAAATCAATGTATTTTCATATTATATGTTGTGTATTAATTTCTTTATTAGTATATTTTCATCTTGAGTGATTTGTATTTCTAGGATACTATAAAATTTGGAAAATTGCAAATTGAATCAGGAACCATTCAGAAAAAATCAGAGCAAGGCAGTTGATTGCTGCCTTGCTCTGATTTAATCTCCTTTATATCCCATCCAAAATTGCTCATCCGGTTTCTCAATTATCATTTTGCCATCTTTATTGCATGCAACCATAACAGAGCATGTATAGTCTTCATTACCTATTACAAAGGGAAATTTTTTCATATTGGTAGCTGCCCCAATATTCCCGTTCCTATCCATTGCAATTACAGACATACTTCCTATTTTATCCCTACGTTTTCCCAGCATAACAATATGATAATTTAGTGCATGCTCACATGCATCCTGCACGCTTAATCCGGATCCCATAGATGCTACAATGGAATAAGCAAGGCAGCCTTTCATAATATCTTCCCCAACGCCCGTTGCTGCTGCACTGCCAATTATAGAGTTGGCATAAAATCCCGAGCCAATAATCGGACTATCCCCAACCCTTCCCGGGTGTTTTAAAAACAAACCGGATGTAGACACTCCACATGCAATGGAGCCGGATTGATTCCGCCCGATTACACAAACAGTATCGTGTCCGTCATAAGCATCCATATCACCCTTAAAATTACTTTTCATGGAACTTTCATACCTGCGCATTGCATTAGGTGTCAATAGATTCTGCATTTCCACTCCCTGGGACAATGCATATTCTTCTGCCCCTTTTCCGGCAAGAAAGCAATTTCTGCTGCATCGGCTTAAGGAACATGCCAGTTCAATTGGATTCTTTATTCCCTGAACAGCCATTACCCCTCCGGCCTCCAGTGTATCTCCGTCCATAAAAGCTGCGTCTAGTTCTACATAGCCCTCTCTGTTTGGCAGTCCCCCATAGCCTACAGAAACAAAGTTTTCATTGTCTTCGACTCTTTTAACCGCTTCTACTATTGCTCGATGAAGGTTTCCATTGCCATTCAGAATCTGCATTCCTTCCTGAATTCCTTCCAATGCCATTTTCCAAGTTGCAACCATATAACCTTTCATATATGAACCTCCCATTTAAAGTTGACTGTATATGTAAAAAAAAATCATCTCTCCTTTAAAAGTGAACCAGCTGCTTCATCTATTATAAAAATAGAATTACCATGTTTCTTAAGAATGGAAGCCGGCACGTCCTCTGTAACATCACCCTCCACCACTTTTTTTACTGCCTCCGCTTTGCTTTTACCGGATGCTGCAAGTATGATACAATCTGCAGCCATTATTTCCCGAAAACCCATTGTATACATCTGAGATGGAACCTCATTATCTTTTAAGTGAAACAACTTCTTCGTTGCTTCCTTTGTAGATATGCAGCTGTCAGCTACAAACAGCTTTGAGTCAAATGGCGTCCCCGGTTCATTTGCTCCTATATGCCCATTTGTTCCCAGCCCCAGAAGTTGTATGTCCCGCTTATATCTCTGCAATATGAACTCATATCGCTTTAGCTCCTCATCCCGATCCGGAGCCTGGGCATCCAGTCCAAAAATATTTTTTGGTTTTCTATCGATCCTGTTGTATAAATATGTATGCATGAAGGAATAAACACTATAGGGCATCTCCCTCTCCCCAACATACTCATCCAGGTTCAGAAAAGTACAATGACTGATATCCAGTCCGTCATTTATAATATCTGCAAATCCGGTTAAAAATCTCTTTGTGGTAGCTCCTGTGGTAAAAGACAGAACAGAATCACTTTTCCTTTTAACCTGGTTAGAGAAATACTGTAATAGTATATCTGTCATTTCATTATAATCTTTAACTTTCAGTAATTTCATTATTCTCCTTTACAGCCTTGTTAAATAATTGCGTTATTATGATGTGTCACCAGTCTTACTTTACAAAAATTTTATTCGTATCCAACATAAAGGGAAAAAATACACCATTTAAATTACTCAAAGGCAAAACTTCGTCTTTTATCGTGATATTCAATACTTCTCTGAAAAAGATCTGCCTCTTTATAATTCTCCTATATACTTCTGGATACTCATTTTGCAGTTCTTTTCTCAATTTTTCATCTGCCACAACCAGTCCGTCTTCACATATTGCAGCCATTACTGGATTGGCTGATGAAGCAATTATATCCGATTGCAGATGGGCACCACTCATAACAGGCGCTGTCGCACCCTTTCTCGCAGATGCATTAGACCATTCCTCCGTACCAATATAATGCCCTGGATTCAGAGATACACCAAACTTAGGATCTCCGATCAGATCCATGACACTGTTATAAAGCTCCCCTGCCGATACTCCTATTTCCAGCGTCTCATACCAGTTTGCCACCGCAAGAAAATATGGATAATAAAATGATTCCAAATATCCAGCCAGCTCATCACTGCAGGTATTCTCGCTGTATGCAGCAATAGAGGCCCTGGAAACCAGATTCCCTTTTATACCATAACACATACCGCATACATCTCCCAGCTGCAAAACAGACTCTCCCGGCGACCGCAGGCCGATCCGCACACTTGTACTGCCAAAATTACAAATCGGGTGCATACTTCTTGGGTCAAACCCAACTTTTGCTTTCATAGGAAGTTCATATTCTTTCATACCGACTCTCAGATTTTTAATCATTCTCTGAATAACGCCGGTACATCTGTTTGCCTGATTCTCAGCCCAGGCAATCTCCTCCGCACAGTACAGCCTCATTCGAATGCCATCCGGTACCCGTATCAGTTCCTGTGTAAAATCACACACACTACTGCAGCTATTTATTATACTTGTCAGGATATTAGAAGGAATATCGCTAATACATCTGATATCGCTTTCATCTGATGCTTCCTCCGCATATTTATATCCTGCTATCCCTGTCTTTTCTGAATTGTTTGTAATTTTTTTAATAATCTCCTCAAGAGAACATGATTGATCTCTAGGCTGGCCCTGGAGACTAAAGTTCTGATATCGAACAGCATCCACTTTAAATGGTATATCTTCTATGTATCCCCATCCTTCATTCCCCACAATCAAGGTAACTTTTCCTCTTTCATCAATGATTGCTAAAGCTTCTTCAAAACGAGGGTCAAATCCACAAAAGTATTCTATGTTTGCACTATGTTCACGGTCTCCATATAAAATAATCTGGGAAATCTTATTTTCTTTCATGCGGTCTGTTAGTTTATCAATACGCAGCTTATATACTGCTGCACTTAATTTATTAATCGGAGCACAGTCTGTTTCCTTTAAACAGGATTCATTTGCATTTATATTTTTTATTTTCATTACAAATACCGTCTCTTTCTTTAGACATTATAGTATTCCAGATATTTCGATGTATTCTGAAGCATTTCTCCAAACATTGTCTCAATATCCCGGATTGGCAATGAAATCAATGCGTCATTGGCAAATGCTAAAAATGCCGGTCTTAAAGAGTGGGAGAGGCATGCGTCGATCACCGCATTTTGTGCATAAATATGAGGTCTTGTAAGCTCAAGAATATTTTTATCCATTTCCCCGGCAAAAACAGGCCTGACGCTGTTGCAGGAAAATATGGCATTTGTTTCCACTACCACCCCCGACTCAATATTGCTGATCTGCCCGTGATTCGGCATATTTACATTGGTGATAAATGTATCCAGTCCTAATATCGCCTTCATCTGCCGAACCCCTTCCTCACCCGATAAATTAATTTTCACCTTTTCCTCTCCGGCTGCCTGTTTTCTGCTCTTTTCTAACAATCCAGCCAGGTTCTCTTTTCTCCAGCTGACCGGAGTTAATGAAAATTTATAGCTTTGAACCACTTGGGGGGTTTTTAAATACCATCCGGGGCAAAATTCCGCAAGATGTCTGTCTCCTGCTGCTGCTATCACACCAAATCTTCGAAACAAATCAAACTTAACACAATTGGCATTTGCAAAATAACTGTTCAGCCAGTTTTTTTCACCGTCTAATTCCAGGCCATCTTTATAGGTTTCTGCTGCTTTCTCATACAAAGGGAATAAATCTATCCCCTGATAAGCTGCCTCATTGATCCAGGTGAAATGGTTTAAACCCATGACATTTACCTTAATATCATTCCTGGATATCTTTTCGATTCCGAATTCTTTTTCAGCCAGGCGCGCCAGAAGTTCCTGGGTTCCAAATACTTCATGACAGCAGCCAAATGCCTTGATTTTTGGAAAAACTTCATACAATATCCGTACACAGGCCCCCATTGGGTTGGTATAATTAATCACCCACGCATCTGGAGCTGTCTCTTTAATTGCATTTGCTATCTCCACATACATAGGCAGCGTCCGCAGTGCCCTGAATATCCCTCCGGGACCTGTCGTATCTCCAACAGATTGATAGATTCCATATTTTTCAGGGAAGTGTACATCCGATTCCATTTCGTCAAAAGTTCCGGGCAATATAGAAATCACTACAAAATCAGCATCTTCCAGTGATTCTTTCAGTGAATTGCATGCACGATACTTAAAATTTTTGCCTTTTCCCTCTTCCTGCATGGCATTACCAATTAAGACATTGTTCTCTGCAGCCTCCTGATCTATATCATAAAGTGTTACAATGCCGCTCATTTGATCCTCTACAGCCAGATCACTCATCAGATTCCATGCCCATCCCCTGGATCCACCACCAATATATGTAATACGGACGTCCTCCGCTTTTTTATCTTTAATATACATACGCTTCTCCATTCTGCCCTGTGGCTTAACTTAGTATTTTCCTTTTTCTCGTACTATTTCCAATGCCCTTAAATAGTTATCCGTCTTTGCTCCATACTGAACTGAATTCGTAGATCCAAATATGTATCCTCCCCCCGGCATTAATAATTCCAGGTTTCTTTCCACCTCTGTCTCAACTTCCGGCAATGATTTTCCTACCAGTGTCTCGCATTGCACGCCAGTCCAAAACGTTAATCTGTCCCCATACTTCTTTTTTAATATTTCATTACTCATACCGGCACTTTCCTGTACCGATTGATAGCCCCTATATCCGGCATTAACAAAATCATCCATGATGTCCCATATATTACCGCAGCAATGGTAAAATGGTATCATACCGGCATTTTCAATATCTCTGTTTACCTGATGGATAACAGGCATAAATACATTTCGGATACTTGCCGGACTGATAATGCATCCCGAATTCATTCCAAAATCCTGTCCCTGCATCATTATATCTACACCTTTTTTTGCACAATAATCAATTATTTTCCGGTTATAAGAAAAACATACCTGTCTCATTTTTTCGATTTCTTCCGGCGCTGTCAGTGTAAGCATTAAGTCATGTTCATAATCTCCGTGAAATGCATGAAATAATGGATTATAGATATCGATACTCCTGCACAATATCGTCTTTTCTTTCCCAAACCGTTCACAGCAATAGTCAATTAACTCAAATTGAGAGTCGTCTATTTCCTGGATTTCTTCTAGTGCCCTTTCGATATCTTTTGTTTCGATCTCTTCTTTTCCTTCTTTTTTTGTTACACATGAAATAGAGTCGTTACTTGCAGCATATTTATATGCATTTCCTTTACTGTCCTGCCATGTTCCCGCACTTATCTCACGTGGCCTGTCTGCGGTATGGTGCTTTTTAGAAGGAACCAATTCCACCGTGACGATGTCATAATCTAATGCCTCTATTAAGGCTGCATAGTCCTCCTTCATACTTCCAACCACCTCATCCCGGCGATTATCCCAAAGTGCCAGTGTGGTATCTTTTCGGTTCCTCCAGAAGGTGTGTCTGCCTATTATACGGGATACATGATCATGATCGATTCCCCATTCTCCAATGGGTACCCTGTCCGGCTCTTCATGATTTATTGTTTTAAAAACCCGTTCCTTCGATATCATATGAATTCCTCCATTACCGGTGGTGTATGGGATATTATCCACTGATATGCATGCTCTCCATGCCACTTATGCTCCCCCGGAAAGATATCATGGTATAAGTTTTCTTCTTTTCCAAACAGACTCATGGCTCTCCGAACGGTTTCTACCTGAGGAATCACGTTTTCTAAACCATCCCGTCCATTTAGAAAATCTGCATCCCCTGTTTCAATTAATAACGGTCTTGGACTGATTAATGCTCCGATGTCACCGATATCCGCAGTCCTCCATAAATTTGGAACATAATTACAGAGGCAATTATAATTAATGAGCAAAGATTGCAGATACCCATAAAAATAACCGCTAACGACACAGCTTTCTATTCTGGAATCCATCGCAGCCAGCCAGAGAGACTGCATTCCTCCACCGGATAAACCTGCGCATGCAATGTGTCCATTGATAAAATCACAGCTTAATGCATAGTCCGCCAGCCTCATTAAATCCCACAGCCACATTCCCATGACCGTTTGTCCCAGAGACATCGCCATCACATTCAAATAGGAACAGGAAGAAGAAAGTAATTTCCCGTCTTCCTCACCCTGATCGTACCCCTCTCTTCTTTCACCAAAGCCGCGGGCATCGGGTGCAAATACGATATATCCTTTCCTGGCAAACTCTTCTCCATAGTTGTAGTTGTAGTGGTCAATCGTTTCCGCTACCGCTTTTTTCTCCCGGACACCCGCTACCGCTTCTTTTCCATTACTGGAATGACCGTGGCAGGCAATTAAAGCCGTTCTTTTTTCACCCTCTCTTATATCAGTGGGAACTAACATATAAAAAGGCATTAGAATATCTTCTTCGGTATTGATCAATAGCTTCTTTCTGACGTAGCCATCACAAGGAACTTCCTCTAAAATCACAGGATTCGCCTGACATCTATGCATCTGTTCTGTCCCGATAAGTCTGTGTAGTTGTCGCCTCAGTGAGTCGCTCCACTCATGGAATTCCTGACTGTTTTTAGCACAAAAACGATGACTTCTCTGCGTCTCTGTAAAAATTCTTTCAAAATGCTGCCTGGATGTATAATAACTCATATGTTTTCCTCCCTTTCCTATTCTTTTATAGAACCTATCATCACACCTTTAACAAAATACTTTTGAAGATAAGGATAGACCATTAAAATTGGTAAAATGGTAACTATGATAACTGAATATTTTAACTGCTGTGTTGCAAGACTTCGTTCAAATCCTCCCATAGAAGAACCGCCCATGGATGACTGGGCATTTGATAAAATCAATATTTTTCTTAAGTACATTTGTATGGGATGCAGGCTTGAATCAGGCAGATACATCATTGCAGCAAAATAGGCATTCCATTGCCCTACTGCATAGAACAGTGTCATAACAGCAATAATCGGCTTTGATAGGGGCATAAATATCTTGTAAAATATGAAATATGGAGATGCTCCATCAATTGATGCTGCTTCTTCCAGCGTTTCCGGAATACTTTCTAAAAAACTTTTGCATACAATTAAATTCCATGCACTGATTAAATATGGAAAAATACAAGCCCACCTGGTATTATATAATCCAATATTATTTACCAGGAGAAACATGGGTATCATACCTCCGCTGAAGTACAGGGTAAACATTACAAATAACATTAGTTTTCTTCTCAGAAAAAATCTTCTTCTGGAAAGCGGGTAGGCAGATAGCAGGGTAAGGGCAACACTTGTTACCGTTCCTACAACTGTATACCAAAGTGTGTTGCCATAAGCTCCCCAAATCTCTTTATCTTCAAAAACCATTTTATACGCCTGGGTGGAAAATCCTTTTGGTAAAAAGAAAATATCATTTTTGGCAACGTGCTCCGCACCGCTGATTGACATGCTCAGTGTATAGACCAAAGGATACAAAGCTATCACAGAGCAAAGCACTACAAATATATAAACGCAGACCAGGAAAGCCTTGTCACTTAGATTGCGTCTTCGTGATTTATTCATAAATTGTACCCCTTTCTACCATAGTGATGTATCACTGAATTTTTTGCTAAACCAATTTGCTCCAACGATAAATACCATATTAATTACAGAATTAAACAGCCCGATAGCAGTTCCAAAACTATAGTCAGATTGTACAATCCCCCTTCGGTATGTATAAGTAGATATAACATCAGCCACCTCGTATGTAGAAGGTGCATACATCAGAATTATTTTCTCAAAACCAACGCTCATAATATTTCCCATATTCAAAACAAGCATAATGATTATGGTCGGCATAATACAGGGAAGTGTAATATGAAGCATCTGCTGAAAACGGTTTGCACCATCTACTCTGGCGCTTTCGTATAACGCAATATCAACACCTGATAAAGCTGCTAAATAAATAATGGAATTCCATCCGAATGTCTGCCAGATATTACTTATAACATACAGAAACCGAAAGTATTTCGGCTCTGTCATAAAACTGACAGCGTCTTTACCGGTAATCAATGTATAAATTGTATTTACTACTCCGGTTGTAGGTGATAGAAAATTACTCATTAAACCGACTATAACCACAATGGAGATAAAATATGGCATATAACTAATTGTCTGAACAACCTTTTGAAATTTTTTGGATCTGATTTCATTTACAGCCAAGGCGAAAATAATTGGAAATGGAAAACTCCATACCAGCGTATACAGTCCAATTAAGAACGTATTCTTTAAAAGTCTTGGAAAAAACGGATTTCTGAATACCTGCATAAAGTTGTCCAATCCTACAAACGGCGAACCGTTAATACCAAGAGCCGGCTTAAAGTCTACAAACGCAAGAAGCAGCCCTCCCATTGGTAAATACGCAAATATAAAAAAGAATAATATCATAGGTATACACATAACCAAAAGATGGCGGTCACGGTAAATGAGCCTTTTCAGCGGGACTTTGGTTCTTTTTGCAGTACTTAGATTTTTCTTCATGCTTTATACCCCCTCTATACCTTTTTTGTAAAGCAGAGTTCCCTGCCGCCCCCTGCTTTACTATAATCAACTAATTTGCCTTAAACCGCTCATAAGCACTTTGATGCACTTCCAACAGCTGGGATAATCCATAGGATTCTACAGCAGCCACATACTCATCGAATTTATCCAGAGACTCTTTTCCTTCAATAAATTTTATAGCCATTTCATCGCAATAAGTTTCGATATTCGTTTCGACCTCAGTACGTATCGCGTTTTCATCATCGGTAAATGCAAGCGCTGCCTTCGTTCCACTGTTTGGGAATGGCTGCCGGATCTGGTCGCTTGTAAAGCTATTGGCAAATTCAATAATTTCCGGCTGATCTGCCCATAATACTTCATATCCCTCTTTTGCCTGAGGATAAGGAAGCTGTCCCCATGCACCTAAAGAACGTAAATACTCCTGTGCCCCAATTCCGTCCGGGTTATTTACAGCATCCTGAGTTAACGTGATCTTACCGTCTTCTGATTTTGTATAACTGACATCCTCTACACCAAAGTTTGTAAGTGCAACTCCCTCAGCAGATAAAGTTTGAAAATCAAGCCACTTCATTGCCAGTTCCGGATTTTTGCAGTCCTTAGAGATAGCTGCTGTTTTCCAGACAGACCACCGGTTAGTTATCATGGATTTCCCTTCTGGATTTTTAATAGGCTGCACTGCGACCCAATTTGCATCCTCAACCCCAGCCGTTTTCAAATTTCCATTGTAAGTTGCAATGTTAGACATCCAGTCACTGGATAACGATCCCAATAAATCCCTGCTGATCTTTTCTGAAGTTTTATCATAACCTGCTGTTGCATATTCCGGATCCAGGAGTCCTTCCACATATAATTTATTTAAAAATTCCAATGTCTTTTTGAACCCGTCTGTAGTATCCTTGAAAAATACTTTTCCATCTTCACCTACATCCCAGCGGCATTCCGCATTGCCGGAACGATACAGTCCAAAAGCTTCTCCAAAACGATAAATATCACGCACATTAAATGTTGCCGTTAATGGTATTTCATCCGCCTTTCCATTTCCATTTGGATCCTGGGTCTTAAAGGCCTTTAAAACGTTGTACCAGTCATCCAGGGTTTCCGGTACCTCAAGATTTAATTTATCCAGCCAATCTTTACGGATCATTGACACATTCGGACATACATTTGCTCCCGGATCAGTCAATTCTCCTGTTTCCAACTCTTCTGCTGTATTTATAAATCCTTCTCCAAATCCGGGGTATGCATATATATTACCGTCTGCCGCCGTTATTCCCGAACGTACTACCGGATATTTCTCCATAAGCTGGTTTAAATAATAGGCATTTTCATCAATTAATTGGTTTAAAGGCATTGCAATACCATCAAATCCCAGTTGATCGGCATTTGCTTCCCAGGGTATGACAAAGATATCCGGTAAATTTTTACCTGAAGCCAGCCTGGTTCCCATCACCTGATCATAGTCATTAATTGGAATTGCTTCCCATACGATTTTAACACCGGTCAACTTTTCAAACTCTTCATATACAGGAAGATTGTCATTGTAACTTTTTGTTGCAAACCAATTATCCATGGTTGCTATAGTCAATGTCTCTTTGCCGGGTTCCGCCAGCGGCAGTTGGGGTTTTTCAGCTTTTTTTACCGTCTCAGTTCCCTGTGCTTCCGTTTTTTGTTCCCCCTTTGATTCTGCCTCTACTTCTCCTTTTGTTTGTGCACAACCTGCTAATAAACTCACTGCTAATGCTCCTGCTACTACTCCTGTCATTTTCTTGTACCTTCTCATCCTTCTTCCTCTCTTTCTTCATAATCATATGTTTTATTCATTATGTAGTACATTAATTGAGTTCGCATTGGGTTTTTTTTGTTTATTTTGTATATTTCCATTATATTAATAATTTATTAGTTTGTCTTAACTCATTTTGCGGACATTTTTATATACTAACATATATTGACATATTTTCTTAATCAGTAATTTATGTTATACTATTTAATCATATCATTAAGAAGAAGGTGCGCTACATGGAAAATAATCCCAGTTTCAATGCCATGCATCAGGACGAAACTGCTGATAACAATTATCATGATCTGGTAAATAATTTTGAAATTACTTATAAAATCACACTTCCAACCGAACAGCTGAATGCCCTGATACATTATCATGAATGCTTTGAAATTATATTTTATATCTCTGCAAATATAGAAGCCTATATTGACGATATCCATTACGATCTTCATTCACAGGATGTTTTAATTGTTCCTCCCAGGAAGTTACATAAAATTATTTATCCGGAAAAACAAAATTATATCCGTTATGTGTTCTATTTTACAGAAGACCACATCAAAAATGCTTTTAGCCCCACTTTGGTAAAAAAAGCTTTAAATTTATTTCTGAACCGGTCTTATCAAAAAGCTTCGCTGTCTGTACCTGACTTCATCCGTATTAACAGTTTGTTCTCCAATATGTATCACCATAAAAGCCAATTCTCTTCCGCCAACCTGTATTTACTAAATACATACTCCTCCGTGATTCTCCAGGAACTTTACGTCATATTTAAAAACCTGCCTGCCTATGAAAAAGCAGAGACAGATATGTCCCCGGTAGAGCAAATACTTAAGTATATTAACGGGCATTATTCCGAAAATATTTCCCTGGAGGATTTTGAGAAAATTTTTTATCTGGATAAATCATACATATGCAGAGTATTTCGTAAGACCATGGGAATATCCCTGGTGAATTATCTTCAGCATAAACGAATTCTGGAAGCACAGCAATTACTTTTAAACAGCGATGAATCCATCATTGATATCAGCCTGGAATGCGGATTCAACAATATACAGCATTTCTACCGCGTATTTAAAAAGGTAACTCATTTGACACCAAATGAATTTAAAAAGCATCAGACTAGTTCTGTTCTGGGACAATCCTTCGTACCCTTGGAAAATTCCAACAAGTAAAGTCGTACTAAAAAAGGAAGCAGCTGTTCCGGTTATACTTAACCGGAAACAGCTGCCTCCTTTTTTTGAATGGTCCATTTTAAAATGTTTGGCTTATATCACTATCATACAATTTAACATTCCAAAACTTTAATTTTACTACCATGTTGTTATTTTACGATACAAAGATTTGATTTTACTACCATGTTATTTTACGATACAAAGCTTTATTTTTACTACTATGTTATTTTACGATACAAAGCTTTATTTTACTAACCATGTTATTTTACGATATAAATCTTTATTTTTACCGCTGTACTACTTTACAATATTAAGCCAAATACTATCACTTTTGTTATTATAAGTTTTAACCGTAATCTTTACTTTACCTTTTTTCAGTGCCGTTACTTTTCCGCTTGCACTTACTGTAGCAATTTTAGGTTTACTGGAGGTGTAGGTTACTTTACCTGCACTTCCCTTTGAAAGGGTCGTCTTCAGTTTCATGGTTTTCTTTACTTTTAATCTGTCTGATTTCGCTGCCAGTTTAACACTTTTGGGCTTTTTCTTTACGGTAATGGTACAGCTTGCACTTTTATTGTTTGGTGTTGTTACTGTTATGGTTGCGGTACCTGGCTTCTTCGCCGTGATCCTGCCTTTTTTATCAACTGTAACTATCTTTTTGTCGCTGCTTTTCCATTTAAGGGTGCCTGCGCTGACACCGGATGGCTTCAGGTTCACAGTTAACTTAAATTTCTCTTTTTCTCCAAGCGTTTTTTTCTTCACATTTAGCTTAATTGAAGAAACGGTCTTTTTTACTAAACCTTTTACTGCCTGATTCAGTTTATTATAGAGTGCATCTACTGTTTTCTGGTCCGCATTTACATTTGCCAATACTGCATCAATCTGTGAGAACAGATCTTTTACGGCTTTCACTGTTTTGTCTGTGTACTTGCTGAATGAAATTGCCTTTGCACTTTGATAAGCACTGTTTAACTTTGTCTTATCTGCGCGTTTTACCAGCTGGCTTTCTGCAACTTTTGCCTGTGCAAGTAAGTCTGAACCTTCTTTTTCAGATACATTAGAAGTATCTGCCAGAACTGTTTCGATTCTTGCCAGAACCTGCTTCATAGCGGCGAAACTGTTGGATGTATAAGCAGCATCTTTTCCGTTATAAGTATTGTAGATGGTTCTGAGACTATCAACTACATTCTTTTGTACTACTTTTACCAGTGATTTCTGTGCAGCTGTCATTCTGACAACGGCTGCGTCCAGTTTCGCCTGTGTCAGGTCTGTACTGTTGGCAATTAAGTTCTCTACTTCTTTGATTGCATTTTGTAAAGTTGTATAGGAATCTTTTGTATAATTGCCCTGTACTACTTTCTTTGCTTCTGTCAATGCGTTCTGGGCTTCTACGATTTTAACAAGTCCGTTGATTGCATCATTCAGGTTCTTTGTTGCAGCATCTACTGCTTCCTGGTCCTTACGGTCTACCTTCTTGGCATTTTCCAGCGCTGATGCCAGTCTTGCGTAGCTGATTGCCGTGTACTCAACCGGATTCTTAGCTTCTGCCTGTTTAATCAATTCATCCAGGGCACCTTTTATCAGATTCGCTGCTGCTTTTTCCAAAGCATCATAAGCCTCTTTCATCTCTGCAGCTGTTGTGTCCTGACTGTCTAATGCTTCTTTTGCTGCATCAAGTGCTTCTTTAAATACTTTCCAGGATTGTGCTGTGTAATCTGCTTCCTTTAAGTCCTTGTTTGCATCATACAGCTGCTGTAACTGGTCTTTCATATCTGTGCTATATTTCACACCGATATTATCTAAGATCAATGCATATGCAGATGTTGGATTGGAATCTGTAGGTTTCAAAATAGCTTTTTCATAGAAGTAAATCTGATAATCCTCAGCATCTCCGGTTGTAAAAGTTCCTTTAAATGTTGACTTTGTATTCTTATCTCCGGTGGTCGGGGTATGGGTCAGTTTTACCTCTGTAGCATTATCATGGTCTTTGAATGCCAGTTTACCATCTGCTCCCTGGCTAACCGGTTTCACATAGACTACATAATCGCAGCCATCTTCTAATGTATAATCAAAGGTTAAATCATAAGAAGTATTCGGCTGGAGTTTTAAACCGCTTTCATTGGTAACCACATATCTGCCCACTTCATTTTCGTTGAGTTTTAAGGAGTTTTCTCCATCTAATACCCAGGTCATTACTGGTCCGACTTTGTCTTCGCCCGGTTTTACAATTTCATTATTGTCATTTGCATTGCTTCTATCGGATGCGATATGAATTTTTCTGGATCCGCCGCCATATTCTAACGGTCCCCAGCCTTCATAGGTGTTTTCAAAGTCTTCATAGAGCACATAATCTGAATTGTTTACATCATCTTCTTTTGTTGTATGCTGCCATACTTTTACGTCGTCAAATTTAACCACTCCATCGCCTTTTTCTGCGGTCAGCTTAATCTGTGCTGTGGTTACCCCTTCCGGAACGGTAAACTCAACATCCATTCTCTGCCATCTGGTTCCCACATACTTGAAGGAAGAACGGTGTACACCGTCTTTTCCGGTAACAAAGTTTGTATAAGGCTGACCTCCTATGGTCACTTCAATAGAAGATTTACGTCCGTTCTGAGTTTCTGTCCAGACACCTACGGTGTAGTCCTGACCCGGCTTCAGACCTGTCATTTCCTGGGTGAGTGTTCCACCCTCGCTCTTAAACTGCGCATAGCGGTCCCAACGGTTTTCGCTCATTTCTTTTGAGATATCATAGTTTTCTTTACCCGGTACGATCTCAATGGACGCATCCCCGGTTTTTTCCCATACGCCGCCTTCGTCTGCAAATTTTTCTGCATTGAATGCAAAATCCTTTACAGGACTTCCTTCGCCCCAGTCTCCTGCTGCTTCCAGTACCTGAGTGCTTGTGGAAGGGTATAATACATATGGTGTATTTTTCTCGCTGTTGATGGTGATTGTGCCACCATTATTCGAGATTGTGCTAACTTTTACTTTTCCCTGCTGTGTGGTCTCATATAAATCAAAGGAAGCAACTTTCTTAAATTCATCTGTCAGTTCCCAGGTTGTGGGATTGCCTGTTGTATTCCAATGATACAGTTTTGCGCCTCCGTTAATATCTAACTTGTCGCCTGTTTTGATATCCCAGCTCCATGGAATCAGGGAAGTTGCCTCTCCTGCATGGCGTTCGCCTTCATCTGTTGTGGTTCCTGTATCAGCCCAGGATGAGATTAATTTTCCGTCCTGACGTAATTCCACCATCTTTGTTTCTTTATTTCTTGTGGAGGTAACATTTCCTTCAAACGTAATTTTGTCTGTTTCTGATTTTAATACACCAAAATGCTGCATGAATTTTGTAGGAAGTACTTCGTTGTAGAATACGGTCACACCCTGCTGTACATCGGTCTTAGAATCTCCCCAGGTAGTTACAACCGGGATTTTCTGTCCTTTGAATAAGGCGTTTCCAACAAAGATGTCCAAATCATTTTTAACCATTCTGTAAAGAACGCTCTTATTTCCTTTATTCGGATATCCAAGGTCGGTACCCCAGTGGGTAAAGGTAACACCAGGCTCAATCGGTCCTGAGAACTCCGTACCTACTTTAACCCCAAGGTCATTGATATAATCTACTAATTTGTAAGCATTATAATCATTTCCTGTATATACATCAATATAGTAGAAATCCAGTCCTTTATCTCCTACTTTTGTTAAATCATAAAGGTCTTTGAACCGTTCCTGAAGCTGTCCTGTTACAACATCTTTCGTCTGGTCTACATAGTATGCAGTATCAATCCAGTCCCAGCCTTTTGCAAGTCTGTCGCTTTGATATCCGGCTGCCGTAGCACCGCTTAAGTTATTATAATATAATTCATTTGCATCCAGATGATATTCGGTAGCATTGAGATGTACACCGATGCTCATGTTATATTTATCGCCTTTGTCGATAAGGGTTTTGAAGTCTTCCACTCCACCCTGTCTTACTCCGACATTCGAGTAGGAAGGAATATCATCATCATGGCCTTCTGCCTGGTACCCTTTGTGAAGTACCATCTGACCAAATCCATCCATGTAATTATACAATACCTTACCTGTATCTAAGGAATTGAGGAATGGATCATTTGCCTGGCTGGCAAAGTTAAATGCAATATACATCATATTGTTTGCCATGTCTTTGGCGCCAAACGCTTCTTCCAGGATGTATTTCCGATGTGCTACTGCTGCATCCTGCCAGTCAACATTTTCGTCTGCATTTGCATCTTCTGTAATCACAATTTTTGCCCAGGGCAATTCTTCTTTATCGGTGGTGTCGCTGTAACGGTAAGTCCATTCTCCATTTCGGATCTGCGCTTTTTTCACCAGGGACTTTACGGATTTCTCCATCACCACTTTATTTCCGCCGGACATTACATTGTTTTCAATGGAAGCAGCCAGACCGTTTCCACTGATCATTGCCATGGTGGTACCTTCCGCACCGCTCTTTTCCATTTGTGACATATCATCCGCTAATTCTTCGGATACGCCATGCCATTGTCCATTTGATTTTGTCCAGGCATAAGAGGCACCTTCCATCTTATCATCTGCATAAGCCCAGGTGTTTTCTCCCAGTGAAAATGTTTTTACTTTAACGCTGCCGTTTTCTGCAATATCTGTGACTTTAAATTCTACCACATGATTTTCTGCTACAGAAAGTGTTGCCTTTATGGTTACACCTTTATCTGCAAAATCCATTACGTATTCGAAGGTACTGTCATCTTTCTTTGTTCCGGTAACAGCCGGTGATACTTTTTCTCCGTTGAGAACTACGGTTCCCAGCTGATCTTCCTGACCTCTCATGGTCTTGTCATTCAGCTTATAGGAGAGAATACGTGGGAATGACTCATCAATCACAGCTGTCAATCCGTCTTTTTGAATCTCAACCGTTTTCTCATTTGCAGTAAATAACGGAAGGGAAGCTTCCTCAATCATTTCAAAATTGTCAAATGTCAGTTCTTTGCTTCCATACCAGGACTTTATACCAAATAGTCCGGGAGTATTTGTCATAGATTCCATGGTAACGGAACCCATATCTGTTACTAACCCATCTTTATCGGTAAATTTCAACTGTACGGTGTTCCCAATCAGGTCGATTGCTACCTTATAAGTTTCACCTGCTTTTAAGGAAAATGTCTTGCCAAATCCCTTGGTACTGTCATCTACATTTACACGCCAGTTTCCATTGATATCAACCTCTACCGACAACCCTCCGGTAAAGTCTGTGTCGCGGAAGACGAAACCATAACGTCCGCCCTGCATATCATCTCCAACGCTTGGTGTGAAATCAAATGTGGTATGCACATCTTTCATCGGAATTGAATCTTTATTTAAGAATCTGGTGACACCCGGTACTTTTATGGTCAGAGTACCTGCTTCAGTATTATGTATTGCATTATTGCTGCCATCAAGAGGTTTACTGGACTCCCAGTTAGGAGTATATAATTCCCCAAAGGTTTCTTCATATACACTGAGTTCCTCTGCACCCATTGCATCGATTTTTACATTCATTTTCCCGGCATTTGGATTGTAGATACCAAATCCGCCCTGTGTCTTATCATAAGGAACTTCTTTTACAGTTCCAACCGTCTGGTTATTCACCTTTAAGGTCAGATTTCCTTTTACTATTTCCACTCTGAGAATATAATCTGTATTAGCTGCAATTGCTTTGCTGCTTCCAATCGTTGTGACCTTTGATCCATTATCCAAAACCCATTCGGAAGCGGAGGTATTATAAACTTTTACATTTCCGATCTGAATTCCGCCAGCCAGCTGGTCTGCCTGCATTTTCACCTGGAATACGCCATGTTCCGGCATTCTGATATCGCTGTTAACAGCCGCTGCTTTTCCTGCAACTGCACCTTCCAGATATCCATTATTAATCTGAGGTGTTTCCAGGTTTTCCCAGTTAACCGCTGCAATTGTATCATAGTACTCTTCATAATATACTTTATCCAGCGGAGCTGTTGAGATATCCTCGAACTTTTCCGTATAAAGCAGATCATCCACATAAATCTTACCGGTCCCTGCTATTCCGGGATACCCCATTCCAATAGAAACCCCTGCCGGAATGTCAGCCGCAGATTTTTTTCCATTGATGCTGAGTGTTACTTTGTCTCCGGTAAATGAAACCGCCAGATCGTTCCAGGACTTTAACTTTGGTGATTCTGCTTCGCCTGTTAATGGATACGTCTGATCTCCTAAGACAAACTCCCATTTATTTTCATTGTACTGCACAATTCCAGTGCCGATCTTAAGACCAAGGTCCGCATTTTCTGTCTTTACTTTTACCCCAAAGGTTCCCTGTGATAATTCTACGGCATCTCTTAATTCAGCCATGCCGCTGACATTTGTTAAACTCAGAACCTTATTGGATCCTTCCTTTACAATTGCAGGTGAGCCCTGGCTCCAGTTTCCGGTGATACCATCCTGGAAATCATTTTCATATTTCACGATAGCTTCCGGCTCAATAATTTTATTTGTGTAGGTAACATCATCGATTAATACAGCAGTATTTCCCCAGGTACGGATACCGAACTGACCCGCTACACCATTTTTTAATACATCCAGTGTAAAGGTTCCTACCGGCTCTTTATTTAAATAAACAGTGATTACACCTTCCTGGAAGTTGATGATTAAGTCATTCCAGGTACCGTTAACTGGTTTTTGCATTTCAATACTAGGATAACCTGACTGATTTTCTACAACCCATTGTCCTCCATCCCAGTTTAACTCACGGAACTTATTATCCTTAGCACCAAAACGGAATCCAAACTGCTTCGGTGTGCTGTTAGCAGGTGCAACTGCTTTGTAACGAAGAGATAAGGTTCCCTCTTTGATATCCGGGGAATCCAGATCTACCACTCTTCCTTTACCAGCTGCAATCTTCAATACCCTGTTTCCGGTATCTGTTGTCTCGATTGATGCAGCATTGTTACTCCAGTTTGGTGTATATTCCGGATCTTCATAATCCTGAACATATTCCACAACATTGGATGGCTTGTCCTTTGTACCTACACCTTCTACCTTGAAGTCGCTGATAGATATAGTTGCAGGTGCGCTATACCATTTAAAGATACCTACCTGACCTCTTTGGTTAGCCAGTTCATCGGTCAATACATCCGGAATAGCTTCATTAAAGATAACCGCATCATCTACTGCAATGATTACCTTATCTCCATAGAATCCTATCCGAAGTCTGTAATCTGTGTTTTCGGCTAAAACCGGTCCTGAAAAGCTTTTCCACGAACCACCTGCATTTTGAGCCTGAATCACCCAGCTTCCTTTCACATCATATCTTACAGAAATACCGTTTGAATCATCATTTGCCTTGAATAAAAAGCCGATTCTTTCTCCCTCCGACTGATATTTAAAAACAGTTGAAATAACACCAGAGGTAAGATACGGTGTATTATCCCAGGTAGCTGCAAACTCGTTGCCTGTAAGTGACTCAATTTTCATAGTCAGTCCATTATCTACCGTCGCTGTACCTTTACCAGCTTTATATGTAAATGGTTCCGGCTGATTGGACTGATAGTTATTACCATATGAGACTTTTTCCTGCCCTGCCGGTATGGCTGCATACATCTCATTCAACAGGCTGGCAAATGCTTCATCCGCACTAACTCCTTCTTCTGCCGCATTAGCAGCATTCTTCTCCTGCAATTCACTCTCGGTCTCTGCTGCCTCGGTTGCAGCCCCTTCCGATGGGATGCCTTCTGTTTCACTTGTTGATTCATGCTCCTCTATATCCGTTGTCTCACTCTGCACCTCTGTTTCCTTTACAACCTCTGTTTTTATGGGTGTCTCCATTACCTCAGATCCATTCTCCTGCAGTTCTGCCGCATGCACAACCGCAGATGAGAAAATACCTTCTGCACTGGAGCATACCAGACATAGAGATAATGTAAAGCTGATTATTCTCGCCGCCAGATGCCTCTTGTTCCTCATAACTTTTATCCTCCTGATACTTATTATTACAGAAACCTTTTCCTGTTACCCACAGGATAAATTATATACTAATTTTTAGCAATATCTTCTATGCAAATAAGCAATATTCCACAAAAAGAGACCTCGATTACACAAGTGCACCTTAAATTTAACCACCGTTTTTCATTGAAAATTCATTGTTTTATATCTTTTGTATATTACGTTTTCTTTCTACTGTATTGTCAAGTTAAAATACATATAAAATTTATTTTTATCCCGGCAGGCTGTCTTTTACACATAAAGTTCCATATCCTAATGTGGGATTTGGGTAGACCCGCTCTACATTTAAGGGCCTCGCTCCCCGGATCAGGTAAGCTTTCACTTTTTCTCCATATAAATAAGGATCATTTCCCATTACCATTCCCCACTGCATTAACATTGCGGCCGCCCCGGTCACAAAAGGCGTTGCAAAAGATGTACCGGAAACAGTGGTATATCCTCCTCCCGGTGCCGCTGTTGTGATATCTACTCCGGGCGCTGACAAATCTGGTTTAATCTGGCTGTTATCCCGGTTATATCCTCTTCCTGAGAAAGGTGCATAGGTTAAAAGCCTGGAATCGTAGGCACCTACTGCAATGACTTTCCTTGCAGTGGAAGGAATCGTCAGCGTTGTCTCTACCGTTGGCTGATAAAATCTCGTACCTATTCCCACCGCTGCTGATGCCGGAAGCCAGACATCATATCTGCCTTCTACAATTCGTTTTGGTGTGAATACCAGCCTCCAGATTCCGCTGTCGATATAAGTATCCCTTGGGATAAAATCAATATAGATCTCCTGTGACACACTGCTGGGGCTGGGCTCTCCATAGTAGATCAGCAGCTGTGTCCCCCCTGCAATATACCGCTGGGGTCCCAGCACTTCCTGCAATGGACCGATCACCTGCCCTGACGGATGTACAATGCTGATATCAAATTCATCCACATAAGACTTCCAGATCTGCAGATTTATACTCAGTTCATTATTTACAATCCCAAATTGAATCTCCACAGGCTCATTGTTTCGCAGAATTCCGGAAGTATGCCCACCGGTACTCCCCTCATTTCCAGTTCCCACTGATATTGTAGATTTCCACAGATTCGAAATATCATCAATATATGTCTCCAGAAGCCCGCTTCCATCATGTGATCCATACACAGTTCCAAAGCTGAGATTAATTGCCACAGGCTTCTGGTATTCGATCGCCTTCCTTATTACATAATCCAGTGCCTGCATCAGCTCCGTTGTCCTTGGAAATGAATTTGGCCGCGCCAGTCCCAGTTTTACAACAATTATATCACTTTCATAGGCAACCCCCCTGTATCTCCCATTAGATGCCCTGCCATTACCAGCCGCTATGCCAAGTACCTGGGTACCGTGGCCACTCAAGTCCCTGGATGGCACAACCTGGGCAGCCTGAACTTCTCCTTCTGTTTCAGGGTTTAATGCGGCGTTGATCTGTGCCTGGTCAAATTCTGTTCCGATTTTAAATCCGGGGGGAGGGTTCCCCGGCAGTGTCTGATCCCAGATATTCAATATGCGGGTACTTCCGTTGGGATTTCGAAAATCAGGATGGGTATAATCCACCCCCGAATCAATGACTGCAACAATAATGCCCTCACCATTCAAATTAAATGCTGGCGTCTGCAGCACATTCATACAGGAAGCCGCTCTCCCCTGATTTACGGAAAAAAATAACCGCTTTGGCTTTTCAATAAATTCAACTTCCGGCTGTGCAGCAAGGAAATCAATCTTTGATTCCGGTAATGTTATAATTGCGTATTCATTAATTAATTCCACAACCTGAATGTCTTCGCTCTCAAGTCTTGAAATGTCTCCTGAGTACTTTACGATAATTTCCCATTTTTGGTCTACAGGATCATACCCCACGTCCAGGGTCAGGGATTTTTCCCGCTCTTCCGGTGTAGCATCCAGTGCCAGATTCAGAAGATTTTCTATTTTTTGATCATTTGCCATAACCTGTTCTCACCCTTAATCTGCAATTAAGGACGGAAGATTAAACAATCTTCCGTCCTTAACAATTATTATTACACTATATGATTTTACTTTGCCTGATATTCTATAATTTCATCCGGGCCGCTAACTGGCCAGGGTGCATCTTTCCCAAAATCCGGTGTTACATTTCTGGCCTGAATTGCTTCTACATTAAAGATAATTTCTATCTTTGCTGAATTAAATGCATTTGTCCATGAAGTTGGGATCTGCATGGTATAGATATTGTCCGCGCTTCCCTGATCTTTTAACAACGGAATCTTATCATTTCCAGTTACAATCTCTTTATAATAGATATAATCACCTTTCAGTACCCAGTTTTCACTTAAAGATGCTCCAAATTCAGAAGATCCATCTGGGTTAAACAGTGGGTAATCCACGTCATTTACGTTTACTTTCGGTGCTGCTATTCGAATATAGGAATCCTGACTGTCTGCCGCTAAATTAATAGTAGGGTCTTTCCTAATAGGATCACCCGGCAATAATGACTGATAGTTTTCTTCTATATAATTAGGCTCTTTGATCTCTACGCTGACAAAACCAACTGCCAGTTTATTATTCACTGTATCTTTATCCGTGAACCAGGCTAACGTAGCTCCCACGGTCACGAGACCAACAAGGGCAGCTGTCGTAACCAACAGCGCTATTTTTTTCTTAACCATTACTCTTCCTCCTCTACACCTATGGCAGAATCCATCAAACGGATTAACTCTAATGTACTACGAAATGGCTGTATTCTTTTTTCTTCCACCCAGTTTACCGTTCCCTGCCATGTTTGATTTTTTCTGCTTTTCACTGTAACAATAAACGTCTTTTCTTCGTTTTTATTTGAACCATCCATACGATCTGAATCCATTCCTTTCCTCTGCCAGAGCATTCAACCGACCATTAGCAAACAATCTGTTTCCCTGCTGATATATAATCTGTAGTATGTAACTATAAATTCAACAAGCGTGTTTTCAAACTGCCTTTATCCGGTTGGCTGCTCCGCTTCACAGGAAGCGTCAGTGCAAGATTGGTGGCGTAGTGGGGTTACGTTCTTAATCTGCACGGTCGCTGCCTGTTTCATGGAACTGCCGGATCAGGCTATGAATTTTCAAACACGCTCTGGTAAACCTTACTGATTATTCTTATTCTGGTTGTGTTGGTGCCGTTGTTTCAGTTGTTTCCGTTTTATTTGTTTCTGCCTGAATGTCTTTTCCCTCAGAATCTTTCCATCCTGTAATTAAACCTTCTGCATTTTTAGCTGGTGTAAAGCTATCAGCCTGAATTGCTTCGGCAAATACGTTAATCTTAAATGTCAGACCAGATACTTCATTGCCCCAGTTTTCCGGTATTTTAACACTCTGGAACAGATAGTCTGATGCGCCCGCTGTCATCGGTGCCTGATAATAATAGTATCCGTCTGTTGATAAGAACCATTTCTTTGTATCAATATCAATTAATGGCAAAATGTCTGTAATCTGATCCTGGCTTAAACCTACAAATTCAATTTTCGCACGTACATATGCATCTAAAGAACCGTCTGCTACTGTAATTTTAGGGTCTTTTACAATACTCTGGTTTGGCTTCACATCTGTAATTGTATCATCCGGATTTTTACTAAACTCCGGCTCTTCTAAATCGATGTCAACTTTCCCCATTGTTACAACGTTTGTCTTACTGTCTTTATCTGTAAAATATGCTAAAGTTGCGCCAACTCCGATTACTGCCACTAATGCTACTGCTGCTACCATCGTTAATATTTTTTTCTTTTTCATAATTTATTTACCTATCCTCTCAGTTTATATTGGTATACTGTAATTGTGGTACTTTTTATAGAATACACTATTAGGGTTTATATATTAATTATGGAAGTACTGATTAATTTGTTTCAGGATTCAATGCTCCATTTAATTGTTTTGTTGCTTCTGCCAGTGCAGTTGCTTCATCTATACCATCCGCCTGAATTGCAGCTGCCACAACTTTTACTGTACCTACAGTACCCTCTATCTTACCTTCTGCTTCTTTATTATATATAACGCTTGTAAAGACTGGAGGAAGTAATTGATCTGCATTCTTTTTCACTACTTCTGTATTATATTTATAGATCCCATTTAAATTTTTAGAAGAATCTGCCTTAACCCAGTTAGAACTATCCCAACCTTCAATTTTAAAGTTGTTACTTACTAATTCGTCTGCTCCGCTAACCTGTACAAATACCCAGCAATCAGCTGAATCAGCCTTAACCGTAACTACCGGTCTCTTAGCAACTTCCTGTCCGGGATACATATTTTTACCGTCAACTTCATCATTCCAATCTGTTTCTTTTGTAAAATCTGGATTTGTATTTCCAGTTTTTTCATCCAAATCAATATTAACTTTACCAACTGTAAATGTATTTTGTGCCACGTCTGTTGTGCTTGTTAAGTACGCTAAAGTTGCTCCAACCATTACCACACCTGTTAAACAAACTGCTGCTACCATCGTAATCAAACTTTTTTTCTTCATCCTATTATCTCCTATTCCTTTTCTTATTTATTTGCTCTTTATGTTTATCTATCTTATGTATCCAGTATATAACAATCCAGTCACATACCGGTCATACAGAGATAATAAAATGAAATTTTTTATTCTTTATTTGTTTCTTTTTTCGTGTCTTTTTTCTCTTCTTTACTAAATATTTCTGGTAAAAAAACAAGTAAAATCAGTATAATAAATATGCCGCAGATCCCTGCAATTCCAAGGGGAGTTTTGGCATAAATACTGATGTATCCCAGCAGCGGAATATGAAATCCAACCTTACCAATCACACTGGATGCTGCTACCGGTTCCGCGTCTTCTACTTCATTTGCATCTCCCTTTGTTGTGATTGACTGTTTCTCCTGATCCACATCTTTTATTCTATGTGTTACCACCGTATCGCTTCCCATATGAAAGCTAATTACATCCCCCACTTTTAATTCATCAAACGGAGCTTCCTTAACATAAGCAATGGAACCCACACCTATGTTGGGTTCCATACTTCCGCTTAAAACTGCCATCGTTTGATATCCAAAAAAGTGTGGTAAAATTAAGGCTGCTGCAACAATTGCTAATATAATTAATAATAAAGAACTTAATATCCCACATACTTTTTTTAACATCTTTTCTCCTCCAAGCTTCTCATGTTTCGTGTCATATATTTTTCTTTTTTAACAAAAATATCTATTATTTTGCACTATAAATCTTCCATATTCTATTTGCTGATTCCACATTAAAATCCCCGTTTTCGTCTAATGCAGATATCACTTCTCCTGAATTATTAACGGCTTCTGCCTGCACCGCTTCCTGATATAGTGTCATATCAAATGGTTCAAACTTATCTTTATCTTTTATTACATATTTGCTGAATAATGACCCTGTACTTTCTCCCGGTTGAACAACCGCATTATAATAATAAAATCCATCTTTTTCATTATAAATCCATAAATTATTCTGGTTTCCACCGTAAATGCCAATATTACTTTCTGCACTTTGGGGAGAAATGGTCATTCTCATACGGATAATACAGGCATTTTTTCCTGTATTTCTTACAGACGGCTCCTTTATACCTTCTGAAGCAACAATATTTTCTTCTATATCTGTTGTCACATTTCCTACGGTAAAAGTATTTTCTTTTACCGTAGAAACATCTGAATATAATGCAATAGTCATACCAGTAATACCTATTGCAGCCACACATGCCAGCACCAGAGTGGCCATCAATGCTTTTTTATTATTTATAAATCTATTCATTTTATCCACTCCTTAATTTTTATTTCCTGTCTGCTTTACACGATCAGGTGTAATTATAATGTTGCCATTCTCATCCATGGTGAATTTATTAATCACGACATCTGTATGGGAATAATTATCAGAATTAGTACGAATATTCTTAAATGATACCGTCTGTTCAGATGCATTTTTAGTTAATTCTGCTTCTTTTATATTGCCGCCTTCGCATTCATATCTTATAGTTTCCAACTCTGTTACTTCATAAGTTCCCAGTGGTAAAAGTTCAAAAGTTTTTTCCTGAGTCATTGGATTACCACTTTCAAAACGCATGGTATATTCAAACATTTTTCCGGTTTCTAAATGTCGTATCTGGAAAGTAAAAATTGGATCACCATTTTCATAATTTGCAGTATCAATTGTCTTTTTAATCGTTAAATTTCCTAATAACAAAGTATTTGTTACGATGACTTCTGCGTTCTTTTTAAATAATAGTTTACCGGAAGCTTTTCCATCAGTGCTCAGAATATCTGCATTTTTCACTTCGTAAGTTTCTTTATCGTATTTGGTAAAGTTCTTATTTAATTCATCCAAATTAGATTCCTTTACTTCGAAACTTGTTCCTGACGGAATCTTAGGAATTCTAATTTGATCGCCTGCTTTTACATATATCTTACCTTTTACTGCGTGCTCGCGGTTTTCGTCTTCTTTTGCCTCATTTCGAATAAACTCACCCTCAAACAAATGACCACCTACTGTAACGGTTAATTCATAAGTATCTTCAGAGGAACCAGAAGTTAATACTTTTTCAATTACCAGATCCTGCAAATTATCTCCGGTACAAAAATTTTGAAAGTTAACTGTAAGATCTGTGCCAACTACAAGTGCCTGGCTTCTGATGATAAAGCTAGACCCGTCCTCACCCTCAATAATTGAACCATTTGCTGTTGTTAACTGTACATCATTCACAATAAATTCATCATACTGGTTCTGAACAACATCTGTCTCTTCAACAAAATACTTTTTCCCCATATCAAATTGTGTGAATTGGGCTGTCTGGCCATGTTTTAAAGTAAAACTGCCATCCTCTTCTGTCAGCATTTCTTTTGTTTTGCTGCCATCGATCAGTGTATATGCTCCATCCTTCACCAAACTATATTTTGTAGAATCATTATTACGGATTACATCTCCATTCTCATCTTCTACATAAAGTTTAAAATTAAAGTTTACGTCACTGAATGACCCTTCATTTATATTCCCAATTTCTTTTGTAATATTAACACTTCCCTTAGGAACTGTAGGGATATTAAATTTCAGTTTGCAGTTAGATGCTCCGGCACCACGCTCCATGTAGAATACTTTAATTTCATGAGCCGTATAGTTTTTGAAATAGTTCTCTCCTTCGGCAAATTTAGACATATCTGCATTTGCTGCTTTAAATAAAGCCTTTATGTTTGTAGGAGTAACACCCTGAACATTTACATCTCCTGTTTGGAAATTAATGCTTCCGCTGCGTGCATCATGACATCCCCCAATATCCAATACCAGAACTCCGTCAATGAAAACCCACATATCATCATCACCGTTAAACTCAAAAACCATAGGACTTCCGTCAACGATACCGTCTTTCGGCTGTGCAAAGGAAGCACTCATATTTAAACCAAAATGATATGTCGTTCCCTGGGTTTTATATAATTCTTCTCCATATCTGGCATCATTTTGGCTTAATGGATTTCCCTGTTCGTCATAATAATTTTTGTTCGTACTAAGTTTTCCATTCTCTATTTCATTGTAAGGCATAAAATTTCCACGCTGATAGTAGAATATATTGGAATTATTTGGCGTACCGATCTGCTTGTATACAGAGAAGTTCCCAGCATTATCTCCTGTTTGATTTAAGTAAGCATAGTTATCAAAACTACTATAGTAAAAATACTTACTTTCGTCGTATACACTTTTCAAAAACAAGTGATTTGCGTTTGCCTGAGTTGAATACCCACCCTGTGGGTCAAACCATTCTTTTAATGTTGTTCCTCTGAGATCTTTGTTACTTCCAGATTTTCTAATTGCTTCACCAAATTTTGTACTAAATACCGGGTACCCGTCTGCATCTAAATTGTTTTGCACCATCCCCTGTTTGACCCCTCGGCCATATTCTGTCTCATTCCATACTCCGCCTGTAAACTGATGTTCATTAAATGGATATTTAAACATATTCAGTTCAATACCTTTACCTGCACTATCCACTGTATCAACTGTTTCCAGTTTGTCAATGTATTCGAAATATAATTTATCTCCAGCCTGCACATTATAGGTACTGTTGTTTTCACTCAGTTTCACTTGCCAGCCATTGTTATTAGAATTTTTCCAAAGCATGACATTATTAATTTCTTTTGGTGCATTCCAATTTCTGGATGTCATATATGCTCGTGCAAACCATTTATTTTCCAGGGCTTTTTCGTTTTCTTCGTCTTTGCTTTGAATCCATTCACTTATCTGGCTGGGAGATGCCTGCGGCCATGATCCCGATGTCAACTTATCCAAACTAATATCTTTTTTCAGTAAATCATTTCCACTTTTATCAACAATATGGATATTTAAGCTCTGAGTTGTAGTTGATTGACTCGTTCCATTCTTATTTGTCCAAACAAGTGTAAAAATGGAAAAACTGTTAACTTGAAAATTAGTAGTAACCACTTCTTCTTTTTTATTTACATCTACGGATGCATGCTTCACTTCTTCAACAACGACATCCTTATCTTTGCTTTCATTAAAATGGTATAATGCAACATTCTGTTCTATATCGTTTTCTGCATTATCATCCGTTGTATTTGCTGCATTTTCCGGTTTTACACCCTCTTTAAAATCCATAGTCACTGCTACGTCTCCGGAAGGTTCCACCTCAACACCATCTTTTACAAAACTAATATCATATGCCAAAAATCCTGTAATTGTATCAACCTCTGATTTAACATTGGCTTTTAACAGACTCTCTACTCTGTCTAATTCCTCTTTTTCCACAACCGGCACAACTTTCAGTTCAGCTCCTCTTGGAAGAATCCCTGCTTCGCTTAAAACTGCCTTCACCGTTACCTGGTCATCATCGTATGTATATTCCGTTGTTGTATCCGCTCCATTCCAGGCGATTGCGAACTGGTTTACGTGATCTGATTCAAATGCAACTGCGCCTACTGCTAAATCGGAATCGCAATTTAAAACAGTTGTTTTATCTTTCAGGTCTGTTACATTAGTCTTTCCAACTTCAATTTCATCTGCTGTGAACTGTAAAACCTGTGCCTGAGTTGCTTTTAAATTCATTCCTTCGGTTTTGAAGATTTCAGGAAGGACTGCATTTTTGAAGTTGATGGAAACTTTCATTTCATCATTTATCTGATAAACCACACCATCTTTTTCAAAATAAATTTCATAAGCGTTAAATCCATCAATTGGTGCCGCATCTTTTTCTGCTTTTTCATTTATCATGTCATTGATCTTGTCATAAGCAGCTTTTTCTGCTTTATCTGATTCCGGGCTGTTATCTGAAATTGTTTTATTTAATATGGGTTTAACCACTAACGCTGCATCTGCCAAAACGGCATCCACATTCTTTAATGACACTTCAACTGTCATCTCATCGTTTTCAAAGAGATATTGTGACTGCATTTCTTCCGAATTGCTTTCTGTCTCTGTCAAAGAGGTTTCGCTTGTCTCTGATGTCATTTCGGTCTGCATTTCTTCCTGACTTTCACTCTGTACTTCACTGTCAGCCTCTGTCTCAGGAATACTTTCTGCAGCCGGTTCCGTATTTATTTCAGTTTCCGGTAATGAAGCAGCTTCTGTTTGTACCTCAGTCATTACGACTGGTTCTGTTTGTGCATCTGCCGTTTCACTTTCCACCGGAGCTGCTGTCTCAGCCTGACTGGTTTCATTAAGCATTTCTGCCTCTGCTACCGTCCCCGGGATTTCTGTGTTATCCGATTTATCCGCCGCCAGTACTACTCCATTGGAACCTAAAGCAGATACGATCATGGCCATACATAAAAGGATTGCAGTTAATCTTTTTTTCATTCTTATTTTCATGTGGATCCTCCTCTGATATACTATCTATTCTCTTTCAGATATCAACTTATCCCGTTAATTCTTCGTTTTATAGATTTACTATATCAAAAGCAAGTCACAGACTGGTCACAGCAAACAAACTAAGTGAAAAAATATGGTGATATCATAAATCTGATATCACCACATGATCTGTTACTATTTGTATCATCTGAATGGCACCTTCAAACCTGTCCAGCATTTCCCCCTGCAGGCTATGTACCTCTCCCTGCCAAGTAGAATGCCTTCTGCTGGTTACGATAACATCAAAGGTTGCCATTGTGCCTTTTTGCTTTAAAATTTCCTCAATATCCATTTCACTGTTTGGATTCATCGAAAAAAAAGAATGTGAATGCTCTTTTAAAAAACTCCTTTTTTCCTGAAACGCCTGGGGATAACCCGCTGCATCAAAAATTTTATCCACCTCAATTAAGAGGCTGGAAAGATCCTGAAACTTTATTTCATCCTTTGACAACCTGGTGTAAGCCCTGCCCTGAAAATAAATATCTTTTTTTTCGTCTATACAGATTCTAAGAGCATTCATCAAGTAATAAGACTGTATCTTTTCCACAAATGCTCCTCCTATTCGTTGCTTATATCCCCAAAATTAATTTCTTCCAGACTGCTTCTTATGTTAAACTTCTTCCACTTTCCCGAATTATAAAAATTGTCTTCAATTCTCTTCAATACCATCTTCCCGGATTCATATGTACATGTTGGCAGCAACACTACATACTGTGATCCGCTGTACCTGGCCGCTACATCTCCTGCCCGAAGACAACCAAAAGCATCCTTTACATGATCCATGGCCCGTTTCAGCATGGAAAGATAAGTTTCTGTCCCCTTTTCAATATACTGGGGCGGATTAATCGTGATCAGCGCAACATGAACTGCCATTCCAAATCTCTGCGCCTGCCTCGCCTGCAGCCTGTATATTTCACGGAATATCCCGTACTTGCAGAGAAATACCCCCTGTGGTTTCGCTGCTTCACACAGATCGTCCTGAATTCTTTTAATATCCAGTTCCTGGCTGTTCATTTCATTTAACAGCGATTGATATATTTCTTCCAGCTGGCTGGACGGTTTCACACCCAGATTTTCATACAAATGTTCAACCGCTCTTGTATAGTACTCCTGGGCAATTTTCTCTTTGTGCTGTCCAATAAAAGACTTTATCAGCAGATAGTACAAATATTCATCCAGGGAGTCCATGGATATTGCCTTGCTGCAGACATTCTCCATCTCCTCATAGCTGCCCGCTTCTTCATATAATTCCGCCAGGCTTTTTACTGCCGACAAAAACATGGAATGATAATAAGCAGACAGTGAAATCACCCAGTGTTCGGATGAGATCTTAGGCAGATACATCCCGGTGTACAGATCAACCGCACGCCGATACTGAGTCATTTGAGCCTCTGCATCGTCTTTTATTCCTTTTGCATTTTTACAACACAATTCAAATTCTTCACAATCCACCTTAACCGTTACATCCGGATTCCAGTAGTATGATCCCCGTCCCGTCAGAATATAATCTGAACTGCCCAGCACCTTCTTCATAATATTCCTAAGACGGTACATCAGGTTTTTTAATGCCCCTACCTGATTATCAGTCTCATCCTCATTCCAAAGAAGATCTCCAAGCTCCTGCACCTGGATCATTCTGTTTCTGTTATTTAAAAAATAAGTTAAAAGCCTCGTAACCATGACAGAACGAATATTATCATCATTCAAAATATTCTTTCCGTCAGTCACCTGAAAATCGCCAAACATCTTCACATGTAATTTGTTCAATTTATTCTCCATATTAGCCATAAGACATTATTCCTGTCATTGTGATTATTTTATGCCAATGCCCCATATCATCAGAACAATGATATGGGGTATCTGCAAGTTATCTATGCCTATCATAGCACTAATATTCTCATCATGCAATCTTCAGGGCCTATTATATTTACATCTTTCATAAATCTTAATAATTTGCTTCCATTATCTGCGCCTTCTGGAAACTACTGTCTTTATTCCAAATGCTGCCGCTGCTGCAAGCAGGATTCCAAGTATAACATATACAACTGTATAATCATTTTTTACCTCAGGAGCCTTTGCAAGCGGTACATCTTCGTCTTCTATACTAACCGTTTCCTGTTCCGAATCAGTCTCAGGAGAATCTGCCAAAGGAACCTGTTCATCGGGAATATTTACCGTATTCTCATCTGCTCCCGGCTGAGTATTGTTATCAGGAGCTGCCTGCTGATTGTTATCAACATTATTCGGCGTATTGTTGGCATTGTTATCTGCAGTATTATTTGGTGTCGTATTATTTGGTGTTGTGTTTGCCGGTGTATTGGCTGGTGTTGTTACCGGCGTATTATTTGCTGCCGGGGTTGTCGGTGTAGTCGGCTGGTTATTATCCGGCGGATTCGGCGCTTCTGTAGCCGGCGGGTTTGTCTGCGGCTCCGTCTGCTGTACATTGGATTGATTTGCGGTATAGATAAACTGGATTTCAGAACTGGAGTCTGACAATACTACCGATTTCGATTTCTGATCTACGGTATAACCGCTGATCAGTAATGCGGATTCTGTAATTTTATTTCCGCTCTCGCCCATTGTAACTTTCGTTGTTGCAAGCTGATTTCCATTTGTATCCACATATTTTACTGCATACTCTAATCCGTTTACAACTGGAACATATTTGGCAACATATATTTTTTTTCCGGTTACCTCCGTACCGGCTTCCTGGGGTTCCTCACTCCATTCCTTAAAGACATATCCGGTTTCCGGAATAGCATAAGGACTATTGGGAAATCCCTCACCATACGGGATATTATAAACCACTTTCTTACCGTCGCCCTCACTTAAAGTTCCATGGGAACCTCCGCGAAACACGATCTCATAACTTTTTGCCGCTTCTGCAGAAAGTACAGGCACTGCCAAAAAAATCATCAAAAAGCATATCATCAGCATACTTATTTTTTTCATTTTGACTCCTCTCCTTTCCCTTTCCTTTTATGGCCTGCTGCTATAAAAATAACAACGCATAAGCAGGCACCCATCATGCCGGCAAAAAGCAGAATTGGCGTATTATCACCTGTTTTTACTTTATTCGTAGTCTGATTTGTACCGCTGCCGCCATTGGTATTTCCATTGTTATTATTGTTATTATTGTTGGAATTGTTATTATTTGTATTTCCCTGATTTTTATTAGTGTCCGGCTCCGACTGGTTCGCAGCATCGTCATGTGCAACCCGGAACGTAAACTGGATAATACCTTCTGTTTCCTGATAGCTGTTATCCATAGAGTCGCCGTCTACATAAACTTCCATATCAATGTCAGTGGATTCTCCTTTGCCCAGGCTTTCCAGCAGGAAGTTTTCTCCCATATATCCTTCGCCAAAGCTTTCCAGACCACCGATCTTTCCTTTGTAAAACTGTTCCCCGTCTCTTTTCAGGGTAATTTCAAATACTGCACCGCCTGCGCCCATTTCACGAAGAACCTGGGCACTCATGTAGAATTTCATCTGCTCATAGTCATCATTCGTCAATGTGATCTTCTGGGTTCTTGTTTCCCCAGGCATCATATTTTTAAAATTATCAAACAGATCATTGCTTCCGTTTAAAAATATAAATTCCTTGGCATCACCATCAAAGGTAACGTTGGTATCACTGTCAGCAAATACCACCATATTCATTTGTAAAAGCAAGGTCAATATTATGCAAAAACTAATTATTTTCTTCTTCATATTTATTCTTCCTCAACTTCCTGAAGAACTCCGTCAGCATCGATTTTTACTTCCAGTCCCCATTCCGAAAGCATGGCATCTTCCGCTCCGATTACCTGGATCGCATCTGCTTCTACATCAAAAGCGATGGAAAGTCCTGTATAAAGATTTTGTTCTTTACTTGGTATATTTCCGATTTGTATAAAATCCATTATTTTTGAGGTGGACTCTTTTGCATTCAGGGGCTTGCGATAGTAAAAATACATCTCTTCACCATTTTCATCATCATCCTGAATAATCCAGTCTTGCTTTTGATCGGTTAAAATGGAGATATAATTTGCATCTGCTTCCGGATTTTTCTCACCATTGCGGTCTTCCCAGCTTTTATGCAATGTTACTCTTAAATACAGCGGATTATCTTTTATATTATCCACATAAATTGCCTCCGGTATTTTATCGCCCGGCATTCCGGTAATGCTCTTAATATCGCCCTCTTTTATTTCTTTCCCGCCATTTGCCGTTTCTTCCATAAGCTGAATCCCAATATTTCCGGCACTGATTTTATTTTTAGAAGTTGTTTCCGCCTGAAAGGATGCCACCGTCCCGCTTATCAAAGTCGCCGCAATAAGCACTGCTGCTGCGCCGATTATTATGAAATTTTTCTTTTTCATAGCTTTTTTCCTTCCTTGTAACTATCAGAACTGCCGTGCATAAAACTGTGAATCAACAGCTGTAATCCACAGTAATAAAGGTAAAGCAGTACTGGCATTTAATAATACTGATGCACTTTATATTTTGATTATAATGGTTTTATGTCACACTCCAGTCACACGGAATGATTTTCACAAAATATATTGTATTTACTTCAGAGCATTGCTATAATAGGCATTATTACAGCAAAATAAAACGTGATTGAAAATGCTCAGAGAGAGGGAGGTATTACTATGTATCCCTGCAAACTTCATAAATATGCCTTTCTGATGATACTGTTAATAATCAGTATCATTTTATCAGGCTGCGGCAATTCGGACGATCCGGCTCCTGCTCCTTCTGAAAATACCTCCGGGACAAGTACAGGCTCCGGTTCCCGTCCTAACACGCCCAGGGTCCTGACTCCACAAGCTGTGGGAACAGCGGTTCAGACAGATGAGTATGCTTCTATAGATACCTCTAACCTTTCAGAAGGCTATTTTATGGTAAAGTACCTGGGCAATGCATCGAAAGTGAAGCTGCGCGTGAAAGCTTCCGATAATTCTACAAATGACTATAACATTAAAAATACCGGAAATTATGAAGTATTTCCCCTGTCACAAGGCAGCGGAAACTACGAAATCATGGTATGCGAACAGCTTGCCAACGATAAATACGCCATTGTAACTTCTTTGTCTGCAGATGTGAAGCTTACAAATGAATTCGGTCCTTTCCTGTATCCGAACCAGTATGTAAATTTTACAGCTGATTCCCAGGCTGTAGAAAAAGCAGAAGAGCTTGTGAAGGGGGCTTCTACAGACCTGGATGCTATTACTTCTGTTTATAATTTTGTCATCGGTAACATTACGTATGACACAGACAAGGCGGAAAATGTACAGTTTGATTACATCCCCAATGTGGATGATACTTTGAAGACCAAAAAGGGAATCTGCTTTGACTATGCCTCTCTCATGGGCAGTATGCTGCGGTCCCAGGGCATTCCCACCAAGATCGAAACCGGATATTCCGGGGAAGTGGTTCACGCCTGGATCAGCGTCTATACAAAGGAAGAAGGCTGGATAGATGACCTGATACAGTTCGATGGCAAGAACTGGGCACTGATGGACCCCACCTTCGCGGCAAGTGGGAAAAACAGCAAGAAAATTCAAAAATACATTGGAGATGCAAAGAACTATACCACTAAACATACCTATTAACCGGTCTGTATAAATTTGCGTTTCGAAAGGAGCTCTTATGGCAAAAAAAGCCAATAAACCGTTATCCAATACCGAAATATCCTTTTTCTGTAATCAAATGGCAATGATCCTCCAATCCGGTATTTCTTCTATTGAAGGGATCTCGATTATGCTGGAAGACAATGTGAGCCCTGATGGAAAATCTGTCCTGGAATCTATTTATCATACTCTGGAAGAAACGGGGAATTTTCACGCCGCTGTCAGTGACTGCGGTGTGTTTCCCAAGTATTTTATAGATATGGTTGAAATCGGTGAACAATCCGGACGTCTTGACGATGTAATGTCCTCTTTAGCAGAATATTATGAACGGGAAGAAAACATTGCAAAGGGGATCAAAGGTGCCATTACATACCCCTGTATTATGATTGGTCTTCTCTTGTTTATCGTTGTAATCCTGATTGTCAAAGTACTTCCTATCTTTAATCAGGTTTATATTGAACTGGGAAGCCAGCTTACAGGATTTTCCAAAAGCCTGTTGAATCTGGGCAGTGCCCTGAGCCGTTATGCCGTTCCGGTAATCGTTATTTTCGTAGCTTTTGCTGCGTTTTTATTCTTCAACGGTTCCAAGCTGCGTTTTTCCAAGACCCTGCAGCACAAGATAGCCCTGGGACGTTTTGCCAGCGGTATGTTCCTTACGCTGAGCAGCGGTCTGGACATAGACCAGAGCCTGACCATGACCTCAAAGCTGGTTGATAACACGGAATTACAGGAAAAGATCAAAAAGTGCCAGGCTGCCCTGGAAGAAGGGGAAAGCTTTTCCCATGCCGTTACCCGTTCTGAACTTTTCTCAGGAGTCTATGCACGAATGATTGCAGTGGGTTTTAAAACCGGTAATGTAGATGAAGTGATGAGGAAAGTAGCTGACCAGTATGAGGAAGAGGTTGACAACCGGATCGAAAAATTGATTGCTGTCCTGGAACCTTCTCTCGTTGTTGCTCTTTCTATCATAGTAGGTGTTATCCTGCTTTCTGTTATGCTGCCGCTTATGGGTATCATGTCCAGCATCGGACCGTTTTAGGAGGTATTGTTATGAACCGTTTTCACCAGTTACCTTTTCACCGCAGAATAAGAGCCGGTTTCCTGATACCGATTTGTACTTTTGGACTTGTTATGATTATATTTTTATATGGAATTGGCAATATCTCAGCTACAACTGATGCAGAACAGCAGAGAACCCTGGCTGATGCCCTGAGGCGCTGTGCCGTACAGAACTACGCCCTCACCGGTTCTTATCCGGATACCCTGGAAGACCTGCTGGCACATTATGCTGTGGCATTTGATGAAAATAAGTATATTATCCATTACGAGCCCTTTGGTTCTAATATTATGCCAGATATAACCATTGTTAAAAAATAGGAGGCTGCCTTATGAAGAATTTCCGGTCAAAGGAACACGTTATTGATATAGTATTCACCCTGTCCCTGTTCTGTGTTTTCGCAGCTTCAGCGCTATTTGTGGTTCTGATCGGTTCTAACGTTTATCGCTCTACCGCCGGGCAGATGGCAGAAAATAATTCTTCCCATACCGCCTTATCCTATATATCAGAAAAGATCCGGCAGGCTGACGGTACCGGAGATATATCCATTACAAGTCTGTCCGGCACCGATGCCCTTGCTCTTAAGACCCAATATGAAGGGCAGGACTATATTACTTATATATATGAGGATCAGAGTGAGTTGAAGGAGCTGTTTGCCAAGGCAGACTCTGCCGTATCCGCTTCTTCAGGCCAGTCTATTACAGATATTACCTCACTTAATATGGAAGAAGTACGGGTTGGACTATACCATTTTGCTGTTTCTACAGAGGATGGTAATCGTATCGACCTCTATATCCATCCGAGAGCAGAATCGGAAAGTCAATCGTGACAGCCATTAAAAAGCAATTTGTTAGCACGCTTCGGAAGACATCGAATAAGAAAGAAGGATCCATATGAAAAAAAATACTCCTTCCAAATCCAGTTTATTTTTAATCGAATTAATTATTGCCATATTGTTTTTCACAGTAGCAAGCGGCATCTGCATTCAGCTATTTTCAAAATCTTTCTTGCTCAGCCAGAGTTCTAAAAATTTGAGCACGGCATCCCGGCTGGTATCAAATACGGCTGAAGTGCTGGAAAGCTGCGGCGGATCCCTGGAAGAAGTGCAGTCACTTTTCCCCGAAAGTGTGGCTGACGGAGATTCCATACGCTTCTATTATAATGCCTCCTGGGAGAAATGCAATGAAGCTGATGGCAAGTTTACGCTGATCGCTACCGTTACCGGGGATACAGAAAAAAGCGTCTCCATCTCATCCTATGAAACAGAAAAACCGGAAAAGCTGATATATTCTCTTGCAACCCAAATAAACATTCCTCATACACTTGAGTGACAGAAAGGCCGTTTATGATGAAAAAGAAAAAGAAGCACACTTTTTTTAATATCGGAACTTCTTCCATCCTGCTTGTATTTGTACTTTTATGTCTGGTAACCTTTGCCATTCTTTCTATTGTAAATGCCAACATGGATTATCAATTGAGCAAGAAGAATGCAGACCATACCAGTGCCTATTATCAGGCGGACTTAAAAGCCAAGCAGGAACTGGCTGAAATTGATGATATTTTATACAGAGAATATAACTCGCAGTCTTTTTCCGACGCCGAGTCTTATTATACTCACATAGTAAAAGTGCTGTCAGATGCGGGTACCTATACCTTTAACCGGGATCTTTCATCACCCAGAATGTCCTATGAGGTGCCGATTACGGAAAATCAGATATTGAACGTAACTCTCGAACTGCATTTCCCAACACAAACCGGTGAACACTTCTATCGTATTATCACCTGGAACAGCCAGTCAGACAGCAGCTGGGAACCGGAAAGTAACGTACCTGTTTTCAACGGAACTTTTGAATCTGAATTTTAGGAGGATTTTTCATGGAAATAAATGAGCTCTTGGAGCATGCAGTTGAAGCCGTGGCATCAGATGTTTTTATTGTAGCCGGGCTTCCTCTGTCCTATAAAGTTAACGGCACTATGGTGCATGACAACTCAGATCGGCTTATGCCAAACGATACCGAAACGATCATAACGGAAATATATCAGCTTGCCGGAAACAGATCTATGCAGATTCTTCTGGATAAAGGAGATGATGATTTTTCTTTTTCCATCACCGGCCTCTCCAGATTTCGAATCAATGCATACCGCCAGCGTGGTTCCCTGTCTGCGGTAATCAGAATCATACGTTTTAACCTGCCTGACCCAAAGGAATTCGGAATTGGTGATCATATCCTGCGGCTTGCAGAATTTAACAAAGGGCTCGTTCTGGTTACCGGTCCTGCGGGAAGCGGAAAGTCCACAACACTCGCCTGTCTGATCGATGCCATTAACTCCACCAAGGAAAGGCATATCATCACACTGGAAGACCCTCTGGAGCATTTGCACCGCCACAAAAAAAGTATTGTAAGCCAGCGTGAGATTAATACGGATACGGAAAGCTATCTCATCGCTCTGCGGGCTGCTCTGCGGCAAAGCCCGGACGTCATTCTGCTTGGTGAAATGCGTGACTTTGAGACAATACAGGTCGCCATGACCGCTGCAGAAACGGGTCATCTGGTATTCTCCACCCTCCACACCATAGGGGCTGTAAATACCGTAGGAAGAATTATCGATGTATTCCCGCCAAGCCAGCAGACTCAGATCACCGTCCAGTTATCCATGGCATTACAGGCAGTTGTATCCCAGCAGCTGGTTCCATCTGTTGACGGAAAACTGATTCCTGCCTTTGAGGTATTGACACTGACCCCTGCAATCCGGAATATGATCCGTGAGAACAAAATCCCACAGATCGACGGGACTTTATATTCTTCCTCTTCGGATTCCATGTTCTCCATGGATGCCAGTCTGGTAAACCTCTGCAAAAAAGGCCTGATAACAGCTAAGACCGCCATGGAATACGCGGTGAAGCCGGATATGATACAGCGGAAGCTTTAATCCTTCACAGCCCATGGGTTCCATCATGCTGGATAAACCTGCTTTGCGGCAGTAACCTGCTGCTGCAAAGCGTCCCTGCCTCAGCCAGCCTACTTGATACTATTCTGATACCGCTGATACTGTTTCGGCGTCATATCTGTAAACTTCTTAAAATGATTGCAAAATGAGGCTGCGTCCTTAAATCCACAGGAATACGCAGTTTCTGTGATACTGTACTTCCTCGTTTCCAGCATATTCATAGCTGTTTTTAAGCGGAATTGAATTAAAAACTGCTTTGGTGCACACTGCTCAACCTCCATAAAGATTTTATACAGATAAGTCCGGTCAATTCCCACATACTTGGCGATATCGCTGATTTTAATGGGGTATCCATAGTTATGGCAGATATAGTCAACCGCCTTTTGGAAATACTGCTGTTCATAACTTTCTTGTGGTTCATCCGATTCTCTCACCATAAGTGCCATGACCTGATAGAACATACCGGTCAGTTCAAATTCATCTTCTTCATGCTCCAAAAAGATCTGAGCAAGTTTTTCCATTCTTTCTAAAAACAGATCTGTCTGTTCCGGGTGAAAGGTCAGTTTATGTTCCCGAAACCCGGTTCGTTTTAATATCCGCTTTGCCTCATATCCATCAAAAGCAACCCAGGCATACTCCCAGGGCTCCCGGTCATCTGCCCTGTACAGGGTCATCTCATTTGGATAAATTAAAAAAGCCTCGCCCTGCTGCAAATAAAATTTTTGTCCTCCTGTTTCATAGGTCCCCTTTCCTTTCAAAACCACATGCATCAAGTAGTGGGGACGCAATGCCGGTCCAAAAAAATGACCGGATTCACATTTCTCCCGCCCGGCATAATACACTGACAGAGACTTTGAATACCTGCTTTCCATATATCCTCCTTTCTATTACCTTTCAACAAATCAACAATTTTTACGAAACAATTTAGATAGTCTCTCCATAGGATATATTATATAATAATTTACAACAGATAACAAATATAATCCACTTAAAACCAGGAGGTCTCATATGATTAAAATAACATTTATGGGTGCCGGAAGCACTATATTTGCAAGAAATGTACTGGGTGACTGTATGTGCACCCCAGCTTTATGCGAAAGTGAAATAGCACTCTATGACATCGACAGGCAGCGTCTTGAAGATTCAGAAATTATTTTACAGGCAATCAACAAAAACGTAAATGAAGGACGAGCTACCATTAAGACTTATTTAGGAGTAGAAAATCGTAAAGATGCACTCCGTAATGCAAATTTTGTTGTGAATGCAATACAGGTAGGCGGATATGATCCCTGCACGATTACAGACTTTGAAATCCCCAAAAAATACGGCTTAAGGCAGACAATTGCAGATACCCTGGGAATCGGCGGTATTATGAGAGCCCTGCGTACTATTCCGGTTATGGCTGATTTTGCAAAAGATATGGAAGAAGTATGCCCAGACACTCTTTTTATGAATTATACCAACCCTATGGCTATGTTAACCGGTTATATGCAGCGCTATACCAAAATTAAAACCGTAGGTCTGTGCCACAGCGTTCAGAAATGTTCTGAAGATCTGATGAAAGCCCTTGGCATGGAAGATAAACTGGATGGCAGACGGGAACTCATCGCCGGAATCAATCATATGGGATGGCTTCTGGATCTCCGTGATCAGGACGGAAATGATCTATATCCCGAAATCCGTGAACGTGCTGCAAAGAAAAATGCAGAAGAAAAACATGATGACATGGTTCGTTACGAATATATTAATACATTGGGATATTACTGTACAGAATCCAGTGAACATAACTCCGAATATAATTCTTTCTTCATTAAATCCAAATATCCGGAACTGATTGAAGCATACAATATTCCTTTAGATGAATATCCAAGAAGATGTATCAAACAGATCGCTGAGTGGGAAAGTGAAAAGGCCTCTATTCTGAAGGATGGCAAGATCACCCATGAACGTTCCCTGGAATACGCTTCTTACATTATGGAAGCCGTGGTTACTAATAAACCTTACAAAATAGGCGGTAACGTATTAAATACCGGTTTGATTGACAATCTGCCTGCAGATGCCTGTGTAGAAGTTCCATGCCTTGTAGACGGCAGCGGAGTTACTCCATGCCACGTAGGACGTCTACCGGTACAGTTAGCTGCTATGAATATGACTAATATTAATCCTCAGCTGCTGACCATTGAAGCAGCCGTTACCAAAGACCGCAGCCATATCTACCAGGCTGCTATGATGGACCCGCATACCGGAGCGGAACTTAATATCACTGACATTAAAAAAATGTGTGATGAATTAATCGAAGCACATGGGGATTACATGAAAGATTTCCAGTAATAATCCGATAAACATACTATATCAGGGGCGCCCTAAATGCAGTAATTAGGGTGCCCCTTTTTTATCCTTCCACTCTTAATGCTTTATATTTATCCAGTACATAAATAAATAAAAATAAACGCAGTTGCAGATTTTTACATCAATTTCTGAAAGTCATCAACTGAATTAGAAGCTGCCGCTATTCTTATCCACCCCGACAATTTGTCCACATCCTTTTCGGAAATAATTTTCTGCCTCAAATCATCTGATACAGTACCTTTCATATCCAGAAATTCTACGATAGCTTCTGCCTTTCCCTGAGACAGCCCCTGAGAAATCCCATCATCTACCAGCATTTGACCTAATCTTGTCATATTCATTACCTCCTTTACTTCATTCATTTCTTCATATTTTAAAAACTTTTCTGCAAGTGCGTAAATTACGGCTTGTATCTTTTGGGCTTCTTCTGCTTTTAAACAAATTTCTCTGCCGACAATCTGAAGTGCATTCTTTATCCTGCATCTCACTTTCCATATACTAATGCAGAAATTTACCTATTTCAAAAACAGAGCAAATCAGAAATTGCTCCACATATAAGATAATGGCTGAATTTATATTTTTACTTTTTAATTGAATTTCGCTTTGAAATAAAGCGTAGAATAAAATCAGAAATTAGAATTTAGTGCTTAATGCTTATAAATAGATAAATTTTCGCATCTAACCACTATCTTATTAAATATAATAGCAAACTAATTCTTTGCTGTCAATATGTATTCAGAATATACTTTTCTATAGAGTCAGAAAATGCCTGTTTCTCTGCAATCCCCACACGCTCTTTAAGTTGACGCATTTCCCCCGCTATATTATAATAAACGTACAGTTAAATAGAGGAGGGGATTACATGGAATTACAGGTTGGTTATACCGACTCTGCCAACTACAAGTGTCTGGAAGACCTGCAGCGTAACTATGTGGATCTGTACCTGAGCTATTGTGGGATTGAAAATTGTGAAGCCGGATTTGGCTTTGGGCCCCAGACCAGGACGGAATATGTAATACATGTCATAACGAAAGGCAGAGGCTTTTTTCAAGTAGGCAAAGAAATATATCCTCTGGAAAAGGATCAGGCTTTTTTAATTACACCTGGTGTAGAGAGTTATTACGAGGCTGATAAAGAAGATCCCTGGTCATATATTTGGATAGGATTTAATGGTCTGAAGTCCTATGAATGCATTTCAAATGCCGGTTTTTCAAAAGAAGAACCTACTATTTCACTTAATTGTACGGACAAGCTGATTTCCTGTATTTCCCAAATGCTGGAAGCTCGACAGCTTACATACGCAAATGAACTAAAGCGGGGCAGCTTATTAATGCAATTTATGGCTTTCATCATTGAAGACTATTCCCTTCGGGATCAGGAGCATATTAACTACGATTATTCCGGAGCAATCTATGTAAAGCATGCCATTAATTTTATGTCCCACAACTACTCGAAAAAGATAAAAATTAATGACCTGGCTAATTATATCGGCATTAACCGAAGCTATCTTACCAATAGCTTTAAAAAAGCAATGGGTGTCTCACCACAGGAATTCCTGGTAAATCTTCGTATGAATAAAGCGGCTTCTCTCCTACAAAAAACGGCTTTACCAATCAGTACGATTGCGATCCAGGTTGGCTATGACGACCCATTGGCTTTTTCCAAGATATTTAAACAAAAATACAGTGTCAGCCCAAAGGCATTCCGGGAAATGCCGGAGCAGCTTGTGACACTGGGTAAAAAAAATGATTACGTAAATGTACGCTCATTGTAAGCAATTTAATCCAAAGCTTCTGAGTGTAAAAGGGGGCGTTTTAAGCGTCCCCTTTTGTATTTCTCCTTATAATTTCCCACCAGAGGTTGCAATACCTTCGATGAACTGTTTTTGGAAGATTACATAAATAATGATCATCGGCAGGCAGGCGATCAGAGATGCCGCCATCAGTTCCGGGAACTTTGTTACATACTGTCCCTGCATTTTAGCCAGTGCTGCAGACAGGGTAAGCATATTCTTGTCTGTATTTACAATCATCGGCCACATCAGGTCTTTAAATGCGAATACCGCTGTAAAGATACCCAGTGCCACCATTGCTGATCTTGTGAGCGGTGCCATAATAAAAAGGAATGTCTGTCCGATATTACAGCCGTCCAGTCTCGCTGCCTCTTCCAGATCATTTGGCAGTCCCATGTATCCCTGTCTCAGCAGAAAGGTTCCAAATGCTGTAACAAGACCCGGGAAGACCAGCGCAAAAATGGTATTCATCATACCCATTTTACTGATCATTAAGTACTGAGGAATGATAAAAATCTGTGCCGGTATCATCATCTGGAATAACACCAGTGAAAACATCAGGTTTTTTCCTTTAAAATTCAGACGTCCGAAGGCATAACCCGCCATAGTAGCTGTGATAACCGCACACAAAACTCTTCCAACAATTAACATTAATGTATTTTTATAAAGCAGCAGGAAGTTCATATTATTCCATACCGCCTTAAATGCGTCTGTTCTCCACACCTTGGGGAAAATTACAAACGGGTCAACCTGCGTTGCTTCTGTTACCGATTTAAATGCCGTTAATATCATCCAGAGGAAAGGCACAAGCATGGTAATAGAAATTAAAATCAATATGACATGAATCAATACCGAAACAGCTTTTCTCTTTGTTTCCATTGCTTTCCCTCCTTCTAATTATAGTGAACCCATTTTTTCTGTCCGATCATTTGGAATACGGTAATAATCATGATTACTACAAGAAGCAGCACAACGATTGTTGAACCGTAACCGAGGTTTTTCTCCGTAAAGGAATAACGGTAGAACAGATACACCAGTGACTGGGTCTTTTCCAGCGCCGGATTGGATTTATCCATCACCATGAAGATCAAGTCAAATACCTGTAAGGCACCGATCACTCTTGTAACTAATACAAAGAAAATCGTAGGGGAGATCAGCGGAATGGTAATATGGAAAAACTGCTTGATTCCGGTGGCGCCGTCAATTTCCGCAGCTTCATAATAATCATGGGGAACCTCCTGTAATCCAGACAGGAACAATACCATATTGTAACCGATGATTGACCAAACGCCGATAACTGCAATGGCAAATACTGCGATCTTAGGATTGGAAATCCAGTTTGTTTTTGTATGGAGCAGATTGTTGATCAAACCAAAATCAGAGTTATATAACCATCTCCAGACCATTGCAATCGCTGCTGGAGCAGCAACCATCGGCAGGAAAAAAATCGTTCTGTATACGCTGCGTCCCTTCATCTTGCGATTCAGAAGAACGGCCAATACTAGTGCAATTGCGATTGAAAAAGGCACTTCCACAATTGCGTATTTAAAGGTATTTAAAAGCGCCTGCCATACCTGGCCATCATTGAATAACTTGGTATAATTAGCTGCGCCAACAAATATATTTCCTTTGCCAAAATCTCCGGTCTTGAAAAAACTCTGGTAAATCGTCTGAATAATCGGGATAATATTCAAGACAATCAAACCTATCATAGTTGGTAATATAAACGCCCAGCCCCAGAGAAACTCATTGCGGGCACGTGCGGTTCCTTTTGCTCTTGGTTTTGCCATATCCTCACTCCTCTTTTTATGTATTGCAAATCATTGGATGAAAGCGTAAAAAAGGTGCAATCTTCACCATTACGCCAGAGCATGTCTAAAATAGCTTTCCGGCTTACATTTTAAACAGACTCTGGCACCTTTTCTAAGCTGCTAATTCATTTATTAGAAGCATTACTCCTCTGCAAGAATTGCATTCATTTCTGTTGCTGCTTCTTTACAAGCATCTTCCATGCTCTTATCACCGGTCCATGCACTCTTTAAAACTTCGTTAACCTTGTTTTCCCAGGTAACTGTCTTTGTAGAATATGGTCTGATCACCATGTTTTCCGGTTTCATAACATCCAGGAAAGACTGGAGATTAAATTCCGGTACAGACTGTGCCCATGCATCTGAGGTTCCGTTATAAGCTGACATGGTAACACCTAACTGTGCCTGTTTTTCCTGTGCTTCTTTTGAACCTAAATATTCGATTAGCTGCCATGCTTCATCTGTATGGGAACCATTTGCTGCAGCTGCCCAGCCCAGTCCGTTATAGATGGTTTTTCTGGTTCCGTCCGGCGCGCTTGGAATGACTGCGAAGCTTGCGTTTTCTTTTGAATATTCATTGTCTCGATAGTAAGCAACCATCCAGGAACCCTGTGGGATCATAGCAACTTTTCCTGAAGTAAATAATGCTTCCGGATTTGTCTCAGACATAGTCTCCTGGCTTGGCATGGAGCCGTCTTTAATCATCTGTTCAATAATCTGCATACCTTTGATTGTATTTGGATCGTCATAGCCGGAAGATTTCTTGTCATCGCTGATAACCTTACCGCCCATATCATAAATCATATTGTAATAACCATCCTGGTTATTGGTATTGCGGATTGCCGTTCCATACTGGCTTCCATCCTCTTTTGTCAGTTTCTTAGCTGTTTCCACGAAAGTATCCCATGTCCAGGTGTCATCCGGATAAGCAATTCCCGCATCATCAAACATTTTCTTATTATATACCAATGCTACGGTATCTACGTCCTTTGGAACTGCATAATACTTTTCATCGTAAGTATACAGCCCCCAGATATCTTCCGGATAGTTCGCCGGATCAATTACATCACTGCCGGAAATCTTATCTGTTAAGTCTAATAACATGTCGTTGGACATATATCTGGAACTTTCATTAGAATGCATCCAGAAAACATCCGGTAAAGTTCCACCCTGGGCACCAGCCTCTAACAGCGTCCAATATTCGTCCCAAGTTACAACCTGGAGATTGGTCTTGATTCCCGTTTTTGTTGTAAAGTCACCCAGAATTTGATTTATGCCCGGCTCCTGGTTTGCGTCCCAGATCATAACGGACAGAGCATCACCAGAAGCGGTATTCTCTGCAGATTCACTTCCTGCAGCCTGTGTCTCTTCTGCAGCCTGTGTTTCTCCGGCTGCCTGAGTTTCCGGTGCTTTTGTTCCTTCCGTACTGCCGGATCCACCCCCGCACGCGATAAGTGATAACGCCATTGCTGCTGCCATAGTCAAAGTTACTACCTTTTTCAATTTCATACTTATTTCCTCCTTTAAAATAAATATTGTCTAATGTTCCAGTATGCTCACCTTTTTTCATTCGGTGTTTTCTAACTTGTCCCTATTATATCAAATATGGTAAAATGTTAAATGGTTAATCGTAGTGTTTTTATGTCAAAATGTTATTTATACATAATTAAAATTAATTTTTATGTGCACTTTGACCACACAAAGGGTTTTCCTTTAAAATATCAAAAGTCTGCTCTTTATTTTTTGCACATTATATCTATGTTTTAGTTATTTTTTTGTGCATTATTATCCCATGGCACCATATAAATATCACATTTTTCCATGTTTTTTGCCCTATTCTATGAGAAAACGACATTTCTCCACTATTTTAGCCCAAAACACAAATATCATACCGGAGGATTACATTTTTCCTCTTATTTCCTCCTGGATGATAAAGAACAAATGGCAGCCAGGATACAGGATATATGATAACACCGCATAAGATTTCTGATATTACAAATTTAACATAGATTGTTTACACTATACCATTGCTATTTTACAGAATAATACCTATAATTTTTGACAATGATTTATATCATCTGCTATACTGTTTTAGAGCGTATTTGAAAATTCATTCCCGCCATCTGCACGCCCCCCTTTGCGGCATATTTGCCCCGAATTCAGGTTACGCAGCCCGCTACGCGCCCTTCATCCGGGACAAATCTCCCACAAAGTGTGATGCACAGCTGCGAGAAAGCAATTTTTTTACACGCTCTAACTAAATTTCATATTACCATACAGACATACTGTATAAGATACCTGAAAGGTGGGACCATTATGGGATTCTTAAATCCAGACAACTTTTTAAACAGATTTTTTGGCAAAGTAGGAGATGTTATCACGTTGAATCTTTTGTTCATCCTCTGTTCTATACCACTGTTTACCATAGGGGCATCTGCAACTGCTCTTTACTATTCCTGCATGAAAATGATAAAGGGGGATGAAACCATTGCCAGAAAGGATTTTATAAAATCCTTTAAAGAAAACTTTAAACAATCCACGATCGTTTGGCTGGTATTTGTAGTAATTGCCGTTATACTGATCTTCAATATACAGTTTTTGGTTACGCAAGAGTCATCCTATGGAAATATGCTGAAGTATCTTTCCTATGGTATCTCAGCAATTGTCGTTTTCGAATTGTTATACATTTTCCCGGTAATCGGTGCATTTGCCAACTCCACCAAAAACCTGCTGAAAAATGCATTCCTATTCACCTACATGCACATTCCATCAACCTTAGTAATGGCTCTGCTGTGGGTAATACCATTAAGCCTTACTTTTACCGATTTAAAGCTGGCACCCCTGTATCTGTTCTGCTGGTTTTTCTTTGGCTTTGCTCTGCTTGCACTGATTTGTTCCTGGTTTTTTTATCGTATTTTTAAAAAATATCTTCCCGCTGAGGAAGAAGAAACAGAAACTGCAGCTCACATGTAGAAAGAGATAATACAGAAAACTACAAGACTCTGACATATCAGAATATAAAAACTGCCCCCTGTTATACAGAGAGGGCAGTTTAATAATAATCCTATCTCATAATTATACTTCTGTAAATGAAAACTCCACCGCCTGATAGTCACCGGCTGTACGCGGGAATAGGATTCCCCCGTTCATAAGGGCTTTCCCACTATGGATTTCATCCGTTCCATTTACACGGTATTTTTTATCGGGATCCAATCCCTTTAACTTTACATGGATTCTTGCCATATTTGCAACTGCCTGGAGTACCACACCATGCAGAAGTGCCTCTGATTTATCCACGGAAACATATTCCCAGGCTGCATAGTCATCACGTTCAAATGGATTGGAGAGCCGGTAGTAATCTCCAAAATGAATGACATCGTAATATTTTTTGAATCTCTCGATCTGCTCTGTTACCATACCTTTTTCTTCATCCGAAAGTTTGTTCAGATCCAATTCATAGCCAAAGCTTCCTGCCATAGCCACAATACCTCTCGTTTCAAAAGGCGTAATCCTTCCGGTCTGGTGGTTTGGAACTGCCGATACATGGGAGCCTACTGAAGAAATGGGGTACGCAAAGGATGTCCCGTACTGTATCTTGACTCTCTCAATGGCATCCGTATCATCGCTGCACCAGTACTGCGGTGAGTAATATAGCATTCCTGGATCAAAACGTCCGCCTCCGCCGCTGCAACCTTCAAAAAGCACATCCGGATATTTTGCTGTAAGCTTCTCCAGAAGATCATAAAGCCCCAGTACATAACGGTGTGGAATCTCCATCTGGCGGTCTTTGGGAAGATTTGCACTGTACAGATCACAAATGCTGCGGTTCATATCCCATTTTACATATTCGATATTGGCGCTGTCTAAAATATTGCTGATCTTTGTAAACAGATAATCCCTTACATCTTCTCTTGTCATATCCAGAACCAGCTGGAAGCGGGAACGGTTTGGCTTTCTGCCCGGCATGGTAAACGCCCAGTCCGGATGCGCCCGGTATAAATCACTGTCCTCGCTTACCATTTCCGGCTCCAGCCAGATGCCAAATTTTAATCCAAGGTCATTTACCTGCTGCACAAGGGGTTCCAGTCCGCCTTTTAATTTCTCTGTATTCACATCCCAGTCTCCCAGACCGGTAGTATCATCGTTTCGCTTGCCAAACCAACCGTCATCCATTACCAGCATTTCCACACCCAGATTTGCGGCTCCTTTAGCAATGTCTAAAATCTTTTCTTCGTTAAAATCAAAATAAGTTGCTTCCCAGTTATTTAAAAGGACCGGTCTTCTCTGCTTTTTATATTTTCCTCTGCACAGATGATTCTGGAATGCTTTGTGGAGTTTTCTTGACATGGCGCCTAAGCCTTCTCCGCTGTAAACCATCACAACCTCGGGAGTGATGAACTCATCTCCAGACTCCAGTGTATAAGCGAACTTCTGGCTGTGAATACCCATTACCGCCCGCACCTGGTTCAACTGGTCCAGCTCAATCTGAGCTTCAAAATCGCCGCTGTACACCAGTGAAATTCCATAACAGTTTCCGTAATCTTCCGTTGCATCTTTATCGCAGAGAATCACAAAAGGATTGTGATGGTGGCTGGACGATCCTCTCGTACTGCCCACCGACTGAATTCCATGAAACAGAGGAACCCGCTCCATCTGGCGCTCCATGGCGTGACGTCCGTGGAAATGCATCATATCCCAGTCCCCATAAGGCAGGTCCAGGCACACAGAAGCTGCTTTCTGCAAAATTACAGGCTCTGGATTCCCATTTTTAATTTTAACCGCTCTTGTAATGATATCAAACTTTTCCCATACACTATAGCATAAAGTAACTTCCAGATCCGTTACCGTGTCCTTTAGCACAATTTCCAGCGTGTCTGCATCCTCTTCATCACCATACATGGCCGGAAGCCCCTGAAGGGCATATTTTCCGCGTACAATGGAATATGATACATAGCGAAGATCTGTTCCCCGGGTTCCGTCCGCATTTTCCACCGCAATACTGTTAATGCGGTAATCGCCGATTCCATTGCTGGTATATTCCTGCGGCTGCACATCCAGCGAAAAGGTACGGTCCTTTCCTGCCTCATAAGGGTTTCCTGAGAAGGACACGTCCCACATCTGGGTTAGATATTCCATATCATCCCCATCTATCTTACCTCCATAATACTGATGAAGCAGTATTCCCCATGCATTTACTTTCATCTGATAGGCGGCATTATCTGTCGTTAACGTAAATAACTTCTGCTGTTCATTTACTACAATTCCCATTTATGTTCTCCTTTTCCGCTAACCTGTGATTGATAACAGTCTGTATATATCCTTTTGGCGACTGCCGCGAGGGTTGCAGCGTTACAAATTTATGTCCCATTGCTTGCAGCGTAGTTTTTGACTCTTCAAACACCTGTTAAGAGCAATTTATAATTTTTATTATCTTATCATATATATTTTTTGAATTGAATGGAGTTTTCACGCTAATACATGGGAATTTGTGAATTCCCACGCAAAACTTATCTGTTAGTAACATAAAATATTAAATTTTTTTAAAATAGTTGCATATGCAATCATTTTATGGTATTCTTTTTTTAGTTGCATGTGCAATCATTTTGCACCTGCTCATCAGAACTAGCACCGCCCGAAGTATTTACCGCGGGCGGTACCAGGAGATTTGTAAATACCTGTGACCAGTATATGTTTGACTATTTATGCAATTCTGTACTGGCTGCAATGATTTTCAAAGACATCCTTAACGAAGTTCTGAAATTTTTACAAGAAAAGGAGATTGATTTATATGAACTATGATAAAGAACAGCAGGAATTACAGAAATTAACCGGCCTATGCAAAGAAAATGGTAAAATCGACCTTGGACTCTATGAGAAATACAACGTTAAAAGAGGCCTTCGAGATATCAACGGCAAGGGTGTCCTGACCGGTCTCACTAAAATATCCAATATTCAGTCTTCTATTGAAAAAGACGGGAAGAGTTATCCTTGCGAAGGCAAGCTTTTATATCGCGGCATTAACGTACAGGATCTGGTTAAGGGCTTTATTACAACTAATACATATGGATTTGAAGAAACGGCATATCTTCTGATTTTCGGAAATCTGCCAAATCAGAAAGAATTAGATGATTTTAAGGAATTGCTGGGCAGTTATCGTACTCTTCCTACCAATTTTGTACGAGATGTTGTTATGAAAGCTCCTAATAAGGATATGATGAATTCTCTTGCAAAGAGTATTTTGACACTGTCTTATTACGATCCCAAATCAGACGACATTTCTGTGGAAAATGTACTGCAGCAGTCCCTGAAGATCATCAGCGTAATGCCTATGCTTGCTGTATATGGATACCATGCTTTCAATCACTATGAGTGCGATGAAAGTTTATACATACATAAGCCTGACCCATCCCTTTCCACTGCCGAAAACCTTTTAAGACTACTTCGTCCGGATAAAAACTATTCAGACCTGGAAGCACGTGTACTGGATCTCGCCCTGATTCTCCACATGGAACACGGCGGCGGTAATAACTCTACATTTACCACACACGTAGTTACCTCCTCGGGAACCGATACTTATTCTGCAGTCGCAGCTGCCCTGGCTTCCCTGAAAGGACCAAAACACGGCGGTGCCAATATTAAAGTAGTGGAAATGATCCAGAACTTAAAAGAAACTGTCAGTGACTGGACCGACGAAACCCAGGTACATGACTACCTTGAGCAATTAATGCGCGGGGAGGCATTTGACCGCAAAGGTCTGATCTATGGTATGGGACATGCGGTATATTCCATTTCCGATCCAAGAGCCCAGGTGTTAAAATCCTTTGTAAAACAGCTGTCAGAAGATAAACATCGGGAAGATGACTATAAATTATACTCCATGATCGAGACCATGGCTCCTCGTATCATCGCAGGAGAGCGTGCTATCTACAAAGGTGTAAGCGCCAACGTGGATTTCTACAGCGGCTTCGTGTACAGCATGCTGGATATTCCGGAACAGCTCTTTACTCCTATTTTTGCCATTGCCCGAATAGTCGGCTGGAGCGCTCACCGCTTGGAAGAGTTGATGAACATGGGAAAAATTATCCGTCCTGCATACAAGAGTGTATTAGATGACGGAGAATATGTCCCGATGAGCGAGCGAAAATAAAATGCATACCGATGATGACATTATTTACCCTATCAGCCGGCTCGCATCTTCTCTTTACCGTTTGAGCCAGCGGTATTATGACCGCGAGCTGGAAGAAGTGGGAATCAGCGGCGGACAGCAATTTTTTCTGTTGCATATTGCAGACCATGAAGGTATCAGCATATTGGATCTTGCCGGAACGGAACACTTTGACAAAGGAACCACCGCCAGAGCTATCCGGAAACTGGAAACCCTTCGATATGTTGTCCGGGAAAAGGATAAATACGACAAAAGAATCAGCCGTCTGTTTATCACCTCCCATGGCAGGGAGGCAATACAGAAACTCTATGAGGTCCGAAAAAAATGGAACCGTATACTCACCGAACATCTGACAGATTCCGATGCCGGAGAAGTAGAACGCATCATGAAGATCTTAATTGACAACGCATGGAATTATCTGGAGGGTCCCGGGGCTCCATCCTGACAGCAATGATCCTGACAAAAATGATCCTGACAGCAATGATCGTAACCGTGCCGAATATTTTGCCACACATTTATTCCCGCGAGCAACGAGCCAAACGGACACGCTGGCGCGTCCATTTGGCGACTGCCGCGAGGGTCAAAGATATGCGCAAATCCACATGAATATTCCGAAAATATAACAGGCGCAGTGCCAACGGGTATTTTCCAGAAAACAGTTTTTGTTTTCTTACCCTATGGCACTGCGCCTGATATTCATTTTATTCGTTTTCCAGCATTTCCCGGAAACGGATTTTAATATATGCTTCTATTTCTTCCACACACTTATCAAATCCCAGTTTACTGCTGTCCAGACACAAATCATAGTTTCTGGCATCATTCCATTCTCTTCCGGTGTAGTAGCGATAGTAATCCCCACGGTATTTATCCGTTTTAGCGATGAATTTCTCCATTTCCTTCCATCCGAGAGAGGAACGCTCAAGAGCTCTTGCCATACAATAAGTCTTTGGCGCATGTACGAATACGCTGACAACATTGGGATTATCCCTCAGAACAAAATCCGCACACCGTCCGATGATCACGCAGGATTCTTCCTGTGCCAGTTCTTTGATTACCTTTGCCTGATAGTTAAATAGATTGTCATTAGATACGAAATCATCACTTTCCGGCGGAATCAGTTCTCCCTTATAAACCCGCTTAGTAATTCCAAACAAAGGGCTGCTCTTTAATTTTTCATCAGCCTGGTTAAACAATTTTTCGTCAATCCCGCTTTCATCAGAAGCCATTCTTAAAATCTCTCTGTTATAGCAGTTGATACCGTTTTTCCTGGCAAACATCTCTCCGATCGTTTTACCGCCGCTTCCATACTGCCTCGCAATCGTTACGATTACATTTTCCATATAAACCTCCTTTTCCTGTTATTCTCCCAGATATGCTTTCTTAATCGAATCATCCATCATTAATACAGATGCTTCTGCTTCTTTTACAATATTTCCAGTCTCCAGTACATATGCCCGGTCAGCGATGGACAATGCCTTTTTCGCATTCTGTTCAACCAGCAGTACCGTTGTACCGCCTGCACTGACTTCTTTGATAATGTCAAAGATCTCATTTACAAAAATCGGGGAAAGCCCCATAGACGGCTCATCCATTAAAATAATTCTGGGGTGAGACATCAGCGCCCGTCCCATTGCAAGCATCTGCTGTTCTCCGCCGCTGAGGGTTCCGGACAGCTGATTTTTTCTCTCCTCCAAACGGGGGAATCTCTTATATACCATCTTCAGGGTAGATGCAATCTCTTCCTTATCTTTTCTCGTATAAGCTCCCAGAATCAGGTTTTCATAAACGCTCAGGTCTGCAAACACACGACGGCCTTCCGGCACATGAGCCATCCCCAGGGTTACAATCTTATGTCCCGGCAGCTTCGTAATATCCCTGCCTTCAAATTCAATCTTACCTGCTTTAGAGGGAATCAACCCTGTAATGGTATGAAGAATTGTGGTTTTGCCCGCACCGTTAGCACCGATCAGAGCAATGACCTCACCCTCATTTACTTCAAAGGAAATCCCCTTAATCGCCTGGATTACACCGTAATTAACCTTCAGGTCAGTAACACTTAACATAGCCATTGTAATCCTCCTATTCGCCCAGATATGCTGTAATTACTTTAGAATCATTCAGCACATCTTCCGGTTTTCCATTTGCAAGTTCCGTACCGAAATTCAATACATACAGATATTCACAGATACCGGCAACCAGCTTCATATCATGTTCAATCAAAAGAATGGTCACATGAAACTTCTTGCGGATCAGTTCTATGGTATGCATTAACTCTGCGGTCTCATTGGGGTTCATGCCGGCTGCCGGCTCATCCAGCAGAAGGAGTTTGGGCTTTGTAGCCAGCGCTCTTGCGATCTCCAGCTTCCGCTGTTTGCCGTAGGGTAAATTGGACGCCAGCACATCTGCGTATTGTTCCAGTTCAAATACCTTCAGGATGTCCATGGCATGCTCATCCATTTCTTTTTCTTTTTTTGCAAAGGATCCCAGATGCAGGATACTCTCTGCAAGGGTATATTTAATTTCATTATGAAGGGCTGCCTTCACATTGTCAAGTACCGTCATCTGTGCAAACAAACGGATATTCTGAAATGTCCTTGCAACGCCGGCCTGACAGATCTGGTCCGGTTTTAACCCTACCAGGCTTTTTCCGTCCAGGGTAATCGTACCATCTGTAGGAAGATACACTCCGGTGAGCAGGTTAAATGCCGTTGTCTTGCCGGCTCCGTTAGGTCCGATCAGTCCAACCAGGCTCCCCTCTTCGATACTCATATTCAGGTTATCTACCGCACGCAGGCCTCCAAAGGAGATGCCCAAGCTTTTTACTTCTAATAGTGCCATACTTATACACCCTCCTTCCCGACTTTTTCAGAACGCCGCATGTTTCTCTTTTCCATCATCATTTTTTTAATGGAAGAGTTATTGAACAGCATAAGGGCGATCAGTACAATGGAATAGATGAGCATTCTGTAATCTGCTGCGCCTCGGAGTAATTCCGGAAGTGCAGTCAATATCACAGCCGCAATAATCGAGCCTTTAATATTTCCCATGCCGCCAAGTACTACCATAACCAGAATCTCAATGGATGTATTGTAATCAAAATTACCCGGCTTAAGAATACCGATATTTCCCGCATAAACTACGCCAGCCATCCCTGCCAGGAATGCCGCTACAACAAAAGCCATTATTTTAAATTTGCTCACCGGGATACCAACTGCCTGGGCAGCCACATAATTATCACGAACTGCACAGATCGCACGGCCATGTCTGGAATTTACCAGATGGGCAACTACAATAATTACCAGTATGGTAAGAATAAATACAAATGTAAAATTACGATAGGTGGTGTTTAAAGGTATCTTGGAAAGTCCCTTTGCACCGCCTGTGATTCCTGTCATGGAGTTAATGATAGACTTGATAATTTCCCCAAACCCAAGAGTAACGATTGCCAGGTAATCCCCTCTCAGTCTGAGAACCGGAATACCAATCAGTAATCCAAAGAGAGCCGCGCAGATACCGCCCACCAGCAGCCCCAGAATAAGGCTTACTATAGATGGCAGATCCTTTGTGCCTATCATAACAAGGGCTCCGGTATATGCCCCAATTGACATAAATCCTGCATGACCAAGACTTAACTCTCCTAAAAATCCAACTACCAGACACAGGGATACAGCCAGCATGACGTAGGTGCAGATCGGGATGATCAGAGACATCATCTGGCGGCTTAATACGCCTGTATTTACCAATACCATAACAATGGCATAAACTGCTGCAGCAATTACTGCATTTATTATTAATTTCTTCTTGTCTTTCATGATCCCACCTACACTTTCTCAATCTTCAACTTGCCAAGCAAACCTGACGGCTTCACAAGAAGTACGATGACCAGAACGCCGAACACGATTGCATCTGCCAGCTGTGTGGAAATATACGCTTTGGAAAGACTTTCAATCACGCCCAGAAGGATTCCTCCAAGCATTGCCCCGGGGATGCTTCCGATACCGCCCAGGACTGCTGCTACGAATGCCTTGATTCCCGGAAGAGCTCCAAGGGTTGGAAGAAGTGTCTCATATTGTGCGATAAATAATATACCGGCAACGGCTGCAAGTGCAGAACCAATTGCAAACGTCATGGAAATCGTCTTATTTACACTGATTCCCATCAGTTCCGCGGCGCCTTTATCTTCCGATACCGCACGCATAGCCCTGCCCGCCTTGGTCTTGTTGATAAATGTTGTAAGGGCAATCATACAAACCGTAGTAACCACCAGCGTTACAATGGTAATACCGGAAATGTTAAGAGAACCAATCTTAATAGATGGAACTTTAATAATCGAACCAAACGGAATCGGTGTTGCTTTGAAAATCAGCAATGCCAGATTCTGAAGCAGATAACTGACACCAATTGCGGTGATCAGTACAGCCAGAGGCTGTGCATTTCGCAAGGGCTTATAAGCCACTTTTTCAATTACAACTCCTAAGACGGCACATACTAAAATCGTCAGTAAAATCGCTACCACCGGGTTTAAATGCAGCAGTGCCACGAATACATACAGAGAGTACGCTCCTACCATAATAATATCGCCATGGGCAAAGTTGATCATTTTTGCAATACCATAAACCATCGTATAACCCAGAGCAATTAAGGCATAGATACTTCCTGTTCTCAAACCATTAATTAATTGTTCTAAAATATTGTTAATCAGGTCCATTTCTCTCCACCTTTCTCAATTCATTAGTTATATAAACTAACTTTTTTTATTGTAATATAATTAAGATGTGCTTGCAAGAATTATCGAGAAAAAAATGAAATTTACCCATTATTTGTCGTAATAAATATGCATTTTTACCCTGTAAAAGGATATTTCCTCCAGATCACATCGAATTTCTGCTGTCGAACAAATGTCTGCCCACAGCAAACATTCATCTGCTAAAAAAAGAAGACAGCTCTTCTTCACTGTCTTCTTTTTTTCTTGAAAATCTGAACCATTCATTGATGCAGCCCGCTGCACCCGCAGAATAATTCGAATCCTCTGATACAAAAATCCTGCATGTAATACACCATTAAATGCGCACTACAAGATTATTTGTCTGTATACTTATAAGCTCCGTCTTTTACTTCCACGAACTTAACTGCCTTTACAGCAGAACCGGTTGCTTCAAAGGTCATGCCTTCGCCAGTCAGTCCGTCAACAGAGATTTCCGGCATAGCTGCAATTAAGTCTGCACTTTCAATACTTCCTGCCTTTTCCATTGCTGCTTTGAATGTATATACGGTATCGTATGCATCTGCTGCAAACTGGTCAGGCGTTGCTTTATAAGCATCCTGATAAGCTTTTACAAAATTCTGAACTCTGGAATCATCAACGGTTGCACAGAATGGACTGGAGAAGATACATCCTTCTACCGTAGCTTTATCTGTTACTGTGTCTAAGACACCGTCCCATCCGTCAGATCCGATAAACTGAACATCAATTCCCATATCTGCTGCCTGTTTTGTAATATAAGTTACATCCTGATAATAAGCCGGAACATAGATTGCATCTGCATCAGTTCCTTTGATTTTTGTAAGCTGTGTGTTAAATTCAACATCATTTGTCTGGAATGCTTCGCTGGCAACTATTTCTGCACCTTTTGCTTTTACTTCTTCTTCAAACGCTGTCTGAAGTCCGGTACTGTATTCATCTGCTGCATTGTAGATTACTGCAATCTTCTTTAATCCAAGTGTATCTACTGCGTAGTCTGCCATAGCAACACCCTGTGCCTGATCTGAGAAGCAGATACGGAAAGCATTGTCATTGGCAATACAGCCGTCTGCTGAACCGGAAGGTGTAATCTGAAGAATGCCATCCGCAAAAGTCTGGTCTACAATTGCCATACATGCTCCGCTTGTAACACCGCCCATAACAGCATTGATTCCCTTATCCATTAAGGAATTGTAAGCCTGGGTAGCTTTATCTTCTGTTGCTTCATCATCTGCAAATTCTAATGCAAATTTATAAGTTTTATCGCCAACTTTTACTCCACCGGCATCATTTACTTCTTTGATTGCAATTTCAGCACCCTGTTTTACGCTGGTTCCATATGATGCTGCCGCTCCGGTAAGAGGTCCGATTCCTCCAATTAAAAATGTCTCCGCATCGCCTGTATCTGCAGCTGCCGTGTCATTCGCTGCCTCACTGCCCGCAGCTTCACTTCCTGCTGCTTCTGTTGTACCTGTAGTTCCCGCTTCCGTTGTCTTCGTATCACCGCCGCCGCAGCCTGCCAGAGATGCAACTACCACAGATGCAATCGCAATTGCGCTCAAAAACTGTCTAACTTTTTTCATAATTATACCTTCCTCCTTATAATTGATACCGAATCATACATTCCGGTAGACAATACCCCCTGAAAAATCAAGGGACTTTGCGTATAATAATACCGCCTTATAAAATCTTTGTCAATCCCCATTTTACCTATAGCGTGTATGAAAATTCAATCCCGCCGGCAGAATTCATGATTTTTTTTATAATACCTCATAATTCCACTTTCTTATTTTTCTTTTTATGTTATAATTCATTTACATAAAAAATTTTAATCCACCCCTGAAAGGAGATTCTTCCCCTGATGAAGAAAAAACTGAAATGCATATGGAAAGCTCTGGGCATGGAGCTGAGAGAACACAAAAGTTCATTTTTTGTCTATTTTGTTTTGCGGGCACTGGTCATCATCATGATGATCATGCAGCTCTTTAACCAAAACTATGAAAATGTATTCCTGTGTGTACTCACCCTTCTGCTGCTGGTAATCCCAAGCTTTGTACAGATGGAGTTTAAGATTGAACTTCCAACAGCGTTGGAGATTATTATACTCCTCTTCATTTTTGCAGCTGAAATCCTTGGAGAAATCAAGTCTTTCTACATCCGTTATCCTATGTGGGATACCCTGCTTCATACTATGAACGGCTTCCTAGCTGCCGCGATCGGCTTTTCCCTGGTGGATATTTTGAACCGTAGTGAAAAAGTCAAGTTTGAGCTTTCTCCTATTTTTATGGCACTGATTGCCTTTTGTTTCTCCATGACAATCGGCGTGCTCTGGGAATTCTTTGAGTGCGGCATGGATTTATTCCTGGGATTTGACATGCAGAAGGATACCATTGTAAACAGTATCTCCTCGGTTATGCTGGACCCCAGCGGAGGGAATACGCCCTACTCCATAGGTAATATTACCAGCGTAGTCATTAACGGAAAAGACTTAGGGCTGGGGGGATATCTGGATATCGGTCTGCTGGATACCATGAAGGATATGTTTGTAAACTTCATCGGGGCTGTGGTATTCTCCATTATTGGATTCTTCTACGTGAAAAACCGTGGCAAAGGTAATTTTGCCCGCCGTTTCATCCCCCACCGTAAAAAAGCAAATGCTGATTTTCTTCATATAGCGGAAACAGAGGAAGAACACGAGGAACAAAACGGGGAACGATAACTTCCCTGCCGTTAAAAAATAAATCTCAAATACTATAATATGGAAAGAAGACAGTAAAAGATGTGGTTATAACCGCAGACCTTTCATCACTTAACATGCCTCTCCTAACAGAGACGTACTTTCCCACTACGCTTCCTTATTATCCGCCTTTACCATACGATATCCGATTCCGATATGGGTCTGTATATATTTCACATGTTCTTTATCCGGTTCAATTTTTTTACGAAGGGTTGCCATGTATACCCGCAGGGAGGACAGATCACTTTCCAGAGCATTCGTCCAGACCTTATCCAGAATATACTGATGGGTAAGTACCTTCCCGACATTTTTAGCCAGCAGACAGAGCAGGTTATACTCCATTGGCATGAGATGAATCTCCCGGTCACCCACCTTTACCGTTGCCGAGGAGTAATCGATTTCCAGTTCTCCATTGCGAAACACAGCTTCTTCCACGTTCCCTTTTGATTCCAGGTACTGTATCCGCCGAAGCGTAGAGCGCAGCCTGGCTAACAGTTCCTCTACACTAAAAGGCTTGGTGAGATAGTCATCCGCTCCGGCGTCAAGTGCCTTGATCTTATCTCTGTCATCGTTTCTGGCACTGATCACAATGATGGGTGCCACAGACCATGAACGTATTTTTTTTATTACTTCAATGCCATCCATATCCGGCAGCCCAAGATCCATCAGGAAAATGTCCGGTTTAGCTGACACGGCGCTCATAATTGCCTGGGTACCGTTAACCGCTGTCTGGTATTTGTAATTCTGTGTCTCCAGGGTTGTGGTAATCAGATTTCTAACCGGCGCATCGTCTTCGACTACCAGTATCTGTGGTTTTCCATTAATCATGTTAGGTGTACCTCCTCTGCTTTTAGCGTAAATCTGAATATAGTCCCATTGGGCATGTTATCATGTATGGTAAGGTCTCCGCCGTGGGCAGTAATAATGGATTTACACAATGCCAGCCCCAGCCCCATGCCTCTTCTTCCATCCGCAACGGAATTATTAGCAGTATAAAACATGTCAAACAGGCGTTTTTTATCTTCATTCGGAATGCCATTTCCATCGTCCGCAATTTCTACCTGAACCCTGCCGCCCCGGCTCTTCGTCGTGATTGTGATATGGGAGCCCGGAGGAGTATACTTAATTGCATTGTCCACCAGATTAATAAACACCTGCACAATCAGCTTGATATCCATTCTGGCAACCTGAAGGTCATCCTCCTGTTTTACCTCTATAAAATGCTCCTCTGCTTTTCTGCTGATATGGCTCAGGGCTTCCGTAATTGCCTCATCCAGAAGCTCCGCCTGCATATTGAGCCGCATAGTTCCATTATCAATGCGGGTGACCGAAAGCAGATTTTCCACCAGGTTTATCAGCCACATAGAGTCGTCATAAATATCAATATATAATTTTTTCCTCTGTTCTTCACTGATTTTGTCTTCATTTCCAATCAGGACGCTGGCATTCCCCGAAATACTGGTAAGGGGTGTCCTTAGATCGTGAGAAATGGAACGCAGCAAATTGGCACGCAGCTGTTCCTGCTGTAATTTTACTGCTGCTTCCTTGCGCTCTGCAACCAGCTGGTCTTTCTCCATCGCCAGGGCACATTCATTTAATATTGCACTCATAATACCGGCTTCAAATGCCTGAAGTTCTTTTCCTTCCATATCAATCCCCACTACCGCAAATACCCGTTCGCTGCTTCTGACTGCCAGGTACAGGCACTTTACTCCAGGCAGAGTCGTTGTAGAAAATCCGGCATGCTTATTATTCTTAAAAACCCACTGGGCTACTGCTCTTTCTTCCTTCCGATCATAGTAAAACTCCCTTTGTCCATGGCTAGATTTAAAGACAATCGGCTGCGGGTCCATCTGGGGATTCCCCAGGTAAAACACCACATTGCGTTCCAGCAGCTTGCTAAGCTGCCTGGCGGTACTTAAGGATATTTCTTTTGCATCCACCGCTTTCTGAAGCTTCTGGCTTGTTTCCAGTAAAATTTCTGTCCGGTAAGATTTCTTAACCGCCTGCTTTGCCTGATCCTTTACCTTTTGTGTCAGGGTAGCTCCAATCAGGGCTGACAAAAACATGATACCGAAAGTCACGATATAAGAAGGATCATTTACGGACAGTGTCTGTTTGGGATCCGTAAAGCAAAAGTTAAATATCATGACACTGAAAACACTGGACAAAAGACTGCACAGCTTAATCCTGGTGAGCAGGGAAATCGTCAGAACTCCCAAAATATAAACCATAATCAGATTTGCATCGCTGAAATTCCAAAAGGAAAACAAATAGGCAATAAGAGTGGAAACCGTTAATATTCCTGCCGAGATCAGGATATCAATGCCAAGCGTCTCAGGTGAAACCGGTGAGCGGAATCTCTTTTTGCGGTATTTCTTTTTATAAGCGTCCGGTATGACGAAGATCTCCAGTTGTGGCGCCAGTCTGCTCAGCTTTTCAGAAAAGCTTTCCTTCATGGAGAACCACGCCCTTTTCGTATTGGTTCTTCCCAGAACTATTTTTGTAACCCTTGCTACCTTAGCATATTCCGCGATCTGTTCCACAATATCCTCTCCATAAGAGGTCACTGTCTTTGCGCCCAGCTGTTCGGCAAGTATGGTATTCGTGCGAAGTCTCTCTACATCCTCCTTCGTATACTGGGTAAAATCAGAGTTCTCTACAAAAAATGCAGTAAATTTCCCCCGGAATGCCGATGCCATTCTGGCTGCCTGACGAATGACTTTTTCATTGGACGGTGCCGGGGATAAACAGATTAAAATGTGCTCTGCCGCCCCTGCTTCTCCTGTCTGAAAAGATTTTTCCTGCATTAGATTAACCCGGTCTGCCATACGCCTCAGGGCAATTTCACGCAGGGATACCAAATTGTCAGACGTAAAAAAATGATTTAATGCCTGCTCTGCAAGGCTTTCTTTATATATCTTACCGGCTCTTAACCGATCCAGCAGGTCCTCCGGCTCAATATCCACCAGCTCCACCTGATTTGCCTGGTCAAATACAAAATCCGGTATCCGCTCCTTTACCACAATTCCGGTAATTCCGGCAACAAGATCAATCAGGCTTTCCAGATGCTGTACATTGACTGTAGTATAGACATCAATTCCTTCTTTCAGCAACTCCTGGATATCCTCATATCTTTTCTTATGCCTGCACCCGTACCCATTTGTGTGAGCCAGCTCATCCACCAGAATCAGCTGGGGTTTCCGAACCAGTGCACCGTCCAGGTCAAATTCATGCAATGTAATATTCTGATGGTGAATCTCCCTCTGGGGCAATACTTCCAGACCCTGCACCAATGCCGCAGTTGCCGGCCTGGCATGGGGCTCTATATATCCTGCAACGACATCCAGACCCGTCTCTTTTGCCTCATGGGCAGACGCAAGCATGGCATAGGTTTTCCCTACGCCTGCCGCATATCCAAAAAATATCTTTAATCTTCCTTTTGTCCTGGATGCTTCCTCTTCCAGCTTCTTTAACAGCACCTCTGGTTTACGGTATTCTTCTGCCATGGCTCACACCTTCCTCGGTAACAGTATACCACATCTGTTCCAAAAATCTATTCCCATTTAGCAATTCCAGCTAATCCCAATACCAACTTAAATTATCCTGTTTTACAGTTAATTTCACCTATGATATTGCCGATTATAACAGACCAAAGATTAAATAGGCATAACAGATATGGTGCCTGACATTAAAATCACATTAAAACGGCATAAAAATAATATTCTTGTTTACATGATTCCCAGTGCCCTGTATACCAGCCATATCAAAGTGCCGCCTGCCAAAGCAATACCTCCTACGGATATCATTAATAATAATGCAACTGCAATCTGTCCAAATATCATTGTAAAGAACGGATGACGGTCAACTGCTCCCAAAATATATGTTTCATGCACTGCTAAATACTTTTTCATAATCCTGCACCTGCCTCTGTATTTCAATACATTTCCTGCTTTCTATGGTTTCAGTATAGCAAGATTTGAATTAAATAGGTGTAAGTGTAGAGATACCCTGCGTTAAAATCAAATTAAAATATCTATTTTGCCGAAACTTCATTTTTTCTATATACAAAATGCACCTGGTTGTTGTAGAATAACTATATATGGAGATGGCAGTATATGGGAGTTTACATGCCCTCCTGAAATAATGAAAGGGGTATCTATCATGAAAAATTTAATCGTTGGACAATCCGGAGGACCGACAGCTGTTATTAACAGCAGCCTGTTTGGAGTTATAAAGGAAGGATTACAACACAAGGATAAAATCGATCATGTATATGGTATGATAAATGGAATTGAAGGATTCTTAAAGGACCATTACATGGATTTAGAAACTGACGTAAGTCAAGAGGCCCTGCAGTCCCTGCGCATCACACCCGGTGCATTCCTGGGATCCTGCCGTTATAAACTTCCGGAGGATCTGGAAGATCCCGTTTATCCGGAGCTCTTTAAAAAATTCAAGGCACTGAAGATAGGTTATTTCTTCTATATAGGAGGAAATGACTCTATGGATACCGTAAGCAAATTGTCGCGTTATGCCGCAAAGCATAAAAGTACTATTCGGATCCTGGGCATTCCCAAGACTATCGATAATGACCTGGTACATACGGACCACACGCCCGGCTTTGGAAGCGCTGCAAAATACGTAGCATCTTCCGTCTGTGAAATAGGTATCGATGCCTCAGTATATGATACAAAGTCTGTTACCATTGTGGAAATCATGGGCCGTCACGCAGGATGGCTGACTGCCGCCGGAGTATTGGCACGTAAATATGAAGAGGACAACCCTGTGCTCATTTACCTGCCGGAAGTGGCCTTTGATCAGGCTCTCTTCCTGGAACAGCTTAAAAAAGCACTGGAGAAAAAGAATAACCTTGTTGTATGCGTCTCAGAAGGCATCCATGATAAAGACGGAAAATTTATCTGCGAATATGCAAGTGAAGTCGGTACCGATACTTTTGGTCACAAAATGCTTACCGGAAGCGGGAAGTACCTGGAGAATCTGGTAAAAGATCGTCTGAACGTAAAAGTCCGCTCCGTTGAGCTGAACGTGAACCAGCGTTGTTCCACCTTTACCCAGTCCCTGACCGATGCAAGAGAAGCCGCTACAGCCGGATCATTTGCAGTGACAGCCGCTCTGGATGGAGAAACTGGAAAAATGATTACTTTTAACCGCTCTGCCGGAACACCTTACGACATATCCTGTGGACTTGCAGATGTAAATGAAGTGTGCAACAAAGAAAAAACCGTACCCCTCCAGTGGATTATCAACGATGGCACGGACATCAGCTCAGAGTTTGTGGAGTATGCATTACCGCTGATTCAGGGCAATCCGGCTATTCCAATGAAAAACGGTCTGCCAAATTATGCATATCGAAAATGACATGACAAAGGCACCTGGAAAACCAGGTGCCTTACTTTATTACCATTTCATTCCTCAAAATCTCTACTGCCAGCGAAAGCATTTAAAGGAAGGCATATGCTATAGATCCACCACCGTATAATCATGCCCCGTAAAAGGAAGAAATTTCTCCAGAATATCTTTCGTCTTCACTTTCAGGCTGGAGGTATTGATACAGGGGTGGCATCCCATATATTCTGATTCTGCCACTTCCCGGTCAATCACTAAACGTACCCGCTGATCCCGGTCATTCATAAGTCCCATGATACTGACAGAGCCGGGCGTAATATTTAAAAATTCTTCCATATAAGTCTCGTTTGCAAAGGAAAGTCTCGCCACCTGTAACTGGCTGGACAAATCCTTGGTCTTGAATTTCTTCATTCCCGGCATTAACAATAAATAAAATTGTGTCTTCTGACTGTTGCACAGGAATAGATTTTTACAGATCTCTATCCCCAGCCTTTTATCTACTTCATGGCATGCATCTATGGAAGGCGTTACTTCATGGTCCAGCCTTGTGTACGGAATATCTAATTGTTCCAACACATCGTAAACCGCCATTTCCTTTTCCAGACGCCCCGCTGCCTGAGGTCTGGTTGTATATAGTGCGTTATCCATTTAATAAGCCTTTCCCCAGTATACCATCTTCTTCGCCGGTTTGCCGCAATGCACACATACACCTGAAATTTCTTCCTGTACAAATGGAATACAACGTGAAGTCACGCCCACTTCTTCTTTCATGGCATCTTCACATTCCTGGCATCCGCACCACATCGCTTTGATAAAGCCCGGCTTTTCATCCGCGATTTGTTTCATCTCTTCTAAATTATGAGCGGTATAGGTGTGGGTATCTCTGTGGATTCTGGCACGTTCCAGCATATCTGCCTGCATCGTTTCCAAGATTTCTGCTGCTTTGCCTGCAATCTCATCCAACGCAACAACTGTCTTCTCTCTGGTGTCACGTCTTACAATCACCGCCTGGCCTGCTTCGATATCTTTGGGGCCCAGCTCAATACGGATTGGTACGCCGCGCATTTCCTGCTCGGAGAATTTCCATCCCGGGCTCTTATCCGAATCGTCTGCTTTTACGCGGAGTCCTGCTTTTGCCAAGGTGTCCTTCACCTCAAATGCTTTATCCAGAACGCCTTCTTTTTTCTGCTGAATCGGAATCACCATAACCTGTACAGGTGCGATCTTTGGAGGCAGTACCAGTCCGCTGTTGTCACCATGTACCATGATGATGGCACCAATCATACGGGTCGTCATTCCCCAGGATGTCTGATGAACATATTTTAAAGTATTATCTTTATCTGCAAACTGGATACCAAATGCCTTTGCAAATCCGTCACCAAAATTGTGACTGGTTCCTGACTGCAGTGCTTTTCCATCATGCATCAGTGATTCAATAGTGTAGGTTGCTTCTGCACCTGCAAACTTTTCTTTATCCGTCTTCTGTCCGCGAATTACCGGGATCGCCAGTGTCTCTTCGCAGAAATCAGCATAGAGATTCAGCATCTGCTTTGTTCTTTCTTCCGCCTCTTCTGCGGTAGCATGAGCGGTATGACCCTCCTGCCATAAGAATTCTCTGGAACGAAGGAACGGTCTTGTTGTCTTTTCCCAGCGTACTACGGAACACCACTGGTTATAAACCTTTGGAAGATCACGGTGTGAATGGATATCCTTCGCATAAAAATCACAGAACAAAGTCTCTGAGGTAGGGCGTACACACAATCTTTCCTGTAACGGCTCCAGTCCCCCATGGGTAACCCATGCTACTTCAGGAGCAAATCCCTCTACATGGTCTTTTTCTTTCTGCAGCAGGCTTTCCGGAATGAACATAGGGAGATATACATTTTCTACCCCTGTTTCTTTAAAGCGGCGGTCCAGTTCATGCTGAATATTCTCCCAGATCGCATAACCAGCCGGCTTAATGACCATACATCCTTTGACACTCGTATAATCAATCAATTCTGCCTTCTTTACAACATCGGTATACCACCTCGCAAAATCTTCTTCCATCGACGTGATGGCTTCTACTAATTTTTTGTCCTTTGCCATTGTTCTGACTCTCCTTTTTCTATTAAATTCTGCTTTGGGGGATGACCCTTTTCCGCTTGAAAGCGTGTTTGCTTTAGAGCACAAAAAAACTACCGGATCCTCCTATGCCAATACATAAGGGACCGATAGCTTATACGCTTCGGCGGTACCACCCTAATTAACAGCCAAAACACTGGCCATTCTCTCAAACTCCCGTTAACGCCGGAACCACGTTGCATTTTCATGCAAAGCTCCAAGGCAGGTTCCATCTTCTCCGCATAAGAATCTCACACCAACTGATTCTCTCTCTGAAAAGCTTCCAAAATGTACTAATCCTTTTCTTCGCTATATTGTTATATCTTAATATGGTCATTCTAAAATAAATAATTTCATTTGTCAAGCAGGGATTTCTGTAAGACGATATCCCGGTATCTACTCTGTCATTCTCACTTCCATCCTCTCTACGACCCTCTCTGTCACACAATCTGACAGTTAAACTGTCATCCACTCTTGACATCCTTTTCTTTTATCTATAGACTGTTTCTATACTACATAAGACAAACGAAGGAGCTAAATCTCATGACGAATCCGGATCAAAAAAAGGCCGGCCACATATTGGCACTGCTTACCATCATTGTATGGGGCACCACTTTTATTGCAACTAAAATCTTGTTGGATTATTTCAGCGCTACACAGATAATGGTACTCCGCTTTTTTATTTCATATATCGGACTGCTTCTGATCTGTGTCATGAACCGGCAATTTACACTGAAGCACAACTGGAGAGATGAAGCCGGAATCTTCCTGCTTTCCATGTCCGGTGTGACGATATACTACTTTTTCGAAAATACTGCACTTTCCTTTACCCAGGCATCCAATGTCAGTATCTTAGTTGCCTTCGCCCCCATATTCACCGCAATCCTGGCACATTTTTTTACCAAAGATGAAAAATTAAAAAAGAATATTATCTTTGGTTTTATCATAGCAATCATTGGCGTAGTCATGGTTGTGTTTAATGGGGCTGTGGTTCTGAAATTGAATCCGCTTGGTGATGGCATGGCAATTCTGGCAGCTCTTTGCTGGGCAGTTTACTCCATACTTCTAAAAAAGTATATCAATAAATACGATAATTTTGCTCTGACCCGTAAAGTGATATTCTATGGCTTTGCCAGCTCCTATATCATGATGGTGGTATCAGAAAAACGCCTCCTGCCCCCCGCAGCAATTAATACAGAGATTGTTATCTGCCTGCTGTTTCTGGGAATACTGGGAAGCGCCATCTGTTATATAACCTGGAATGTTGCCATTAAAAAGATCGGTATTATTAAAACTAATAATTATATCTACTTAAATCCGTTTATCACGATGGTTGCCGCCTTTTTCATCCTGAAAGAACAGATCACACCTACCGGATTGCTGGGCGCACTGCTTATTGTAGGAGGCGTTATACTCTCCGAGCGCTGATACCATGTTGCTTATTTACATCCCGTTTCCAGGCTGTTCCGCCTTAAAAGATTTTCATAATCTGCCTGGGGTATTGGTCTGGAGCAATAGTATCCCTGAATATAATCACAGGAAATGCTTTCCAGAAATTTATACTGTTCCTTAGTTTCCACCCCTTCGGCAACTACTTTAATACCCAGTTCCCGCGCCAAAGCGATGACACTGGTTATGATCTTCTTGCTTCTGGAATTATTTTCGTAATCGTCGATAAGCGTTTTATCCATTTTCAGAAGGTCAATAGGGATATTCTTAAGGGTATTTAAGGAGGAATAGCCGGATCCAAAGTCATCCATTAAAATGTGAATTCCACTCTGATGGAATTTTTCAAGAATTCCTACCAGAATTTCTTCATTATCCAATAAGACGGTTTCCGTAAGCTCCAGTTCAATCAGATGTACCGGTACCTTATATTTATTTATTATATTCAGATACGTATCCACAAAGTCCTGGCGGTACAGATGAAGCCTCGACACATTCACGGAAACGGGCGCCACCTCATAGCCATCCTCCAGCCATTTTTTAATCTGCCTGCAGACCTCTTCAAAAATATACTGGTCAAGCTGTACAATGGTACCATTATTTTCAAAAACAGGTACAAACTCACCCGGTGTGACTAGGCCCTTTTCCGGGCTCTGCCACCTGACCAATGCTTCTGCACCGTCATAGCACTGCTTTTCAATGTCGAACTTCGGCTGATAATAAATAATAAACTCCCGTTTTTCCAGTGCTGTTTCAAAGTGGTCTTCAATATCCTTGGTTCGGATCTTTCGGTCCCGCATCGTATCATCATAATAACAGCATACCTGAAGCAGTTCCCCCTCAGGACGGTTCAGCGCCATCTTGGCTCTGTCCACCATGGTATCAATTTCATCTACCCCCGGTTCAATCTGATAAATCCCGGCTGTTGCTTTAATCTCATAATGCTTTCCGCCAAAATCCGTCCGGCTTTGCAGATGGGCAATGATATCTTCCACACGGCCCTTAAGCTCTCTTTTGTCCTTTTCCTGAAGCAGCGCCACAAAATGATCGGCAAGCATTCTTGCAAATGCTTCTTTATCTCTCAGGTGTTCCTGAATAACCCCGGCTACATAGGTGAGTGCCCGGTCTCCTTCCGCATATCCAAACAGATCATTTATGTACTGGAATTTATGAATATTAAAACAAACCACCACATATTTCAAATCATGGTTATCTTCCAGAATCTGCTTAGCCTCCACCTTAAACTTATTAAAATTAGTCATACCGGTTGCTTCATCCGTAAAAGCTATTTTCTCAAGGTCTTTTCTGCTGACCTGTCGGATACGGTTGATCTGTAGAATCAGTATGATAATCAGACAGGAACAGAAGAATATAAACAAATATGCCAGGGTTAAGATTTCACCCATACTCTGTTTGATAACTTTTCCCGGAACAACCGTCAGTAAGAACCATTGGTTAACTGATAATGGCTGATAATACATGTAGTATTCCATCTCGTCCCGAAAAACTACATACCCATTATCGCCCTTGCTTACCCCTCTCTTCAGTTCTTTTACAGCACTTTCGTTTTTTCCCGACCGTTCCTGCATAAAACTGTAAATATTATCAAACTGCTTTTCTTCATGGCTTGCCCCTTCTCCTACAATATAATCGCCGTTTCCTTTGATTATATAGCTGTAGCCTTCCCCCGAATAGATTGTTTCAGCCAGGGCGCTTTTAAAATTACTGGTTTCAAGCGTCGCAAAAAGAACACAGCGGAATCCATCCCGAAAATTAACCGGAGCGCTGTAAACATTGATCTTATCTCCGCCTTCCACATCCTTTAAGGTATCCGACATCATAACGCTTCCATCCATTGATCTTTTAAAGTAATCCCGTCCATCCAGATCCATCACAACACCATCAGTGGTATATGCAGCTCCATCCGGCATAATAATGCCCATTCTTTTAAAGTCATTGGATTCATCTACCGGTTTTATTTCCTCAATTAATTCATTTACTTCACAAGTATCATGCTGCCCCAGCAAGATTGCCAGATTACTGATGATATCTTTCCCTTTTTCTGCTTCCCGCTGAAATACTTTCGCACTCTGATTTGAGATTTCTGCCAGATTACTCAGCACTTTTTTCTGCGAACTATTATAAAAGAGCTTTGCAAACAGGATACCTGCAGCCGCGATTACCAAAATAATCAATACAATGTCAAGAATTCGACGATTACGTAATCTCTTCTCCATCTCTTCCTCTCTTCCCGTTCCTTTACTGACTTTCATTTCTCCGTATTTATATTATATTTATTATATATCACCCTACTGGCTTGTGCAATAAATTAATCAAAAACATTCCCATGCCTCTAACTAACCCGCATTTAGCATTGAACTTTTCCAGGATTGCTCGTATCCTGCTATATGATCTCTTGAACTTTCCCGGGATTGCTCGTATCCCGCAATCTTTACTCTAGAACTTTCCCTGATTGCTGATATCCCGCAATCTTTACTCTTGAACTTTCCCTGATTGCTCGTATCCCGCAATCTTTACTCTTGAACTTTCCCGGGATTGCTCGTATCCCGGAAATTACACTTGAACTTTCCTCTGGAAGTGCTATATTTAATTTAGAGCCTGTTTGAAAATTGCTTCCTGACTGTTGTGCGGCACGCGGCACACTTTATAGGAATTCGTTCCAAAAAAGGGGCATAGCGGGCTGCTCAGCCTGAACTTGGAGCCGGTATACCAAAGCGGGGCGTGCAGATGGCAGGAATGAATTTTCAAACAGGCTCTGCAGCACATAGGATTATTGGGGATTTATATGTATCATGAAAGGAGAAGGAATCTATGACACAATTGAATTTTGAAAGCAAAGAAACCGAAGAGTATTATAAGAAAATGCGCAGGACCCTTGGCATCAGCCATCCAAGCCAGTGGAATCACAATCCCTGTATTACAAGAGAAGACGTGGATAATTATGTAAAGGATGCCCAGAATATACTGGCATGCTGACAGAAAACGGATGATGAGGGGAAACCTTCATCATCCGTCTTTTTAAGGTCTGTTTGAAAATTGCTTCTTTACAGGCTCTTTAGTCTGTAACTTACCGTAAATCTTTTTAAATTCTGCTCTCAGATTGTCTTCATTCATTTCAGCCGCCAGGCAGCCTATTTTCGTTACCGCATTTCCTCCGGTAATATTACCATAGCAAATACACTCTATCACATTGCAATTATGATACAGCCCATACATAAAACCGGCTGCAAATGCATCACCGGCACCGGTTGAATCCACATGCTCTGCCGGAGACGCCGGTATTCGGATCTCATTTCCATGATCCAGGAGAAGACATCCCTGATGTCCGGTTTTAATAATTGCCGTGTTCAGATATTTAGACAGCTCTCTCAGCGCATCCCCGGAATTTTCTGTACCTGTAATTTTCATTGCTTCACACTCATTGGGAATAAAATAATCAACATAAGGAAAAATCTCATGGTACCATTCCAGGCTGAGAGCGTCACTCCATGCTGAATCCATCACAACGATGCATCCGGCATCCTTCAGCCGCCGGCACAGGTGTCTTTGTTCAATGGTTACGTAAGCAATTTTTCGCCCACGATAGAACTGATAAAGCTGCTGCTCATCTACCGCAAAACATTCCTCCCTGGGTTTATATGAGATAATCCCCCGGTCTTCCCTGCAGGAAACGATGCAGCTCAGTGTAACCGGATCGGGTTCACGGCTTGCCAGCATGTTCTTATAATCCACCCGGTACTTCTTAAGCTCCTGAGCCAGAAACCGGCTCAGCGGTCCGGTGCCCACATAAGTTGCCAGCTCCACCGGCACTCCCAGCCTCGCCAGCTGAATCAGCGTAGCAACCGGGCCTCCGCCTAACTGCCTGGAACAGCTTTCACTGTAAATTTCCTCTCCAAGTCCCGGCATTCTGGGTGAATTTCCAAAAATAAAATCGATATTTGCAATGCCAAATCCTGCTACACCTTTCTTCATAACCATCCCCCCTGTCTTACACAGATTATTTGAATACGATCAGCCGCTCTCATCTTGTCTCCTCTCTATTGCGCCATCATAATTTCCAATATTTTATGGTCGGTATCCTGCATTCCTTCTCTTCCTACACGGCTTACATAGGCAATGGTTGTTTCCAGATCCTTCCCTACAATTCCTTCTCCCTCCCGGAAACGGCATCCGTCTTTCGCCATTTCATATCCCAGCAGTCCTGCCTGGACACCTGCAGCTATCTTTGCGGCGCAGGATGGCTTCGCCCCATCACAGATCACGCCGGAAACGGCTGCCAATGTATTGGTAATTGTATCTTCTATCACCGGAAACGGCGCACAATCCAGATAGGCAATCCCGCAGGCTGCAGCACATCCTGCGCTGACTGCACCGCAGTAAGCAGATAATTTACCAATCCCTGATTTCAGGCGGATAGAGACCAGATTGGCAAATGCCAGTGCCCGGTAAAGCGCATCTTCGGAAGCACCGGTCTCCCGTCCATAGAGAATGACCGGAACCGATACCGTAATGCCCTGGTTTCCGCTTCCGGAATTTACAACCACGGGAAGGCTGCAGCCGCTCATTCTGGCATCGCTTCCTGCTGCTGCATAACCCGCCAGTACCCCATAGCGGTTTCCTCTCAGTTCTTCTAAGGGTACCACCTGGGCAAATTCATAAATGTCCCGCATTTTTAAGGCATCTGCATTTTTCACCTCTGCTCCCAGACATTCTTTTTGACGGTATTCCCGGGTAAGATCCTTTCCATTACGCACCACCCTGGTAATGTTCATATGGCTTTTTTGTATTTCAGCCTCAGACCAGTTATTGCCGTTTGTAAGGCGCACTTTAATGTACAGGGGCTCATCCGTCTCAGCCAGAGACAGCGTACAGCGGTCTTTCTCCTCCAGCAGGCTGCGCACCCGGTCTGTCTCTTCTTTGGTCAGTGTGCTTAACACCTCCAGTTTCCTGTCGGGAGAACCCCCGGCAATACCGCAGAGCGCTGCGGCGGCTACGCCTTTTAGTCCCCCTGTATTGGGAATAGATACGCTCTTTACATTCTTCAGCATATTACCGCTGACCTGGATATCCATGTGCTGAAAACTGCACCCCAATGCTTCTTTTGCGCATGCCGCCGCCAGAGCCACAGCACCTGGTTCCGTACATCCCAGCGCCGGAACAATTTCTTCCTTCAGAAGCTGAAGACAGGTGCCTAATTCGATTTTTTTCATTTCTAAAAACCTTCTTTCGCAAATTTCTTTTGAGCGTCTTAAAACTGCTTTCTGATCAAGCCTGTGATACTGTCTAAAGTTATGCTCTGCTCCAGATAAAGCCCTTCCGCCCAATCACATCCTGCGCATACTCCATATTCTTTTGCCATCTGCATTGCATATGGCAGAATATTTTGTGAGCGATGGGCACTGCAGGCAGCTTCCTTCACATCCAGTACATCTGAAATGTCCACATATATATCCGGTCTTCTTTTATTCGTCCTCCTGTCTGCACTGAAATACAAGACAGCCTCATAATGCCAGTCGGTTCCATCCTGGGAATGTTTTTTAAGTCCTGCGGTGAAGCAGGCTGCTTTGGTTATCCTGGATACCGCCACATGATCAGGATGGTAATCATCCTCATGAAGAGTTAAAACATAACGTGGAGCGCATGTCCTCAGATGGGGGATCAAAGCCTTTATGGCAGTTTGCCCAAACTCCACCCCTGCATCCGGGAAGTCCAGCATGGCGAAATAATCCAGCCCCAGAACAGAGGCTGCCTTTTCTGCTTCCGCTTCCCGGGTGCTCTGCTCTGCATAACCACCGGATTCTCCCCTGGTCATGATCACAAGTCCTGTGGTACATCCCTCTCTTTTTGCCTTGGCAAAGATTCCTCCGGCGCACACCTCCAGATCATCGGGATGTGCGCAGACTGCTAACAAATCAATCATATTTATACCCCCTCAGTAGCGCAAGCTTGCTTGTGCTATTTCTTAATTATGAACAAGGTTAATTTTTACCTGCTTAACACAAATTTCAAGTTCCAGATGTTATTGCTTCACTCCTGTCGCCGCTATTCCTTCCACAAACTGCTTCTGGAACAAAAAGAATATCAGAATCATAGGCAGAATTGCGATGATTCCCCCTGCCATTACCTGGGGATAATACGTTGTGTGTTCTCCAATCAGCATGGCAAGACCAGCGGAAAGTGTCATTTTTTCCATTGCATTATTAACAATAAGCGGCCACATCAGATCTTTAAACGTAGAGATGGCTGTTAATATTGCCAGAGAAGAAAGTGCCGGCTTGATTAACGGGAGCAAAATTTTATAGTAAATCTGAAAATAACCGCAGCCATCCAATTTAGCGGCTTCATCCAGAGATCCCGGCAGCCCCTTAAAAAACTCACGCAGCATAAATGTTCCAAATGCGCTGAATACTTTGGGAATCCACAAAGCCGTCACCGTATCCGCAAGCCCCAGCTTCACCATAATATCGTAATTTGGAACCAGGAAGATCTGACCCGGTACCATGAGCAGTGCCAGTAACAGGATAAAAATGGCGTCCCTTCCCGGAAACTCCAGCCTTGCAAAAGCGTATGCCGCCATAGAACAAATCGTCAATTCAATTACAATCGTAAAAAACAGAACCACAAAAGTATTTCGGTAAAAATCTAAAAACGGAAATTTATGAACCACCTCTCCATAACTCTCCAGTGTAAATATCTCCGGAAAAATAGTCGGCGGGATCTGAATACTCTCTTCATATGTCTTAAACGATGTCAATATCATCCACAAAAACGGTCCTACTGTAATAACCACACACAGAACCAGAAGCAGATGTAACGGCCATTTTCTACTTTTCATGCCGTATTACCCCTTTCCATACATTTAATTAATCCAGAAAAATGTCAGTCATCGTAAAATACCATTTTTTTCTGGCATACCAGCTGTATTGCCGTTATCACCAGAATCAGAAGGAACAGCATCAGGCTGACCGCAGCGCCATAACCCTTATGAAACTTTACAAATGACTGCTCAAAAAAGTACGTCACAAGAGACCTGGATGCTTCTGTTCCACTGCTTCCCTGGGGTATCATCAGGTAGATGAAGTCAAAAATCTGAAATACATTGATCATGGTGGTGACGCAGACGAAGAAAATAGACGGTGACAAAAGCGGCAGGGTAATTTTTAAAAACCGCTTTACTCCATTTGCCCCATCGATACGTGCCGCCTCCTGGTAACAGCCCGGGATGCCCTGTAGCCCTGCAAGCAGAATGATCACCTGGTAAGCAACACTTGCCCATATAAACACTACTGAGATTGAAATCAATACAACACCGGAGTCCGACAGCCAGGCAACCGGTCCGATTCCCACTGCCCCAAGTATTTCATTGATCAGTCCAAATTTATAATTCAGCAGCCATTTCCATAAAAGTCCAATTGCCGCCGGCAGCGTAACCGCCGGCAGAAACAGACAGACTCTGTACAACCCGATACCTTTCACTTTTGTATTTAACAAAACAGCCAGCAAAACGGACAATACTACCACCAGAGGCACACAGATTACCACGTAGAGCAGTGTATTCAGGAGTGCCCTGTAAAAATCCGCATCCTGGAATAGCTGTATGTAATTCTGTAATCCGATAAATTCAGGCACACCGAAGCTGGATTTATTTGTAAAGCTATAATAAATATTCTGAAAGAAGGCCCCGATAAAGAATACAGCCACTCCCGCCATCAACGGCAAAATCATCAGGTATCCTGCTAAAATTTCCTTGCGTTTTCCTTTCCTTTTGATCCTTTTATATGTCTTCATGCATTTCCCCCAACCTGATCCGGGGCGGCATAAGGGCTATTGCCCAACCGCCCCAAAACTAATTTATGATTCGCTGTCCAAAGCCTTCTGGGTAACTTCCTGCATCTGCTGGCATCCTTCCTGAGGTGTAAGTTCTTTTGCAAATATTTTTGCTGAAATTTCATTTACAGAAGGCAGCCAATCCGCCACACTTGGTGATGTAGGGAATAGTTCACCAGTCTTTGCAGCTTCAAAGAATACATTTGCATCTACATGTTTAAAATTTGGTGTATAGTATTTCTGGGCACTGATTAGAGCGGGCATATCAATTTTTGCCTCTGCCTGCATTTTATTAGACTCTTCTCCCGAGAGATATTTAATCAGTTCCCATGCCGCATCTTTTTCTTTGCTGGCTGCATTCATGGCAAATCCCAGCCCGCCAATTACACTGTGGTTGTTTTCGTCTTTTTTCGGCATGGAAATCGTTCCAATATCGGATGCAAAACTGGATTCATCCAGTACGGCTGCCTTCCAAGATCCCATAAAAAGGATAGCTCCCTTTTGAGACAAAAACAGATCTGTACCTTTCGTATCAGAAAGCACTTCACTGCCCGGCATTAACTGCTGATCCATCAGATCTATGATATCCTGATATGCTTTTATCGTTTCCGCCTGGTCAAATCCGGCTGTTTTATTATCTTCACTCAGCACATATCCTCCGTTTTGGGCAATAAAGTTAAAGAACGAGGGCTGGGGATCTAATTCCATTAAGATCGGGTATTCATCAGAGCCCTGTTTAGTAATCTGACTCTTCAGCTGTTCAGCTGCTGCCCTCATATCATCCCAGGTCCAGCCTTCCTTTGGCTGCTCCACTTTATATTTATCAAAAATAGATTTATTGTAGAATACCTGAACGGTATCCATCCCCTTTGGCATACAATACTGCATTTCATTATAATTGTAAGCTCGGGCTACCACATCTACATAGTCACTCAGCTGAATTGTGTCTTTCTCAATATAGCTGTCCAGCGGTTCCAGAACCCCCGCCTCTGCATATTTCGGCAGATAAGTATTCATCCAGAAGACATCTGCCGCGCTGTCCGCGCCCATGGCTGCATCCAGCTTCGTCCAATACTGAGACCATGGGGTCAGCTGCACATCCACATGAATATCCGGATGCTCCTCCTCAAACTTAGCAACAATTTCATCAAACACCGGTTTCTGCACTTCGTCCCAGAGTGAAAACGAAATATTGACTTTTCCCGCTTCCTTGCTGTCCGCTTCAGATGTTCCGTTTTCTGATTTAGGGGTACTATTGTCTCCGCCCGTTCCGGTGCTGCCGCCGCATCCTGCCAGCATAACTGCCCCCGCCATTACCGCTGCCATTGTAAACCCTAATACTTTCTTTTTGTTCATTTTCCTTCCTCCGTTTTCTTTCCGTTTTCCCTGCAGGTTCCCCTCTTAAATATTTTATATGGAATTGTAATCTCCACATTTTCATCTTTTTCCACATCCAAAAAGGTGTTCAGTGTAAGTTCAACCATCTTCTTAATGGGCTGGGCAATGGTACAAAGCTTGGGCGCTATATGCTCTGACATACTGATTCCGTCAAATCCCAGTACCGAAATATGTTCTGGCACATACAAACCATTTTCATAAAGTGCACTGATTGCTCCCATTGCTGCTTCATCGCTGAAAGCAAATACAGCGCTAAATGACAATCCCTTCTGCAATGCCTGCCTGGTAAGCCAGTATCCATTTTCATAAGTAAGATCCCCATACTTTGCGAGCGCCTCCTCAAATGGCACCCCAAACTCTTCATAAGCCCGTTTACACCCTGTAATTCTCTGAAATCCTGAGCTGATGCTTTTGGGATAATCAGATAGAATCAGTATTTTCTCATGCCTTAATTCCAGCAGGTATTTTGCCCCCTCATACGCTGCCGACAAATCATTTATATGTATCATTTTGCACCGGACATCCGAGCTGATCCCCCCAAACATCACCATTTTAATATTCTTAGCAGCGATGTAGTTCATCATACTGCTGTTCATATTCTCTTCCAGATAGATAACCCCTGTGATATTCAATTCCCGGAAAAACAGTTTATAACTTTCATCATCCGGTGATGTGGGAATAAACACCAGCCGATAACGGTATCTGGGTGCCGCTTCCAGTATCTCCTTTAAAACTTCACTAAAATATGCCAGCTTCAGATCCGGAATTAAAACAGCAATAACCCCCGGGTCTATATGTTTGTGAACCGGTACATAATCCAGCTCTTTTACGGCTTCCTCGATTCTTCTCGCCGCATCATCCGAAACAACATTTGTTCCATGAAAATATCGTGATACAGTCGCCGGTGATACCCCAGCCGCACGAGCAACTTCCCGTATTGTTGACCCCATTTCATCACCACCCGTTCTTTTTTATTTGTATAAATAGCACAATTTTTTTTAATATTTAACTATATTTATGATAAATACATTATATATTACCGTAAAAGGACCGTCAATATTGTTTCATATGTTTCATAATCCTTTCATATGTTTCATTTTTTTCATAGATATATACAACTTTTTAGACTATTCTGTCAGCTTTTAGAACCCCCGCAAAAACATTGGTACTGCAGGCACTATATTTCGGGGTCAAGCAAACTTTATAAAAAGCTTTTCAAGAGAAGGGAGCGAGCCAGGAGGAACATTATGAAGGCTTAACGAAAAAAAGATGAGAGAAAGGGGAAACCCTTTCTACTCATCCTTTTTACAATTCAAATATTCCAGAAACAGTTCCAGCTGTTCCGCCTTTCCGTACAAATATCCCTGGTATATATCACATCCCAGCCGCGCCAGTACATCCCGCTGCTCTTCCATCTCCACGAACTCCGCTACCACTTTAAAGTGCAGAGACTCCGCCAGCTGCATTATGCCAAGCACAATATTTTCCGAACGTTTATTCATCAGCTGCTTTACAAGACTTCCATCCAGCTTTACCTCTTCAAAAACATTCTGCTGCAGGTAAGTCAAAGAGCTGTGCCCCATTCCAAAATCATCCATACTGATCTGAATTCCCATCTTACGCAGCTGCTCGATCCGATTGATGATGGCATCTGTTGTACTGAAAAGTGCCCGCTCCGTAAGTTCGAATACCAGGATTACATTTCCAAAAGTGTACTTCCCAAGAATTTCCCTGACCCGGTCCACAAAGTCCTCTTCCTCCAACTGATAAGGAGACAAATTAACGGAAATATGTATGGGTTTGTCGTAAACCTTCTGAATCTCTTCTATGTTCCTGCACGCTTCTTCAATAATATAGTACCCCAGGGTGTTTAAATATCCCGATTGCGCCGCCAGAGATATGAGCAGCGGAGGTGAGATATAGCCCGCTACCGGATGCTTCCACCTAAGAAGCGCTTCCCCGCCATAGACAGATCCGTCCCGGTGCACCTGAACCTGGTAAAACAGCTCCAGATGCTTTCGTTTCATAGCATTATTCAAATCCACAGCCAGGGTCTTGGCAGCATAATTGTATTCATACGAGTTATCCAGAAAGGAAGGAATTCTGCCCTTTTCTTCACCCGTCTGCATATCCTTCTGAATCATTAATACCTCATGTGTGAAATCTTCCGTCTGCTTCCTTTCACTTCGTTTCACGAATGGGATATAGATAAATACCCCCATTGCAATATTAAAAAGCTGCAAAAGGCTTCCTGCAACAGAGCCTGTAGCCGTATACCCGCTCAAAATTACCGGAGAAGTCCATTCAACCGAGTTCGTTACCAGTGGAACCAGACCCAATGCCATGGCTGCGCTGCTGACAATGGCCATAACAATTGGCGTTAAGATAAATGGAACAATCATTATGGGATTAAATATAACAGGAAAGCCAAACACAACTATCTCGCTGATATTAAACAACACCGGAACGCAGGAAAATTGTGCAAGCCGCTTATTGTGGCTCTTCTTTGCAGCCACAAACAGGGCAATAATCAGGCAAAGCGCTGTACCGCATCCGCCAATAAAAACAAATACATCCAGAAATGTTTTGGAATAGATCTCGGTGGGCTGGCCTCCGGACGCAATTAAAGCCTGATTCACATCGATGCCCTGCTCAAAAAGCCGCTTTGCCACCGCATCCAGCGTATTCGTCCCATGTATGCCAAAAAACCACAGCAGGTGGGAAAAGAAAATATACAAAACCACCCCCAGTATATTTCCGCCAATCTTTTCAAACAGTTTCAGGAACAGATAGGAACCAAAGTTCATAATATTCCCATCACCCATCACTGCCCGCAGTCCAATACCAAGGATTGTAAACAGTATAATAATTCCAACCGTAGGCAGCAGACTCCGCATTGCCTGGTTAAAAATGTAATCTGCACCAATTGTATGTAGTTTTTCAAATTTATTGTAAAATTTCATCCCCTGGCGAAACATGGCACAGGACAACACCGTAATAAACATCGCTGTAAAAACCCATTCCGCTCCAAAAATATACTCCGTCTGGTTTTGCAGCCCGCCCAGAAAAGCCAGATAGGAACAGATCGCAATAGTGGGATAGAAATTCAGATCCTCTTTTCCCACCAGTTTTCCAATAGAGATGCTTATGGTAAAAATGAGGATCAAAGCTAACGATCCCAGCGTAAGATTATAGATAATTGTAAAAAATTCCGAGAGTTTTCCGCCTAGTAATCCATGGACAACATTCTGGTATGCCTGCCACGGAAAAGTATTCAGCAAAAGGGCAAAGGAACCGATCAGAAGGAACGGAATCGCCAGACTCAACCCCTGTTTCACTGCAAGTCCGTACAGGGTACTTTGTAATTTTAATTTCTTTTTCATCTTCATTCAATACAATCCTCTCTATAAAATCAAAACCTGGCTAGTAAATCATTGCTTAAATAATTCAGCGAAACACGCAGGATGAATTATTGTTCTGAGACTATACCTTTACTTTATGTTTGTTAGTATATCATAAAAAAACGCTGCCGCCTACGAATAAATCACAGAACAACAGCATCTTTTTTTCTATTTGCATCTCCCATACACTTAGCTATAAAACCACAAAAAGAACCATTGCACATTAGGTCATATGCAATGGTTCTAATATCATAATTACAAATTTTTATTTGTATAATGGTCCGTAAGCTGCACAAGCTCTGTAATCCTGACCTTCTTTATCCTGTCCGAATGCATTCCAGGAAGCTGGTCTGAAGATGTCTTCTTCCGGTACGTTATGCATAGCAACCGGAATTCTTAACATAGAGCACATTGTGATTAAGTCTGCTCCGATGTGTCCGTAGCTGATTGCACCGTGGTTAGCGCCCCAGTTATTCATTACATCGTAAGCTGTCTTAAATGCGCCTTCTCCGGTTGTTCTTGGTGCAAACCATGTACATGGCCATGTATAGTCTGTTCTCTTCCATAATTTATCAGATACTTCGTCCGGAAGTTTTACAGTATGTCCTTCAGCGATCTGAAGAACCGGTCCTAAGCCTTTTACCAGATTCAGACGGATCATGGTTACCGGCATCTCAGCTTCTGTTAAGAAACGGGATGAAAATCCGCCTCCTCTGAAATATCCGTTATCAGCAGGATTCCAGGTAGTTGCATTCATGATTGCATCCTGATCTGCTTCTGTAACGTCATACCATGGCTTCATAACGCCATTGCCGTTTTCATCTTTTGCCTGTCCGTTTGCATCGAGGCAAGCTGCGCCAGAGTTGATTAAGTGGATAAATCCGCCTGCATCTTTCGCAACACCTTCAATATCATATCCGGTAGCTTTCTTAACTGCTTCCGGGCTCCAGTATGTACGAACATCTGCAAAGATCTGTGCTCTGTTGGTCAATAATTTCATGAACATCATGCCAAGACCGTTTAATACGTCATTTTCTGTAGCCAGGATATATGGCTCTCTTGCTCCATTCCAGTCGAAGGAAGTATTTAACATTGCTTCCGGGAAATCACAGTTTGGATAGAAATCTGTCCACTGTCTCTGTCCCTGGAATCCTGCTGCGATAGCATTGTGTCCGATTGCTTCTTCAGAGAATTTCGGATCCAGGTTCTTATTTCCATTCATTAAGTCTTTGATGATACACATCATCTTAACTACGAATTCAAAATCTTTTTCTTTCTGCTCGTCAGATACCTGTAATTCAGGTGGGTTCTTGTCGAATCCGATTTTGCATTTTTCTTTGGACCATGCAAGAGCTTTCTTGAATTCTGCTTCATCATAGATACCTTCTGTCATACGACGGATGATTTCTACTTCATCAACAGATTCCACTCTCATGCCTAAGTATTCTTCGATAAATGCAGGATCAATGATAGATCCGCCGATTCCCATACAGATGGAACCGATCTGTAAATAAGATTTTCCTCTCATGGAAGCTGCTGCTACAGCTGCACGGCCAAATCTTAATAATTTATCTTTTACATCACAAGGAATCTCTGTGTCGTCTGCATCACAAACGTCATGTCCGTAGATACCAAAAGCAGGAAGTCCTTTCTGAGCATGTGTAGCCAGAACTGATGCAAGGTAAACAGCACCTGGTCTCTCTGTACCATTGAATCCCCAAACACCCTTGATTGTGTTCTTGTCCATATCCATTGTCTCAGCGCCATAGCACCAGCAAGGAGTAACTGTCAATGTGATATCAACGCCTTCTTTTCTGAACTTTTCAGCACAGGCTGCTGTCTCACCAACACGTCCGATTGTAGTATCTGCAATTACAACTTTAACCGGTTCACCATTTGAATATTTTAAATTCTCTTCGAATAATTTAGCTGCTGATTTCGCCATGTTCATAGTCTGCTCTTCCAAAGAACCTCTTACATCCAAAGCGCCTCTACGTCCGTCAATTGTTGGTCTGATTCCGATTACTGGGTATCCACCGATCAATCTGCTTTCTGCCATTTGAAATTACCTCCATTTTAATAAATTGTTTGGTTTGTTTATACACTTTACACAATGCGGTTTTATCCCTTCCGCATTTTATGTACTAAGTATACAACATATTTTTTCATTTTGCACGTAAAATTATGTTAGGATATGGACAATTTTTGTGATTTTTGTTATACTATATCATCAACACAAAAATGGAGTTAAACGTTTTAAAACAGAATTTGAAAGAACACGAGGTCAAACACATACTATGAAAGCATTCCATGAAGTCCGTTCCTATGATTCCGATTTTATGGTATGGCATTCATCCTATGAGAATATCAGCTTCCTGGCACACTGGCATCAGGAAATCGAATTTATTTATGTTCGCCAGGGCAGTGCCCATTTCAGCATCAATGATGATATTTTTACTGCCCACGCCGGTGACCTGGTCATTGTGGACACGGGTGATTTCCATTACAGTGACTCGTCAAATATGGAGAATGTCCTGGAATTCATTATCTTTGATCCTGGCATTATCAGTTCTCTTTATCACCACTCCCAGTTTTCCCACCCCTGCGTGACCAGAGACATGCTGGAATCCTACGGCATGAATGAAACGCTGGTATCTCTGCTGGACCGGGTAGGCGTGGAACTTAAGAACAAGGAAGCTTATTACAAAGAGATCATTACAGCCGCCTTAAGGGAATTCTGGTATCTGCTGAAACGCAGACTGCCAAAGAATGACAGCGGCCTGCAGAGCACCAGTAAACGCATCAACATGCTATACGACATGCAGCAGCTCTTATCTTATATGGAAGAACACTATGCCGACAATATTACGCTGTCATTTGCCGCAAAGCAAATGAATTTCAGCGAAAGCCACTTTTCCAAAGTATTTAAAAAACTGATTGGGATTAATTTTGTCACCTATCTGAATATGGTACGCGTAGAGCACGCTGCCAACGAACTTAAAAATACCAGCAGCAAGGTCACAGACATTGCCATTGACTGCGGTTTTAATAACATTCGAACATTTAACCGGGTATTTAAGGAAATTACGGGCTGTACCCCAAGTGAATTTTTAAAACTGACAGATCCGGATTCCTATAATCTTACTTATTATAAGCGTAAATCCTCGGAACAGGAATTCGTAGAGAACGATTCCCTGACCGTTGTAAAAAATATACCATCGGAGGTACTGCCATGACCAACCCCATACTTTACCGTAAACGCCTGATCCCGGAGGAATGCGTCTTATTAAAAGATGATATCCTGCTCTACCGGGATGATCATATTATTCTCACGAAATGGAATACCCTTCATCCAAAGAAAACGCTGCATCACGGGCTTTCCTGTTATCTTCTGGATAAAGGGATTAAGGTCAGCAAATTCTATGACCACGAAAGCCGGCTGATCAGCTGGTACTGCGACATTATCACCTACGACTATGAAGAATCCACCGATACTTATATATTTACGGATCTTCTGGCTGACGTCATCGTCTATCCGGACGGGAAGCTCAAGGTTATTGATCTGGATGAACTTGCCGATGCCATGGAACAAGCACTAATTACACCTGCAGAGATGTTAAAAGCGCTAAGGCAGCTGGATACACTGCTCCACGTAATCTACCGCGGGGATTTCCAGAAATATCAGAACTACATTGATGATGCCGAAAAGAAAGACATATAGCACAACGTACCATATATAAATAAAGAGTAATGTTCTAAGAGCGTGTTTGAAAATTGCTTTCTGACAGCTGTACATCCCAGTTTGTGGGAAGTTTGTCCCAAATGAAGAGTTCATAGCGAGTTATGTAATCTGAATTCGGTGCAAATATGCCGCAAAGTGGGCGTGCAGATGTCAGGAATAACTTTTCAAACACGCTCTTCCCCCTTCTTCAGCAAATTCCAAATTTTACATAATAATGCTGGTATTTTACAATGATCTTTGATATGATAATACCCTGTCGCTAAAAATAAGAACGCGATTCTCTATGCTATGAGGAGCTACAAAATACATTATATAACAAGAGGAGGTTAGACGATGGATCAGGAACAGCAGCATTTACAGGAATGCACCGGGATTATCAAAGAAAATATCGCATTTTATGAGAAGCAGGTGCAAAACAGCCGCCGGGAAACCGATGAATTATATATTGCCATTCAACAGGGAGACACGGAGCTTTATGACCAGTTGATTGTAAGCCAGGATATGACCACTCACGCAGCAAATTCCCTGCGGAAGAACCGGGCAGCACTGGAAAAACCTTATTTTGGACGCGTGGATTATGAGGAAATTGAATTTGCAAAACCGGAAAGCATCTATATTGGTAAAAACGGTATCAGCCGCAACAAAACAGAGATTATCATTGTGGATTGGCGTGCTCCTATATCCAGCGTCTACTACGAAAATACATTAGGACGTGGAAAATACCATGTGCCGGAAGTCGGTGATATCGAAATCGATCTTAAGTTAAAGAGAACCTTTGATATCGTCCAGGGTAAGCTGACCGGCTTTTATGACAGCGATGTGGCATCCAATGATGAGCTTTTAGTCAAATATCTTGCCAAAAATAAAGATGTTGTACTGGGTGATATTATTTCCACCATTCAAAAAGAACAAAATGAGATCATCCGGGATACACCATTTACGGATATCATTGTCCAGGGAGTTGCCGGAAGCGGGAAAACTACGGTTGCCATGCATCGGATCTCCTATATTTTATATAACTATGCACACCGGTTTTCCCCGGAGGAATTCTGCATTATCGGAAGTAATGACATGCTTTTAAGCTATATTACAAGCGGGCTGCCTGAACTGGATGTATCCGGTATCGGGCAGAAGCGTATGGACCTTTTCCTGGTTTATCTGCTGGATAAAGACTGGAAGAAAAAATTCAAATATATCCAAATGAAGCCACAATCCGCATTTAAAAGTAAACTGGATTTTATCTACCGTCTGGGAGATTATCTGAAAAAAATTGAATATCAGTCCATCCCCTGCAAAAGCATTAAGGATCCGGTGCTTGGAGTAATCCTCTCTGCTGACAGTATCCGCTCAGCACTCAGTCTCAGCCGTGGTTTGTCCCTGAAACAAAAACTGGCTCAGCTGAATGAACGGCTCAAGAACAGAATCCGCCTTCTGACTGATGGTTCTAAAAAAGATTACCGTCCAAAGAAACTGTCCCAGTACCGCAATTATTTCAAATGGGAAGCCGAGGCAAAAACGCCTCTGACAATTTATATCAATTTTTTACTGGCTTACGAAGCCGATCATAATTCCCTGGATGTGGACTGCACCCTGGCGGATATTCAAAAGGAGTCCTTCGATATCTACGATCTTGCAGCTATGGTATTTATACGAAAACGGATGACAGAGGCAAAAGCATCGGATGAATTCGGGCAGATTATCATAGATGAAGCCCAGGACTTTGGACCTATGATTTACTATGTTTTAAGAAATGCACTGCCGGATTGTTACTTTACCATTATGGGAGATGTTTCCCAGAATATCAATTATACTACCGGAATGAACAGCTGGGATGAACTATGCAATGAAGTGTTTGATCCGGAAAAAGAACATTTCCGGATTCTGGCAAAGAGTTACCGAAATACAATTGAAATCTCCGAATATGCCGGAAAAGTTTTAGATAAGGCATCTTCCGGCGCCTATAAGATACAGCCCGTAATCCGTCACGGGTCACCCGTTCAGCTATATCAATGTTCACCGGAAGAAATGGCGGGACAGGCTGTTGCGGCAATTAAAGGCATCCAGGAGCGGGGATTTGACACCACCGCAGTCATCTGCCGTACCCAGGAAGAAGCACAGGCTGTGGAACAGCTTTTAGCAGAGCAGATTGCCGTTGAAAACGGAACTGAGATGAACTTCCAGAAGGGCGTCATGGTACTTCCCATTGCACTTACCAAAGGTCTGGAGTTTGACACGGTTTTACTTTGGAATCCCGATACGGAGAGTTACCAGGAAAATGAGGGTGATGCTAAGCTTCTGTATGTGGCGATTACACGCGCCCTTCATGAGCTGCATATCCTCTGGCATGGTGATTTGTCCGGTTTGTTTAACTAGCGCCGGGCGGCACTGGTGTAGTAATCAGTTGAGTACCAGCGTTTTACATGGCACGCAATGCGTCCGCTTTCATCTAAAATATCCGCATGCCCCGGTGTCTTTAGAATCCACCGGCTGCATGCGGATATTTATTTTAAAATACTTTTAAATACTTAAATTCCAGTTTTTCTGCTCCGGAAAGTTTTTGATACACAATTTTACAAACCTTTTCATATACTTCCCTGACAAATCCGGTGTCTTCAGAACTGATCACAACGTCCCCATAATTGGCCTGCATTACAAGATCCATAGCTCTCGCAAATTCATTTGGGTCTATTCCATCAAATCGCTGCACCACTTCCTTTACAAATCCCGGCTCTGTACCATCTAATTTCTTAGGCAGTCCGCCTAGCACCATTACTTCATACATCGATGCAAAGATACCGCTCACATCTTCTGCTGCCCGTCTCTTTAGAATCAGGATTCTGCGTAACATGATAATGGCAATGATCAGAGCCGCTGCAGCAGCAGCCAATATAATCATCAATGAGATCCTTCCAGCCATACTGTCCTGGAAAAAGTGATTGTTATCCGCCGTCTCTGTTTGCGCCTCCGTTTTCAGTTCCTGCCTGCCTTCCGTCTGGACCTGTTTCTTCTGTTCGCTCTGGGCTTCCGTCCTGGCAGTCTCTGACTGTTCTTCATTATTCCGGTTTACGGCACCCGTATAGCCCGGAGTTGCCTCTACCGGCATCCAGCCCTGCCCGTCTACGTAGATCTCCGCCCATGCATGAGCCTTTTCATCCTTGATATGTGCTTCGTATTCCCCGTCTGCATTTATGGTGAACTCAGAAGCAGGAGCGATATATCCCGCTGCATACCTTGCCGGAATTCCATACATGCGGAACATCAGTACCGCGGTTGTTGCGAAATGGACACAGTATCCTTCTTTGCGTTCAAATAAAAAATATTCTGCGAAGTCTTTATTGGCAGGGCATGCACCCGGCTGAAGGTTATATTTTGCATTTCCGGTCAGAGTCGTAACAATAAAGTCCTTAATATCATTCAGATCCGTCATGGGATGCGATTCACATAGTGCAGCCAGATTGGTCAGCCGCTCCGCCGGATAAGACAGATATTTTCCATATACATAGTCCCGGTAGTTTCCGGACAATGGGCTGAAATCGTATAAACTGGCATAACCATTTGCATTTATCAGCTGTTCATAGCTTCCTCTTTCATAAAAGGAATAGGCTGTTTCACTTTTGGCGCCAGATTCCTGTCTGGAAATATAGGGTGCATATTCCTCTTCCGAGGATGCGCCTGTTTTTTTAACCAAAATCGTCTGTTTTAAATATTCACTGGCTTCTTCCTCCAGCATGGATGCCAGCTGAAAAGGCTGTTCGAAATACTCACGCCGTACCTCTTGCGCCGTTCCCATCTGTGCATCTGCAAAAAAAGAAAGATCATCATCCTCTGACCAGCGGCTTCCTGTATACTCATCCCCAGTATATCCCTTTAAGTAAATTGTCTCTCCTGGTTCCCCATATAAGGTTAACTTCAAAGCTTCTTCTCCGGTAAAATAGACGTTTCCGCCTAATTGCCCGCTGTCTATCTGCCCGGCTCCCGACATACTGATGCGAAGTTTGGGAAACATATTCCTTACAGTCTCTACCAGTGAATTATTCTGAACAAATACCCTGGCTTCTTTCACCTGCACATTTAGTTTCTCCATCTGGGGGTTCAGCACCAGATACGAAATCCCAAAGAGCGCCACCGCTGCCACACCCATAAATAAAGCGCTGTAGCCCACCACGCCATTCCGGTAATACTTTGGCACCATTACCTTATTTTTTCGAAGGGAAAACTCTCCTTTCCCCATGGTAAATGCACCTACATAGCAAAACAGGATCAGGCACAGGGACCAGAAGGAAGGAACCAGCCCCACCATCATAGCACCGGCAGTAGGAAGGATTGTTCCCATCAGAACCAGCATACGGCTTTTTACTGCCACCAGCCCCAAAAACAGCGTCACTCCAAATAAAATCATGATCAGCAGCAGAATTTCGGTTGTATCATTTCCAAGAAGGGGATTCGTCGTATAGGGATCCAGTTCCATGACAAAATACCTGTTTGCCGCTTCCCGGATTGCATTCATCACGATCAGAGACTGGTTCTTCAGTTCCTCTGCATGCCAATATGCCCAGGCACAGGTGCCGATCAGGGATATGGGGATTAACATCCTCATGTATTTTCCCGTAAAGTAAAATAACCAGAGAAGCAGTCCCATCACGAGAATTCCCCAGAACAGTATATTCTCTCCAAACTCTACCCGAAATGAAGTTATAAAAGAATAAAACGTCCCGTACAAGCCAGCCTGAAAGAATAAAAACAGCACAATAAAACTAAGCCCATGTACTTTCGTCCTGGGAGCAATCACCGTCACCTTTTCGGCCTTTAAATTAATTCCTGTCTTTTTATCTGCTCTACTCATAGTTTATTATTTTCCATCCATTTGATCCGTAATCATAGTTCCTGATATGTGTCTGCAGCATCCAAGAAGCATTTCTATACCTGAAGGAAATAACCCTCCAGCTGGGACTTCATATCATCTTTCACAAATTGCGCACGAGCCTCTCCATTCATCATTAACTCCAGGTTCCCATCCAGCATCATGACCGTACTGAAATTTCCTCCCGGATATTCGGCTCTGTACCCAGCCTCCATATCATAAGATTCCATATAAAACACTGCTGTCAGCAGTTCTTCCATCATCTCGTAAAAAGATTCCTCATCCACAACCTGTTTTCTCACAAGCTCATTGTGTGCTTTATCATACCAGGACACATAGTGGGGACATTCTTCTCTTGCAAGGGCATTAGAAAAGGAAACGGCAGTTTCCAAAAATGCATTCATCTGGTCCAGCATCCGTCCCTGGCTGCTCGCCCAAAAAAAATCCAGCAGGAACAGAATTTTACACCCCTTGGGCATACTGAATTCCTTCGTCATCAATTCATCTGTCCGGGCACTTAATTTCCAGTGTACCCGCTGCAGCGTATCTCCGTTTCTGAATTCCCGCACCTGGTAGATCTCTGACGGGTCATCTCCGCTTCTGTGAGTCTCATACTCTTCTCCCTCAACAGGGAACCGCCTTGTGCGTTCACTGATCTCCGCTTCTATATGATACACTTCAGGAAGTATGTTCACCTGAATCTTTTCCTGCATTTTTCTTTTTCTGGAAAAGAGCATCAGATAGTCATAGACTTTGATCCGCTCCAGCATAACCTGAACCCGTCCGCAATACCTGGAACTGATGCTGCACTGTATCCGCACCTCACTGGATCCCTGTACCGCACCTTTTACCGTTTCTTTTTCTCCGTTTTCGGAAAATCCGTTGCTGACAACCAGCTTCATTACCAGATGATTTACCGGCATCCAGCATTTATTCTTAACATAGATCTCCACCGGAATCATTTCATCCCTGGATGCCACCGGTCCCTTCACTTCCAGGCGTATGCTGATTCCGTATGCCAGCATCCATGACATCAGATACATAGCAGCAGCAAACAGCACCTCAAAAAGCACCAGGATCATCAGAAATTCCCCGTCATACATAATACCGAAGAAAACCGAAGCTGCCAGAACCAGAAGATAAATTATTTTATTTTTCATGCATTAACCCTACTTCCTCTTAGGTGTGGGCTTTGGTACCTTTTCCAGTATCTCATCCATTACCCCCTCCGTGGTAACGTGGTTCACTCTCGCCCTGGCATTTAATTTAATTCGGTGCATGCTCACATCCTTCAAAACCATGCATACATCATTTGGAGTCACATAATTTCTGCCCTCCAGATAAGCAGCCGCCTTAGCCATACGGGTCACTGCTATAGTCCCTCTGGGGCTGACCCCCAGTTCCAGATAAGGATTTTCTCTGGTCGCCGCAATCAATTTTGCTATATACGTATAAATCACGTCGTGAATAAAGACCTGTTCTGTTTCCTTTTGCATCTGAACCAGTTCCTGCGCCTGAATGACAGGCACAATGTTTTCAATCGGATTACCTGACCCCCGGTCTTTCAAAATCGCAATTTCATTTTCCACGTCCGGATAACCCATGGTCATACAGACCATAAACCGATCCAGCTGTGACTCCGGCAGCATCTGCGTTCCGGCTGATCCAATGGGATTTTGGGTAGCAATAACGATAAAAGGCTTTGGTACCTCCCTGGTCACACCCTCTACGGTGACATTTCCTTCTTCCATAACCTCCAGAAGTGCAGACTGTGTCTTTGGAGAAGTACGGTTAATTTCATCTGCCAGAAACAGGTTGCACATAATAGCACCCGGCTGAAAAGAAAACTGGTTTAATTCCTTTTGATAAATAGAAAATCCTGTGATATCTGCTGGCAATACATCCGGTGTAAACTGTACCCTGTGCCAAAGCAGATCCATCGCTCTGGAAAACGCCAAAGCCATAGTAGTCTTACCCACACCCGGAATATCCTCCAGCAGTACATGCCCGCCTGCCAGCATTGCCATCATAACTTTCTCTACGCAGGCATCCTTACCTACCACTGCTTTTTTTACTTCTTCTATAATCTGTCTTACTTTTTGTACATATATAGACATACTTTCCTCCTATGCCGCATTCCAAATTTTTTACCTTGTATTTTAATTATTGAGACAATATTCCATTATTTATTCCCGCGAGCAACGAGCCAAACGGACACGCTGGCGCGTTCATTTGGCGACTGCCGCGAGGGTTGCTGAACGTTCAGTGGCCGTTCGTTTAGCAACGACCGGAGCGGAAGCGAAGAACAAAAACCCCGCTGCTCGCTGCGTTACAAATTTGATGCCCCGTTACTTGCCAGCGGGATTTTTGACTTAATCGTTCTTACAGCCGGCTCTAAGCGCATTTAAATTGCTTTCTGCCATCTGTGCGTTTCAGTAAACTTTTCTCTCTACTATACTATCATAGAAGAAATATGAAAACCATATATTATTGTTTAAAATAACCTTAATTGTCTGGTTTATGCAACAGTTCCCTGCCCCGGAACGTATCCGGTACTGCTTATGCGTAAAAACAGCGTCCCTCTCCAGGACGCTGTTTCTAAAGTTCAATCTCAATCTTTCTATTCGTATGCTGATACTGCCGATATTCTACACCTGCGGCATCCATCATTCTCTTAGATGCAATAACCGCCGGCGTATCTGCATATTTATCACAGTCATAGATTACATGAGTGATGCCCGCCTGTATGATTGCCTTTGCACATTCATTACAGGGGAAAAGGGATACATATAGCTTGGCACCCTCCAGACTCCCGCCCCTGTAGTTAAGAATTGCATTTAACTCACTGTGGGTGGTATACACATACTTGGTGTCCAGCGCATCTCCTTCTCTGCACCAGGGGAATTCGTCATCCGAACATCCCATTGGAAAACCATTATATCCCATAGATAATATTTTATTATCATTGCTGACGATACAGGCTCCTACCTGTGTATTCGGATCTTTTGAGCGCATTCCCGAAAGTTTTGCAACCCCCATAAAATACTCATCCCAGGAAATATAATCAGTCCTTTTACAGCTCATTGTAAATCCCTCCAATATCTCTTATTTTGTACCAAAGATACGGTCTCCGGCATCTCCAAGGCCGGGTACAATATAACCATGGTCGTTCAAATGATCATCCAGCGCACCGATATAGATATCCACATCCGGATGTTCCTTCTGCATGCGTTTTACACCTTCCGGTGCTGCGATGATACACATAAACCGTATATTTTTAACACCTTTTTCTTTCAGCAGATTAATAGCTGCTGAAGAAGATCCGCCTGTTGCCAGCATCGGGTCTACTACAAATACTTCTCTGTCCCAGGAATCTGCCGGTAATTTTGAATAATATTCTACAGGTTCCAGCGTATCCGGATCACGGTAAAGTCCGATATGTCCTACCTTTGCCGCAGGTATCATAGCCAGCATACCGTCTACCATTCCAAGTCCTGCCCTTAAAATAGGAACTACTGCCAGTTTCTTTCCCTGAAGTTCTTTCGCCGTCATCGGACAGATAGGGGTATCAATGTCAACATCTACTAACTTTAAATCCCTGGTTGCCTCATAGCACATCAGCATTGCTATTTCGCTGATCATCTGCCTGAAATCCTTTGATCCTACTTCTTTCCTGCGAATAATTCCAATCTTGTGCTGGATCAGTGGATGATCCATAACTGTCACCTTTGACATTGCCCTACCTCCTTACGCACATTAAGCGATGTACGTTTCTCTTTTTGTTATTTTTTATTTTTATCTTCTGCTTTATACAGTGAAATTACAATTACATTTTTTAAATTACTCTTCAATCAGAGAGATTCTGTTCTTATGTCTTTCTTCTTCGGAAAATGGTGTATCCAGGAACGTATCCACTATTTTAAGTGCCAAACCCGGCCCTACCACTCTGGCTCCCATCGCCAGGATATTGGCATCATTATGAAGCCTTGTTGCTTCTGCACTGAAGCAGTCTGAACAAAGTGCTGCACGAATTCCCTTGATCTTATTTGCCGCAATGGATATACCAATTCCGGTTCCGCAGATCAGAATTCCCCTGTCGCACTCACCGTTCACAACTGCATTGGAAACTGCCCTTGCATAAATCGGGTAATCCACAGCTGCTTCACTGTCACAGCCAAAATCCTTATATTCGATACCTCGTTTTTTTAAATGTTCCATGATTTCCAGCTTCAATGTGTATCCGCCATGGTCACAGCCTATTCCTAACATAACAATTCCTCCTCATTTAAGACTACTACTAATTTTGATATCAATTCTTTTAAATATTCGAAGCATTCCCCATACTCCACCAGCGTTCCGCCAACCGGATTGGGAATGTCTCCTTTCGAGCCTGCATATTCAGTCAATAGATGTACATTATAAGCATTTTCATGTTCTTCAAAGATTTTATTCTTTTCCCATTCATCCATAGTCAGAATCAGCGTCCGCTTGTCAAAATCCTCCTGAACCAGCGGAGTTGCCGTATGATCTTTCATCGAGAGCCCGTTGCTTACCAGCACCGCCTCTGCTTTCTGATTCACCGGCTCCGGAAAAAGCACGATCAGTCCCTTAGATTCGATCAGTAGATCTTCCAGCAAAAATTTACTCTTCATAATCGCTTCTGCCATAGGACTTCGACATGTGTCGCTATTACTTACAAATATAAGCTTATCATAATGCTTCATATCGTTTTTGCTCCTTATACTTTGATGATCTGATGCCCTGCTGCTTTCATCAGACGGTTCATGATCGCCTGTCCCATCTTTGGTGTCTCAAAAGCCTCTGAGAAAATCTGCGTTACCTCAAGCTCATCGAATTCCCGCAAAATCCCATACAGATTCTGTGCAATAGAAAGTTCATCGTTCCTGGTTCCGATAGATTTAATCATACCGCCTGTATAAGCCCCGGCTGTTTCATCAGATGCAATAACCCCCGGACTTCCCCCACACTGTATTTCCTGCTGAATCAACTCATTGATTTTAGAAATGACGTTTTGTTCCTCACCTTCCAGAATAATCAGATTTGCTTTCGGTGCATAGTGCTTATACTTCATGCCCGGTGCCTTTGGATGAATAGACGCATCGTCTTTTAACAATGCCCGGTCTACCTGAACCGGTCCAATCACTTCCTCCAGCATCTCCCGGTTGATATATCCCGGTCTTAGTATCGTAGGCGTATCTTCACTCATATCCACAATTGTAGATTCCAGCCCGATACCTACACTTCCACCGTCAATAATCATATCAATCTTCCCGGAAAGGTCTTCTTCCACATGGCTCGCTTTCGTAGGACTGGGTCTTCCTGAAGTATTCGCGCTGGGAGCCGCTATGTAGCCGCCGCCTGCCCGGATTAAAGCGCATGCCAATTCATGACGGGGCATACGCACCGCCACAGTATCTAATCCACCCGTTGTTCCATAAGGAACTATGTCATTTTTTTTGAAGATCATGGTAAGCGGTCCCGGCCAAAATGCTTTTGCAAGAGCCTCTGCCTTTTGGGGAACCTCTGCTGCTATGCCATACAGATCTGCCATTTCTGCAATATGTACAATCAGCGGATTATCGGAAGGACGTCCTTTGGCTTCATAAATCCTGGCTGCCGCCCTTTCATCCAAAGCATTTGCCCCCAGTCCGTAAACCGTCTCTGTCGGAAATGCCACCAGACCGCCGTTCTTTAATATCTCCCCGGCTTTCCGGATACCTCCGTCATTCAATTGCTGATCCATCACTTCTATGATTGTATCCATAATCTGCCTCTTGAATCTGAAGTTGTTCAGATTTCTTCTTAAATTTAAAAATAACTATCGTCCATATTATACCATCAGTCACATAAAAGGGCAATGTTAAATGTTTCCCCTGAATTTTGAAATATTCGGGTGTATTATTGGCAAATAAAAAACTCCCGCTTAATTGGCTGTTTCACCAAAAAGCAGAAGCTTTTATTATGACCTGAAATCTACGATATTCTATTTGGTAAATCATTCCTCGAGGCTTTTTAATATACCGTTACACACTGCCTGTGCCACTTTTTCCTGATATTCGTCTGTTACCAGCATAGAAGCCTCAGCCTGATTGCTCAGAAATCCGCATTCCACAATAACCGTGGGACTCTTTGTTTTTTTCAGCAGATAATAACTGTCATTAGCCTTGATCTCTCTGGGCCGATCCACCCCAAGTCCCTGATTCAGTGATTCCTGTATGTAACCTGCAATTTTCTGCCCGTCAGCAGACTGGGAGTAGTAAAAAACCTGTGGTCCATGTACAGACTCGGCAGTATAACTATTTTGATGGATACTAACCGTAAATCTGGGATTGGCTTTGTCAATGAGTTCACATCTTTTTCTCATATCCTGCTGTTTTTTATTGGAAGCTCCGGCATCATATAATCCATCCTGAGTCTCCCTGGTCATTACAACCGTAACACCTTGATCCGTCAGTATCTTCTGAAGCTTCTTGGCAATAGCCAGATTCAGGTCTTTCTCAAGCGCTTTATTAATTCCTACCTTACCCGGATCATCACCCCCGTGTCCAGCATCCAGTACTATTAATTTGTCCGTCCCCGCCTGACTCACCTGGGTTTTTCCACTTCCGGATTCTGCGGTGACTGCTATACTATTTGCCTGCCTGCTGTCCGCCACCAGGCTTCCACCCATACTGCCCAGGAAATAGGCACCTACCAGCACCATTATTCCCATTCCCAGTTCTATCATATTTTTTCTCATAAAAATATCCCTGTCTCATACACTTATTACCAGTATATGCGGCAGGGATATGCTACATTCTATGACTTCTCTATTTGTTTATAAAACTGCCCCATGGCTGAAGTACAGTTTACATTTATCCTGAGTACCTCGCTTATTCTAACTTATCCTAAGTACTATTTGCACTTATCCTAAGAATCACTTTCATTTATCCTGAGTATCCTGAGTACCGCTTTCACTTATCACGCTTCTTATTAACTTACATATTTCAAAATGACGTCCCAGATGCTCGATCTCTCAAAACCAAGCTTCCAGGCGGCGATTCCACCCAGATTGTATTCCTTCACTAATTTGGCCTTTTCCTCAATGGACTTTTCATTCTCCAGCCAGATCTTGTAGTTATTGCCGTCACCGCCGGTAAACTCAGCATAGTCCTGCATAGTCCCTTCGTCCCAGGCAGCCTCTACTCCATTATTTGCAAGAGTCTCGTCTGCCTGATCCATACCAATTGCTTCGCTGGACAGCTCCGTAGAACCGTTCTTATTGGTTGTCGTTTTCCACAATCTGGTATAGAAAGGCACACCGTTAATTACCTTCTCTGCAGGCACTTCGGCAATGGTATCTGTAATTCCAGCCTTCACAAATGGCATGGATGCCACAGAGCCGGCCTCTTCGGATCCCACGTAGTGCTCGTCATAGCCCATGATAATCACATAGTCAGCTACAATTCCCTGCTCTTTTCGATTATAATGAGCAGTAAAAGGCTTCGGAACTGGGTTATCTATGGATAAAACGATTCCATTCTTACGGCATTTTACCGATAATTCACGGATAAACTGAATATAGCCATCTGCAGCATCCTCCGGAATCGACTCAAAATCCACGTTAATTCCTTCAAAACCATTTTGAATAGCGGACGCAATCAGCTGATTTGTAATCTTCTCTCTGGATGCAGTAGAACTTAGTACCTTCGTAGTATCCACCTGTTCATTGAAGTTGTCAATCAATGCCCAAACCTCCAGATCATTTGCCTGTGCAGTCTTTACATAATCCGCATCAGCCAGACTGGTGATGTTTCCGTCATTGTCAGCAATCGAAAACCAAGTTGGTGAAATAACATTTACCCCCTTCAGCCCTGCAATATCCGTCGCAAGTGCTGCATTAGAGTCTTCGTTCGTCACCTGATGCCAGACCAGATTAATCTTATGGTCCCTGACAATATTCGTATATACTGGTTCTTCAAAATCTCTGCTTGTCTCTTCTTCACGTGAATTTGTCAGACGCTTATTTTGTACATATCCAATATATCCGTCTTTTGTCATCACCTTTGTCCAGTCATCCATTACCTCAATGACTGTTACTTGATCATTTTTCTTTACATCTGTCAGGATCGGACTTTTTATTCCGCCCTGATAACGGACACTTTCTGACTTTTTCAGATCTGCATAAGTAACCTTACCCCATTTATATGTAATCATCATGCGGTTTGGTTCTTTTTCAAGCTTGTAATCCATATTCGTGTACTTCTGCACAAAATCTGCTGCCAGGTATACCTTATCCCCATCTACCTTTACAATCTCATAGTTTTCGCTCTGCTTATTTGCAGAAACCGTATACTCTTTTTTTCCAGCCGGTATCGTTATGATATCCGTAGGAGTCGTGTAGACACAGATATTGGCACTCGCATCCCAGAAGAAACGGCTGTTTAAATAATTCTTTACCGCTTCATAATCGATATACGCAATATCACCAGATAAAAATCCCTTATATTCAACCACCTGATCCTGCAGGATCAGTGCCATTTCATTCTCATTTGTAATTCCATAATATTCTTCCACGCTCATCCTTTCGTTTGTAGGCGTGTACTTTTCTACAACCTTTGTAGCTATACCAATTAAAGCAACGATCGCAATCATCACAACTGCGGCAATAACCGGTACAATTTTTTTCTTCATTCATTGCACCTCCTGTTTATATTTATCTCTCCACCTGTCTAGTATAACACATTTTTACGATTCGTCATTACATAATTCGACATTTTTTAAACAATTACTGCCAATTGATTGCAAAGGGGGCCTTGTATTCAACAGCATTATATTTTATCGAACCCAATACCATAAATTTCATTACGGTCATTACTGTAATAATCTCTCATATAATTATTTTCTTCTCTCGCTGTGCATGCTCTTGCGATGCTTTCGGGATCACTGGGCTTTCCGTCCAGCCACAGAGAAACCCCTGCTTCATCGTACCTCTCTAATTCCTGATACAGCAGAGCATTAAGCGGTTCATTCTTTTTACGCTTTTTATTTTTTTCTGGTTTCATCCTCATCACTCACTTCCTAGACATCTGTACGCATCTGAAATTTCCTTAGGTGCTTATGTGATATATTATTCTCAAATGCGCAGGCCTTTTACAGCTTTCGTCTTTATAATAATCAGTAACATCTAAGAGAAAACAGGGACATAAATCCAGAGTTTATAAAATCATCTTAACAGGTGAATTCAATTGAACTTATTTGGAAAAATGCAATGAATTAATTGCTCGAAATCTGCGAAGAATATCGCTGATCAGATATATCGAAATATAGAATCTAAAAGAATAAAATTATGTCCGGGCTCCTCCCCTCCTTTTTATCTCTTTTTATGTCCTATATCTTCTCTTAACGTTTATTATATATAATAAGTTATAAAAAATCAAGTAATTTTTTGAAAAAATATTAAATCTAATATATTGACTTCTATACAAAGATTGTTTATACTATGGGTTACTCAGTAATGATACGATTTACCCCGGTTTTCTGGTATTGTATGTCCTTCGGGCATGAATGATTTTGTATAAAAAAGAATAAATAAACCAGTGATTTACTTTACATATTTGTATGTAACAGTATATAATATAAATATAAGAAGACATTAAGTTTTACAAGCGCTTCGCACTTGCGGCTGCTTAACTGGCCTGTAAGAATAACCCGATGTGTTCGTATCATATTTGGATAGGATGTGATTATATGAAGATAGAAAAAATCAACGACAATCAGATACGCTGTACGCTGACAAAAGAAGATCTTATTGATCGCGAATTAAAATTAAGCGAACTTGCCTATGGTACAGATAAAGCAAAATCTCTGTTTCGTGATATGATGCAGCAGGCTGCCTATGAGTTTGGATTTGAGGCAAATGACATTCCTCTGATGATAGAGGCAATCCCGGTTTCCCAGGATTCCATTATTCTCATTATTACCAAAGTAGAAGATCCGGAAGAACTGGATACAAGATTCGCAAAATTTGCACCCACAGACGGCAGCGAGACAGCAGATGCAGCTTCACCTGTTTCCCCCTCAAAATTGGAAGGTGCCGATGATATTTTAAGTTTATTTAAGAAAATTCAGGAAGCAAAAAAATCATTGAATGAAAAAACGCCTGCTGCCAGCACCAAGAAGAAGTCCAAAAAGCAGGAACCCGTATTGGAAGTTCCATACAACCTGACAAAATTATACAAATTCCCTCAACTCGATTCCGTAATTCGGGTTGCCGGAGTTTTAAACGGCAGCTATGATGGATACAATTCACTGTACAAAGATGATCATTCCAAAACTTATCACCTGATCATCAGCAAATCCGATCATACCCCGGAAGAATTCAATAAAATTTGTAATATTCTTTCAGAATATGGTATGAGCAGTAAATATTCTGCAGCAACTGAAGCATTTTATACCGAACACATGGAACAGCTGATTGCAGAAGACGCTTTGCAGAAACTGGCATTGCTGTAGGATAGCAGAACTGGTATAAGGCAGTTATTGAGCACTCTGATTTACTCTGTAACTATCAAAAGCCGCATCAACCGATGCGGCTTTTTTATGATCAAATCTATTTACTTACACTGTCCAGATATGCATTCAATCTAGCTACTAATACATCTGGTTCAATTCCATGAACCATAGCTGCTTCTTCTAAAGATTCAGCCTGTGAAGACGGGCATCCAACACAATGCATTCCACCTTCCATCAACACAACAGGCATTTGTGGATCTAATCCAATGATTTCGCCAATCAGCATGTCCTTTGTTACTTTTGCCATGTCTATTACCTCCTTCGTCATTTCAGATGCCCTTTATTATAATACTTTTCTTTTTATTATGCAAGGAGGAATATTGATGATAAATTGCAAATTTCAACTATTTATCCAAAAAGCTCCCGCACTTTATTTGTAACATAGAGATACATTGAGACACACTGCCTGTATTTCCTGAACTTAGCATAACTCAAATCAAAAACTTATTAGTATTAATCATATCGCATTTATAGGTAGAACAAGAAATTGTGTTCATAGTTTATTCATTTATCATTCAAAAAACCTTTACTTAACTAACATTCTTTCTTCATTTCTATTACATATAATATTATTATCAACAGAAACAAAAGACAACTTCTTAAGTATTAAGTTACTATTTTGAATAAACTTTTTCATAATAATGCCAGGTAGGACAGCTACCTGGCATCCTCCCTTTTCAGGGGCTTTTTTTATGTTGTACCAAAAAACTGCTGATAGCAGAAAATATCCATGTATATTTTTTATCCATTGTTCATTGGATGTTTTCCTGCTATCAGCCCATTTTTTATTGGTGCATGTTTGGATCACTCTTTAAACCTCGAATAACAAATCCCCATATGACGGCATAGGCCATTCTCCTTTATCCACAATCATCTCTAACTGATCCACTGGAATACGAAGTCTTGCCATAGCTTTATCTACTTCTTCATAGTAATACATTGCCTGTTCCTGCCCTGCCGGCTTACAAGCTGCTATTTCTGTTACTTCTTCTAAATGGGTAAGTTCCTTTTTCGTAACCGCAAGTAATTCAGTAGCCTCCTTTAGAAGGACTATGGAAACCTGAGCTTCCAACCCAGCCTGAACCACTGCATTTACCGTATCTGCTAAGTTACGTATGTAACGAAGCACCGCTGGAATAATATGTTTGCTTGCTATATCAATCATAGCTCTTGCCTCAATATTGATTGCCTTAGAGTAACCCTCATATTGAATCTCAGCCCTTGATTCCAGTTCAGGCCTTGTAAATACGTTGAACTTGCTAAACAGTTCTATTGCTTTATCTGTTACCAAAGCCGGGATTGCTTCTACCATTGATGTAATATTAGGCAGACCTCTTCTCTCAGCTTCTTTCACCCACTCTTCCGAATAACCGTTTCCATTAAATACAATTTTCTCATGTTCACTGGCATATTCTTTTATCAAATCATGGACAGCTAGATCAAAGTCTTCGGCTTTTTCCAATACTTCGCAAGCTTCTGCAAAAGCCTCTGCTACAATAGTATTAATCACCACATTACATTCCGCTACAGAATCTCTTGACCCAACCATACGGAATTCAAATTTATTACCAGTAAAAGCAAATGGTGATGTTCTGTTTCTGTCTGTTGCATCTTTATTAAAGTCGGGTAATGTCTTAACACCTGTATGAAGTCTTCCACCCTTCAAACTATGAGTTGCAGTACCGGTACTGATCAACTGTGTTAATACATCCTCTAACTGTTCACCTAAAAATACTGATATAATTGCAGGAGGTGCTTCATTTGCTCCCAAACGATGATCATTTCCAACATCTGCTGCAGACTCACGTAATAAATCCGCATGAACATCCACGGCTTTAAGAATACAAGTTAAAATTAATAAAAACTGTATATTTTCGTGAGGTGTTTTGCCTGGTTCTAAAAGGTTAATCCCATCATCCGTTGTAAGCGACCAATTATTATGCTTCCCAGAACCATTTACGCCCGCAAAAGGCTTTTCATGAAGAAGGCACTGCAAACCCTGTTTTTCAGCCACATGCTTCAAGGTCTCCATAATAATCTGATTGTGATCCGCCGCCACATTACACTGCGCATAAATAGGTGCAAGCTCATGCTGCGCCGGAGCAACTTCATTATGCTGAGTCTTAGAAGATACCCCCAGCTTCCACAGTTCTACATTAACTTCTTTCATAAATTTGGCAATTCTCGGTCTGATAACCCCAAAATAGTGGTCATCCAATTCCTGACCCTTTGGAGGCATAGCCCCGAATAAAGTTCTTCCGGTAAAAATCAAATCTTTTCTTTTTAAATAATTTTTTCTATCAACGATAAAATATTCCTGTTCAACGCCTACAGATGGCGTAACTCTCTTAGATGTGGTATTTCCAAAAAGCCGGATCAGACGAAGCGCCTGTGTCTGTACCGCCTGCATTGAGCGCAAAAGAGGCGTCTTCTGATCCAGGGCTTCCCCAGTATAGGAGCAGAACGCAGTTGGAATACATAGAATTGCACCACCTTCATCTTCTCTGACAAAAGCTGGAGACGTACAATCCCAGGCAGTATATCCTCTGGCTTCAAAAGTTGCACGAAGTCCGCCTGAAGGGAAAGAAGATGCATCCGGCTCTCCTTTAATCAACTCTTTTCCGGAAAACTCCATCAAAATGGAACCGTCTTGGTTTGGAGCAGTAATAAATGAATCGTGTTTTTCAGCAGTAAACCCCGTCAGTGGCTGAAACCAGTGCGTATAATGGGTTGCGCCTTTTTCTACAGCCCATTCTTTCATGGCTGCTGCAACCACTTCTGCTATCATTGGGTCCAGCTCTTTTCCTTCATCAATAGTCTTATGTAACTCTTTATAGACCTTTTTGGGGAGACGTTCCTGCATTACCTTATCATTAAATACATTCTGGCCAAACAATTCAGCTACATTTATATTATCGCTCATCGTGTTCCTCCACTTTTCTATCTTCGCCACAGGAATATGGCATCAATTTATTATTTGCTATACGCATAATACCGTACTTTTAAAAAAATTGCAAGTAAATCACACGAATTTTGCTTGAGTACAAGACATTGTAAAATGCAGCCGCAGATCATTCCTTTCCTTTAAAATTAGGCAATTCCTCTACTTTATGAGCATAAATTATATGATCTGATACTAAATTGTCGCTTCCTCTTCAATTATTACCGCATCCTCATACGTATCCATCACTAAATTTTAAATAATCTCATATTTTTTCAATAAATCATCCCTCCTATCCTGTTCACAAGCAAATTCAATAAATTCCTTTACCTTACCTTCTTCCCACATCCTTTTTGCCAGACGCCCCATCAGATCCAAACCTCTTGCTTCCCCAATTTGTTCTCCA
>JAGZJZ010000047.1 GCA_018365455.1 Clostridiales bacterium
TATTTCGTCTGCAATATTTGTAATTTGAATTTTGCATGCATAATTTTTTTCAATATATTGTAAAGCAGTTAAAACATACAGATTCTGAGTGGAATTTTTGCTGGACAAATTAGAAAAATCTCGTTTTGATGATTGGAGAAGATGGATTAATATCTCAAGAATCTGTAAGTTCATCTGTATCTGTGAAAATAGTGCAGGTTTTTCCATTTCTGAAATAATAGAACGAATTCTGCTTGATAAAAAAGAATCTGATGGAATCTGATAGTATGATGTAAAAAAGTATACGAGAGTGTCCAATAATGTAACCGGTGAACCAATATACTTTTCTAGTGAAATCTGATTTAATTCCATAGATGAAAAATGAATATGTTCAAATGTACAGGAGAAATCCGGTAACAGAGTCAGTGAATGTGCAATATTAGGCAATATCATAATAAAGTCATCTTTTAAACAGGATATGCACGTATTTCCAATTTCCATCTGACAACTGCCATCCAAAATACGATAAATTTCCAAATTATTATGTAAATGTTTTGGAAAAAAATAAGGACCATCCCGATGTTGAATATTGGCAATTTGAATAATATTCGAATCTAAAAATTTATCTATACAATCTGTCTGCAACTGAAATTTATTCATAATCTTTACTTTTCCTTTCGTTACATGATTTTATTATAACATAAAGAATGAAGGTATGGCTATATAATATCTTAGATAAAAATGTTTATTTTGATAGATTTCTGTAGTCTCTTTTAAAACTGATCCTTTTTTTACAATATGTGAATAAAACAGGTCGCGTTTTGACAAGAAAAAAATTGAATATTATGTATAATTAATACATGTAGACTACATCGAAAATATAAAAAATAACGATAATTGAAGAAAAGGAGGTGCATACAAGTTCAAAACAGGATAAATTGCTGTAAATAAAAATGAAAATACATTATTTTTATCCATAATAACAATCAACAAATATTAGTAAAATATCTATGATACGACGAGGAGGAATGAAATGAAGAAGATAATAAAAAAGATGATCAGTGGAACGATTCTCGCAAGTATGCTGATATCACCCGCTGTAAATATGCAAGACAGTATGATGAAAGTAAAAGCGGCAGAAGCAAGCGCTCCGTATGTGTGGGAAAATAATGACAGAAATCTTGTATTTTCAGCAGATCAAACTGTAGTAGAAGCAAACAGCGTCCAAAGCGGATTAGGCCCTGAGAAAATGTTAGATGGTAATGTAGATACCAGATGGGAAGCTTCCTGGAATAATGCACCGGATTCTGTAGAAATTACCATGAAGACGAGGGGCGGTAATCTCGAATATTTTACCGGATTAAAATATGTTTCACGCCAGGATAATAATATTGGTGGTGTAATGACCGATTACCAGGTATACAGTAGTGAAGATGGAGTTACATACAATGAAACACCTGTTATTCAGGGGGAAATTACAGAAAAACTGGGAACCTGGTATTTAACCTTTGAAGAGCCGGTCAGGGCAAGCAGTATAAAGATTGTTTCCAATGTGAAAGCAGCAGCAGAGATGAGGCTTTTATACATTCCAACGAAGGAAGAAGATTATATACAGCTGAAGGCAGAAGCAGAAGCTATGCGGGAAGAGGCAGAAGGTAATAAAGGAGAAGACATCGGACAGTGGAGACCCTCTTCTTTAGAGACTTTTGACCTGGGTATGCAGGTAGTAAATATGCAGGGTGTACCGGAAACACAGGATGAACGTGCTGTCATAGATGGTCAGATTCTATCTTTGAGCAGTGATTTGAAGCGTTCGCTGCTTACCAGCACAACAGAACTCAATCAGCAGCTCCGTCAGGCTGAAGTTCTTTTGAATGCAGCAAATGTTGGGGACACACCGCTGACATACAGTCAGGAATCCATTGATGCATTCCAGGAAATTATAGCACAAGCAGCGGAGACGGCAGGCAATATGGCGGCATCAACAGGAGCAGTGCAGGATGCGCAGCAGATGCTGGAAGACGGATTATTTGCTTTTAAAATAGCCCAGAACAAGCCGGAAATTACCTATACAGGCAGTGCCTCCACCCCTCTTGCCTATATGATGGACTTATTGTTGGAAAGCCATTTTCAAGGTTCCGGAACAGGTGAGCAAGTATATCTGGAACTGGATTATGGAACAACGGAACTGGTATTTGAATCTTTGACTTTCCAGACATGGTGGGCAACGGGTCAGAATATCAAACGGATTAAAGTAGATTATAGAGATCGAGATGGAGCGTGGATCTCAATTGACAGCGGGAAGGAATATACCATGCAATGGACTACCAATACAAATGTATCCGAAACACAGTCTGTTGCATTTGAAACTCCGGTAAAAGGAACTGCAATTCGTATATACATCATGGAGGCCTCCTCATCTTATGTAATTGATGAATTGACAGTGGGAACAGCAGTGGGAGAAGAAGATGTACAGATCATGCTGGATCATGATACCATGACACTGGCGGAAGGAGAAACAAGGAAATTAACGGCGACGGTACTTCCTGAATATATAGCAAATAAGAATGTTCACTTTACATCATCAGATGAATCCATTCTGACCGTCAGCAATGATGGAACAATAAAAGTTAAGGGACTTCCAGAAGGGGAGGAACAGGCAGAGGTTACGATTACAGCGACCACAGAATATGGTGGAAAAACGGCACAATGCGTGGTTAAGGTAATTCCTAAAATTACAACAGATACTGATAAACAGGATACGAGAGTCCGCCTGAAAAATGCAAAGAAGCTTGCAGACGCAGCAAAGCAGGAGGATTATAAGGCTGGGGCATTAGAAGAGTTTCATATGCAGCTAAATAATATAGAAGCAAAATTATCTTCAGAAATAACGGGTGGGCAGCTTGCAAATGTGGAAAAGGAATTGAAAAATATTCGGAGACAATTTGAAGAAGCTTCTCTTATTCCCATTTATGAAACCAGAAATCTGATTGATCGAATCACTGGAAATGGAAGCAGCGAAAAATTTATTGTTGAAACTATTCCGGCAGATGAAGCTACAGGATATGACGTATATGAAGTGAGCTGGAGTGAAAATGCGGGAAAACCGGTATTAAAAGGTAATAATGGGGTTTCCCTTGCAACAGCATTTAATTATTATTTAAAATATTATGCATTTCTGGATTTCCCATATGTAGGAGACTACAGTCTGGAGCTTCCGGAAGTAATGCCTGCAGTGGATGAACCTGTTCGTATAGTCTTTCCATATGAATATCGTCATTATTTTAATGAGAACTGTGAATATAAGTATACAGCAGATCTCTATGGGGAAAAAGAATGGCAGCGCAGAATTGACTGGATGTCAATGAATGGATTTAATATGTTTCTTATGGATTTGGGAGAACATGCCATCTGGTATCAAGCAAAAGACGAACTTGGACTGAACGATGAGGCGATTAGTGAACTACAGCGATACAGCAATGGAACGGAACAGTATGAAGGAAAATATGAAATCTCTCTGGATGCAATCAATCAGGAAGGTATGCTTGCTAAAAAAGTGGTGGATATGGCTTTTAAGGCTGGAATGGAGCCGGAAATCAGACCCTTTATCGGACAGGTTCCTTTTATGTTTCCGGATCAGCGTGATGAGTATTATGGAAGCAGTGCTGTTTCAAAGATGACAATATCCTTGGAGGGATCTGTATTTGATCAGATGCTGCTATATCCGGCGGCTAAATGGATCAACCTTCCCCAGGGAGTATTTATCAGCCCGGAGGTTGCCGGCTCAGATGCAGCAAAGGCAGAGGAAATGAAAGAGAAATTTGTAAAAATTTCTGATATATACTATGATTCATTACTGGAAGTTTTAGGGTTTAATGAGTGGGGACGTACCCCGGAGTACACATATAAGGATCTGGTAGGAGAGCAGGGATTTGTCGTACAGAATGAAGCATTTCCACAAAAAGTGCTCCGTGAAATAAACGATCAGCTGATGAATTTAAATCCGGATGCTGTCTGGCTTCAGACTTCATGGAGATATCAAAGCTGGCTGCCGCAGTATTACGACGAAGGTCGTCTTATGTTTATTGATTTAAGCGCAGAAAACAGGCCAAAATGGAATTCGAATAATGAGTTTGGCGAAAATCCGTGGCTATGGTCCATGTTGTTTAACTTTGGCGGAAATACGGGAATAGAAGGAGATCTGAAAGGACTGGCTTCGGATGTTCTTACAGCAAAAGAAGCAGCCAACCATATGAAGGGTGTTTCTATTTCTCCGGAAGGAGGAGATACAAACCCGGCACTATATGCCATGATGGCAGAGATGACCTGGAGGTCTGAAGTGCCGGATATGGATCAATGGATATCGGATTATATTAAACGCAGATATGGCGCAGAGAATTATGAAAAAGCAAAAGAGGATCTGGATCAGGTATGGGATATCTTGTGCGGGACAGTTTATAAAGGATTTGTAAGCTATGATGGACCAACACAGACGTTGGTAAATGCTTATCCGAAATTATCTGGAGCAATTGCCAGGACATATGGAAGCAATGCCAAGATGTATCAGACGCAGGAATTGATTCCGGCATGGAAAGCTATGCTCAAAGCAGCTGATAAAATGGAAACGCTTACGCCTCAGTTCCAATATGATATGGTTGATATAACAAGGCAGATCCTGGCGGATATTTCAGGAGATGTCTATGGGAATATTAAACCGGCATTTGACAGTGGTGATAAAGAAGCGGCCATGAAATATGTAAACCAAATGATTCAGATTTGTAATGATCTGGATAAAATATTAGCAGCAGATAAGGAATTTATGTTAGGTACTCGCCTTGAAAGAGCAAAAAACAGGGGTGTGACCCAGTCAGACAAAAAATTTTATGAACAGTTAGAGCGTACGTTCAGCACATACTGGGTGTTAGACGATCCTACCCAGACAAGTCTTACCGATTATTGCAACCGCCATCTATCCGGCTTAATGCGTGATTATTATGGAATGCGATGGGAAGTATTTGCTAAATATCTGGAACAGGCTCTGGACAAAAATATGAATGCAGCAGCATTTAATACAGAAATGGCACCTAAAATAAAAGCAGAGATCCAGGAAAAAGAAGTTGTTTGGAGCACAGACCATACGGCATATCCTACAGAGGAAATAGGGGATGTGAGGGAAATTAGTCAGGATCTGCTGAAACAGTACTCTATTTTGATAGATGAATTGTATGGGACAAGTGACGACTCTTTGGATATACCGTTAGAGGGATTAAGTGTGAAAGCGGGAAATGTTCAGTCAGAGTCGGGAAGCGAGGGACCGGCTTCAAATGTACTTGATAATAATCCCGGAACAATTTGGCATACAGCCTGGGCAGGCTCAGACAGGAGTGAACAGTGGATTGACATTGATCTGGGTCGGAAACAGGTAGTAGGAGGGCTTCGTTACCTGCCTAGACAAGGCGGGGGAGTGAATGGCATAATCACTTCTTACGAAATTTATATCAGTAACGATCATGGAAAAACTTATTCCAAGGTAGTTGAAGGAGAATGGTCAAAGAATACGACCTGGAAATTAGCATCTTTTGACGGTGTTGAGGCAACTAATGTTAAACTACAGGTAAAGGAGGCAGTGCCGGATGCCCCAGGCAAACAGTTTGCTTCTGCAGCAGAAATCCGTATCATAAAAGGAGAATTGGAACCGGAACCGCCAAAACCAGATAAGACTGGTCTGAGTGCACTGATTAGTCAGGCGGACAGCATACCAGCTAAAGGCTGGGAAGAATCCAGCTATCGCAATATGCAGGGATATCTGAAAAAAGCAAAAGAAGTACTACAGGATGAAAAAGCAACGGAAGAGGATATCCGCAAGGCAGCAGAAGACCTGAAAAAAGCAATAGATGGTTTGAAAAAGATACCGGTTACCATTAAGCTGGATAAATCCAGTGCAGTTTTAAAATTATACAGCGTCAATACTGTGAATTTAAGCGCTGCCATCAGCGGTTCCAGTCAGAAAGCAGCATGGAGTTCCAGCAATCCTAAGGTAGCAATCGTTGATCAAAACGGAACCGTTACGGCAATATCAGCAGGAACGGTAAATATTACTGCAAAGGTAGAAGGAGTTTCGGCATCTTGTGAAGTGACTGTTATCGTACCTAGTATCCGTCTGAATAAGACCAATGCAGTTATTTATACGAAAGGAACAACCAGCATTACTTTAAATGCCATTACCAGCAATATACAAGGCAAAATCAGCTGGAAAACAAGCGATGCCCGGATTGCAACCGTATCAGAGGGGAAAGTAACTGCCAGAAAAGCAGGAACTGTAACGATTACGGCAGAGGCTGAAGGTGTTAGTGCAAGCTGCAGAATTTCTGTTAAAGCACCGAACATCAAACTTAGTAAAACAAAGGTAACACTTTATACAAAAGGCCAAAGCAGTATGGTTTTGAAGGCAACAGTTACAGGAAGCAGTAAAAAAGTATCCTGGAAAACCAGTAATAAGAAGACTGTAACGGTTAAAAATGGAAAAGTAATCGCAAAGAAAACAGGTAAAGCTACAATTTCTGCAACGGCAAATGGAAAAACGGCAAAATGTTATGTGACAGTTAAGAAGCCGGGATTGAAATTAGAAAAAAATACATTTAAATTAAAGAAAGGCAAAAAGGCTGCTATTCATGCAACCGCAAAGCCAGCAGGCAAGATTCGTTACAAGTCTGATCATAGTAAAATTGCATCGGTATCATCAAAGGGTGTGATAAAAGCTAATAAAAAAGGAAGTTGTAAAATAGCAGTAACGTGCAACGGGGTAAAGAAAGTAATTAGTGTAACGGTAAGATAAGATAGAGCTATTCCATAGTTTCTGTTCAGACTCTCTCAAAATTGTATTCAAGCTATTGCGAAAATGTTACAATTCTGTTAAAATCTACTAAGAGCATATTTTAAATATGCTCTATAGAAATAAAAAGGGGGAGCTATTCATTGAAGTACAACAGGAAAAAGACACAATTGCGGATGATCCTTTTACTATTCTGCTTATTGATCGGTTTTGCATTAAGCGATTCCACGGCACAGGCGGCAAAGAGAACTGGCTGGAAGACAGTTAAAAGTACAAAGTATTACTATGTTTCCGGCAAAAAGGTAAAAAACAAGTGGAAAAAGATCAATAAGAAATGGTATTATTTCGACAGAAAAGGCAAAATGCTGAAGAAGCGCTGGGTAGGAGATTACTATCTGGGAGCAAAAGGCAATATGCTGACTAACAGATGGATCAATAGCTATTTTGTCGGGGAAGACGGTAAGTGGATTCCGAAATTCAGAGGTGGATGGCAGAAGATTGGCGGCAAATGGTATTATTATACCAAATCCGGGAAAAAGAAAACGGGCTGGATTACCTCAAAGGGTGACCGTTACTACCTGGATTCAAATGGTGTAATGAAAACGAAGTGGACGGCTGTTAAGAAAAAGAATTACTATTTTTCCAGTTCCGGAGCACTGCAGAAAAATACCTGGCTCAAAAAAGGGAAGTATTATTACTATGTGAATTCCAAAGGAGTTATGGATGCTTCCAGAAAAATGAATACCAAAAGCATCAATACGGCTACATATCTGGAATACCGCAGCAGTACGCTGTCAGTGAAGATCAATAAGAAGCAGAATTATAGTTCTGTGTACTGGGTTGCACGCATTAAGACCAGTAATCCCAAGCAGCTGCGTTCAGCTATGTCTTATGGGACCTATGGTGGATCCAGACAGCTTACTTCACAAGCGGTATCATCCAACGGTGGAATTATCGGCATTAACGGAAGTGCATTCTCTTATTCTACCGGACAGCCGTCTCCGCTTGGCATGTGCATCAAAAACGGTAAAATCTATGGTAATTATGCAACCAGCTATACGACCATGGCAGTCAAAAAGGATGGAACCATGTTCACTCCTCCAATGGGATTATGGGGCCAATCCCTTCTGGATATGGGTGTAAAAGACACCTATAATTTCGGACCGGTTCTGATTAACAATGGAATTGCCGCACCGCTGGATATGCAGAATTTTTCTTTAACCAGCTATAAAGATCCAAGAACGGTGGTAGGAATGGTTCGTCCAAATGACTATGTAATACTGGTGGCGGATGGAAGAAGATCGGGGTATTCACTGGGTCTTGACCATTATGAAATGATTGCAGAATTGCAAAGACAGGGTTGCCGCTATGCCTACAATTTAGACGGCGGTGGATCCACAACGCTTTATTACGACGGAAAGGTTTTAAACAGGCCTTCTGACGGAGCGGAACGCCCCTGTGCAGACTTTTTGTATTTTACTAACTAAACAGACCGCTTGCTCTAATAAGGAGCAGGCGGTTGTTTCAGTTTAATGAAAAATTAATTATTGTCAGTATGAGTATAAACGGCTGAAATGTGGCAGCCAATATGTTGCAGAAGAGATTATTAAGAGGAAACCTGTCAATTCTCTTCATACAGAAAACATGTTGTAAGATGGTCATTTACCATGCCAACAGCCTGCATAAATGCATAAACAGTGGTGGGGCCCAGAAATTTAAACCCTATTTTTTTCAAATCTTTGCTGATCTGGTCAGAGAGGGGAGTGGTCGCGGGGATGTCTTGTATCGTCTCCCAATGGTTCACAATAGGGGCGTAATTCACATAATTCCAAATGAATTGATCAAAACTCCCATGTTTTGCGGAAACGTCCAAATAAACTTTTGCGTTGTTGACTGCCGCATTAATTTTCAGGCGGTTTCTGATTATTTTCTCATTTTCCAGGAGTTCCTGGACTTTTGCATCTCCGTAAAGAGCTACCTTTACAGGGTCAAATCCGTCAAATGCTTCCCGGAAAGCCTCTCTTTTTTTGAGTACGGTAATCCAGGAAAGTCCTGCCTGCATGCTTTCTAAGGTTAACATTTCAAAAAGCTTACGATCATCATGTTCGGGACGTCCCCACTCGTTATCATGATAATCTATGTATATGGGAGTGTCTCCAGCCCATGGACATCTGATTTTTTCTTCCATAAAGTTAAGTATCCTTTCTGCTTTTTTAGAACTGTGGTTTATATCCAGTATTTTATCATAGAATAGTGACAGAATGTGTCACTATTTATAAAAAAGTTCCGGAAAAATGTCATAAGAGGAAAAATGATTGCAGAAAAAGAAATGTAATATTATAATAGAGAAAGCAACCAATGTACTAAGGAGAAAATACTATGCGTATCAGAAGCGGCGATTCAGGCTGTGTGCTTTCATAGCGGAGCGCAGCATACGCAGTAGTGCTGTATTAAGAGATGAAAAGCTTTCATATTATAAACAAAATTGTCTGTGTGGTCTTTATTTTAACAGCTGTCTTCTTTGTACAGACAGGAGCAGTAAATGCTTTTTTCCAGGCGGATTTAGCAGACCGGGATGCTTATCATTCCCAGACTGCAGGCTCCCAAAGGCAGTATCGCATATCTTCCGGAGAGCACACCATAAATGAGCGGGTCACGGAGCATTCCGTGCCTCCAGGCAGAGTCCAGATTAATCAGGTAAACAGTCTGCTTCGGGGAGATCTGGCAACGGGATTCTGGACCACAAATATGTACATGCCTCAGAACATCTACTCCATGATGTTTTGCGGAGGCATTTTTTTGCTGTCTTTATTTTTGGCAGGTATGCCCGGGCAGTTCTATGATAAACTGAATATCACCCACGAGTCAGACGGGAAAAAACGTCCGCTGTAATCTCGGCGTATCTTCCGGGTACGTACAGGTTAAAGTGTAAATATTATGACATGAATGGGAGAATATAGAATGGAACTATCTGATATTTTAATGCTTCTTGGCGGACTTGCCTTATTCTTATATGGCATGCAAATGATGAGTAGTGGTTTAGAGATGGCCGCCGGAAATAAGATGAAACAAATCCTCGAAAAACTCACTTCCAACCGATTCAAAGGTGTCGTGGCAGGAGCAGCCATAACAGCAGTAATCCAATCCTCATCAGCTACGACTGTTATGGTGGTTGGCTTTGTAAATTCCGGTCTTATGACCTTAAAGCAGGCGGTATGGGTAATCATGGGTGCCAACATTGGTACCACTATCACCGGACAGCTGATCGCATTGGATATCGGCATGATTGCTCCGCTGATCGCTTTTCTGGGTGTGGCGGCGATCCTTTTTGTTAAGAATGAAAAAGTAAAGCATATCAGTGAAATCTTTGCGGGTCTTGGTGTGCTCTTTATCGGTATGGATATGATGGGGTCTGCCATGGTTCCCCTTCAGAACTCCGAAACCTTTATTCACTTTATGACAACCTTCCGCAATCCGCTGGTAGGTATTTTGATTGGTGCTGTCTTTACTGCCATCATACAGTCTTCCTCTGCTTCAGTTGGAATTCTGCAGGCACTGGCTGGTACCGGTATGATTCCGCTGTCCAGCGCAGTATACATTTTGTTCGGACAGAATATCGGAACCTGTATTACAGCAGTTTTAGCTTCTATTGGCACAAAGACCAATGCAAAGCGTACCACGGTCATTCACCTGATGTTCAATGTAATCGGTACTTTTATATTTACCGTTATTTGTCTGATCACTCCATTTACGGTTCTCATGGAGCATCTCACGCCTGGAAATTCGGTAGCGCAGATTGCCAATGTGCATACGGTATTTAATATTGTCACCACGCTGCTTTTGCTGCCCTTTGGTACTTATATGGCACGTCTTGCTGAAAAGATACTTCCGGATAAACCAAGTGAACAGGAAGAAATGCTGCATCTGGAATACATACAGCCCTTTGAAAGCCACTATGCAATGGGGCAGGGGGCATTGGTTCTGACCCAGATTGACAAGGAAATCGAGCGGATGCGGAATATGGTCTGTGAGACTGTTACCGGCAGTTTTGATGCCGTGCTTCACAGCTCGTCACATGATAAAGAGACGCTGGAGCAGAAGGAGGATTATATCGATTATCTGAATGCAGAAGTATCCCGGTACATTGTGTCAGTGATGCACCATGAGATGGCAGCGGAAGATTCTGTCAAAATCAGTGGATATTATAAGATTCTGGGAAATCTGGAGCGAATTGGTGACCACGCCATGAACATTTTGGGATATGCTGTGAGCATGAAGAAAATGAATGTGAATTTTTCGGATCAGGCAAAAAACGAGATTCTGATTATGAGGGATATGAGCCTTCAGATTCTGGAAGACGTGGCTGGAAGCAATGTATCCGATATTAAAACCATGCTGGAGAAAACATCCCGAGATGAACAGAAAATTGATGATATCAGGAATGAAAATCTCAAACAGCAGATGGAGCGGATGGGTAAAAGTGAATGCATAGCAGACGCAAGCATCTTCTTTTCGGAATTGCTTACGGATTTTGAACGTATCGGAGATCATGCTTTAAACATTGCGGAACAGTATCATGAGATGCTCACAAGAGCCGTTTAACGGACTGGATATTAAAGTGCTTTAAGTGTTTGTAAATGAAAAAAGACCTCTGTTTGATATGTCCCCAGAAGTTAGGCTTTATAGAATACTAACATTAGGGAGAAGTTCATTAGGAGGTCTTTTTTAATGTCCAGAAGTCAATATGGAACAGAAATTAAATTCCTTTACAAATATCTACTTGAAGTTCTTACGGAGAATGCGTATAATTAATCAGGTATGCATACCTGCAGATCCATAAAAGCAGGAGATTGTGTGCTGATTAACAACACAACAAGGAGAAATAATGAGAAAACTAGCTCTAAATGATGAAATATTACTAGAAATCGAGAAGCCGGCACGCTACATCGGCAACGAAGTAAACTCGGTCATGAAGAATAAAGATGAGGTGGATATCAGATTCGCCATGTGCTTCCCGGATGTCTACGAGATCGGAATGTCGCATCTTGGAATTCAGATTCTTTATGATATGCTGAATCAGAGAGAAGATATCTGGTGTGAAAGGGTGTATTCTCCCTGGCTGGATCTGGACAAGGTCTTAAGAGAAAAGGATATCCCCCTGTTTGCACTGGAATCCCAGGAGCCAATCAGGGACCTTGATTTCCTTGGCATCACGATTCAGTATGAAATGTGCTATACGAATATTCTGCAGATACTGGACCTTGGCAAAATTCCGCTGTTAAGTAAGGACCGGGATGAGAACTGTCCAATCGTAATCGGCGGCGGACCATGCAGTTATAATCCGGAGCCGCTGGCGGATTTCTTTGACCTGTTTTATATCGGAGAAGGAGAAACCGTATACTTTAGATTGATAGACTTATATAAAGAATATAAAGCAGCAGGAAAAGGAAGACAGGCATTTTTAGAAGCAGCAGCCCATATCCCGGGCATATATGTACCCTCTCTTTATGAAGTGGTTTATAAAGAAGACGGAACCATTGCTTCTTTTTTGCCGAAAAAGGCAGATACGCCGACAGCTGTTGAAAAGCAGATTGTAATGGATATCACCAATACTTATTATCCCAAAGCACCGGTAGTGCCTTTTATTAAGGCAACACAGGACCGGGTAGTGCTGGAAATACAAAGGGGCTGTATCCGGGGATGCCGGTTCTGCCAGGCGGGAATGCTGTACCGTCCCACCAGAGAGCGGGATCTTGACATGCTGAAAGAATACGCATCTGAGATGCTGAAAAATACAGGGCATGAAGAAATTTCGTTAAGCTCTTTGAGCTCCAGCGACTATTCCCAGTTAGAAGGGTTAGTTACCTATTTAATAGAAGAATTCAAAGGAAAAGGTGTTAATATTTCCCTGCCGTCCCTTCGTATTGATGCATTTTCACTGGATGTTATGAGCAAAGTACAGGATGTGAAAAAGAGCAGCCTGACCTTTGCGCCGGAAGCCGGCTCTCAGCGCCTGCGGGATGTGATCAACAAGGGGCTGACGGAAGAAAATATCATAGATGGTGCAGGCCAGGCGTTTGAAGGCGGCTGGAACCGGGTAAAATTGTATTTTATGCTGGGGCTGCCCACAGAGACAGAAGAGGATATGAAAGAGATTGCTCATTTGGCTGACCGCATTGCCAGACGGTATTATGAGATACCAAAAGAAGAGCGAAACGGTAAATGCCAGATTACGGTCAGTACGTCATTCTTTGTGCCAAAACCATTCACACCGTTTCAATGGGTAGGAATGAATACGAAAGAGGAATTTCTTGGAAAAGCCAGAATCGTCAATCAGGAAGTAAAAGACCAGTTAAACCGCAAGAGTATTAAATATAACTGGCATGAGGCTGATGTGACTGTATTGGAAGGCCTCCTGGCTCGGGGAGACCGTAAAGTAGGGGCAGCCATTCTGGATGCCTATCAAAACGGAGCCTTGTACGACGCATGGTCAGAGACATTTAAGAATCAAACCTGGATGGAAGCATTTGAACACACTGGCATAGATCCGGATTTCTATACCATCCGAGAACGCTCCATGGATGAAATACTTCCCTGGGATTTTATAAATATTGGTGTATCAAAGAATTTCCTGAAAAAAGAATGGGAGAAAGCCGTTTCAGAGACCATTACCAATAACTGCCGTCAGGGTTGTTCCGGATGCGGGGCAGGGATATACAAAGGAGGCGTATGTATTGAAAGTAAGAATTAAATTTGCAAAAGAAGGTGTGATGAAATTTATCGGACATCTGGATATCATGCGCTATTTTCAAAAAGCTATGAGAAGAGGAAATATTGACATTGCATTTACGGAAGGGTTCAGCCCTCATATGATTATGTCCTTTGCAGCACCCCTGGGTGTGGGGCTTACCAGTACCGGAGAATATCTGGATATTGAAGTAAATACCGAAATATCTTCTAAAGATGCCATCAGGCAGTTAAATGCATGCATGGTGGAAGGAATGTCCGTATTGAGTTTTCGCAGGATTCCGGAAGAGAAGGCGAGCAAAGCCATGTCTTTAGTTGCGGCTGCGGATTATCTGGTGAATTTCAGGGAAGAGAAAGACTTGGGGCAGGATTATAAGAAATGTCTGCAGGAGTTTTACAGCCGGGAGACCATCACCATTGTTAAGAAAACGAAAAAAAGTGAAAAAGAAGTTGATATCAAGCCCATGATCTATGCGCTGGAGCTGCGGGATGATGGAATCTTCATGCAGCTTGCAACCGGCAGTGTCAATAATCTAAAGCCGGAACTGGTGATGGAGGCTCTTGCCCAGTATCTGGGAAAGGAAGCGAAACCATTCGGGCTTCTGGTACACCGGCTTGAGGTCTATGCAGATCTTGGAAATGAGAAGAAGCGCAGGCTGGTATCTCTGGAAGATCTGGGAGAGGATATACCAAGCCGTGCCAGATAAAGAAAAAAACAGTAAACTGGTCATCACAAGAGATGGGGGACAGATTTTAACAACCCTGCTTCAGGATGGGAAACCGGTGGAATTTCATTTAGAACCGGAAGGGGAAGATTCCCTTCTGGGAAATATCTATATCGGAAAAGTACAGAATATCGTAAAAAATATCCAGGCTGCCTTTATTGAGATAAAAAACGGTTTACCCTGTTACTATGCCCTGGAAGAAAATCCAAAGCCTGTCTATACCAGTAAAATGAATTCCCGCAGACTGGTGGCGGGAGATGAACTTCTGGTGCAGGTGAGCCGTGAAAATATGAAAACAAAGGCGCCTACCGTCACTTCAAATCTTAGTTTTACCGGAAAATATCTGGTTCTGACCAGTGGGAATACGCGGATCGGTGTGTCCGGCAAACTGTCCCCTTTTCAGAAAAAAGAACTGAAAAATCTAATGGAAGAATACCGCTGTGAAGAATATGGCTGGATTATAAGGACCAATGCTGCACAGGCATCGGCGGAGGAGTTAAGGCAGGAAGCTGTACAATTGGTACAGCAATATAAAAACTTAAAGGAACGGGCTAGATTCAGAACCTGCTTTTCCTGTCTTTACCAGACGCCCAAGAACTATCTGACCCAGCTGCGGGACACCTACAGCGGCAAGCTGGAAGCGATACTGACAGATGATAGGGAATTGTATGATTCCATGCATGAATTTCTTGCGGAGTGTCAGCCTGAGGATCTGGAAAAGCTGTCATTTTATGAAGATGCACTGTTGCCCCTGGATAAACTTTATAATCTGGATCAGGCGCTGAAAGACGCGCTGAAAGAGCGTGTATGGCTGAAATCCGGAGCTTATCTGATTATTCAGCCTACGGAAGCCCTGACATCTATCGACGTGAATACGGGCAAATATGATGGTCACAAGAATCAGGAAGCAACCTTTCTAAAAATTAATCTGGAAGCAGCCAGGGAAATTGCCAGACAGCTGCGGCTGAGGAATATTTCCGGCATTATTATAGTGGATTTTATCAATATGAAATCCCCCGAGTCCAAGAAGCAGTTAATGGATGGGTTCCAGACATATCTGTCAAAAGATCCCATTAAGGCTGCACTTGTGGATATGACAGCGTTAGAACTGGTGGAAGTAACCAGGAAAAAAGTAAAAAAATCCCTGGCAGAACAGGTAAAAGCAATTACTGAGATACAAAGGAAGTGACTTTATGATCAGAGCGGATTTACATTTACACAGCCGTTATTCCGATGGCAGTGATTCAGCAGAAATGGTTTTTGAAAAAAGTGTCCGGGAAGGACTGGACGTAATTGCACTTACAGACCATGATGCTCCACCCAGGGAAGATATCTTAAAAGCCCTTGGCAGAAAATATCAGATGCAGGTGATTATGGGAATGGAATGCGGCACCAGGGATTCTGAGACGAAACTGGATGCCCATATCCTGGCATATCATACAGCCGATTATGAGCCTGTCACCAGACTGATGAAACCGGTCCTTGAAATGAGGCATGAACGGAGCTTATGGCAGATAGAACGCCTGCGTGAAATGGGGTATGACATCAGCCGGGAAGCAGCAGAAAAGGAAACAGACGGCTGCTGCATCTACCGCCAGCATATTAATTATGTATTATATAAAACAGGGCAGATTGATGCTATGTTCGGCTCGTGGATGCAGCGGATGTACCGGGAAAACGGACCGTTAAGGGTCAGCTATGAATATCCCGAGACAACGGAGGTTGTAAAAGCTATTGTGAAAGGCGGAGGAAAGGCAGTGCTTGCCCACCCGGGACAGCAGCAGAATATCCGTCTGATTCCAAAACTGGTGGAAGCAGGGCTGACCGGTGTGGAATTACTGCATCCGTCTAATACGCCCTTTGATCTAAAAGAAATAGCGGCAACGGCGGAGTATTATCATTTATTTCTGACTGGCGGAAGCGATTATCACGGACTGCTTTCCCCAAAGGGAGGACAGGTGGGAGAAAGCGTCATGGAATATCAGGATATCCATGAAATTTTTCAGCCAATGTAGAATCAATATTAAAAAATGGTTCATAATAGAAGGAGGAAACAATTATGATTAAATTTAACCACTTTAACTTTAATGTCCTGGATTTGGAAAAATCCCTCGCTTTTTATGAAGAAGCACTTGGATTAAAACCGGTGCGTGAAAAAAATGCATCAGACGGTTCTTTTAAACTTGTATATCTGGGGGATGGGATTACCGAATTTACTTTGGAGCTCACCTATCTGACAGAGCGTAAAGAACCATACAATCTTGGGGAAGATGAATTCCATCTGGCGTTCGTAACGGATGATTATGAAGGATTTCATAAAAGACACAAAGAGATGGGATGCATCTGTTTTGAAAATGAAGCGATGGGAATCTATTTTATAGCAGATCCGGACGGATACTGGATAGAAATTGTGCCGGAAAGATAAGAACTGGAAATTGCGCGAAAAATAAGGAATAATTTTGAAAAAATAGTTGACGTAAAATCTTCAGTATGCTATTATACTCTAGTATGCCGCACAGAGAGGTTTAAGAGTCATGCAGATGATCACCAAATCTGGCGAGTAATGATAATAGGAGGTGCCATATGTACGCAATTATTGCAACAGGTGGTAAACAGTACAAAGTAGCCGAAGGCGATATCATTAACGTAGAAAAGCTTGGAGTAGAAGCTGGAGAGACTGTTACTTTTGATCAAGTACTTGCAGTAAGCAATGATGGTCTTAAAGTTGGAGCTGACGTTGAAAGCGCAACTGTAACTGGTAGCGTTGTGAAAAACGGTAAAGCGAAAAAAGTTATTGTTTACAAGTATAAGAGAAAAACTGGATATCATAAGAAAAACGGTCATAGACAGCAGTTTACACAGGTTAAGATTGAAAAAATTAACGGTTAATTGTCAATGATTAAAATCAAAGTTTATAAGAGTTCAGAAGAATATAGAGGTTTTGAAGCCAATGGTCATGCGGGTTACGGTGAAGAAGGACAGGATATTATCTGTGCTGCCGTATCGGTGCTGACTGTAAATGCAATTAATTCCATAGAGCAGTTTACGAAGGATAAATTCGCCGTAAGGCAGGATGATGACGGCCTGGTAGAATTGATCTTGGAAGGTGCAGTTTCAAAAGAGACGAAGCTCTTACTGGATTCGATGATTCTTGGTTTACAAGATATCCAAAATAATTACGGTAATGAATATATCAAAATTATATTCAAGGAGGTGTAAGACTATGTTAAAAATGAACCTTCAAATTTTCGCTCATAAAAAGGGAGTTGGTTCTACTAAGAATGGTAGAGATTCCGAATCCAAGAGATTAGGTGCGAAAAGAGCTGACGGACAATTTGTAAAAGCTGGAAATATTCTTTACAGACAGCGTGGAACTAAAATTCACCCGGGCGTTAACGTTGGACGTGGTGGAGATGATACTTTATTCGCTTTAGTTGACGGTGTTGTAAGATTCCAAAGAAAAGGAAGAGATAAGAAACAAGTTTCTATCGTTCCAGTATCAGCAGAATAGTAAAGGTGGCTTCAAATCAAATTGGTTTGAAGCCTATTTTTTTAGAAAGAAGGTGAATGGAAATGTTCGCAGACAGAGCAAAAATATCCATACGTTCTGGTAAAGGCGGGGACGGCCATGTAAGCTTTCGAAGAGAATTATATGTTGCCAACGGCGGTCCTGACGGAGGAAACGGCGGTAAAGGCGGAGATATTATTTTTGAAGTAGACGAAGGCTTAAATACGCTGGTAGACTACCGCCATAAACGCAAGTTCAGTGCACAGGATGGTGAACAGGGCGGTAAGAAACGCTGCCACGGAGGAAACGGCAGTGATTTGGTGCTGAAAGTTCCGGAAGGTACGGTAATAAAAGAGGCAGAAAGCAATAAGGTAATTGCAGACATGTCCGGAGATAACCGCAGACAGGTTATCTTAAAGGGCGGTAAAGGCGGACTTGGCAATATGAATTTTGCCACACCTACCATGCAGGTGCCAAAGTATGCACAGCCCGGACAGCCGTCACAGGAACTTATGGTAAATCTGGAATTAAAGGTCATCGCAGATGTGGGACTGGTTGGTTTTCCAAACGTAGGGAAATCCACATTGTTATCCCGTGTTACCAATGCGAAGCCAAAGATTGCCAATTATCACTTTACAACCTTAAATCCAAATCTGGGAGTAGTAGACCTGGACGGTGGAAAAGGGTTTGTAATTGCGGATATCCCCGGATTGATTGAAGGAGCTTCTGAAGGTATTGGTCTTGGACATGAGTTTTTACGTCATATTGAACGTACAAAAGTAATGATCCATATGGTAGATGCAGCATCCACAGAAGGACGGGATCCAATCGAAGATATCTATAAAATCAACGAAGAATTAAAAGCTTATAATGAAGAAATTGCAGCAAGGCCACAGGTCATTGCAGCAAATAAAATAGATGCCATTTTTGAAGGTGACGAAGATCCCATTCAGAAAATACGGGAGGAATTTGAACCTCAGGGAATTAAAGTATTTGCCATTTCTGCAGTCAGCGGGAAAGGCTTAAAAGAATTATTGTATTATGTACGGGAACTGTTAGATACGGTACCGGAGGCTCCGCTGGTATTTGAACAGGAATTCTTCCCGGAAGAGTTTAATATGAGCGAGAATCTTCCATATACGGTAGAAAAATCCACGGAAGAGGAGCGAACCTACATCGTAGAAGGACCGAAAATTGAAAAAATGCTGGGATATACCAATCTGGAATCGGAAAAAGGATTTGCATTCTTCCAGAAGTTCTTGAAAGATACCGGCATACTGAATGAATTAGAAGCTGCAGGAATTGAAGAGGGCGACACCGTGCGCATGTATGGATTGCAGTTTGATTACTATAAATAATTTCATATAGATAAAAGAGGATATGTGTGCCGGATAAGGTAATGATCAGGCATCGTATCGGAGGGAAAGATGACAAGTAAGCAGCGTGCGTATTTAAAGAGTCTGGCAATGACTATGGATCCTATATTCCAGATTGGAAAGTCCAGTCTTACACCAGAAAACACCCAGGCAATCAAAGAAGCCCTGGAAGCAAGAGAGTTAATTAAAATTAATGTCCTTCAGAACTGTATGGACGATCCAAAAGAACTGGCATCTATGGTGGCGGAGCGTACCCGTTCCCAGGTAGTCCAGGTGATTGGTAAGAAAATTGTACTATATAAAGAAGGAAAAGACGAGAAGAAAAAGATTCAACTTCCTTTATAAAAGCGGGGATCCAAAGTATGGAACGCTTTTGTTCCATACTTTCTATTGAAGCAGTACCGCAGACCTGTCTGCGGTATGCAGGGGTATAAGTTTGAAAGAAAATCACTTTCAAACTACTTATTAAGGAATAGCACAAGCCGGCTTGCGCTATTCAGGGGGTATAATAATGGAACAGCGACGTAAAAAAGTTGGTATCATGGGCGGAACTTTTGATCCGATTCATATTGGACATCTGATTCTGGGTGAAAATGCATATCTGCAGTTTGATCTGGATCATGTGCTGTTTATGCCCTCGGGCAATCCTCCTCACAAGCAGGAGCGCCAGGGGCGGGCAACCACGGCACAGCGGGTGGCAATGGTTTCCCAGGCTGTCAGCAGTAATCCGCATTTCGAACTATCTATGGCAGAGACACATGACGAAGGCTATACCTATACCAGAGAGACATTAAGCCGTCTGGTGCAGGAAAACCCGGATACAGATTACTATTTTATTATGGGAGCCGATTCCTTGTTTACTTTTGAAACATGGAAAGAACCGGAGGATATTTGCCGTCTCTGTACACTGGTGGTAGCGGTGAGAGACCATGTAAAACCGGATAAACTGAACCGTCAGATTGATCATTTAAAAGAGCTTTTTCAGGCAAAAATAGAAAAACTGGATACTCCGAATATTGATATTTCATCCGGTACGATTCGGGAATGGATCTGCAGGGGGAAATCAATTAAGTATTATGTCCCTGACGATGTAATACATTATATTGAAGAGCATTGCATGTATCAGGAGTGTGAAGAAAATGAGTGAATTCAATATTTTAAAAATGCAGGAGAAGCTGAAAAAATATCTGGATGAAGATCGTTTTACCCATACCCAGGGCGTTATGTATACCAGTGCCGCACTGGCAATGCGTTATGGGGAGGATGTGAGAAAGGCACAGGCAGCTGGACTTCTGCATGATTGTGCGAAGTGCATTCCCAATGAGAAAAAGATCAGCATCTGCGAGAAAAACGGGATTCCCATCTCGGATGCAGAACGGATCAATCCTTTTTTACTTCATGCAAAAGCAGGAGCGCAGATTGCAAAAGACAAGTATAAGATAACAGATCCGGATATTTTAAATGCCATTGCTAGTCATACTACAGGCAGACCAGGGATGTCTCTTCTGGAGAAAATCGTCTATATAGCAGATTATATAGAACCCTGGAGGTTCAAAGCCCAGAATCTGGAACTGTCCAGAAAACTGGCATTTTCAGACATTGATGAAGCTCTGTATATTATATTAAGGGATACCCTTTCGTATCTGAGATCAACAAAGAATGCGCTGGATCCAATGACGGCGAGAGCTTTTGAGTATTATAGAGAAGTGAATAAAAAAAAGCAGTTTATGAGACAGGAGGGAAATTAAATTGGAAAACAAGTCAAAACAAATGGCTAAAATAGCCTGTGCCGCTTTAGAAGAAAAGAAGGCAGAGGATTTAAAGGTTATCAATATTGAAGAAGTATCCGTATTGGCTGATTATTTTATCATCACAAGCGGAACGAATAAAAACCAGGTGCAGGCGTTGGTAGACAACGTAGAGGAAGCCCTGGGGAAAGCCGGATATCATGCAAAGCAGGTAGAAGGCTACCAGACAGCAAACTGGATTCTGCTGGATTACGGCGATATTATCATTCATGTATTTGATTCCGAGAACCGTCTGTTCTACGATCTGGAGAGAATCTGGAGAGATGGTAAAAGTATTTCGGTAGAAGAGTTATAAAATAAAACACACCCCTGTATGGTTTTTGTGCCGCCTTTGGCATAAAATACATACAGGGGTGTTCTTTATTTTATTCAGGTGAGGAACTTTTTTGTATGACCGGAAGTTTGATTCTGCTGATAAACCAGACCCCGTCTTTGTAGCATTCGAAAAATCCGCCGTGAATGTGCATGATCCGCTCGCATGTTTTAATGCCGATTCCGGTACTTTCATGGGCGGACAGATCTTCTGCGATTCGATTATGAAATTCTAATAAAAAATATCCGTCTTTCTCTTTGGACATGACGTGGAGCGGGTAGCCGGCATCTGCATACTTATGAATATTGGATAAAATATTATCCAGAGTTCTCTGTACATACTCGATATCCAGACAGCATTCGCTTTTAAGAGAATCCAGATCAAACTCTGACTGAATTTTAAATCCTTCGCTTTCCAGTGTGAACAGCTGGTCATCCGACAGACCGGTGATTAGATTCATGGTAGGGATCAGTTCCTTCTGATATGCCTCTTCCCCACGTTCCGATACCAGGAAATATTCAAATAACTTATCTGACAATTGTTTGATCTTGTAAGCTTTATTTTTAATATGTCCCAGAAAGTTTTGGAGCTGCTCCTGGTTTTGATATCTGCCAAGGATCAGCAATTCCACATATCCAATCAGGGATGTGAGGGGGGTGCGCAGGTCGTGGGACATGGCGGTAATCAGTTTTTGATGGGCTTCTTTCACCGCCTGCTCATTTTCATCCCGTTCAATAATAGATTCCCGCATCTGGTTAATTCCCACAGCCAGGCGGTAAAGCTCGTCACAGCCATTTTCCCGGACTTTATAGTGCAGATCACCTCCTTCTAATATTTCCAGGTCTTCTGCCAGCTTATTGATATACTGGATCTTCCGGTGAATGAAAAACAGGAAAAGCACCAGGAAAATCACGAAGCAGAAAAACAGGGTGGCATAGTACAGAACCACGTAGTATTTAACATAAAAGTAACAGTAAACCTGGGTGTCCAGTGTAATCTGATCCGTAAATGTAATCTTGTACAGGGTAATCGCTGTTTCTTCCGGAACAGGTTCTGCGTAACTGTTTTTAATATATTGGTTCAGGTAATCTTCCAGGCTGTCACCTTCTGTTGGCACCGTTCCGAAATCCGAATTGAAAATTTCATAATCTTTATAGAAAAAGGAGACGGAAGTATTATTCTGTTCTTTCATCCATTTATGAACCTTTGAGATTTCTTTGGAGGTTATCTGGTTTTCCGTAACAAAATTCTGAAGTTCCTGAACGAAATCTTCTTCCACGCTTTTGATATAAGATGGTGACATGAAAGTTTTATCCAGGAGATAGTATCCAAAGTCTGACAGCGGTTCATATGCCAGATAAGCGATCAGCAGGGAAATGGTAACGGCAAGCACCAGTTCTCTTGCTAATTTCTTCGAAAAAAGATTTTTGATTTTAGACAATGCGATAACCCCTTCCCCAAACATTTTGAATATAGTGCGGATTCTGTATATCATCCTCCAGCTTTTTTCTCAGGTTACGGATATGGACTGCAACGGTATTGCTGGAAAAAGAATAGTATGGCTCTTTCCAGACACTCTCGTATATATTCTGTGCTGAAAAAATCTTCTTCCTGTGAGTGGCCAGGAGAGCCAGAATCTGATATTCCAGGTCTGTCAAAGTAATTTCTTTCCCGGATTTTGTTACCCGTCTGGCATCCATGTCGATTTCTATGTCCTGGAGATAGATATGCCCCAGACTTTGGGTATCCTGTCCCATATAGATGCAGTATCTGCGGATTAACGCCTTGACTCTGGAGAGCAGTTCCGTATACGAAAAAGGTTTCACCAGATAATCATCTGCGCCTGCTGAAAAACCGATCACAATATCTTCTTCTTTTGACTTTGCGGTGAGAAACAGTATCGGTACTGTGTGTTCCTTGCGGATCTCATTACAGGCAATAATACCCGAACATCCAGGCATCATGACATCTAATATAATTAATACGATGGAACTCTCCATCATCTCGATTGCTTCATTTCCATTTGCAGCTTCTATAACCTGATAGCCTTCCCCTTCTAATAAAATTCGGATAACTTCCCGGATTTCAGCATCATCATCTGCTATCATAATTTTTTGCATTTTGTTCATTTGTTCCCTCCTAAGTTACAGGATACCAATGTCGGTATAACTCCCGTCGAAAATAACCGAATTTTATAACGGCCTGATTACCGATACATTCTGTTCTTTCGTTTGCGTTATTCTTGTGCACTGGCACCCGAAGTAATGTTATTGTACCATGAAATCAGTATTACGAGTATCCAAACTTTCCAATCTTCATATTTCTTCATTAAATCTACTGTTATTTCTTAAAATTTTGATGATATTCTTAGAATCAAAATTAGGAGTAAGGTAGGAGGACGTGTCAGTATTGCAGGATGACTGCGAAATGGCACCTGGCATAATAATGGAAGAAATTATCAGAGTTACAAATATCCGTAAGCAATACATCGTAGGAAATGAAAAGGTAGTTGCGCTTAAGAAAATTAACCTCTCTATAAAAAAAGGAGAGATCTGCTGTATTTTTGGTACATCCGGTTCCGGAAAAAGTACCCTTTTGAACCATCTTGCGGGATTTGAAAAACCCACAAAAGGTGAAATCTTCATTAAAAATACATCCATTACAAAATTAAGTGAAAAGAACATGGCCGCATTTCGCCAGATGCATATCGGGTTTATATTTCAGGCATATAATTTACTGCCCAATTTAACAGCGCTGGAAAATGTAGCCCTCCCCCTGGTATTTCGGGGGATAGAGATGGATAAGCGGATGCACAGAGCCATGCAGCTGCTGAAGAAGGTAGGACTTGGCAAAAGGGGTGCACATTATCCCTCTCAAATGTCCGGCGGACAGCAGCAGCGTGTGGGCATTGCCAGAGCATTTGTCACCCATCCGGAAGTCATATTTGCCGATGAACCCACGGGTAACCTGGATACAAAAACGACGGCAGAGGTCATGAATATGATTATTGCCATGGCTCATAAATACAATCAGACCATTGTGCTGGTTACCCATGATCCGGAGATGGCAAAGTATGCAGACCGGATTGTAACATTAATTGATGGAGACATCGTAAATGACACGGCAGTTTCGAAAAATCCAGACATATTAAATGCTTAAGGGAAAAAGGCGGTTCGCTAAGTTTGCAACATACAGCAGAAGAAAATATTTTGGAGGTTAAAATTGAAGGAATTAAAAATTAAAAAAGGTGTTAATTGGAAAAAAGATAGCAGGACGAAGAGAGATATAAAAGTGATGAGAGAAATAAAAAAAGGTATAAAAATTAAAAGAAGTATAAAAATGCTGGGGGCCTGGGCAATGATCTTTAGTTTAGTTCTGTGGTATCCCGGTATATCAGGGAAAGCAAAAGCTATATCAGATCCTTCGGAAACATCATCTGTTGAGAACTCTGCCGAGACTCCTCCTGCAGCGGAAACAGCTGCAAGCGGGACGGGAAGCAGTTCGGAAACATCTACAGAGACAAACACTGAATCTGTGACCGGGGAAACAAATGGAGGTAATGGAGAAAATACGCCGGCAGCAGCACCGCCGGTGATCAGAATCAGCAGAAGGGAAATAAAAAAGCCCATAAAAGCAGGAAAATCCTTTCAGGCAGTTCTGATTGTAGAAAATAAAAGCAAAGGAGTATCCATAGAGAACGCCCGGCTGAGTATTGAAACTGGAGAAGGGCTAATGTCCCAGGAGCTGACCGGTTCCCTGGATGTAGGAAAGGTTGGGATGCAAAGTGAAAAGAGCTGTAAGCTGCATTTGAAGACCGCTGATACGATCCAATCGGAAGTCCAGACCATAACGGTAAAGCTGGAATATGATTACCAGACATCAGAAGGTATGATCCATGAACAGAAAGAAGAAAAAATCATGATACCCACAGAAGTTTCCAAAAATCAGGATGTGGAAGCTCCAAATGAAAATGAACCGGTAATCAATTCCATGGAAGGTTCCGGCGGGGGAGATTCTTCCGGAGGGGATGCAGCGCCGGCAGATGAGAAAAAAGAAATTGATACGCCGGTACCCAATGTGATTGTAAGTAAATATGAATATGGGAAGAAAGTAACGGCGGGAAAAGAATTTCATTTAAAGTTACAGATCAAAAATACCAGTTCCATAACAGCGGCGGAAAATATGATTATGTCACTGGAACTGGGGGATGCCCTTGCTATTACCAATTCCTCCAACTCCTTTTACATAGATAAAATTGGACCTGGTGGGGTTTTGGAAAAAGAAGTGACCATTAAGGCGCTGGCAAACGGAAAACCGGAAAACTCCAAAGTGGATATCAGCTTTAAATATGAATATGTGCACAATAAGACAAGAACTCAGGCGACATCGGCGGAAAAACTCTCCATTCCCGTAATACAGCCCGACAGGTTCAAGGTGAGTGTGCCTCAGAGCCAGGAAGAAATGCATCAGTTTGCAGAAGCAACGTTAAGTCTTCCCTATGTGAATAAAGGAAAAAGCGCCGTCTATAATGTAGAGGCTTCTCTGGAAGGTGATGTGGAAACGGCGGAAAATTATAAGTATCTCGGTAACTTTGAATCCGGTTCCAATGGAACCATTGATTTTCTTATAACCCCTCAGAATGTGGGAAAACAGGAGGTACAGGTCAAAATTAAATATGAGGATTCATCCAATAAATCCAGAACTATCACAATAGCGGTTCCACTTCAAGTAACAGAACCCCAGGATCCAGCCGCAGATATGAACTTTGGAGAAGAGGAAGGAATGGGAGAAGAAATGCCGCCGGAAGGGGGAACGAACCTCCTTCCTTACGCAGCAGGTGTGGGTGGATTTATCTTAGTGCTGATTGTAGTGATTGCAGTGACAAAGAAAAGGAAGCGTAAAAAAGCTTTTTTGTATGAAGAGTTTGAAGACCAGGATGATGAAGAATAAACGGAGGTTTCCATATAATGAAAATAAATGATAAACTTCGGATGTGTGCGAGGAACCTCTACCGGAGAAAAGGAAGAACCTTCCTCACGGTCTCGGGTGTAGTAATTGGCTGCTGTGCTATTATTATCATGATTTCAATAGGTATAGGCATGAAAGAGTCACAGGAGAAAATGCTTTCTGAAATGGGAGATCTGACCATGATAACCGTGATGCCAACCCCCGGCAACCAAAAAGGGAAGTTAAAGCTGGATGAGAATGCGGTCAAAAGCATTCAGGCTTTAGACCACGTAATACTGGCGGCACCCAAAGTCAGTTTGAATGGGGAAAACACCCTGATTGCTGTTGGGAAGAACAATCGGTATCAGGCGCAGGGGATTAGTATAGTCGGAATGCCGGAGGATGCAATTGAGAAGCTGGGTTATCGGTTGACGGAAGGAAAATATCCGGGGAAGAAGCCATTTGAAGTTCTGGCGGGATCTGCATTCGCCTTTCAGTTTGCAGATACAAAACGGCCGGAGGGAAGTAATATGGTGGATTACTGGTCAAATCCTGAGGCAAAACCTTATTTTGACACCAAAAAAGAAGAGATAAATTTCCTGGTGGAAGAGGAGTCCTCCGGTAATGCCCCGTCTGCTGATTCTGATCTTCCAATGGGGGAAGAAACGAAAAAGTATAAGGTGCTGGCTTCTCTTAAAATCAGCGGTGTCATGAAAGAAGATTTTGGGAAAGGAGAAGAGACTTCCGGCGGACTGATTATGAAGCTGAAGGATCTGCAGGCAATTCAAAAGCTATTGTCAAAAAAGAAAAAAGCGAAAACAGTTCCAGAATTTTCACAGGTTATGGTTCAGACGGACAATGTGGAAGAAGTGGGAAAAGTAGAGCAGGTCATTAAAGATATGGGATTTCAGACCAGTTCCATGGAAAGCATACGGGAACCTATGGCAAAAGAAGCCAGACAGAAGCAGTTCATGTTAGGGGGGCTGGGAGCTATTTCCCTGCTGGTTGCGGCAATTGGAATTGCCAACACCATGATTATGTCCATTACAGAAAGAACCAGGGAAATCGGCATTATGAAATCCCTGGGCTGCTTTATCAGCGATATCCGAAGCATGTTCCTGATGGAAGCCGCAATCATCGGGCTGTTGGGAGGTATCATTGGAATACTGGTGAGTTTTGCCGTATCTGTTATAATGAATCTGTCGGCACAGCATTTCGTATTTACCTCATTCGAGGCACTGGCAAGCCTGTTAATGGAAAAGGGCAGCAGGACCTCCGTTATCCCGTTGTGGCTGGCAGGATTCTCCATGCTGTTCTCCACATTAATCGGAGTGATCGCCGGCTATTATCCTGCAAATAAGGCGGTGAAGATTTCTGCATTAGAGGCGATGAAGTATTAGAAATACAACGCTCCAATATTAAATCACTGGCATATACTATTTCTTCATTTTTTTGCGATAGTCCCCTGCGCTCATACCGCAGGCTTTGCGGAAACTCTGTGCAAAGTAACTCTGAGAGGAAAACCCGGACAGCTGGGCGATTTCAGCGATGCTGTGGTCGGTGGCCGTAAGGAGTTCTTTACTTGCCTGTATTCGCTTTTCGCTCAGGTAATTGATGGGGGAAAGTCCATAGGACTCAGTAAAAGCGTGGGCAAAATAATACTTATTCAGATGAGCCATCTCAGCCAGGGTATCCAGTGTAATGTTATCGGATATGTTGGAATCGATATAACGTTTGATGCGGCTGCATTCCCGGCTTGCTTTCTGGGCAGGGGCGATTTCAAAGGAAAAATCGGCATGGCGGATCAGATTTATGATTAAAACTTCCAGCAGATCGGCACAAACCAGTTCATAATTTTTTTGCTTCTGCTCAATTTCCTGCAGCATGGAGGTAAAATAGAACATCATATTATGCTTATTGTTTTGACAGTTAAAAACGGTATATTCCTGATTGTCATCAAATGAAAAGCTAAGTCCCTCGACCCCCAGAATCACATATTCAAGCGGTGTGGTGTCGAGGGATTTTTCTGTATGTTCCAAATGAGGGTTGATAATTACCAGATCATCTTTTATAATAGGAAAGGATTTATCTTCAACAATAAAATTGCCGGCACCCTTTCGTACATAGAATAGTTCCGTGAAATAGTGAGAGTGTTTAATGCTCGGCCAGTCTCCTTCATAGCGGGCAGAAGTTACATACAGCAGTTTTACCGGCATTTTTTCATGTCCTGATTCAGTCAGTTGATAGCGTGTATTTCCCATATATTCTCCCTTCAGTTCTTATAATAATGGGGATTTTTCTGTCGTTTTTTGTCGAATGTCAAAAAAATTTTCCTATAATATTAGTTATATTGCGCTAATGAAAAAAATGAAATTTAGATATAATGATTATATCAGAAGTCTTTTGTTATTACAATAAAATAATAAAATCAGTTAAAACACAAAAAAATTGTGCAATATATTGGATAAATTGAAACTTTAGAGAAGTAAAGCAGAAAAAGTCTTGTTTAAAATGTATTTTATTTTTTTGTTTCGAAAAAGCAATAAATATAAAATATGGAGCAACATATGTATTGATAAATCCCGTAATTTCGATTATTCTTAATGTACAAAGTAAAGATGCGGCAACGTATCAAACATTTAAATTATTAGGAGGAAAATGTTATGAAGGCAAAAAAAGTTAAAAAAGTACTTTGTATGACCATGGCAGCAGCTATGACACTTGGTCTTACAGCGTGTGGAAGTGGTAGTTCTTCTGACACATCAGCAGCAAAAGATACAACTGCAGCAACAGAAGCAAAATCCGAGGCAGGAACAGATGCGGCAACTGAAGCAAAATCTGAAGCAGCTGATACCGAGCAGGCAGCTGAAACAACAGCATCCGGAGAAGAGCAGACTTTAAAAGTAGCTGCTGTAGAAACCGCATATGGACAAGATATGTGGAAAGAAGTTTGTGCAGCTTTCGAAAAAGCAAATCCCGGCGTCAAAGTTGAATTAACTATTGACAAGAAATTAGAAGACATTATCACACCGGCAATGAAATCCGGAGATTACCCAGATGTCATCATGCGTCCTGTTGGCGGCGAATCCGCATTGACAGAAACATTTATTAAAGACAATAATATTGTAGACTTAACAGATGTTTTATCAATGACCGTTCCTGGCGAAGACAAAACCGTTGGTGATAAGATTCTTCCAGGTTTCGTTGACAACTCCATCACAAATCCTTACGGCGATGGCAAAACTTATCTGATGCCGATGTTCTATGGTCCTTGCGGATTATTCTACAATGAAGGCCTCTTAGAAGAAAAAGGCTGGACAGTTCCTGCTACATGGGATGAAATGTGGGAATTAGGCGACAAAGCAAAAGCAGAAGGCATTTCATTATTTACATACCCTACAGCAGGATATTTTGATGCATTCTTCTATGCTCTTTTACACGAAGCAATGGGTAACGACAATTTCCAGAAAGCTCTTCGTTATGAAGAAGGTATCTGGGATACAGCAGAAGCAAAAGAAGCATTTGACATCATTGGCAAACTGGCAACTTACACAGAAAAAACAACACCAGCAAATGCCAACGACAATGATTTCCGTAAGAATCAGCAGATGATTCTGGACAACAAAGCAATCTTCATGCCAAACGGTAACTGGGTAATCGGTGAAATGGCTGACGCACCTCGTGCAGATGGATTCAAATGGGGATTCACAGCACTTCCGGCTGTAAAAGACGGTGGAGAACGCGCTTCTTACACATTCTTCGAGCAGGTTTGGATGCCTAAGGGAGCAGAAAACCAGGATCTTGGAAAACAGTTTATCGCATATCTGTACACAGATGAAGCTGCAGGAATCTTCGCTGAAAAAGGCGGAGCAGTTCAGCCAATCCAGGGTATGGCAGATAAATTAGACGGCGATGCTAAACTTTACTACTCAATCTACGATACAGGTGCAGTAGCTGTTATGGATGCATTCGCTACAACTGATCCGGTAGAAGGTATCACAGTTCGTACTACATTCTTTGATCCGATCAACTCACTGGTAAGTGGTGATAAGACACTTGATGACTGGGTATCTCAGGTGAAACAGGACAGCGACGCGCTGCGTGCAGCTTTAAAGTAACATTCAAAATGAAAAGACAGTACGGTGAATGAATGTTCACCGTCTGTTTTTTATCAGGCAGTATTCCTGCAGTAAATTTAGAATTGGAGATGAAGCCATGAAAAATAGAAGAGGGAGAGGGAGATTCATATTTTTTTGTTTAGCTCCCGCCGTAATCCTGTTTATAATATTTATGATTATTCCTACGATTGACGTATTCCGGATGTCCATGTTTAAATGGGGCGGATATACAGACGATAAAACTTTTGTGGGGCTTCAGAATTTTCAAAAGCTGTTTCAGAGCGATAAGTTCTATCAGGCATTTCAAAATTCAGTATTATTAATTGTACTTGTAACCATCGTCACATTTTCTCTTTCATTGATCTTTGCGGCAATGTTATCCCGTGAAAAGATTAAGGGACAAAATTTCTACAGAGTAATTTTTTACATACCTAATATCCTGTCAGTCGTTGTTATCAGTGCCATATTCTCAGCAATCTATGATCCGAATCTTGGTTTGTTAAATTCGTTTTTGAATTTATTCAGAGGACAGGCTGGTGTTGATAATCCAACATTATGGCTGGGAAACCAGAAAATAGTAATTTATAGTATCGTAATTGCAATGGTATGGCAGGCAATTGGTTACTATATGGTTATGTATATGGCGAGTATGGCAAATATACCAGAGAGCTTATACGAATCAGCAAGCCTGGAAGGCGCCGGACGTATTACACAATTCTTCTCCATTACCCTTCCGCTTATCTGGACCAATATCCGTACAACGCTTACCTTTTTCATTATCAGTACCATCAATATGAGTTTCCTGTTCGTAAGAGCAATGACGAATGGCGGTCCTGACGGAGCATCCAGCGTATTTTTAAGTTACATGTACCAGGAGGCATATACGAATTCATCTTATGGATATGGTATGGCCATCGGCGTTATGGTATTCTTGTTCTCATTTGCACTGGCTGCAGTACTGAATGGGGTAACAAAACGTGAAGAACTGGAATTTTAAGGAGGTGGATTGGAATGAAAAATGATCAGAAATCAAGTGGTTCAAAAGTTTATAAAGCGGTCATCTATATTGTATTGACAATATTAGCAATCGTAATTATCGTTCCGGTTGCCTGGGTATTTATTGCTTCTATTAAGCAGAATTCCGAGTTTTACGGAAATCCATGGTCGATTCCGGAAGGCATACATCTGCAGAACTTTGTGGATGCCTGGCAGAAAGCCAACATGGGCTCTTACATGCTGAATTCGGCAATTGTTACCGTAGTTGCAATTGTGCTGCTGGTAGTAATCGCACTTCCTGCTGCATATGTACTTGCCAGATTTAAATTTAAATCCAGTGCATTCTGGAATGTAATTTTCATGGCTGGATTATTTATAAATGTTAACTACATTGTAGTACCGATTTTCTTAATGCTGAATAATGGGGATAAGGTAGTCCGTGGAATCCTCGGACACCCATTTTTCCTGAATAACCTATTTATTTTATCCGTTGTTTATGCGGCGACGGCATTGCCCTTTACCATATACCTGTTGTCAGGATATTTTAAATCTCTGGCAAAAGATTATGAAGAAGCTGCATACGTAGATGGCGCAGGTTACTGCCGCACCATGGTACAGGTTATCATGCCTATGGCAAAACCAAGTGTTGTAACAGTCATCTTATTTAACTTCCTTGCATTCTGGAATGAGTATATTATTTCCATGACACTGCTTACCAAACCGGAAATCAAAACGCTGCCGGTAGGTCTTATGAACCTGATGGCTGCACAGAAATCAGCCGTAGAGTACGGTCAGATGTACGCCGGACTTGTAATCGTTATGGTTCCGACACTGGTTCTCTATATGTGTGTCCAGAAGAAGCTGACCCAGGGAATGACGCTTGGCGGCCTGAAAGGATAAGGAGGATAATATTATGAATGAAACAACAAAAAAAGTAATCTCCGGCATAGTAGTCTTCATTATTTTTGTAGTCTGCGTATCACTGATTGTGATTGGTCAGAAAAATGTAGGCGCACCCTGGTTGTGTATGATGCTGGTGGGTCTGGCTGGGCTGGTTTTCTTACTTTGGCTTTATAACAGAAAATATAAATAACGGAGCGCAGGCTTCACATGATTTAGGAGGACTTATTATATGAACCAAAAGCAAGGTCGTGTTACGATACCAACCGACATAGATGTAATTCCGGAAACTCTAAAGGTTATGAAACGCTGGGGAGCAGATGCAATCCGGGATTGTGACGGAACAGATTTTCCATCAGAACTTCGTGATGTAGATGCTAAAATTTATTCTACATATTATACGACCCGTAAAGATAACAGCTGGGCAATGGCAAACCCGGAAGAGATACAGCAGATGTATCTGATGACACCGTTTTACACAGCAGAGGAAACGCAGCTGTCCATTCACCTGATGAAAGGCCTGTATCCGGATATGCTGACACCCAACTGCAGAGATGATATCAAACGCTGGTGGGAAGTAATCGACCGGACCACGGGAGAAGCGGTTTCCACAGATAACTGGAGCTATGATGAAAAGACAGGAGATGTAACACTTACGGCTGTTCCGTTTCATGATTATACCGTCAGTTTCCTGGCTTATATCATGTGGGATCCGGTACATATGTACAATGCAGTTACAAATGACTGGAAGGATGTGGAGCATCAGATAACCTTTGATGTCAGACAGCCAAAGACACATGCTTACACATTAGAGAGGCTTAAAAAGTTTATTGAAGAGCATCCATACGTGAATGTACTTCGTTTCACCACATTTTTCCATCAGTTCACCCTGGTTTTTGATGAACTTGCAAGAGAAAAATATGTTGACTGGTATGGCTATTCCGCTTCGGTAAGTCCTTATATTCTGGAACAGTTCGAAGAGGAAATGGGTTATCCGTTCCGCCCGGAATATATCATTGACCAGGGTTATTATAATAACCAGTACCGCATTCCCACAAAGGAATTTCAGGATTTCCAGGCATTCCAGAGAAGGGAAGTTGCTAAAATTGTAAAGGAAATGGTTGAACTTACCCATGAATGCGGCAAAGAAGCAATGATGTTCTTAGGTGATCACTGGATCGGAACCGAACCATTTATGGAAGAATTTAAAACTTTGGGGCTGGATGCAGTAGTGGGCAGTGTGGGAAATGGTTCTACCCTTCGCCTGATCAGTGATATCGAAGGTGTGAAATATACAGAAGGAAGACTTTTGCCCTACTTCTTCCCGGATACTTTCTGTGAAGGAAAAGATCCTGTGAAGGAAGCAAAAGAAGGCTGGGTAACAGCAAGACGTGCTATTTTAAGAAAGCCGGTTGACCGTATCGGTTATGGCGGATATCTGAAGCTGGCACTGGAATTTCCTGATTTTGTAGATTATGTGGAAGATGTCTGTGAAGAGTTCCGGACACTTTATGAAAATATCAAAGGCACGGTTCCTTATTGCATCAAAAAAGTAGCAGTTTTAAACTGCTGGGGTAAGATGAGAGCATGGGGATGCCATATGGTACATCATGCACTTTACTACAAACAGAATTATTCTTATGCCGGAGTAATCGAAGCACTGGCTGGTGCGCCATTTGATGTGAAGTTTATCAGCTTCCAGGATATCAAAGAAAATCCGGAAATCTTAAGTGACATTGATGTGATTTTGAACATCGGTGATGCGGATACGGCACATACCGGCGGCGAATGGTGGTGTGATCCGGAAATTGCTTCTGCTATTAAAAAGTTTGTATACAATGGTGGGGGAATCATCGGTGTTGGCGAACCTTCCGGACATCAGGAAAACGGTCGCTTCATCCAGCTGGCTAATGTATTCGGTGTAGAAGAGGAACGCGGCTTTACGCTTGGTTATGATAAATACAACTGGGAAAACCACAAACATTTTATTATGGAAGATTCCGGCGAAGAAATTAACTTTGGCGAAGGCAAGAAAAATATCTTTGCAATGGAAGGTACCCAGGTACTTGTGCAAAGAGAAAAAGAAGTGCAGCTGGCAGTAAATGAATTCGGAAAGGGCCGTGCCGTTTATATCAGCGGGCTTCCTTACAGCTTTGAAAACAGCCGTATGCTTTACCGCTCTATTTTATGGAGTACCCATGATGAAGAAAATATCCATAAATGGTTCAGCAGCAATTACAATGTAGAAGTACATGCTTATATTAAAAATGGAAAATACTGTGTAGTCAATAATACTTATGAACCACAGGAAACCATCGTTTATCTGGGTGACGGAAGCAGCTTCAACCTGAGTATGGAAGCAAATGAAATAAAATGGTATAAGATTTAAGCATATAAAAAGAGCCCTTACCGGCTCTTTTTATGTATTTCTGCATGTTTCGGAAAATATAATCTTCTAACTGGTAACAGTTTAGACAGATCTGAACTGTTACTCTAACTGACCCATTTTCGAAAAATAATATGTTTATAATTATCCAGTACCGTTAGGACGATCAGCCCAAGAACAGCACAAGAGAGAATTTCTCCGATTCCAACCGTAAGCATCATCAGCGGTATTGGTAAATTAATGGCGTATCCATAATAAAGAACAAAGGGTACGACCAGAGTGTTGGCGATGATGGGCGGAAGTGGTACCAGAAACTTTTTGCGGCGGAGTAAATACGAACAATATGCAGCAAGAAGTGTTGCAAGGCTGCCGCATACCACATCAATGGGAATTGCTCCGCTGATCAGATTGCCGAATATGCATCCGATAAATAATCCCGGAATTGCAGCCGGAGTAAAATAAGGCAAAATGGTAAGTGCCTCAGAAATCCGGACCTGGATACTGGCGAATCCGAATGGGGCGAACAGGACGGTCAGCACCACATAGATTGCAGCAATGATGGATGCCTGTGCCATAAATAAAACTTTTTTGTTTCTCATAGATTTTCTCCTTTAGTTTTGTTTTAAATGAGGAAGGTTTCGAACTCATTTTTGTAGTTTACAGTCCTCTGGTATTATAACGCGTTTGCAGGTAAATGAAAAGATAATTTTCCCGGAAGGGGTCAAGCGGAAACAATTTTATTACGGAAAACTTAAGAATAAACCAGATGATAGTAAATATTCACAAAATATGGTACAATAATGGACATCTGAAAGCAGACATCCCTTTCTGGGACGGATATGTTTTCATTAAGATGCAGGGAACGAAAGTTCCGGATTGGAGGAAAAACGTGAAGAAAAAATTGTTTAAAATGACTGCGGCGGCATTCTGCCTGTCGTGTCTGGTGTCCATCACCGCCTTTGCAGACAGCAGTAAGGTGGTAACGCTTGGGTCAAACTTATCTCAGGAACAAAAAGATACCATGTTTAAATACTTTGGAGTAGAGAAAAATGCGGTTGAGGTAATCGAAGTTAATAATACAGAAGAGCGCCAGTATCTGGAAGGGATTGCTTCCGAAGAGGTCATTGGAACCAGGACTTACAGCTGTTCTTATATTGAACCCACAACTTCCGGGGGCATTCAGGTGAAAACCGCGAACCTCACCTGGGTTACCAGCAATATGATTGCATCCACACTGACAACCGCCGGGATCACAAATTGTAATGTGGTTGCAGCATGCCCCATTGAAGTATCCGGGACCGGAGCACTCACCGGAATTTTAAAAGCTTATGAAAAAGCTTCCGATGGAACATTAAGTGAGGATAAAAAACAGCTTGCAACCGATGAATTGATTCAGACCGGAGAACTTGGAGATACCATTGGAAAAGATAAAGCAATCCAGCTGATCAACGGTGTAAAGATGGAAGTCATCAAAGGTGAGGTTACAAGCCCGGAAGAAATTAAAGGAATTGTAGAAAAAGCAGCAAGTGAAGCCTCCGTCACACTTACCGGAGATCAGGTAGCTTCCCTGACGGCATTGATGGAAAAAATCGGTGCCCAGGATTATGACTATGAGTCTTTAAAAGATACTTTAAACAGAGTAGAAAATAATGTAAAAGATGCTTTGGACAACGCATCGGAAGAACAGAAAAATTTCTTTTCTAAGCTATGGGATTCCATTAAAAATTTCTTTTCCAATCTGTTTGATAAAGATGAAAATAATCAGGAATCCGAGACACTTGCTCCGGATAATATTTTAAATAACACCAACGATTCTATACTGGGAGACGTTGTAGGGGATGCAACAAATGATCAGGCTAATCCATCTACAGAAGGAGAGAATCAAGAAACAAATTTAGAAACGCAACCAGCTTTTGATACAAACAAAGAGACACAAAATGAGACCATAAAATCTTCTGAGTCTTCTACAAATATGGGGGAAACAAATGAGGAAACTTCCGCAAATGATAACCTCACAAATCCTGCAGATTCAGAAAATCAGGAAGATCAAAATAATACGGAAATAACATCAAATGATAATGAAACCGGAATGACAAATGAAACAGATCAAACGGAAAATTCAACCGGTTCAGATATTGAAACAAAGGCAGAAAACCTGATTGATAAATTTATTAACTGGTTAAAAGGATTATTTGGATAAGAATTAAATTATAGAATTCAGGGGCGTTGATTATGAAAAAAAGAATCCATTTAGCGGCAGGATTTCTAATTGTTTTGTCTGCCGGAATTTGTCAAAGTACCATAACTGCCGAAGCAAATAATCTTCCATTTAATCTTAGGTTTGGGGCAGGAATAGAAACGAAAGCGAATCTTGATTTATTGTTAAAGAATACCATTATTATTCCACAGGCATCAGCAGAAACTACAGATAATTTAGATGAAAATTCGAATGAAAATGAAGGCAGTCCGCTGCCATTTGACTTAAGTACCGAGCTTGGAATGGAAACGAAAGAGGAACTGGATGAAGCCATAAAAGAAAAAATTCCCCGGTTAGCGATGCGTCAGGAGGAAGGTGAAGAAATAACTTCTCCGGATGATGCAGATAGGGCTAAAACCAAGGGTGAATCCAGGGAGGAAGGCAAGGAAGCAGCGGGTGCACAGGAGACAGCGGCTTCTGAATTTTCCCGGGATCAGCTTCAGGTATACGATAAAGTGATCATGGTTGGAGACTCCAGATTTGTAGGTATGAGCTCTGCTGCAAACCATCCATTATGCCAGTGGATCTGCGAAGTCAGCATGGGCTATGACTGGCTGGTGTCCGAAGCTGCACCGGTGATTGATGCCAGTGTAGTGCCTAATTGTGCAATTGTGATAAATCTTGGCGTGAATGATGTTTACCGTCCGGGTGATTATGCCGCTTATATAAACAGTAAGATTGACGGGTGGATTGGTGCTGGTGCGGATGTGTATTTTATGTCCATAAATCCGGTAGTAGATGGTTATGGCGGAAGTGTAACAAATGCGGCAGTTGAACAATTTAACAGTACAATGACAGCAACACTTTCTGAAAAAATTGGTTATATTGATACTTATAATTATTTAATTCAAAACGGATATGGAACGGCAGATGGACTTCATTATGATGCATCTACTTATGCGGCTATTTTAAATTATTGTATGAGACAGCTGCGGGTTCCCTGAATAAAAAATACTGCCAAATTATATTATTTTTAATTAAAAAAAGAGTAACCGGTATTAAAATTTAGTTATTAAACTGAATTTTAATACCGGTTTTTTTAGCATATTTTCAAAATATTTAAATGCAGATTATGCAAATTTTCAATACGAAATGAATACAAAAATAATTTAAATAGAATTCCTGATTATTGTTAGATTGTGAAAGAATTTTCAAGAAAAAAACTACTGGTAAAAACATGCAATTAGTGCAAAAAAAGGAAACAAATATACAAATAAATATATAGGATAGAAATGTTATAATAGTTTCAATGATAAAAACAGCTATATAAAACGCACAATATCATTAAAAAATTGGCAATATGTATAGCATAAGTTTCGGTCAATTGTGAAAGCCGGCTGCAATTGATTTGATGCTTTTTATGTTATAAATCCATCAAAGGAGAAAGAGTTTATGAAGAGAAAAAACTTAACTAAGTCACTAAGTTTTATGCTATCCATGTCTATGGTTTTGAGTTCTGCATTACCTGCAACAGCATATGCTGAAGGCAATGGAACAGAATCACAGGACGTAAATATGGAAGCAGAAGTGGTACCAGGAGGTACCCAAAATGCGGCTGGAAATGGTGTTGAAACAGAGCCGTCAGAGGGAGAAAATGCGACAGGAGAAACGAATTTAACGGAAGCAGATAATGAATCTGATGCTCCAAAAAATGACTCCGAAACACAAGAATCACAGTCCCAGACAGAGACGGAAATGATTACTGAATCTGAATCAGAAGTGCTGACAGAGACAGAAGCACCTCTTGATGCAAAGCAGGAAACTCTGGAGGAAAACAACAAAGGAGCTCTGGAGGATGGTATTCATGACAGCTGGGCGCAGGATGCATCCACACAAAAAGGCGGTGAAATCTGTGAAGTGGCGGATGGCTATCTTCATTTAAAATCCGGATCAGCCAATGGAAATAATCCAAGCCCAACTGCTCCGCCTGCTATCTTTACAAATGGAAAAGACTATAATTTTAATGAAGCGGGATACTTTGAAGCAAATTTCAAGACTGAGCAGGCTGGGAGCCTGAATCGTACCGGTATTTACATAGGATACAAAGACCAGAACCACGGTATGTTCTTTGGCTATAATGCATCCGGCTGGTATTGGCAGAAATACGGGGAAGCAAGTGATCCATATAGTCCCAATGTTGGTACCGTACCTGCTGCAGGTTCTACCGTAAAGGTTAAAGTGGAATGGACTGCAGATAAAAAGGCAACCTTCTATGTAGATGGAATCGCTTTATTCAGCGATGTGGATTTCAGTAATATTGCAGATCAGGGAAATCAGATTGGCATAAAAGCAGGGACATTTGGAACGCAAATCACAGATATTTATTTAAAAGACATTCATTATACCGGACAGGCTGCAGCTGAAACCTATGCCGTATCCGGTAAAGTAATGGAAACTGTTGACGGGAAAACACAGGCAGTTGAAGGTGCAGCGGTTAAATTAAATGGCAAGACGGTGCAAACCGATAAAGATGGTAATTATAATTTTACAGATGTAGCTTCAGGAAAGTATAAAGTTACGGTAACAAAAGAAGGTTATCTGGTTGCCGAAAAGGAAATTACAGTTGCAGACGGTGCTGTTGCGGTTGAAAATATTGTGCTGGAAAAAGCACCGGAAGTGGCTTACCGAACCATTTCTTCCGATCAGATGGATGTTGATGTGGCAGAGAAATTCCCAAGTGTTGTAAAATACACGATGAAAGGTGATTTAAAGGGAAAAGTCTTCTACGGCCAGACCGAAGCCATCGATGTTATGAAAATCAATGGAACAGAGATTAAGGTTACAGAAGATGATGTGAATGTTACATTTGACAAAGATAAAGCGACCTATACCATGACTTTAAAAGGACAGAATATTGATGCTGTTCTGACTGCAGTTATCTCCGTTAAAGATAATGAACTGTCATTTGACATTACAGATGTAAAGAATAATTTGAATAATGATGAATATCCGGTCCAGACGATTGAAATACCCCATCACAGCCTGATTTCTGTAAGAAGCACCCAAAAGGGCGCAAACTTAAAGGCGGCTAAGGTATCCAGCAATACCTCCATTTCCGGTGACAGCTATGTAGATGTGAAAGACGGCATGACATTTTCTAAGGAAGATTTCATGTATGGTTTCGTATCCAATGAAGATTTAAGTGCCGGATTGTGGAGTAATTCAGAGTATAACGGTACACATAAAGCGGCTTACGTTGGTTCCGGCGGATCCAGCAATACCAGAGTCTGGGCTGAAACAACAAATTTGGCTGCCGGCAAGTCTCTGGGGCTTTCCAGTACTTTATGGTATTATGACCGCAAGGTAGAGCCTTCCGTGAATGGAGTGAAAGAAGCATATGTGGTGAAACATGATAAAGATGTTATGCCAAGTGCTAAGGTTGTAATTACCGGTGACGAGAATGCCGATGATCAGATTGACTGGCAGGATGGTGCGATTGCATATCGTGCAATTATGAACAATCCTTTCAAATCTGAAGAAGTGCCTGATTTAGTATCACAGCGTATCGCTATGAACTTTGGCAGTGAAGCGGCAAATCCATTCCTTACGACATTAGATGGTGTGAAACGCGTTTATCTGAATACCGATGGTTTGGGACAGAGCATCATTTTAAAAGGTTACGGTTCTGAAGGACATGATTCCGGACATCCCGATTATGGTAATATCGGGGAACGAATCGGCGGCGCCAAAGATATGAACGAATTGATGACCGAAGGCGGAGCATTAGGCGCACGCTTTGGTATCCACATCAATGCAAGTGAAATGTATCCGGAAGCAAAAGCTTTTGATGATGATTTATCCAGACACAATTTTGGCTGGAACTGGTTAGACCAGGGAATCGGTATCAATGGTATGTATGACCTTGCAAGCAACAGGCGTGAAAGCAGGTTAAATGAACTAAAGGCAAAAGTTGGAGATAATCTGGACTTTATCTACCTGGATGTGTGGGGAAATAATACCAGTGGAAATGAAGATGCATGGGAATCCAGAAAGATTGCAAAACAGATGAATGACCGTGGCTGGCGTTTTACCACAGAGTGGGGTCCCACACAGGAATATGATTCGACTCTGCAGCACTGGGCAGCAGACCTGGGTTATGGCGGATATGCAGCAAAGGGACAGAACAGTGAAGTTATGAGATTCTTACGTAACCACCAGAAGGATTCCTGGATTGCTGATTACCCAAGCTATAATGGCGCAGCACAGGCACCTCTGCTGGGTGGATTAAACATGACAGACTTTGAGGGCTGGAGCGGAAGAACCGATTACAGCAACTATATAAATACTACATTCACCCATAACGTACTGACTAAATTCCTGCAGCATTATAAGGTAATGAAGTGGGTTGACGGGAAGCCGGTAACCATGACGAATGGCGGCGGAACCTTCCAGTGGACACCGGAAATGGAAATTACACTGCAGGATGACGCAAAAGAAAACACCGTTGTGGTATCCAGAGATTCCAATGATTACGCAGGAGATCTTCAGGGATACCGTTCTAGGACAATCAAATTAAACGGAAAAGTAGTATCCAAAGGTGCACCTACCGGCGGTGACGGAACTAATCCGGGAGATGAAACCTATCTGCTTCCATGGTATTGGGATACCAATGGAAATATCGCAGATGAAGAAAAACTGTATCACTGGAATACCAAGGGCGGAGACACCACCTGGGAACTGCCAGGCGGATGGGAAGGTCTTGCAAATGTGGTCGTTTATGAATTAACGGATGAGGGCAAGCAGAATAAAACCGTAGTTCCGGTAGCCAATGGACAGGTAACCTTAGCAAACATGAAAGCAGAGACACCGTATGTAGTTTACCAGGGCGAACAAGGACAGCTTCCGGTAGACTGGCAGTCCACACCATACATTTATGACGTTGGATTCAACAGCGGAAGTCTGGATACTTACTGGACAACAGCGGGAACCGGTTTGGCAGAAATCTTCCGGAATACCAGCGAAAACCCCATGTTAAAACTGAGCGGCGCGGTATCCGTAACCAGTAAGGCTTTAACCAATCTGGTGCCAGGACAGAAATATGCACTGTATGTTGGCGTGGATAACAGAAGCGATGCAAAAGCATATATGACCGTAAATGCAGATGGCAAAGAAATAGCTTCTAATTATACGGGACGCTCGATTGTACAGAATATCATATCTTCCAACCAGCATCATACGGGAAGCGGAGCAACAACAGGCGGTACCAGTTATGTTCAGAATATGTATGTATTCTTTGAAGCACCGGCAAGTGGTGAAGTAACATTGACTTTGAAACGTGATCAGGGTGAAGGAGATACGTATTTTGATGATCTGCGTGTCGTGGAAACCGGTATGGATCTTGTTAAGGAAACAGACAAGAACGGTATGGTGACTCAATTCCAGCAGGATTTTGAAAATAATGCACAGGGTATTTTCCCATTTGTAATTTCAGGTCCGGGATCAGGTGCCGGTGCAGTTACCGACAACCGTATCCATCTCTCTGAACTTCATGCACCGTATACCCAGGCTGGATATAATGCGAATGAACAGGGACAGAAGAAATTGGATGATGTGCTGGCTGGGGACTGGTCCGTTAAGATTAATGGTCTTACATCCAGAAACTCTATGATATACCAGACCATTCCTCAGAACTTCCATTTTGAGCCGGGTGTTACCTATAACATTAAGTTCAAATATCAGATGGGAAGTAAGAATGCCTATAAGGTAACAGTAGGCGAAGGAGAATTTGCAGGCAATACACAATTATATACAATTCCGGAGGCAATCGGAGAAACGAAAGAATACAGCTTCTCCTTGATCGGAGGAGAATCCGGACAGTCCTGGTTTGGTATTTATTCAACTAATGTGGCACCGGATCTGAAAGAATATGCCAGTGCAGGTGATGGACCGAAAAACTTCAGCGGCTACAAAGATTTTATTCTGGATGACCTGGTAATTGAAGTAAGTGATATCCAAAAAGGAGATCTGCAAAAAGCAATTAACACAGCAAACACAAAATTCCAGCAGGATTACACAAGTGATACCTGGAGTGTATTTGCAGAAGCTTTAGCAGAAGCGGAAGAAGTTTTAAATAATCAGAATGCGACAAAAGAACAGGTAGAAACAGCAACGAAAAAACTGACAGAGGCTACCGGAAAACTGGTTGCAATTATTGGTTCCATCAGCGGAACAGTAAAAGATGCAGACGGAAAACCAATTGCAGATACACAGATTACTCTTTCTTCCAATAACTTGGAGCCAATTGAAATCCGCACGGATGACAAGGGAAGCTATAAGTTAGAGAATATCTTTATCCGTAATTATTCTGCAAAGGTTGTAAGAGATGGTTATGCATCACTTTACGCACAGGCGGTAACTCCTGTTGCAGATACGATGACCACCTTTGACTTCACCCTTCAGGTAAAAGACATTCCGGAATACTTCAACTACTTTGAAAATGGAGTTGACAGTATCCAAAACCTGGCAGGCAATCCATCCCAGGTAGAAATCGAATCCGTGCAGTTCAATGGCAGCGGCGCACTGAAAGCTTCTTTTGGATCCGACCGCCCAAGTATTATTGACACAGCAGCACCAAAATTTAAAGACGGAATCTTTGAAGCAGACGTTACGCCTCAGGCAAGTCCTCTTCGTTTCGGCTTTGTATTAAGAGCAAATAACCATAATCAGAGACTTTATGTAGGCTACGGTGATTCCGATGGCAATTGGTTCTGGGAATACTGGAATGGCACAGCGAACAGCTATTCCGGAATGTTTACCGGACCGAACATGGAAATTGGAAAGACAAGCCATATTAAGACTCAGTTAGTTGGTAACAAACTTTCCCTCTGGGTAGACGGACAAGAAGTCATGAAAGAGGCAGTTGTAGGCGGATTATTTGATGAAGCAGGATCCGTAGGATTTAACAAACGCAATGGCGGAAGCATGATCTTTGATAATCTGGAAGTAACAAGCTTAGATGTAGTAGAAAATACAAATGCAATTGAAGGTTCCATTGTGGATAAAAATGATACACCAATTTATCAGGTAAATGTTGCATTAACAGACACAGACGGCAACGAAATTGCTTCCACAATTACAAATCTGAATGGTATTTATAACTTTAGTAAAATTCCTTACGGAACTTACAAACTGGCGTTTACAAAAGCAGGTTATGAGACCGGAGCAGCGAATGTAGAGGTGAAGGCAGAGAGTGCTTCTGTTGTTGGAAAAGTGCAGATGGTAAAATCTGAGATATCAAAAGATGCGTTAACTAAGAAAATCGCAGAAGCAAAAGCGATAGAAAAAGGAAACTATACGGATGCGTCCTTCAAGGTATTAACCGATGCCATCGCAGCAGCAGAAAAAGTAGCAGCAGATCCAAAAGCAACACAGGCAGCAATTGATGCGCAGGTGAAAGCACTGGATACCGCAATTAAGAATCTGGAAGTAGAAACACCGCAGCCATCTAAGTCAGAGTTAACCAAGAAAATCGCAGAAGCAAAAGCGATAGAAAAAGGAAACTATACAGATGCGTCCTTCAAGGCATTAACCGATGCGATCGCAGCAGCTGAAAAAGTGGCAGCAGATCCAAAAGCAACCCAGGCAGAAATTGATGCGCAGGTGAAAGCACTGGATACCGCGATTAAGAATCTGCAAGTAGAAACACCGCAGCCATCTAAGTCAGAGTTAACCAAGAAAATTGCAGAAGCAAAAGCAATTCAAAAAGGAAACTATACAGATGCGTCCTTCAAGGCATTAACCGATGCGATCGCAGCAGCAGAAAAAGTGGCAGCAGATCCAAAAGCAACCCAGGCAGCAATCGATGCCCAGACAGCAGCGCTGACTAAAGCAATCCAGGGATTAACGGTAGACAAAGACAAAGAAGCAGCAGCGAAAGTACAGGCGTCTACGGTTACTGTAAAGGCAGCAAATCAGGCTTCCAGATATATTAGATTAAGCTGGAATAAAGTGTCTGATGCAGACGGATATGTAGTAATGACCAGTACCGGCAAAGGATGGAAAACAGTTAAAACAATCAAGAAAAACAGTACCACATCCTATGTATACAAAAAAGCTGAGCTTGGCAAGAAATACAAATTTGCGGTAAAAGCCTATAAAAAAGCAGATGGAAAAACAGTTTACAGCAAGTATAATAAAGTTTCCATAAAAGCAGTTCCCCAGAGCCCGACAATCAATGCCAAGGCAACAAAAGGAAGTGTAAAGGTAACCTGGAAAAAAGTATCTTCTGTAGTAACCGGATACCGTGTTTACAGAAAAACAGGTAAAACCTGGAGACGCATCGGAGTTGTAGACCGCAAAACCACCAATTTTAGAGATAAGACGGTGAAAAAAGGCAAAACTTATACTTACAGAGTACGTGCTTACAGGAAATCAAATGGTAAGAATGTCTATGGCAAGTACAGCAACGAGATCAGATTACAAGCAAAATAATCTTTCAATGCTAATCCGGTATATTCCGGAATAAAAAAGTAAGGTGAAAAATGGATCCTCATCTATAAGTTTTATAGAAGAGGATCTATTTTTTATTCTAACTGGAACATAAAGCCTGCAGAAAGCAATTTTTAGACAGACCTTAAGAAATTCTATATTTTTCCTAATAAATTTGTATGGAGTATTAAGGTCAATAAATATATAATAACAACGAAAGATGAATAAAAAACATGTACAAAATGTACAAAGAAAAGGGAGGACATTCCATGAGAAAGACAAAAAGATTTTTAGCACTCGGTTTAGCAGCATGTACATCAGTAGCTTTATTGGCAGGCTGTGGATCTTCATCCACCGAATCCAATGCAACATCAAAAGCCACAGAAGCAGGTACAACTGCTGAAACAAAAGAAGCTCAGGGAGACACAGCAGCGAAAGATGAAGCCAGCGGAGATACAGCCGGCGTAAAAGAAGTAGGAGTATTTCTTTATAAATTTGATGATACTTATATCTCTACTGTAAGACAGAACCTGGAAAAGATTCAAAAAGAAAATCCGGACAAGGTTAACTTTACTTTCTATGACGGCAAGGGTGACCAGCCAATCCAAACCGACAGTATTGATACAATTCTTCAAAAAGATATTGATCTTTTGATGGTCAATTTAACTGATACGGGAGCTGCTCAGACAGTTGTGAATAAAATTAAAGCAGCAGACAAACCAGTTGTTTTCTTTAACAGAGAACCAGTTGATCAGACAGCAATTAAGTCTTATGATAAAGCTTGTTTTGTTGGCACTAATGCAAAAGATGCAGGCATTATTCAGGGAAAGATGATTGCAGACCTATGGAATTCAGATACTGCAAAATATGATAAAAATGGCGATGGTATACTGCAGTATGTAATGTTAAAAGGGGAACCTGATAACCCGGAAGCAGTTGCAAGAACTGAATACTCTGTAAAATCAGTGGAAGATGCAGGTATTAAAACAGAACAGTTGGAAATTCAGGTGTGTAATTGGGAACAATCACTGGCACAGAATGCAACAGAAGCATGGCTTTCAAAATTAGGAGATAAAATTGAAGTAGTTATTGCAAATAATGACGGCATGGCACAAGGTGCAATCGCAGCCTTGCAGGCACAGGGTTACAACAATGGTGATTCAGAAAAGTTTATTCCTGTATATGGAGTAGATGCTACAGAAGCAGCACAGGATTTAATTAAGCAGGGATTTATGTCTGGAACAGTTCTTCAGGATGCACCAGCAATGGCAGAAGCATTGTATGCAGCAGGTTTGAATCTGGCAGAAGGTAAAAGTGCAATTGAAGGAACAAATTATGAATTTGATGATACTGGATATGCAATACGTATTCCTTATCAGGAATTCACAGGAAAATAATTATAGATTACTGCACAATGCAGGTTATCCTCATTGTGCAGTAGTTAAGTATATGAAAAGTGGTGAATAGAATATGGTGGAAAATTATGTTTTGGAAATGGTAGATATTGAAAAACAGTTTCCAGGTGTAAAAGCACTTGATCATGCACAATTAAAATTAAGACCAGGAACAGTGCATGCTTTAATGGGGGAAAATGGGGCCGGGAAATCTACCTTAATGAAATGCTTATTTGGTGTATATGATGAAGATGGTGGTGAAATCATTGTAGATGGGACTAAAACAAAATTTTCTAATCCCAAGCAGGCAATGGAAAATGGTGTGGCTATGGTACATCAAGAATTAAATCAGGTATTGCAAAGAGATGTTATGGATAATATTTGGCTCGGTAGATATCCCGGTAAAGGTGGAATTGTCAGCCAGAGGACAATGTATAACGAAACAATGAAAGTATTTGATAAATTAGAAATCGATGTAGATCCAAAGTCAAAAATGGCTAAACTTTCTGTATCTCAACGACAGATGGTAGAAATAGCAAAAGCGGTATCATATAATGCAAAAATTTTGGTGTTAGATGAGCCTACGTCTTCTCTTACACAGGAAGAAGTAGATCATCTGTTTCGCATTATCAATCGCTTAAGGGACCAAGGATGTGCAATTGTATACATATCTCATAAAATGGAAGAAATTTTAGAAATCTCAGATGAAGTTACAATCATGCGCGACGGACAATGGGTTGATACTAAAGTTGCGGCAGAATTGACCACAGACAAGATTATCAAATTAATGGTTGGACGTGATCTTACGAACCGTTTCCCACCGAAAACCAATAAAATGGGTGAAGTGATTCTGGAAGTGAAACATTTAACCGGAAAATACCAGCCGTCCGTTATAGATGCTTCATTTGAGTTACATAAGGGTGAAATTCTTGGAATTGCGGGTCTGGTAGGCTCAAGGCGTACAGAATTAATTGAAACAATATTTGGAATTGCTCATAAGAGCGAGGGTGACATTCTGCTTCATGGTAAGCCTGTTGACAACAAAAATTCCAGGACAGCAATTCAGAACGGATTTGCTCTTCTTACAGAAGAACGCAGAGCTACGGGGATTTTCGGTGGGCTAAGTATTCTTTTTAACAGTGTCATTGCGAATATAGACCGATACAGTAAATTGGGTTTATTGGACAATAAAAAGATGACTGAAGATACTAAATGGGTAATCGACAGTATGAAGGTTAAAACGCCATCCCAAAAGACAACGATTCGAAGCCTTTCCGGTGGCAACCAGCAAAAGGTAATTATCGGGAGATGGCTTTTAACAGAACCGGAAATCTTACTTTTAGATGAACCTACAAGAGGTATTGATGTCGGTGCAAAGTATGAAATATATCAATTGATTATTGACCTTGCTTCCAAGGGTAAAGGAGTCATCATGGTTTCTTCTGAGATGCCTGAACTGCTTGGTATCTGTGACCGAATATTGGTTATGTCAAATGGACATGTGTCAGGGATTACCAATACAGAGGAGTTGAATCAAGAGCGGATTATGGCTCAAGCAGCGAAATATGTATAAAAACGGAAGGTGTAGATATGGAAAAATTACAAACAGAAGGAAAAAAAATTAATATTAGTGAATTTCTCGTTAAATATGCTTTATATATTGTACTAATATTAATGATTGTCTTCTTTATTATTAAAGAACCAAGTTTTTTATCACTTAAAAATTTTACAAACATTTTAAGCCAAGCATCTACAAGAGCTATACTGGCACTTGGTGTAGCCGGTCTGATCGTGTTACAAGGTACAGATCTATCAGCAGGTCGTATATTAGGTCTTACAGCAGTAATTTCTGCTTCTATGCTGCAATCGACAACTTATGCAGCAAGAATGTATCCAAATCTTCCCGCATTACCGTTATTTATTCCGCTTTTTGGAGCGATTGCAGTGGGAATCATATTTGGATTAATAAATGGATTTGGTGTCGCAAAATTAAAAGTACACGCATTCATAATTACATTAGGGACACAGCTAATAGCGTATGGTGTATCCTGTCTTTATATTGACCGTCCTCCACTTGGAGCACAGCCGGTTGCTAACCTTGATCAGCGTTATATAAATTTTGTAACTGGCGGTTTTCAAATTACAAAAGATTTTATGCTTCCATATCTGGTATGTTATCTGGCAATTATTGCGATAATCATGTATATCATATGGAATAAGACTAAGCTTGGGAAAAATATGTTTGCTATTGGTGGTAATCCGGAGGCGGCTGAAGTATCTGGTGTTAATGTAGTAAAAAATATAATGATAATCTTTATGATATCTGGAATATTATATGGAATAGCCGGATTTTTAGAGGCAGCTAGAGCAGGTTCTACAACCAGTAATACAGGATTAAATTACGAGCTGGATGCTATTTCTGCTTGTGTTATTGGTGGGGTTTCATTTACTGGAGGAGTAGGAACTATACCAGGAGTATTGATTGGAGCAACCCTATTACAAGTAATTAACTACGGATTGATTTTTATTAGTGTGAGCCCTTACTGGCAATATATTATTCGTGGTTTAATCATTATAGTTGCTGTAGCATTGGATGTTCGAAAATATCTTTCTAAAAAATAGAATAGAGAGATTTAACCATTTTTTTACAATATAAGATATAAACAATTTTTAAATTTATAAATTAAATAAGAAATAAAAGCGCGCTTTTTATTTATAAAACTAAAAATATTTTAAAGGAGTGATATTATGCTAAGCAAAAAAATTAAAAGAACATTAACATCTACTTTAGCTATTGCAACAATAGTAGCAGCCACTGGGATGATTTCGTCAGCAAGTGTCAATTATAGCTGTACATGGCAATATCTTGATTCCCATGATTATTCTCAAGGAAGAACACAAACATCTGCTTCAGAAAATGGTAGTAGATTGTGGGTCGCAGCAGCTAATAGGAATGCATCATCAGGTAAACTTTATGATAAGGCAGAAAATACTGCTTTTAACTATGCAAGTGTTCATGCACAAGCATATCGTCCAACAGGTACTTATGGAACTTATGGAGATTGGTCATATCAAAATATTGAATGGCCAATTCCGTAAAACAAATGTTGAATTAAAGTAGTAGGAGGGGAAACCCTCCTGCTATATATATCTTCAAAAAATTAATTAAGATAATACATTTTGAAATATCGGTTATAAGATATATTAAAATATTTGATGATATCTTTTAATTGCTTTAATTCTAGGAAAGGATATGTATGGCAACCATTTTTGCCATATAAGCACATTTTGAGAGTATTAAAAAGGCATCATAAGATAAAACTTAGTAGTTTAAATATGCTTGCT
>JAGZJZ010000118.1 GCA_018365455.1 Clostridiales bacterium
GATAACTAATGATTCATTGTTCTTACATACCTAATTTTCAGGGGATCTATGACCCCTTAGGTAAGTGCGTCTCAAAATCTACTTTTCTTTTCACTCTTTAACTCCTAACTGCGCAATATGTGCCCAAGTCTGTACGGCATAAGTGCTGCTGCATTTCTTACGCTCTTTTGCAGCAGCACTTTAACTTTACTGTTCTAATTTTGCCAAATAACTGTCTTTCATTGCTGTGCAGGCATTTTCTACTGCATTTGATTCCTCAGCCAGGATTGATGCACCTGTTACACACATGTCATCCCACATGCCGCTTGGTAAATATTCACGGTCAAAATAAGGGAATACACGACAGCTTGCCATATATTTTTCAAGATCTGCTTTTACAATACCGGTGTCACTCTCTACGCCGTCAAAACTTGCCGGTGCACCATCGGATGATGCCACTTTCGCCATATTCTCATCCTGTGCAAAGTAACTTAACAATTCCAGTGCCGCGTCTTTATTCTGTGAATCCTTCCATACTCCAATTGCAATTCTCTCTCCACCAATCAGTGTCGGTTCATCGGATTCACTATTAGATGGTACGCTCATCATTCCCACATTTGCGTTCGGGTTAATGGAAAGCATTTCATTTATAGCACTGTTTCCATAAAATTCAAAAGCCACTTTATCTTCTGCCATTGCCTTCATTGCTGCATTATAATCAGCGGTCAGACAGTCTGTGTTAAAATAACCTTCTGCTTTCCAGTCTGCCATCATCTGGGCTACCTGAGACCACTTTGACCAGTCAAATGTTCCATCTTTTAACGCTGCCCGGTCATTGCTCTCTTCATTTGTAACATAGAAGGACGGTGCCGCAAAATCATAGAACTGTCCGATTGTCCAGCTGTCTTTTCCACCGATATGTACCGGTGTATAACCTGCTTCTTTGATTTTTCCAAGCGCTTCCTTAAAATCTGCCCATGTCTTCAGATCATCTACCGATACGCCGGATGCATCCAGTACGGTTTTGTTATAGACGATACCAGCGATATCCACATCCACCGGCAGACAGTAGAAATTATCTGTTTTTGGATCAACTACAATCTGTTTTGCCGATTCAGATAAGCGGGATGCCCATTCCTGGTCATTGAGCGGCTCCAGGTATTGTCCGTATCTTGCAACACTCCAACCATGGGTCGTCCAGAGATCCGGAAGCTGATTTGTCGCCATTTTTGTTTTCATCAGTTCCTCATAATTTGCCCCAGGAGAACTGTATTCTACCTTAGCCCCTGTCTCTGTTTCAAACTGTGCAATCACTTCTTCCATTACCTCACTCTGGACTCCGGCAATGTTACTCATAAAGCTCAATGTGATCCCTTCATATTTTTTATTTCCTGCTTCCTGTGATTCGCTGTCTGTCTTAGCTGACTCTGTAGTTTTGGCTTCGTCTGACTCCGTTTGTGCATCTGCCTTTTGTGTTTCTTCTTTCTCTGTAGCTGCCGATGTTTCCGGCGCCTTTGTTTCCTCTGCTGGTTTTGATGAACACCCTGCCATCAAGGATACTGCCATACATGCTCCTAACAAACAACTAATTACTCTCTTTCTCATACTTTCTCTCCTTTTACACTTTGTAATATTTTTTATGTTGTGTTTTTGTTATGACCAAAGTATAGCAGAAGTTTTTGTTGTTTCATATGTCATAAATTTAATCTTTAAGCGTTCTTTTTTATGCACATTCATGAATGTTCTATCTTTTTTCTTATTTTTATGTATAATATTCCATATAAGATGATTCATAAAATCAAATACTTATGATGCTGTATACGATGGCATAATGGAGGTGCTCATGAAATCTATTTATAATTTTGGACACAAGCTTTCTTTTATCTATATTATCAGTATTGTATGCCCCTTTCTTTTAGTGGCAATCGTGTCCTCCCTGTTCTTCTACCGAACTTATCAGCACGACACCTATGAATTGAATTCAGCTCTATTGACTTCTACTGCCAATAATGTAGAGACTTATCTCAAAGAGTTGAATTCCCTTACTACAGCACCTTATGCATACGAAGAGCTGATGAATTACATGATCGAAATGGGAAAAACAGATTCTGAGATTGATGCTTATCACAAATATAAAATGGAGCAGCAATACATACAATCCATCAGTAAAATTTTATACTTAAACCATGATGATATTCTCTCCATTATCTACATCCCTTTTACCTCCAAACATGTCAGCTCCGATTCAGCTGTTGTTCTGTCAAAAGGAATATCAGATGCTGCTCCACTGGAAGAAGCAATCCTGGCAAATGATGCCTGGCAGGAGGCTGTTATGGCGAAAAATGGATCCTCTTATTTTAGTTATGCAGATGATCTCACCTATGACGATTCTCCCCTGCTGTCCAATAACCTGTTTTTTTCGGCCAGCCGGCTGCTTCAGGACGGCATTAGCAAAAAGCCCGTCGGTATCTTTCGGGTGGATGTATATGACGTCAATTTACAGAAAATATTCCAGAATCTGGACATGGGATCCGGAGGAAACCTGGTTCTGCTGGATGAGGCAGGACACATTATTTACAGTGCCAGGGAAGTTACAGACAACATTTTGCAGAAGTTAAAAGACAAACCGGAAAGACTGAACGATGATGCATCCTACACCGCACAGTATTATGAACTGCCAAGTGCAAACTGGACTCTGGTATCTCTGTCCAGTGAAAAAGACTTAAATCAGATTTCTTCAACTATCATGTTATTTTTTGCAGTGATTACCGTTGTCTTCGTAATTATTTCACTGGTAAGCTACCGCTCCAGTTCCCGTTCTATGGTAAGGACCATTAACCAGATTCTCCATGTTTTGGAAAATGTAGAAAAGGGTGATCTTTCCACAAAAGTAACGGTTAAGGGTAATGATCAGCTTGCCATTATCGGAGAAGCCATAAACCGCATGGTAGACCGCCTGGAAGAGCATATTAATCGGGAATATGTATCTGTAATTCGCCGCAAAGAGATGGAATACCTTGCATTGCAGTCCCAGATAAATCCCCATTTTTTATACAATGTAATGAACAGTATATCTATTATGAATACCATGGGGGAAAAAGTAATGGTACAGGAGACTATTTCCAACCTCACAAAGCTCATGCGTTACTCCTGCATTCCGGAAAAAGACAGCAGTCTTTCTAAAGAATGTGATTTTTTGGAACAATACCTGCAGCTTCAAAGCATCCGTTTCAGTGACCGGCTAAAATATAAAATCAATATTACAGAAGAATGCCAGATGTGTATCATACCCAAGTTTCTGCTTCAGCCTCTGGTTGAAAACAGTATTGTTCATGGAATGGAACCATACGATATTCAGGTCATGATTACCGTAGAAGCATTTTTTTCCAATGATATGCTGCACATAAAAATTAACGACAATGGAATCGGATTTCATTTTGATGATACAGCCTGTAGGGAAAACGTGGGACTTGGAAATGTCAGATCGCGTCTGCTGCTATTTGACCCGGACAGCACCTTTACCATCAAAAGCTCTGAAGAAACCGGAACAGAAGTCACCATGGTTCTTCATGCAAAATATAAATAAAACTCTGGAGGAAAAACAATGATTATTTTAATTGCAGACGACGAGAATCTGGTAAGGATCTACCTGAAAAAGATTATTAAAGATATGCATATAGAAGATTCCATCATTTTAGAAGCAAAAAACGGAAAAGAACTGGTATCCATCTGCCAGAATTATCAGCCAGACCTTGCATTTGTAGACATTAAAATGCCCGTTTTAAATGGTCTGGATGCCATCCGCAGTGTTAAATCTAATTGCCCTGACACAAACTGGATACTTCTGACAGGCTTTTCCGAGTTTGAATACGCGATAGATGCCATATCTCTCGGTGTAAAAGAATATCTCCTGAAACCGATAGAAGTTGAGGCTATGATTGAAATTATCAACCGCACAAAAGAACATCTTAAGCAGAAAAAACTGGATTCCAACCATTATTTTGAACTACAGGTAACCAGCCTTTTTAACGCATATGGCATGCCCTGTGAAGAGAATAAGCTGGCATTGTCCAAAGGCCAGCTGTACTACGCCTTTTTATTTACGGAGAGCCGTTTCTTTAAAAACAAAGAAAACAGCTTTCTCTACCAGACAATACTTCCCAAACTGCACCAATGGCTTTCCTCATGGCGCTCTTCCCAGGATCAATCCGCACTATTTTGTAACTCCAGCGGTACTTTATGCCTGGTAATCCGCTCCACAGATACACAGGCTGCCCGGATACGGAATTACATAGGGAGACTTCTGACCGGACTGCATCCTCAGGATTCTGTCACAGTTTTTTACTGCCAGAGCGCAAAGGGAATCCAATCCCTGATTGCCAAATGCGATGTATTGCAGGACGACTTACAGCTTGGCATCTGTCTGAAAAAATGTGCGATCTATCCGGCGAAGGATCTGGAAAAGATTAAAGAAATTCCCAATGTATCGGAAAGTGTCTCATTGATAACTGGACTTGCCGAGTCTTACTGCGATAAAGATGAGATCCGTTATAACCGTTATCTGGAAAAATTACAGAACAATGATACCCTAAACCGTATATTTGATATATTTTCTCAGCCTATCCTGGAATATACTTATCAGACATTGGGATTGCCGCCTTCTGAAACCGATCCCTATAATACATTCTGTGAAAAGCTGAAAAAACAGGCACATGCCATGTACCATCAGAATCCGGTTACTACTGTAAATCTGGCTGACCGGATTAAAGAATACATACAGCTAAATTATGCAAATGATGTAAGTATTATCTCCCTGGCAGATACCTTTAATATTACCCCAACCTATTTGAGTAAAGTATTTCATGAAAAAACCGGAGTAAAGCTGATTGATTATGTCAGTGACGTAAGGATTCTTAACGCAAAACGTATTATGTGTGAAAATCCGGAAATTTTGATTAAAGACGTGACCTTATTGGTTGGTTACTTCAGCACCAGGCATTTTACCAATGTATTTCTAAAAAATGTAGGGATCTACCCTTCGGAGTTTCAAAAGAGAATCAAAGCCGGCGGGGTTTCATCCATTTAAACGGTACAGATTCGGTTGTTAAAGATCAGGTTGCAGCAGATAGATTGTTGTAAATCGGTTGCTGCAAATCGGTTGCCGCAAATCATGTAGACGAACAACATTATATTTATTGACAAACCCATCAAATCCCATTATAATAACATTATTAAAAATATTAACACTGTTAATTACAGTCACAGGAGCATTTGTATATGGGTATAAAAGAAAGAAGAGAAAACGAAAAAAAACAGATGTGCAGAAAAATAATGGACGCTGCAACCGAAATCATCAATCAGGAAGGCTATGAAGCCCTGTCTATTCGAAAGATTGCTGCTAAAATCGAATATTCTCCCACAACAATCTACCTCTATTATAAAGATAAAGCACAAATTATAGATGATATCGCTGCTATGCTTTACACTAAGGTGGAAGAAAACGCAGTTCAATTTTTAACAGAACATCCGGCATGTCCTATAGATCAGCAAGTCCGTGGACTTATGGTACTTGTAATAAAAAGCCTGTCAGAAGAAGCAGAGATGACAAAATCGGTTATGTACAGCGGAAGAAACGTTATCTTTGCATCTGAAAATGGGTCAATACCCGACAATGAAGGTATCCGGATGATGGACAGCCTTCTGGAAGAAGGAATACGTCAGAAACTATTCAAAGAAAATACCGCACACTCATCCTGGATGATGGTTACAGCCCTCCTGGGTTTTGTAATGTGTGCGTCTGAAAATCATCTGTATAAATTGGATGATTTTAACGAACTTTCGGAAAATTTTGCCGGTATTCTAATGGGGGGTATTTTGAATGAATGCAAAAAATAGTACTCCAAAAAGCAGAAAAAAAATACTTAAAACTGTAAGCATTATTGCAGTCCTGATTCTTTTTTTGCTGATTGCTTTCATAATCTTAATGCTGAATCAGAAACCAGTTAATTTAGTAATCAACCATATTGATTTATCAGGCATCAGTGACGGCACCTATACCGGAGACGCCGATAACGGCCTGGTTAAAGTCTCTGCCTCTGTAGAAGTTCAAAACGGCAGGATTACAGATATTACCCTATTAAAGCATGATAATCTTCTGGGTAAACCAGCCGAAAAGATAATTGACAATATCATAGCCGAACAATCTCTTCAGGTGGATGCAATCTCCTCTGCCACTTACAGCAGCGATACCATTCAGAAAGCTGTTGAAAATGCACTGCGTAATGGTGAATAGATAGTTTTCTCATCGCTGGGCATAGAATCGGTAGTTAATGAGAGAACAAATAAGCGTACATGCTAGGATCTTATGTGGTTAGAATAATTATAGGTTATAGAGTTACAGAATATTAAATTTGGGTTTCGCTGAGTAAGACGCTTTGTATAAGACAGGTAGTGTACGAAAAGATGGGCGTGGGAAACTGGTATGGACTCCGTCAGCTGGCCGCAGAACTGGTATTTTCTAACCTTTC
>JAGZJZ010000048.1 GCA_018365455.1 Clostridiales bacterium
TGCCCGCGTGCCGCCAAAAAGCGCTTCGGGAAGGTTAGAAAATGCCAGTTCTGCGTTGAGCCTTCCAAACCCCTCTCCTGGTCCGCCCCCTTCTCTTTCTGTACACTGCCTCTGAATACAAAGCGTCTTACTCAGCAAAACCCAAATATTGCTATGCAAAAGAAAATATAAATATTAATATTCATGAATAGACATAGTGCTTCGGATGCATTAAAATGAAAGTATACGTATTCAAAGAAATTAATAAATAATTTGCCAGCAGAGCATTCATTCAGTAAACCTATAGTGCGGAAAGGGAGGAGTTATGACTAATAAAGATATTATGGAAATTGCTATGCAGCAATCGGCATTGGACCTGAATTGCAGTGCGGAGGATTTTAAGCAAAGGGAAAATAAAGTTGTTATTTCTAAGGCGAGTGACCAGGCAAGGCGTTATCTGGAGCTGCCTTTTTTCTGCAATCTGGTTTCTTACGGGAACAATATTGTGGCTTCTGTGGATCCCAGAGTGAAGGAGTTTACAGCCGATTACATAAATCGTTTCCCGGTGGAGCACTGCTTTGAAACGCCGAATATCCATGTGCTGTCAAAGGAATTTAACAAATATAATAAGTCCATATGCTTTATGGCGGAATACTTCTTACCGGACGTAACCCAAGTGAACCCCTTACCTTGTGATTATGAAATCCGGATTCTGAAACAAAAAGATTTTGCAAAACTCTATACCGAACAATGGAGTAATGCCCTATGCGAGAAAAGAAAACATCTGGATGTGCTGGCTGCGGCAGCTTTTGACGAAGGCAAAATGATCGGCATGGCGGGGTGTTCTGCAGACTGCGATACCATGTGGCAGATCGGCATTGATGTGTTGCCGGACTATCGAAAAGGAGGCGTTGCCTCGGCTCTGACCAGCAGACTGGCAATGGAGGTATTAAAACTTGGCAAGGTACCATTTTATTGTGCGGCGTGGTCCAACATCGGCTCCGTCCGCAATGCAATAAGAAGCGGATTTCGACCTGCCTGGGTGGAACTGACCGCAGTCGATCAGAAAAAGGTGGAGGAGATGATAAAGTGACAGGAGATACAAAGAAAATAAGAGTAATGACCAGCAAAGATACAGAAAGAGCGGCATACATCGTCAATGAGTGTTGGAAGACAACTTATCAGGGATATGTTGCTGATGTACAGCTTTCAACCCAGTGGTGCCAAAAGCGTGCAGATGCCATCCGAAGCGAGGTGGAAAGCGGATCTTTGGAAAACTTTGTGTATGATGATGGAGAGGTACAGGGGATTCTTACCTGCGGAAAGTGCTGTGACGGGGATAAAACAGATGCATTTGAGTTGTGGAGAATATATGTGGATGTTGAAAAACAGGGACAGAAAATCGGAAGCAAATTATTGAAGTTTGGTGAGAATCTGGCGAGAGAAGAGGGATTTTCTGAAATCATTATATGGGCATTTTCAAAGAATAAACCTGCATGTGAATTTTACAGGAAAAATGGATATGAGATATTAGATAAAAAACAGCTTGGAGAAAATTTCCATGCAGAGGGAGTCCGTTTTAGGAAGATCATATAATTATTACAGGGAGAATGGGAGAAAAAGAATGAAAAAGAGAAAAGGTTTCAAAACGGCTGCACAGATGGTATTGATTTTTATATGCCTGATTTATTCCATGCCTGTTTTTGCAAAAGAAGCAGTTACAGAAGTTGAAAGTGACGGTAAATTTCATGTAGTGACAGAAGGTGTAATTGAAACGGAGATAAATAATGAAACAGAGTTAATTGGTGAAACAGAGTCAGAAGAGATAACAGAGTTAAATAATGTAACAGAAGTAAATGATCAGTCGGAAGAGAATACAGAATCAGTTGACCAGACATGGAAAGAAGAAAAGAGGGAAAAGACAAACAAAAGTACAACGGATGCAGATAATCAGAAAGATGATTTTGAATTTCTGTCCATTACACAGTCTGACAAGAGCATCAGTACACTAAAGCGGTTTGAAGGGGTGATAACATGGAAAGACGAACGGGAAAACTGGTGGCAGGAGCATCCATGCAAGATCACAATTAAAGTTGGGAAAGATACTTATACAAAGGATATTAATTTGAGAATGTATTCCAGTGGCGAATATTCTCAGGATTTTTACATAAATTTTCCTGACCAGTTAGATGGAACGATTTTAGAAATTCAAATATCAGATGAGGAAGGAAGAAGCATCCGAGAGGTATTTACGCTTAAAAATGTACCGAAGAAAATTGATAACCTGCGAAGCAAAGATATTTATAATACTTATTATTGTGATGTCACAGATGACTTAGAACATGACATATTTATAGATATCACCTTATATATAGGCGGGGATCAGTATAAAGGGGAAAATACAAGATACATAACGAATCAAAAGCATGGTTATTCTTTTAAATTAAACAAGAAATATAAAAGTGGAACCAAATACCAGATCAAGTTTATTGGTGAGCAATCAGGATACTATAGTAGTGTCTCGGGGACAGTTGAGGCATATGGTGAAGTGCTTAACTGTACGATGAATGAATTAGATGATACTTCCACAGAAGTGACCGGATCCATTACTAATTATCTGAAAGATGATATCAGCAAGGATGGAGAGGAACTTTATATTATAACGTTGAAAATAGGTAATGAGAAAGTTACTTATTATACATCAACATTAAAACATGGTGAAAAGACAAATTTTAAATTCCAAACGAAATATTTATATAAGGCAGGTACAGCATATCAACTTGAATTCGAAGGCCTATACTCCCGTGTTGTAAAAACGATCAGCAGAAAAATAAAACATAATCCAAAGTTGGATGGCTGCTACCGTATTAAAGCGGGTCCCCTGTATGATGATCAAACGTCTTTTCGATTTTCAATATCGGACGGAAGCTATTCAGACACTTATATTTCAGAATATGTGTTAGTTACAGTAACAATTGGAGGTAAGCAGTATACATATAAATTTGACAGTGATGATATTTATGAATATTCTATGTTTTATGATGGACAGAAGACTATAAAACTGCCAAAAAACTATAAAAAAAATCAATCCTATACCATAAGTATTCAGGGAATATCAACTGGGGCTAAGGCACTCATTACGAAAAAAGTTGTTCACAGTAAAAAAGCACCTTCTTTGAAAGCTGATAAAATTACATATCAGGATAATTATATTACTGGAAAAACTTTGAAAAATTCAAAGGTACAGGTTAAAATAGGCAAGAAAACATACAAAGGAAAAGCAAACAGCCATGGTAAATACCGGATAAAAATAAAACAACAAAAAATAGGTACAAAATGCAAAGTAACGGCTATCTCATCATTGAATGGGAATAAGAAGACTGTTACAGCCAAAATAAAAAATGCGTCTGTAATCCTCAGAGGAAGCAATACTATTTATAAAGATTCCAGAAGCATAGATGGAGAAATTCAGGGTGCAGCAAAGGGAGATTATGTTGTAGCGATAATAGAAGGAAGAACTTATAAAGGAAAAATCAATACGAAAACGAACCGATATTCCATACCCATGGCAGCAAATAATCCGGGAACAGCTCAGATTGTTGTGTATAATAAATTTAAACAAAGGTTAACATCACAAACAGAGACAATTTATTTATCAGACACCATATATGTGGGAATGCATGTATCTCAAGTAGTTCAGACAACATTTGGCAGACCTAATTATATTAACCGGTATTTATCAGGGGCACTGGAGCAGTGGGTATATCGAAAGGGAAGTTACACGCTGTATTTATATGTTCAAAATGGTGTAGTTACTTCTTTTGATAAGATTTATATATAATGGCAAAAAGTTAAGACAGAGCATCCATGTTGTTTGACCGTATAGAGAACAGAAGAAAGGCTAATAATAAAAAGAACAATAATGGATAGAAAGAGGAATAAAAGTGAGCAATATGGAAAATGAAAATCAAAAGCAGGGGCAGAACCGCTTCTTAGAATTTATTATGGAGCGGGTGGCATCCGGAAATGAAGAAGAGGCGAAAGGCCTTCTTTCTGACAGTTTCTACAGAATGGATCAGGGGAAACTGACGAAAGAATATCTGGAGGAATTTATGCCAAAGCTGTTATTACTTCTAAAAGAGGAATATATTGAAGAAGTAACGCGTATTATGGTTGACTTCAATTCCAGAAATGTTAATTGATAGATGTCTAATAAAAAAACCCGGAAGCAGACAGTGTCATAATTTTCTGTCTGCATCCGGGATTTTTATTTTCTGGTTGCCGTATCCTGAAAGCAAAAATAGTCAGGACGATGGCGGGATTGGGTAAATTCGAACATAACCCCATCGTCATTATATGTCTGGCTGCTGATTACCGCCATGCAGTTATAGCCGTTTAATTCCATATGTTTTTCATCAATTTCAGTGACCCGTTCTACAGTCATGGTCCGTTTACTGGTGACAATGGAAATGTCTAGGGTATGCTCCAGATAATCATAAATGGAATTCCGGGCGATATCTTCGGTAAGTCCGGTTACAACACTTTTTAGAAAATAATTGTGGTCGATGATCAGGGCTTTTCCGTCCAGATAGCGCAGTCGCTGAACATAGTATAATTAAAGAATCCATCGGTTATGGCTTATAGGCGCACCTATAAAGGGGAAATACTGGTGGCTGCCAGCAACTTCTACGGAAAAGAAGCGATGTGGAATCCGGAAACGGATCTTAAAGATTATCAATATCTCCTTGGCAATTACAGTGGCAGGCTGCCGGAGAAAGTGACGGTTCTTCGTCCATATGAAACCAGGTTGTACTATAGAAATAAGTAGTGGCAGTAACCGGAATCGTGGCAGAACGGTGTGAGCGTGCATAAAAAAGCAACCGGCGAGCAGTTGGATTTGATTAAAATCCCCTTGCAGCCGGTTGCTTTTTGATTCTTTTAAACTTCTGTTTTCCAGAAACCATGCAGATTGCAATAAGCATATGCTGCAATCGCTTCATCCCCATCTGCCAATACAAAGTTCGCTACCGGCTCACAGGTTGGGCAGAGATTGATTCTCTGACAACCCATTTTCGTCTGAAGATATACCCAGGCAATGCTGTGTTCTTCTGTCATGGGATGATAAATACTGCCCACTTTAACGGTTACCTGGTTACCGCTGACTTCAATAATGGGAAGATGTTTTTCGGTTGCTCCCTCGGATGTATTGGGTTTTAATTCCGTAAAATCCTGACAGGTACAGGATGAGGTGGGATTGCCGGGGCTGATTACTTCCAGGACAAGATGATTTTCTTTATCAATGATAAATTTAGGCTCTAAATGCATGTTGGTTCCTCCAATTAATTATTTTTCCTTATTTATCTTTACCATAAATAAATATCTTATGTATGAAAGCGAGTTGTATCCTGCCATCCGCATGGACAGCTTTTTGGTATATTTGCTCCGAATTCAGGTTACAGAGCGCGATTGTCGCCCTTCATTCGGGATAAATCTCCCACAAACTGTGACGCACAGCTGTCAGAAAATAATTATCATATACGCTTTTATTTTAAATACATTAGTTTTCAGAATGTCCTTGGCAAATCGGACAGAATATCTTATAATGGCTAAAATAAATGATATTTCAAAGATTAAGTCTGATTATCACAGATACAGGAGAAGAATAAGGGGGAAAGCCAGGTGAAACGCTGTATTGCATAGACTGGAATAGGAAAAGAATGACCTGAAAACCAATATGAAACAGGAGGATTTGTAATGACTATTCCAGGAAATAAAAAATATCCAAGAAGTAATGATAAAGAAACCGTGTATTTAGACCAGGTGGTATCAAACCCCAATATTAAAGTGGGAAAATATACGATCTATAATGATTTTGAAAAGGATCCTGCAGATTTTGAAAAGAACAATGTATTATATCACTATCCCGTTAATCAGGACCGGCTGGTCATAGGGAAATTCTGTTCCATAGCCTGTGGAGCTAAGTTTCTGTTTAACAGTGCCAATCATGCCAGGGGTTCCCTTTCTAACTATACATTCCCCATCTTTTTTGAAGAGTGGGAACGGAAGAAAGAAAATGTGACGGATGCCTGGGATAACAAGGGAGATATTGTGATCGGAAATGATGTCTGGATTGGATACGATGCCATAATTATGGCGGGCGTTCATATCGGTGACGGAGCTGTTATTGGAACCAGAGCAGTCGTAACAAAGGATGTGCCGCCCTATACGATAGTAGGCGGAGTTCCGGCAAGGAAGATTAAAATGCGCTTTGACAGCCAGACAGTGGAAGACCTGCTGGAATTAAAATGGTGGGACTGGACAAGTGAAAAAATTAAGAAAAATCTCTCTCTGATTATGAGCGGGGATATAAATGGATTGAAGTAAGGAAAAATTGGAAAGGAAATTTGGGTGGAAACCATGAACTTTAAAAACCTGATACATACACCGGAGTATGATTTCCTCTGGCAGAACGAGCATCTTGGGGAAAACCTGATTCTCCTTTCCGTTGCAGGAAGTTATGCTTACGGGACAAATAACGAATTCAGCGATTATGATATCCGTGGGATTGCGGTCAACCGTAAATCCGATCTGATCGGGCTTAGCAGCTATGATCAATATGTGGACCAAATTACGGATACGACCATTTACACCTTTAACAAGATTATAAAATTATTAATGGACTGTAATCCCAATACCTGTGAAATGCTGGGCTTAAGGGAGGACCATTATCTGTATTTATCGCCAATCGGGCAGGAGCTGCTGGATCATAAAAATTTATTTTTATCCAAACGTGCCATTCATTCATTTGGAGGCTATGCCGGACAGCAGCTGAGGCGCCTGCAAAACGCCCTGGCAAGGGATACAATGCCCCAGGCTGAAAGAGAACAGCATATACTGCGGTCGGTAGAAAATTCCATGTACAATTTTCAGGAACGTTATGCTCACTTTGCAAATGGCAGCCTGCATATTTATCTGGACAAAGCCGTAAATCCGGAATTTGAGCAGGAGATCTTTATGGATACGCATTTGAATCATTATCCATTGAGGGATTACCGCAATATCTGGTGTGAGTTGAACAATGTGGTGAAAGAGTATGACAAGATCGGGAAACGTAATCATAAAAAGGATGAAAATCATCTGAATAAGCATGCGATGCATCTGCTTCGGCTTTTCATGATGGCAATTGATATCCTGGAAAAAGAAGAGATATGCACTTACCGGGAAAAAGAACATGATTTACTGATGAGTGTGAGAAATGGAGCATTTCAGCGGGAAGACGGCATGTACCGGGATGAATTTTATGAAATTTTATCAGGATACGAAAAACGTCTGGAAGAAGCAGCGAAAAATACCTCTTTACCGGATCAACCAGATAATCAGAAAATTGAAGATTTCGTAATGAGTGTTAACCAGCGGGTTATTATAGGGATTTAAAACAGAAATGATTAAATACGCTTTGTGTAGGAAGGCAGTGTGTGGTAAGAGAAGGGGGCGGACCGGGACTGAGGTTTGGAAGGATTAACGCAGAACTGCTACACGCCTTCCAAAACCCAGTCCCGGTCCCCCCTTCTCTTTGTGAGATGCAGTTTGCTGATACAAAGCTGGTTTTCTCAGAATGTTTGTACCCTGGGGTGTGGCGGACACTATTGAGATAGAACGGATATAGAGCAAGTGACCTGAAAAGTGCGTTATAGTACTAAGGAATCTGCAGTCTCTCTCCAATCAGAATAAAGCCAGGATTGGACAAATGGTTCATTGAGGCAAGAGCGCTGACAGTAGTATGGTATCTGACAGCGATTGCCCAGAGTGTGTCCCCTGGTTTTACCGTATAGGTCAGGTAAGTCTGAGCAGCCGGTGTATCATCCCTTATGGGAATGCGGAAAATCTGACCCGGATAAATGAGGTTTGGGTCTGACAGCGCATTATCATTTGCAATGGCGGTGATACTGGTATGATAGAGATGAGCAATATTCCAAAGCGTATCACCGGGTTTTACCTCATAATCCACATAAGAAGTGGAAGGGTTTTGTGGTGGCGGAACGTTAGTTACCGGTCCGCTGTTGTTTAAAAAGATACCATCGGTAAAATAGTCCAGATCCACAGGGGTACTGATCCCTGGAATGCTGCCGGTATCCGAATACTGCCAGCCTACCCAGAAACTCCAATTCGAAGTGTCGGAAGGAGAGGAGACGCCGTATTCTGCAACCCACAGCGGGTAGTTGGTAACGGCTCCGCTAAATGAGTAGCCAGCATTGTAGGAATCGCTGTAGACTACAGCTTTCCTGCCGCTTAACTGTTCCACAGTCTGAATAAATGCTAATCCGATGGCATTTATTTCTGTATCAGTGAGATATTGAAGGTCTTCAAAATCCATAGCCAGACGGCAGTCAAAATCTTTTCCCTGAATGGTATTTATAAAAAATTGTGCCTGATACTGTGCCTGTGAGATGCTTCTTGCCGTTACATAATGGTAAAAGCCAATGGACAGCCCGGCAGCAGATGCTTTACGGTAATTCTCCTCAAATTTCGGATCAATATAATCGCCACCCAGACTGGAACGAATATAGACAATCTGTATTCCGGAGTCAGCAACCTGCTCAAAATCAATGTCTTCCTGATAAAAGCTCACGTCAATTCCACGGTAAAGAGGATGTGACGAAGGAGGAATCGCAGAAACCATAAAAGCAGGAAAGAAGGAAAACAGCAGCACAATTGATAAAAGAATAGATAAAATTTTCTTAAGCATATAACCTCCTTTGCAAAATATTTGCTTTAAGATAATATATGGTACAAGAAAATAAATGTTATGGAAATAATAACAGAAAAAGCACCCGGGTCAACTGATGGTCCGGATGCTCTAAAGCTTTCAGAAAGCTATATTCATATTTAGGAATGCTTTTTCTTCTTTTTACTTTTGTTTTTCGTGCTGGACTGGGCAGCGGTCTCTTCTTCCTCTTTTTCCAGTTCGCTTACCATGTGTTCCATAACGGATTTACAGGACTGGGGAAGTTCAGAAACTTCATAATTATTATAACCTTTATGATCCATAACCACATCTCCTTTCTACATACGTTACGGCAATCGTTTTCCATATGTTTAGTATGCGCAGGAGGCAGTTTCTTATAAGTGGTATATAGTGCCTGCCAGCGCAGATATCAGGCATTATAGATCGACGTATTTTCACCGGGAGGATCTAGCATATCTGCTCTTTTTGCACAATGAAAGACTTCTAATTGTAAAATGAATACATTGATTGCAGCATCCAGGGCGTTCATGACAATATCAGCAATAACAGCCAGCCCCAGAGCTTCTGCAGGAATCCCCGCCTGTACAAACAACACAGCGTATCCGGCAAGAAGTCCTCCGGGAACAGAAGGAGCCGCTGATGCCAGTACAAAGGATACGATCATGGTTATCACCAGCATGCCGATGGTTATCTTAACCTCGTATGCCTTTGCGCAAAATACCGTCAGTAGAATTAGGTGCACCACGGCAGCAGGTTTAAATACCACGCTTCCAAAAGAAATCGTAAATTTAGAAAGCCTGTGGTCGATTCCCAGCTTTTTATCACAGTTATTTCTCATAACAGAATAAGCGGCGGATGAAGAAGCATTTACTAAGGCAAGCAGGGTTGAAGGCATAATAATCTTTAAGATACGCAATGGTGAAATTCCTTCTTTTACCCTGACCGATACCAGATATAAAAGGAAAACAATTGCCATGCACAGCAGATAGACGCCTGCCATCTGCAGCATATATAAAAGCAGCGGTATGTAATTGCCTGCAAGAAGCCGGTAAATACTTAAAAATATGAAAAACGGTGAAATGGTGGCAAAAAAGCCGACAATGCATTGGGAAATGGCGCTGCATTGTTCCATTAACTGTCCGGCAATGCTGATCCTGTGCTGCAGCAGAACCATTGCCATACCAACAAGTACAGCCAGAACGATAATCTGTATGGCATTTCCGTTTTGGAAGGGGTCAATCACGTTCTCAGGGATTGCATCGAGAAGTAATTGGAAAATGGATTCTGACTGTATTCCCTCAGCTCCTGCTGATGGTAAATGTACTTTTGTAAACACAGATGCAGCAACCCCGCCTAATAGGGTCATCCCTATGAGGATACCACTGAAGTGCCAGAGTACTTTTTTACCCACACTTCCCAGCCGGTTAGGAGCTCCGATATGGTAAATTCCCCAGACAACAGCAAAAAACAGCATTGGACAGATCACCGTGGTCAGGATACTGGTGAATTTGTCAAAGAGGGGAGCTGCCACCTGGTTTAGTATAAATTCTGAGACTTCCAATGGCAGGTAATGGGTGGTTACTCCGGCAGCAAGCGCCAGAAGAACCGCAATTGCAATTGGTAAAAATGGATTGGAAGCCTTGTGTTTGATGTTTGCAGAAACAATATTCATGCCCTTGGAGTAGACATAGCCGCAGCCGCTTCCGCTGCCAATAGCCGCCAGAAACGGCTGGCTGAAAAATGCATCCCCAAACTGGTCATCGTCATTCTGCTCATATGGATTCGCTTCTTTTCCCTGTACTTTCAGCGTAATCTGCACTTTTTTCAGACGCGTCTGGATAATTAATTCTCCGGTATTGGGAGCCAATCCTTTTTCCATCCAGCTGTCCAGTGCTTTTTCCATAGAGAGGCGTATCTTTAATATTTCTTCCGGTTCCACAGAAAGCTGCTGCAATGTTTCCACTATGAGATCAGCAACCATATCTGCATTCTGTTCCGACAATATAAACTTCTTTGTTTTTAACATCTTGCTATCACATCCTTTTTGGGAGCAATCTAAGAAATCCAGCATTGCTCAAATAAACAGGTAATCCTGTATCAGTTAAATGCTCTGTATGTTTATATTATGTATCAGTTTCAAATTATATTAAAAGAGTATATCATACCTGGTGCAGAAAACAATAAAAAATGTAGGTGTATTCATTTATAAAAAGTGAAGATAAGCTTATGAAAAGTTTAACATTGCTATTTGCGTTCATTTAAATTATAATAAAATAAGAAAAATTACGCAATAAGTGCCAAATGAAGGAGAAGATCGGAAGATTGGAAAAATGGAAAGACTACGACGAATTGATGAAGGAGAATCCGGAATTGGCAGAGAAGCTGAACCGAAGCTCCAAAGAAAGGTTGTTAGATAAGAGAAATATAGACGGGATTGCAAAAGCGCTGTCCCGCTATGTTTACAAAAATAATGCGGCAGCAGATATAGTGATAAAGGCGGTAAAAGAGGGACGTTGGCTGCAATTAGAACTTCTATATGGCTATTATAGCGGATTTGAAGATGACCGGGAAGAGGGAGGATGCGCAGAAGCAGATTTGGAACAGCTCTTAAAAGAGCTGCTCAGGAGTTTTGTGTATTGATTCATAAGATATGAAATGAAGAGAGGGTAACATATAAATGAAAGAAAAAACATTTGCAGTATTGATCGACTCAGACAATATTTCTTCAAAATATATTTCCTGTATTTTGAATGAAATGACCAAGTACGGAGTCATCACATACAAGAGAATTTATGGAGACTGGACCAGTGCCCAGACAACGAAGTGGAAACAAGCACTGTTAGAAAATTCCATTATGCCGATTCAGCAGTTCAGCAACACCGTTGGGAAAAATGCCACGGATTCCGCACTCATTATTGATGCCATGGACATCTTGTACACCAATAATGTGGATGGTTTCTGTATCGTATCCAGCGACAGCGACTTTACGCGTTTAGCCAGCCGGCTGCGGGAATCCGGCAAAGATGTGATCGGGATGGGAGAGGAAAAGACCCCAAGGTCTTTCCGTGCGGCCTGTACGGTATTTACGAATCTGGAGATCTTGTTAGAACAGGATGAAGAGACACAGGAAGAGGTATTTGTCCACAAGGGGCGCTTAAGCGACAGTTCCATTGGAAGCAGAAACCGTATGGGAGACAGCCAGCAGGGTATGGAGGACAGCAGCATTATCAGCAAACGTGTCATTGAAAATGATATTGTGTCCATTATAACAGAAAATGATGACAAGGACCGAATGACCGGACTTGGTGAAATCGGCAGCCGTCTGGTGAAAAAATATTCCGATTTTGACGTCCGTAATTATGGATACAGTTCACTGTCTAAGTTTCTGGAAGAAATGGAAAGCTTTGAACTGACCAAGAACAACAATGCCATTATGGTTCGTATGAAGGACAATAATATTAAGAAAGAACAGTTGTCGGAATATGCTATTAATCTGGTGCGCAGCAGCGGCAGAGAAGGCATGGAACTGGCATTTCTGGGCAATCGGATTCACCGCAAGTTTGACAACTTTAAAGTCAAGGATTATGGATATGCGACCTTTGCAAAATTTGTCCAGAGCATCGGGCAGCTGGAAATCATAGAAAACAGGACGAAAAATAAGATTGTACATTTAAAGTCCAACGATTAATTTTACATTTACAAAAAGACAGTAAGGAAAATACATGACAGATAAAACAATAAAGATAATAAAGACAATAAAGGATTTTGATATTGCACAGATCGCTGATTCCGGGCAGTGTTTCCGCTTGAACAGAAGAGAAGACGGAAGTTATTCACTGATTGCCCGGGGACGGTATCTGGAAATATTGCAGCAGGAGGAAATAATTACTTTTTCATGTGACGAAGATGAGTTTCATGATATCTGGGAAACGTACTTTGACCTCATGACCGATTATGGGGCATTTAAAGCACAGATTGAAAGTAAGGACCAATACATGCAGCAAGCCTGTGCATATGGTAAGGGGATCCGCATCCTGCACCAGGAACTGTGGGAAATGGTGATTACCTTTATCATATCCCAGCAGAATAACATACCCCGGATAAAAAAATGCGTAGAGTCCCTTTGCAGAGCCTTTGGGGAAAAAAGAACAAATTTTAGAAATGAAACATACTATACTTTTCCATCCCCGGAAGCACTTGCAGGTCTGGAGGAAGAGGACTTAAGTTCCTGCAGCCTGGGATACCGGAATAAGTATATCAGAAAAACCGCAGATATGGTGTTAAGCGGTGGTTATGATCTATACAGTCTCTATGATTTGCATTATGAGGATGCCAGAAGAGAACTCTTAAAGCTGTGCGGAGTTGGAATAAAAGTGGCTGAATGCATATGTCTGTTTGCACTGCATCATATCGATGCATTTCCCATAGATACCCATATCCAGAAAGTATTAGACCGTCATTATCCCGATGGATTTCCATTTTCAAAATATCAGGGGTTTGCCGGAATATTGCAGCAGTATGCATTTTATTACGACGTGGAGCACTATTGATTTCTAAAGGCGGCTGATGTATACTTTACTTTGATTTTTAAATCTTACAAAAGAATAAAGGAGTAAAATCATGAATATTGTAATGTTAGAGTCTCTCGCAGTCAGTGAGGAGATATTAAATAGCTATGTAAAACCACTGGAAGAAGCAGGACATACCTTCCGGGCATATGAAAAAAGCAGTGACGTAGAAGTGTTAAAAGAGGAAAGCAGAGATGCGGATATCCTGATTCTGGCAAATATGCCTCTGAAACAGGAGGTAATCCGCAATTGCAGTCATTTAAAATTTATCGATGTGGCTTTTACCGGCGTGGATCATGTGGATCTTAATGCGGTTAAAGAAATGGGAGCAGCCCTTAGCAACGCTTCCGGATACTCGAATGAGTCCGTTGCTGAGCTTACCCTTGGCATGATGCTTTCTCTTCTTCGCAATGTTCCCCAGGTGGATGCACGCTGCAGAGAAGGAAAAACCAAGGATGGACTGGTTGGATTTGAATTAAAAGGAAAAACAGTGGGAATCATAGGTACAGGAGCAATTGGTCAGCGTACCGCTCAGCTTTGCAGTGCATTTGGATGCAAAGTCATTGCCTATAACGGTTTTTCTAAGAAAGAAAACAGCGAACGGATTACTTACCTGCCATTAAAAGAAATGCTGGAACAGGCAGATATTGTAGCACTTCACTGCCCGTTAACAGAGCAGTCCCGCCATCTTATTAATGAGGAGACAATTGGATACATGAAAAAATCAGCCATCCTGATCAATGCGGCAAGAGGGCCGGTTGTGGATTCTGATGCTCTGGCTAAAGCGCTGAATGATGGACGTATTGCGGGAGCAGGCATAGATGTATTTGAAGTGGAACCTCCGCTTCAAACGGATCACCCTCTGCTTCATGCAAAAAATACCATTGTGACACCTCATGTGGCATTTGCTACAAAAGAATCCATGGAAATCAGAGCAGAAATAGTATTCCGCAATATTGACCAGTGGTTAAAGGGTGAGCAGATCAATAAAATTTTGTAATTACGGGAGCGTTTTTAGATGAATATAGAAAAAGTAAATGCGTACATGAAACGGGTCACAGAAGCAGAGGAAAAAACATTCCCATATAAAGGCAGATTAAAAGTAGGGCTGGACCTGGGTACGGCATATATTGTAATTGCCGTATTGGATGAAAATAATCAGCCTGTGGCATGTGAAAAACAAAGTGCCAAAGTACTGAGAGACGGCGTAGTGGTAGATTACCTGGGAGCGCTGGAAATCGTAAAAAAATTAAAAGCCAAGCTGGAACAACGCCTGAAATGTGAACTGACACAATGTGCAATAGCCATGCCTGCAGGTACACAGAGCAGTTTAAAGACTCATACTTATGTAGCAGAAGGAGCGGGATTCGAGGTCATTCGCGTTTGTGATGAGCCATCTGCCGCAAATTCGGTTTATGAGATAAAAGATGGCGTAATCGTTGACATCGGAGGCGGTACAACGGGGCTTGCCATTATTAAAAACGGAAAAGTAGAAGAAATACAGGACGAGGCAACAGGAGGAACACATGTTACACTTGTTCTTTCCGGAAGGTACCATATATCATTTGAAGAAGCAGAGGTTATGAAGCAGGATTACAGCAATCATAATGAGATCTTCCCGGTGGTAAAACCGGTGTTTGAAAAAATGGCATCCATTGTCAATAAATATATCCATGATCAGAAGATCAAAGGGATCTATCTGTGCGGAGGAACTTGCTGTCTCACGGGAATCGAGGAAATATTCGAGAAAAAAACAGGTATTAAAACCATAAAGCCGGAAAATCCATTCTTGGTGACGCCGGTGGGGATTGCGATGAATTGTGTGGAATAGTGGTGTTAAGGATGCGGGCATTCGCTGTAAAATTTTGAATGTTACAAAAATGACAGGGGTTATAGTATGGTAAAAGAAAAGAGATTGTCAGACAGTGTCTCAGAAGATATACTGGCGATGATAACCATAGAGAAACGATTTGGACCAGGGGATAAGATTCCCAATGAAAATGAGCTGTCTGAGGAACTGGGAGTAAGCAGAACTACCCTTCGCGAAGCGATCCGCATATTGGCTACCAATGGGGTAGTGGAGATCAAAAGAGGCTGCGGAACCTTCGTGTCTGAGCATATGACTGATATCAGCATGGAAGCATTAAAGCCCCTTTCGGAGGCAAAAATGGATGCCAGGGATCTGTATGAGATTCGGCTTATTTTTGAACCAGAAGCAGCTTTCCTGGCGGCAACCAGGGCTACGGATACAGAAATGAAGCGGATTCTAAACTTTGGAAGCCAGGTAGAAGAAAAGATTAAAAAAGGGGAAGACCGAACGGAAGTTGAGCAGGGGTTTCACAATGCAATTGCCAGGGCTACCCATAATGAATTTATGAACCAGTTAATGCCGGTCATCTACCGGGCCATTGATAAAGGTGTCATTTTGTCAAATCAGAAAGAACTGGCAGTACAGGACACCCTGACAGATCATAGAATGATTATGGAATTTCTGGAGGCCAGAAATGCACAGGGTGCAAAAAGTGCCATGAAAATTCATATTCTTCATGCTATGAAGGAATTAGAAATAGAATCATAAACGCTCCCGGTAACCGGGCAGTGAAATAAAGGCAGGTGCAGAACAATTGTACCTGCTTTTATTTTAATGAGAGTTGTATGATGTATATATTGACATTAGACAACATATGTATTAGAATACATCATATCTCCTGAAACGGGTTTGAAGATGAAAAAATCATAAAAGAGAAAGGCGGCAGTATTACAGGCAGTCCTGTAGTCGGATATGGGTGAGAATATGAGAAGTGACATCATTACAAAAGGGGTAAATGCAGCACCCCAGAGGTCTTTGCTGTATGCATTAGGTTTGACAGAAGAGGAAATGAAGCGTCCGTTTATTGGTATCGTAAGCTCCAAGAATGATATTGTACCGGGACATATGAATCTGGATAAAATCGTGGAGGCTGTAAAACAGGGGGTATCCATGGCAGGGGGCGTTCCAATTGTTTTTCCGGCAATAGCAGTCTGTGACGGCATTGCCATGGGACATGAGGGGATGAAGTATTCTCTGGTGACCAGGGAACTGATCGCCGACTCCACAGAAGCCATGGCTACGGCACATCCTTTTGACGGGCTGGTGATGGTTCCAAATTGTGACAAAAATGTACCAGGTTTATTAATGGCTGCAGCAAGGCTGAACATTCCATCCGTTTTTGTCAGCGGGGGACCAATGCTGGCAGGCAAATTAGCCGGAGAGAACATAAGTTATTCGAATATTTCCGAAGCTGTCAGCCGTAACAGAACAGGAGAAATTACAGACCGTGAACTCTGTGCATATGAAAGCAAAGCATGCCCAACCTGCGGTTCCTGTTCCGGTATGTTCACGGCAAACAGTATGAACTGCCTGACAGAGGTTCTGGGAATGGGACTGCCCGGCAATGGCACCATACCGGCAGTATATGCCAGCCGCCTGCGCCTTGCTAAACATGCCGGCATGAAGATCATGGATCTGGTTAAAAAAGACATAAAGCCCTGTGACATCATGGTCAAAGAGGCTTTTGAGAATGCCCTTACCATAGATATGGCGTTAGGCTGCAGTACCAACAGCATGCTTCATCTTCCGGCGATTGCCCATGAATGCGGGATCAGGCTGGATTTAGACCTGGCGAATGAAATATCGGAAAAAACACCGAATCTGTGTCATCTGGCACCTGCAGGGAATCATTATATTGAGGATTTAAATGAAGCGGGTGGAATTGGGGCTGTCATGAAGGAAATCAGTAAACTGGGACTACTGCATACGGAACTTATGACCTGTACCGGAAAGACAGTAGGAGAAAATATCCGGGACAGTAAAATAACGGATGAAGACGTGATAAGACCGGTGACAAATCCTTATAGTGAGACCGGTGGAATTGCGGTTTTAAAAGGCAATTTGGCACCGGAAGGCTGCGTGGTTAAAAGGGCAGCAGTGGATCCCAAGATGATGTGCCACAAAGGAAGTGCCAGGGTTTTTGACTGTGAAGAAGATGCACTGGATGCCATTTACGAAGGTAGAATTCATGCAGGAGATGTCATCATCATCCGATATGAAGGACCAAAAGGAGGTCCTGGTATGCGTGAAATGTTAAATCCCACTTCCGCCATTATGGGAAGTGGTCTGGGGAACTGTGTGGCACTGATAACAGACGGACGGTTTTCCGGTGCCACAAGAGGTGCAGCAATCGGTCATGTGTCTCCTGAAGCAGCAGTGGGAGGTAATATCGCGCTGATCCGGGAAGGGGATCTCATTGAAATAAATATACCGGAACATATGATCCGGATTCTGGTTGCGGATGAAGAACTCAAGATCCGCAGAAGTGAATGGAAACCCCGCAAACCTCGGATAACGAAAGGATATCTGGCAAGATATGCAAGAAGCGTAACTTCCGGAAGTACCGGGGCTGTACTGGAGTAAATACAACTGCTCCCGGTCCAAAATTCATTGACTATTCAGGTTTACACCTTTATAATAGATATAAAGTGAACAGGATTGGAGCAGGTTATGAAGATAAAGAACGTATATGAGGAATTAGGGCAGGAAAACTATTCTGCTGTGAAAGATCGTTTTTGTGGGAATGAAAATTTATTAGAAAAATTTGTAGTCAAATTTCTTAAGGATCCTACCTATAAAAATCTGGAAGGATCTGTTAACGAAGGAGACCGTCAGGGAATAGAAATGAATGCCCATACTTTGAAGGGGGTTGCCGGTAATTTAGGATTTTGTATCCTGCAGTCAGTCTGTGCTGATTTGGTGGATTGTATCAGATCCGGTAATGACGACCATATTCCGGAGCTGTTTGAACGGGTAAAAAGTACCTATACGAATATCATACATGTAATCGAAAAACTGGATTAGCAGAGGGTGGACTATGGAGCAAAAAAGAAGAACCATTTTAATAGTCGATGACATGGAACTGAACCGGGCAATCCTTAATGAAATGTTCTATCAGAACTACAATGTACTGGAAGCCTGCGATGGTGAACAGGCTCTGCAGTTAATTTTCCAGAAGAAACATGAAATTGATATTATACTCCTGGATATTGTAATGCCTGTTATAGATGGGTTTGGGGTATTAGAAAGCCTGCAGAGGCAGAATTTGCTGGAACGTCTTCCTGTGGTGATGATTACTGCCGAGAATTCGGAAAGCGTCATGAAAAAAGGCTATGCGATGGGAGTTACGGATATTATAACAAAGCCGTTTAATCCGGATATCGTAAGAAGACGTGTGAAAAATGTACTTGCGTTATACAGCAGGCAGGAGAGTCTGGAGGAGCTGGTAGAACAGCAGACACAGGCATTGCGCAACCAGACAAGGCAGCTGCTGGATGCCCTCAGCAGTATCATTGAGTTTAAAAATATGGAATCAGGACAACACATTCTGAGAATTCGTATCATAACAAAGTTTTTACTACAAAAATTATCAAAGAAATTTCCCGGATATAATCTTACTGCAAAGCAGATTGAAACCATTTCAGAAGCTGCTGCCATGCATGACATTGGAAAAATTGCAATATCCAATTCTATTTTAAACAAACCGGGAAAGCTTACCAGTGAAGAGTTTGAGATTATGAAAACCCACACTGTTAAGGGCTGCGAAGTAGCAAGAAAACTTAAATACATACAAAACCAGAATTTTATGGGATATTGCCTGGATATCTGCAGACATCATCACGAGCGTTGGGACGGGAGAGGTTATCCCGATAGCCTTCAGGGAGATGAAATCTCTATTTGGGCACAGGTAGTTTCAATTGCGGATGTCTATGATGCATTGACAAGTGTGCGGGTATATAAGCCTGCTTACAGCCATCAGGAAGCGATAGGGATGATTCAAAATGGAGAATGCGGGACATTTAATCCCAGGCTTTTGAAATGTTTTAGCGAAAATGCAGATGAAATGTACCAATACCTTTTGAATTTGACTGATGAAAATGCAAGCACGTTTGGTTACGAGGATGAATACGAACAGAAAACGACAGCAAATATGACCAATATTTCTGACCGGACCTTACAGCTTCTGGAGCTTGAAAGGGAAAAATACAGGATTATTACGGAATTGTCTGGAGATATTGTATTTGACTATGATACCCAGAGAGATTTCATTAGCTTTTCTGAAAAATTCAGAGAAATTTTTGGAGGAAATATCATCATTGAGAATGCCAGACACTGGATACAGAGCAGTGGATTTCTGCATGCCCAGGACAAAAATAAATTTATAAAACATCTGATGATACTTACCAGTCAGAATGTAACCTGTAAGGTTCAGGTTCGCCTGATGGTAAAGAAAGATACCTATGAATGGTTTGATGTCTATATTCATTCCATCTGGAACCAGGAAACCGGAGAGTGCCTGACTCTGATGGGGAAAATGGTCAACGTGGATCAGCGTTACAAAGAACTGGAGCAATGGAAAAAAGTGGCTAACACCGATGGACTGACAGGGCTGTATAACAGAAAAGCATTGGAAGAGAAGATCAGTGAAGTGCTCATTAATGAGTCATCACAGCAGTCAGCACTGTGTTTTATAGACCTGGATGATTTCAAACAGGTAAATGACGGTTACGGCCACCCCTATGGAGATGAACTGCTGGTTGCGATTGCCAGACAACTGAAAGGTTGTGTAAGAAGCACGGATATAACTGGCAGGATTGGCGGGGATGAATTTATCGTATTGCTACGGGGGATAAACTCCATTCGGGATATGATGGATAAAGCATCACAACTCTGCCATACTCTGGGGAAAGGATTCAAGGGGTATGATTATTCCGTCAGCATCGGGATTGCGGTATTCCCCGAAGCCGGAAAGACATACGAAGAACTGCTAAGCAGGGCTGATCAGGCCTTGTACTGCTCTAAAAATGCAGGAAAAGACCAGTATGTGATCTATGGAGAGGATACGGCTGAGATGCCGTTTCGTTCCCTGTTGTCAGAGGTAGACAGCTTTGTCCAAACCGAAGATGAACTAGCTGAAATTTTACATAATGGCGGTACGGAAAAATAAGGCGGTATGAACTGCCTTATTTTTTTGCACATTTATTAAAACAAGTCCCAACTATAAGCCCTATCTGCATGCCGTTACAGCATTCTTATATAGAAACATTATAAGTTACAATGGTCCATTTTTCATTCTGTTTCATTAAAAAGCAGGGTGTATTAATTTTTTTCCGATAATAGTATTCAAATAATTTTTGAAAGAAGCGGTAGTTTAAAAATAAGGCAACATTTTCATTAACAGTCATAATATGCATCTCCAATCATTCAAAAATTTTATTTCTGCGAGCAATGATCTGTCATTGTGTAACCATTGGACCTCGGCCAGCATACAATAGAATATAGTATTATACTGCACTATTCTAATTATATTCCAAAGGAGTGAAATATATGACCCATGTAGTACAACTTACTGAATTAAAAAAAGGAGAAAAGGCAGTGATCACAGAGTTGATCTCCTTAAAAGAAATGAGGCGCAGGCTTCAGGATATAGGAATGATAGAGGGGACAACAGTGGAATGTGTGGGAAAAAGCCCTCTGGGAGACCCCTGCGCTTTTTTAATAAGAGGTGCTGTAATAGCTCTTCGCAAAGAGGATGCTGGAAGTGTAATGGTAGAATGCAGTGATTAAGAGGAGGCGCTTATGGGATTAAACAGGTCATCATCAGGAATGACTTCCGTTAACAGAGAACTTGTGATTCAAAAACAGAGAGAAGAAGATAAAGTGATTGCACTTGCCGGAAATCCCAATGTGGGAAAAAGTACCGTTTTTAACCAGCTGACGGGAATGAAGCAGCACACCGGCAACTGGCCGGGAAAAACGGTAGCCAATGCACAGGGGTATTGTTCTTATGGAAATCAGGGATATGTGATGGTAGATATCCCGGGATGCTATTCCCTAATGGCACATTCCATGGAAGAAGAAGTAGCGAGAGACTTTATCTGTTTTGAACACCCGGATGCAGTTGTTGTGGTGTGCGATGCAACCTGTCTGGAGCGAAATCTGAATCTGGTTTTGCAGATTCTGGAGGCTTGTACCAATGTGGTAATCTGTGTCAATCTAATGGATGAAGCCCAAAAAAAACAGATTAAGATACAATTAGATTCATTATCAGAAAAAACAGGAGTTCCGGTCATCGGAATAACAGCCAGAAGTAAAAAAGGCCTGGACCAGATATTTGAAGGTCTGAATCAGGTTTGGGAAGAAAGAGAGAAAAAAGAACCGCTGGTAGTTTATCCAGATTATATTGAAGAAGCTATTCACCAGCTGGAACCGTCCGTTAATCAAGTCTGCAAAGGAATACCGGACACCAGATGGCTCTGCGCCAGACTGCTGGATGCAGATGACTGCCTGCGCAAATCCATGCAGCAGCATATTGGGAATGATCTTCTGGAGAATGAAGAGATACATAATATCCTTTCCGATATCAATTCCAATTTAGCAGACCTGGACATTTCCAGAGAACAGCTGAGCGATGATATCGCCTCAGCCTTCGTAAAGAAAGCAGAAGAATTATGCAGGGATACCGTTAATTTTGAAGATAAATCATACAACCGGAAAGACCGCCGGCTGGACCGGTTATTTACCAGTAAGTTAAGTGGTTTCCCTATCATGTTCCTGGTACTGCTGTTTGTCTTCTGGCTTACGATCACCGGAGCTAATTATCCGTCACAGCTTTTAAGCAAAGGACTGTTCCTGTTAGAAGACCAGCTGGTATTATTCTTCCAAAAGATAGGTGCTCCCACCATTTTATATGAGATTCTGGTATTTGGAATATATCGTGTTCTGGCATGGGTTGTGTCAGTTATGCTGCCTCCAATGGCAATTTTTTTCCCGCTGTTTACGCTGTTAGAAGACTTTGGGTATTTGCCAAGAGTCGCATTTAATCTGGACAGGTGTTTTAAAAAATGCCAGGCGTGCGGGAAACAGGCTTTGACTATGTGCATGGGTTTCGGTTGTAACGCTGCCGGAATCATCGGATGCCGTATCATAGATTCTCCCAGGGAACGTTTTATCGCCATGATTACCAATAATTTTGTCCCCTGCAATGGCAGGCTACCGATTCTGATATCCGTCATCTCCATGTTTTTTGTAGGAAAGGTCACCGGTGTATTTTCATCGCTGCTGTCAGCAGTTATTTTAGCAGGCATGATTGTGCTTGGCATAGTGATGACCCTCACGGTCTCCAAGTTATTATCCAGGACAATTTTAAAAGGCATGCCATCTTCTTTTACCCTGGAACTGCCGCCTTACCGGAGACCACAGATCGGAAAAGTAATTGTGCGTTCAATTTTTGACCGTACACTCTTTGTACTGGCACGTGCAATAGTGGTGGCAGCACCTGCAGGACTGATTATCTGGCTGATGGCAAATCTGTCTATTGGAGATATGACGATATTAACCCATTGTACAAGAGCACTGGATCCGTTTGCCAAGATGCTGGGCATGGATGGCGTGATATTGATTGCTTTTATACTGGGCCTGCCTGCAAATGAGATAGTAATTCCCATCATGATCATGACGTATATGGCACAGGGAAGCCTGATGGAAATAAATGACCTGGATGTATTAAAGCAGCTTCTCGTACAGAACGGATGGACCTGGGTAACGGCAGTCAGCACCATGCTGTTTACGCTGATGCACTGGCCCTGTTCCACAACGTGCCTCACCATACACAAGGAGACACAGAGTATAAAGTGGACGCTTGTTTCGGTGGTGGTGCCTGCAGTTGTGGGGATTGTGGTGTGCTTTGTGTTTACATCGGTGGTAAGGGTGTTGGGGTTAGGTTAAATTTTGAAAGCAGCTGGGGGGAAGTGATTGGCTTCACCCCCCAAATTCAAGATTCAATTCCGTATCTGCCTGATTTGCCACATTCATGGAGTGGGTTACTATGATCACGCACCTATCAGCAAGGTGGTGCGCATAGTGGACTAATAATTTCGTGATGGCTCTCGTATTTGTTTCATCCAGATTCCCGGTGGGTCAGGAAGCGCATCCAAAGTGGAAACGAGATTTAAATTTTCTTCTGCTGTGAGATAATCGATGAGGTTGTAATTCTGAAATATAAAGACCACTTCCTTTCGGCGATAGTCTGAGAGTTCTTTTTCATTTAATGGTTTGCCATTTAAGATAATAGAGCCTTCATCAGGAGTATCCAACCCGCCTAAAATAGAGAGCAATGTAGTTTTTCCACAGCCAGAAGAGTGCCAGCCCCAATTTTTTATTTCAGTGTCTCAAGTATCAGATCCTTTTCTCCCATTTCAACACAGATAACAGTATCGATCGGATGGAAATCAGACTCATTTTCAGAGATATCAAACATCCAGCAAGAGTCCCCTTCACAGCTTTTAACACAGCTACCAATAACCGGTTTGCCGCTGTGAAGCAGATAAGCTTTTTCAATGGTATTGGCAATATTGTTCAGCAACAGTTTCTTTACAGGCTTTTTCAAGTGAATGTATAAACGGTAATCTTTGCCGGTAAAGACCACATTGTCCATTTCATAGACATAATGAGGAACAGGCTTTGTTGCATATACACTGTCTCCAGTGCATTTTAAATATTCTGCTATACAATCAAGGATGCGGCAGCTTTCTTCAGGAATACTTCCATCAGCCTTCGGACCGATATTCAGCAGGTAATTACCGCCGCGGCTGTTGATCCTAAGCATTAAGTGTATGATCTGTTCCGGAGTTTTCCAATTATGATCATGTTTACTATAAGCAAATGTATCATTTAGAGTAGCAGGAACCTCCCAATCGCCGTTAAAGGGAAGTGATGGGATTGCATTGTCACCAGTTGTCATATAATCACCAATCTGGTTGCCAATTCTGCCGCTGACTATGCATTCAGGCTGTATGGATTTGATCAGGTCATAAATCTCCTGGCTTTCTTCTTTTGTACATCCCATTGGAGTATCCAGCCAGAGCATATGGACATCACCGTAACCGGTAAGCAGTTCTCTAATCTGAGGGAGGCATTTTTCATCCAAATAACGGCGAAAGTTCTTTCCAGTGTTATCTTTCTTGTGTATATATCCGTCAGGATGATGCCAGTCCTGGGCCTGAGAGTAATAAAGGCAGAATTTCACATCATACTTACGGCAGGCTTCTCCCAGTTCCGCTACGATATCACGTCCAAAAGGTGTTGCGTCTACAACATTATAGGAAGAGCAATGTGAGTGATAAAGTGCAAATCCATCATGATGCTTTGCAGTAAATGTCAGGTATTTCATCCCCCAGTCGCGAGCCTGGCGGACATATTCATCTGCATTGAAGTTTACCGGGTTGAACTGGGCAGCCAGTTTTTCATATTCGGGAATAGGAATATCCAGATCGTTCATAATCCATTCTGCAATATTATCTGTCACTTTTCCTTTGTATTCTCCTGCTAAGATGGAATAGAGTCCCCAGTGGATAAACATTCCGTATTTCGCTTCTTTAAACCATTTCTGTTTTGTATCATACATAGCGGCATCTCCTTTGATTTTTTGTGTTTGAATAAGTCAAACTTATATTTTATCATGTTAACATACCAACATTATAAGATTGACATCAAGAAAAATGCAATATAATATTATAATGAAAGGATGTGATTTTTTGACTTTTCCGGATATCACTACAAAAGTTATCCACTGCGTATATTACCGTAATAATGAAGACTGGAACTATCCGATCAATATCTATCCATATAATACCCTTTATCTGGTCTTGGATGGTGATGGTGAAATTCTTATTGGTGATCATATCATCAGTCTGCTGCCGGAACATGCGTATCTGATACCGCCAAACACACAGTTTTCCTGTAAGTGCAGTCATTATATAGAAAAGATATATATCGATTTACACGCCGAACTGCTGCCAGGTCTGGATATTTTTGGTGCAATGAATGGTATTGCTTCTGTATCCATAGCCCGGGATGAGATTCTGGACGTGATCAGCCGCAGCAGCAATCCAATTTCCGCTGGGGATACCCCGGCATTTACTGTTTTGGAACCCAATTCCTTCTGCGATAAACTCTGGTATGATGCTTTTTTGTTAAAGCTTCTTTCACTCCTGATACCGGAGAACTGGACATCTCCTGATAGTCAGATCATGCGCCATCGGGATATTCTGGATGATATTGATATCAATCTTTCAGCAGCATTGCGGATGAGCGAAATCGCCGATAGACACGGCTGGCATCCGTCCACTCTCAGCAGGGCATTTCAAAAGGATTTCGGCTGCAGTATCAAAACATATGTGGAGAAACTGCTTTCCGCCCGCCTTTGCCAGGAACTGGTAACCACCGATAAAACCATCAAAGAACTTGCGGCACAGTATCATTTTTGTGATGCTTACTATCTGTCTGCTTTTTTTAAGCGGCAAGAGGGAATTTCGCCAAGTGAATACAGAAGGGTTAATATGAGAGTTGAACTGCATAATGAAATGGGGCATAACCGTTAAAATAAAATGTATGGAAATGCCAGATTGAAGTTTCGTAATAAAATAATGGGATTAAAAAATTTCATACCATAAATACTACTTTTTAATACATATATTAAATATTTTATAAGTACTATGATAAAATTGTATGCGATACTATTAATAACTAAATTCTGTTCTGTTAGAATAATAAATAAAAAGTAAACAGAAAATGGGTCAATATGAATCCCAAAAAGAGTAGCATTCAGACTGAACAGAAGCAATCTAAAAAAGGAGTATGAGGTATGAAGAGAAAAATAATAACAGTAGTTTTATCTCTGACATTAGTAACAACAATATTTTCAGGTTCGGCAGTTTCTGCATCTGCAAGTGCAAATTCTAATTCCCGGATGGATACTGTAACAGAAAGATATGTGGAGGCAGGTAATACAATTCAGTTTCTAGGGTATAACAATAGGGTATGGCTTACCATTGATTATAATAAAAATTCAATGAAAGCTACGGCATCAGGTGTTAATTCAAACGGAGCATTTGGTTATTCCAGGTACGTAGATGTTGAATATTATGATAAAAATGATAATCTGGTGTTTCGTGAGTCAGTACTTGGAGTATCCAATGGCCAAGCTCTTGCAAAGAAGATCAATAGTCAACCCTATCAGAAAGGTGCATATTTTGTAATTAATCATCAGGAACAATATACACGGTTTAAAATAGCCAGAAATGTTCTCGGTGGATATAATTTTTCTAACGGCAGTCCTATAGATGCAAGCAAAGGACGTTTTTATATTGGAGGAGAATATTTAGAGTATACAACAGAAAAAAAATCAGTTCTTTTGACGGAATTACAGGATGCTGTACAGGATGCGAAACAATATAAGGCTGAAGATTATACACCTGCCAGTTTTAACAGGTTACAGAATGCAATAAAAATGGCGGAAAAAGAAATGGCTGCCGGTACTACAAACGTTAATTTAAAAGACTTAAAAGCGTTAATTGCAGAAATGATTGGTAAATTAGAACAAAGTAATACAATCATTTTACAAGGTCATTATAATTTCAACCAAGTAACCATTAAATTTGATTATGCAAATAAGAAATTAAAAACAAATTTTAATAGTGGTGTTCCGCACCCTGGATTCGGAAATAATCTTTATTACGGTGTATACGTCATGGGAAAAGACGGCAATATGAAAGTCAGTGTGGCTTTAAAAGGAAATGAAGAAAATTCAAAAATGGCTAATGCACTGAATAATCTTCAAATAGAAAAAGGAGATAAGATTATAGTCTTACATGAAGAGGCTGCATCACGCTTAAAAGTTATGGGGACTGTTCAGAATGTATCAAAAGATTATCGCTATAAACGACTGTCAATTTTTACAGTTGGAGATGAAAATCTGATTTTTGACGGTGAAGGTAAGTCTGTGGAGATAGCAGAATTGACTAATTAAAATTCAGGTACATTTATTCTAAATTTTAATCGGATTATAAAAAACAAGGAGTTGTTGTAATAGTAGATCATATATCAAGGATATTACAGTAAAAGCTGAATAATGAAAAAGAAGCTTTGCGGATACACATCAGTTATGTGTATCCGTAAAGCTATTTTTTTAGGAAAAAAATCATTTTTCTGGATGTGATTTTATATTGTTATACAATTTTAATTTTGCCGGGAAAGGGACGCTTTGTTTAATCTACAAAGGGACTTTTCACAATAACCTCTAAATTTAATAAAATATATAAAAATATTAGCAGTACATATAAAAATATTATATGTCAATTGCTGTCCGATTTCTTTATACTGATTACATCTTGATTGAAGAGATAAAAAATTAAGGAGGAAGAAAACATGAAAAGAAAGGCAGTTATGAGGATTTTTGCTTTCAGTGCAGTGACAGTAATGGTGATGGGGGCGATGGCAGGATGTGGTACACGTGGCGGCAGTGCAGCCAAAACGGATGATACGGCGAAAGGATCCGGCACTGAGACCGGCAAAGAGACCGGAGGAAAGGCTGATGGAGAAACTGATGCGGCTGGCGGAGAGACTAATGTAGCAGCTGCCGGTGAAGAGGTAATGATTGGCTCAGCAATTTATAAGTTCGATGATACCTTTATGACCGGTGTCAGGACAGCTATGACTGATCAGGCAAAGGCAGCCGGCGCAGAACTGGAATTGGTGGATTCCCAGAATAAACAGCCTACCCAGAATGAGCAGGTTGATACTTTTATTACAAAAGGGGTTACGGCACTGGCAATTAATCCGGTAGATAGAACTGCAGCAGCCCCAATTATTGAAAAAGCAAAAGCGGCAGGACTTCCGGTTGTATTTCTAAACCGCGAGCCGGAACAAGCAGATATGCAGAGCTATGATAAAGTTTGGTATGTAGGTGCGAAAGCAGAACAGTCCGGTCAGCTCTCCGGTGAAATTATTGCAGATTATTTCAAAGCACATCCGGACGCTGACAAAAACGGTGACGGTATCATCCAGTACGTTATGCTTCAGGGAGAGCCGGGACATCAGGATGCAACTCTGCGTACAGAATATTCCATCAAAGCAATTGAAGAGGGTGGCTTCCAAACAGAAAAGCTGGCAGCCGATACTGCAATGTGGGATAAAGCAAAAGCAACTGATTTGATGAAAGCGTTTATTACAGGTCAGGGATTGGATAAAATTGAGGCTGTTATTGCAAACAATGACGATATGGCATTAGGAGCTGTAGAGGCGTTAAAAGCAGAAGGCTACAACAAGGGCGATGCAGCGAAATACATACCAGTTGTTGGCGTAGATGCTACCGCACCGGCACTGGAAGCAATGAAAGACGGTTCATTGTTAGGTACGGTATTGAACGATGCCGGCAATCAGGGAAAAGCGACGATCAATGTGGCTAAAGCAGCGGTTGAGGGCAAAGAAATTAATGAAGAAAATGTTGGGTATCCCGTAACAGACGGCAAGTATATCTGGATTGATTATGTAAAAGTTACGGCTGACAATTATCAAAATTATATGAAATAAAATAAGGCACAGAACAGGATAGGGTGAAAAATATTTCACCCTTTCTGGCAGAAAGGGGAATGGACGCATGGGAGAAACCATATTGGAAATGAAAAATATCACAAAGGTGTTCCCTGGTGTTAAGGCGCTGGATAATGTTAGCATTACCGTTAAAAAAGGAAGCGTACATGCTTTGATGGGTGAAAATGGAGCTGGAAAATCCACGCTTATGAAGTGCCTGTTTGGAATTTACCATGAGGATGGTGGAGAGATTATCCTGGACGGTAAGCCGGAAAAAATCATGAGTTCAAAGCAGGCTCTGGATCTGGGAGTTTCCATGATCCATCAGGAACTGCATCCCATCCGGTTCCGTCCGGTTATGGAAAATATCTGGCTTGGGCGATTTCCAAAAAAATGGATCGTGGTTGATAAAAAGAAGATGATTCAAAAAACAAAAGAACTTTTTGAAGAAGTTGATTTGGATGTGGATCCGCAAGCATTGGCAGGAACGCTGTCCCCATCAAGCCTGCAGCTTGTTGAGATTGCAAAAGCGGTAAGCTATCATTCTAAAATTATTATTATGGATGAGCCGACTTCTTCGCTGACAGAAAATGAAACACAGCATCTGTTTAAAATTATCCGCCAACTGCAGGCAAAAGGCTGTGCTATTATTTACATTTCCCACAAAATGGAGGAAATTCTAAAAATTTCGGACGAAGTGACGATTATGAGAGATGGGCAGTATGTTGGAACCTGGGACGCAAAGGAACTGACAACGGATTTAATTATCAGCAGAATGGTTGGAAGAAATATGACCAACCGTTTTCCACCTAAAGAATATACACCATCTGATGAAATTATATTAAATGTTGATAGTTTGAGTTCCCCGCTGCCAAAATCATTCCAGAATGTAAGTTTTGGACTGCGAAAAGGGGAAATTCTGGGAATCGGAGGCCTGGTGGGCGCTCAAAGAACGGAAGTTGTGGAGGCGATTTTTGGACTGAGAGGAATCGCAGCAGGAACGCTGACCAAGAATGGAAAGATTACGAAAATTAACTCACCGAGGGATGCAATCAAAGAAAAGATTGCGCTTCTCACTGAAGAGCGAAGAGCCACAGGAATATTTGGGATACTATCTGTTTTAGATAATACAGTAATTGCAAATCAGAAAAAGTATGCTCATTTCGGAGTGCTGAGAAACAGTGAAAGGCACAGAGATGCACAGAGATCAAATGCTGAGCTGAAAACCAAGACCCCAAATATGGAAGAAGCCATTCAGAATCTGTCGGGAGGAAACCAGCAGAAGGTGCTGCTGGCAAGATGGCTTTTGACAGATCCGGATATCCTGATTCTGGATGAGCCTACCAGAGGGATTGATGTTGGTGCGAAATATGAGATTTATACCATTATGCATAAGCTGGCTGGAGAAGGAAAATCCATAATTATGATTTCATCGGAAATGCCGGAGCTGTTGGGAATGTCTGACCGTATCATGGTGATGTGTGAAGGGCGTGTGACAGGGATATTAAGTTCCGGGGAAGCAGATTCAGTAAGTGTTATGAATTGTGCTACCAAATTTATGAAGTAAGGGTGTTGAAAACAGGGATGAAAGAGAGGTATTAGAAATGCAGAAATCAGGAAAAATGGTTGCCCGCCGGCCTTTTGCAGTCACATTTATGATAGCAGGTGCTATATTACTTATCACAAGTTTTATTACATATTGGGCCCTGGACCCGGCGGTGTTTTATGATCTCTATCTGTACATTGCCCTGGTTGGGGCTGCCGCACTGGGATATGGGCTGAACCAGCTTCTGGGAAAAAGATTCAGAGGGACAGATGTGGAACTGTCGGGAAAAACAGCCAAAAGATTTATCACAAATAATGCAATTATGATCGCTCTTTTGCTTTTGGTTGTGGTGATCATGATCATTCAGCCGCGATTTATGAAACTTCAGGTATTGCTGGATATATTGACACAGTCATCTACAAAAATGATTGTTGCCCTGGGAATTTGTTTTACGCTGTTGATTGCCGGAACAGACCTTTCGGCAGGGCGTATGGTGGGGCTTTCGGCAGTAATATCAACTTCTATGCTGCAGACAGCCGAGTATGCGAACAGATTTTTTCCAAATCTTCCGTATATGTCGGTAGTAATTCCCATTCTTCTGGCTATTGCAGGATGTATTTTGTTCGGAATTTTAAACGGTTTCCTGGTGGCAAAATTTGATATGCATCCATTTATTGCAACGCTTGCGGTCCAGGTCATCGTGTATGGTGCATGTTCACTCTACTTTGATATGCCGCCTAATAAATCACAGCCAATTGGTGGTATCCGGGAAGACTTTGTATTTCTGGGACAGAAGAAACTTTTGGAAATCGGTGGATTTCCGGGAATATCAATTCTGGTTCCCATTGCGATTGGGTTTGTAGTGCTGATCTGGTTTATTCTGAACAAAACCGAGTTTGGAAAAAATGTGTATGCAATTGGCGGCAATCGTGAGGCTGCAATTGTTTCCGGAGTAAATGTATTTAAAACGGTGATGGGAATCTTCATACTGGCATCAGCATTATATGGAGTTGCCGGAGTTCTTGAGGCAGCCCGGACAGCCGGAGCAACCAACCAGTATGGCAACGGATATGAGCTGGATGCCATCGCAGCCTGTGTTGTGGGAGGTGTTTCCCTTAATGGGGGAATCGGAAAAGTAAGCGGTATCGTAAGCGGTGTGCTGATTTTTTCCGTAATACAGTATGGCTTACAGTTTATCGCAGTAAGCCCTATGTGGCAGCAGGTAATAAAGGGTATCATCATAGCAGTTGCAGTTGCGATTGACCTTACGAAGTACAGAAAAAAATAAAGTATATATTTACAGAGTAGAATCCGGCAAATAAAAGGCTTGTATTAATACAGGTTATTTTAAGTGCGGGGTTCTATTTTACTGGAGACACACAGGCTTTGGAGCGTGTTTTCTGGTGAAGAAAGGGAAAATTATGGGATTTTACAGAGTTTTACTGGCGGATGATGAGGAAGAAATCAGGGAGGGAATTTTACGCCGGGTAGATTGGAACACTCTGGGATTTGAAGTGGTTGCTTTGGCTGAGAATGGGATGGAGGCATTAGAAATGCTGGAGAAAGAGACACCGGATGTCATTATGACCGATATCCGGATGCCATTTCTGGACGGACTGGAGTTAATTGAGAAAGTAATGGAGATCTGTCCTACAATTAAAATTATCCTTTTTTCTGGCTTCGATGAATTTGAATATGCGCAAAAGGCAATTCGTCTGAATGTGGAAGCATATATGCTAAAGCCAATGGCTACGGCTCAGATTGAGGAGAATTTAATAAATTTAAAAAAGAAAATGGATGCGGAAAGAGAAGAACGGCAAAATGTGGAGGAATTAAAGATAAACTATCTGGAAAGTCTCCCCGTTATGAAGGAGCAGTTTCTCATCGGCTGGGTGGAAGGCAGGATCCGGGAAGCAGATATATTAAGAAAAGCCAAGCAATACCAGATTGAATTGCAGGACACCTGGCGGACAGTGGTGCTGCTGAAGCTGAGTAAGTCCCTTGCAAAAAAATTTGACCAGGAGGACGCGTATGGGGCTTCCGGGGAATTGCTGCTAATTGCCATTAAGAAGACCGCAGATTCTTTTTTGGGAAGATTTCACCATATACACAGTTTTATTTATCTGGATTATATCGTGGTAATTACCGAATTGGCGTGGGACTCCCAAATAACCATGCTGATCAATGAGGCAAACGAAGTATGCAAGGCCGGCAAAAATTTTACCGGAAGGATTGTAACTGCAGGCATAGGGGGCATTTATAAAAATCCGGATGCAGTGAGAGTCTCTTACCGTGAAGCTTACAATGCGTTAGAATACAGCACCCTGCTGGCAAAAGAAGGGGCATATACGATTTATATTAAAGATATTGACCCGGATCATTCCATAAAGCTAATCCCGAATCAGGAGAATGAACAGATGCTGCTGCGGGCAATTAAACTGGAGGACAGGAGCGGTATCGAGAAAAAAATCAACATGTTTTTTTCTGAACTGGAAGGGTCCTGTCTGCCTTTTTACCAATATCAGATCCATATACTGAAGATCCTGGCTTCTGTGCTGGAAATTGCCGGTACCTATGAGCTTAATTCCTCCGAATTATTTATAAACGGAATGGATATCAGCGATGTTCTTAAAATGCATTCCCTGGAGGAGATTAAAAAGTGGATGACATATATTTGCTTTAATATCAGTGAAAAAATCCAGCAGGAGCAGATGGATTCACGAAAACACATCGTAAAAAAGGCTAAGGATCTGGTGGAGGGATCTTATTTTGACGATACGCTTTCCGCAGAAAAAATATGCAGTGAACTCCATATCAGTACGGCTTATTTTTCTACTGTATTTAAAAAAGAAGAGAAAATGAACTTTATTTCCTATTTGACAGAGGTCAGATTGAAGCATGCGGTAAGGCTCCTGGAAACTACTTCTGATAAAACGTATCTGATAGCATCGAAAGTCGGATATGCAGAACCCAATTATTTCAGTTATGTTTTTAAGAAAAAATATGGAGTACCGCCGACAAAGTACAGAAGGAGTCTGGAAGGTGTTTGAAAATTGTGGGGTTATATTAGTGAAAGAGATAAAAAATATATGGAAAAGGATCAAGGGAATTTACTATAGAAAAAGCCTGCAGTTTATATTATCCATTACCTTTACCCTGGCATCTTTATCCGTGATGCTCAGCGTTACCATTGGGTTTAGCAGCAGGTATATAAAGTCAACGGAAAAGCTGGTGCTGGAAAATAATAAAATCATTCTGGAACAGGTGAATTTAAATCTGGATGATTATCTGCATAATATGATGAGCATATCCAATGCCGTTTATTACAATATTCTGAAAAATATTGATCTGGAGACAGAAAAGCAGGGGAGTATAGCAGAAAAAATGAAGCTGCTGTATAACGCAAATGCCAGTTATCTGGTCAGTATTTCCCTCTTGTCAAATGAGGGGGAAATCATAGCGGCGCAGCCGTTTTCCAGGATGAAACCAAATGCCAGGCCAAAGGATGAGGAGTGGTTCATCCGGGCGGCGCAGGAGATTGAAAATGTTCATTTTTCTGTTCCCCATATCGAAAATATTTTTGTGGATTCGGATAATATTTACCACTGGGTTATATCGCTGAGCAGATATGTGGAGTTAATCCGGGGCGGTCAGGTAGAACACGGTGTATTGCTGGTGGATATGAATTTTACAGGGATCGAAAAGAGCTGCAAGGATGTGGATTTGGGGGAATCCGGATATGTGTATATTGTAGACAGGGACGGAGAAATCATTTATCATCCGGATCTTCAGTTAATCTATGGAAATATCATCAAAGAAAATAATAAACAGGCAGCAGCATATTCCGATGGAAGCCATTTAGAAGATTTCAACGGCGGGTCCCGGGTAGTTACGGTTAAAACAATGGGCTATACCGGATGGAAAATTATAGGGGTAGCACCAAGATCGGACATCACAAGCCTGTATCAGAAGAACAGCAACTTTTTCTGGATCATCGCAATTCTTGCCAGCATTATTCTTGTATTGATTAATCTGTTTCTGTCCTCCCGGGTGACGAATCCCATAAAACAGCTTGAAAAATCAGTCAGGGAGCTGGAAAGAAAAAATATGGAAGGGGACGTTCTGGTTTCCGGTACCTATGAGATCCGTCATCTTGGTAAGACACTTCAGTCAATGGCTATCAATATGAGGAAGTTGATGAAGGATATTGTCTCGGAGCAGGAAAGTAAAAGAAAAAGCGAAATGGATGTACTCCAGTCTCAGATTAACCCGCATTTTCTATATAATGCCCTGGATTCCGTCATCGAGATGATAGAAAGTAAGCGCTACGAAGGGGCAGTAACCATGATTACCGCGTTAGCACATTTATTCCGCATCAGCTTAAGTAAGGGAAAGAACATTATTCCTGTGGAGTCGGAACTGGAGCATGTGAGAAACTATCTGATCATACAGAAAATGCGTTATAAAAATAAATTCCAGTACGAAATTATGATGGAAGACCAGGTCCGCCAATATTCCACAATTAAGCTGATCGTACAGCCCCTTGTGGAAAATGCTATTTATCATGCAATGGAATATATGTATGGGGATGGTGAACTTTATATCCGGGCTTATCAGAAGGAAGACCGGATGTATATTGAGGTAGAAGATAACGGACTTGGAATGCCCGAAGAACAAATTGAAGCTCTGCTGCAGGGGAAGCTGAAAAATTCAAGAAGCAAAGGGTCCGGAATTGGATTTTCCAATATACAGGAGAGAATCAGGCTTTACTATGGGGATGAATACGGTATATCCGTCTTCAGTGAACCGGATGAGGGGACGCTGCTGCGAATCTGCCTTCCGGTGATTCCCATAGCCAGTATGGATGAGGTGAATGAAAAATGAGTAGCAAAAAGGTATATATTCTGATTTTAGGGCTAAGCGGTATCGTCTGTGTTTTTATATTTTTATTTACAGGACGGGAGATGGGTGCGAAGGAAGTATGCCAGATCTCTTATATTTACCGTGGTACTCCGGAAGAATACAGCCATTCAGCCATGAAGCAGGGGATTGAAGAGGCTGCAAAAGATTATGGAGTGACCATTACCGCCCAGTATTTGAATAATACAGGGGATGGCAGAGCACAGATTGCCCTGATCCAAAAAGAAGTAGAAAATAAAGCGGATGCGGTGATCATAGAGCCGGTAAACAGTGCGGATGTAAGGGATAAGTTATCGGAAATTATGGTGAATATCCCGGTGGTCCTGGCAAACACCGGAATTGATCAATATGATGAGCTGCCGCAGATATCCTGTGACAGTTACCGCCTGGGACAAGAACTGGGTGAAATAATACTGGAGAACGGGCGAAAAGGGGATAAGGTATTGCTGGCTAAAGAACAGTCGTATTTTCAGGATATAGACAATCAATATCAGGGGGTTTTGGATGTGCTAAATGGTGGGTGTATGACAGAACTTCTGGAACTTTCTCCTGATATGCCCCAAAAAGAAAAACAACTGGAGGAAAGGCTGGCAAAGGGGGATATTGAAACCGTCGTGGTGTTCAACGGAACGGATCTGGAACTGATGGGTAAATTAAAAAGAAACTTTAATCATATACAGCCGGTTCATGTCTATGGAACCGGGAAAAGTAATGAGGTCATAGCGGATCTGGAAGACGGTCTGATTGAGGGGGTAGGGATCACCAATGAGTATAGCGTAGGCTATTTAAGCGTCCAGAAGGCAGTTCTTCCAAAAAGTGATGCCAAGGATATCCGGATATCCATTATTGACCAGAATAATATGTATGAAAAGGAAAACCAGAGACTTCTTTTTACGCTGGTGCAATGAGGAAGGAGGAAAGGCATGAATAAATTAAAAATTACTACAGCCGTCTGCATGCTGCTGATTCCCGTGGCTGTACTGATTATTTTTATGAGAGTCAGGGATACTGCAGTTATAAAAGCAGAGGATCCGATAAAGATTGGGGTGGTGATCTACCGTGGAGATGATGCATTTATATCCTCTTTAGCCGTTTCTTTGGATAAAGAGGCGAAAGCTGTGGAGGAGGAAGTAGGAAGAAAAATTATTATGAATATTGCAGATGCAAAGAACAGCCAGGGCAGTGAAAATGCCCAGGTGGATGCATTTATCAGTGGGAAATATGACGTCATCTGCGTAAATATGGTGGACAGGACCGTAGCTTCTTCCATTATCAATAAAGCAAAAGAAGCGGATATTCCGGTTGTTTTCTTCAATCGTGAACCGGTAGAGGAAGATCTCCTTATTTGGGATAAGACCTTTTATGTGGGGACAGATGCCAAAGAAGCAGGGACAATGGAAGGTCAGATAGTTGCCGATGCTTATCTTGAAAACCCGGATAAAATAGACAAAAACAAAGATGGAAGAATTCAATATGTGATCATGGAAGGAGAGGAAGTCCATCAGGATTCGCTGATCCGGACTGAATATTCATGCAAAACAATTGCAAATGCCGGAATTGAAATGCAGCGCCTTGCCCGGGGGGTGGGCAATTGGATGCGGTCTCCGGCATATGAACAAATGCTCTTGTGGCTGGATGCGTTTGGTGATTCTATAGAGGTGGTGATCAGCAATAATGATGAAATGGCTATGGGCATTATTGAAGCTTTAAAGGAACATAACATGCTAAAAGACGGTCCTCTTATTGTGGGGATTGACGGGGGAAAAGATGCCATAGAAGAAATCCGAATGGGAAATATGGAGGGAACGGTGGTAAATGATGCGGACGGACAGGCATATACCATCGTCAAGATTGCCTGGGCAATGGCGGAAGGAAAAGACCCCGAAGAGGAGGTTCCGGAACTAAACGGTAAATATGCTTATATTCCCCATTACACCATAACCCGGAAAGATATTCGGTAATTAAAAAAATCTTAGGCTGACAGAAAAATATTGTATGTAAAATATGGAAGAATACCGCTATACTGATAACACTAAGAAATATCCGCACACCATTTTTCTTATAAGCGGGGGAGCCATGTGGCAGTACAGCAGAGAAGGCAGGTATACGAATGGAAAAGGAAATGGAATTGTTAGGCATAGGAAGAAAGCCAAAAAAAGGCCGGGCAAAGACGGCAGTAACGGGTATCATTATGTTTTTGATGTGTATGTTAGGATTTCAACAAACGGTATTTGCCAGAGAGGAACAGCAGCCGGTCATTGTGGAATATTATTACTATTCTGCCTGTGATAACTGTACGGAGGGCGAATATTATGCACAGGAATTAAAGGAAAGCATAGGAGATGCAGTATCCGAACATGATTACAAAATTGTTCTGGAAGATGTAAATAAAAAAGAGGTCTATGATAAGTTTATAGAGCTGACAGAGGATCAGAAAACAGAAAGCTTCACTCCCGACCCGCCGCTTCTGAAGGTTGGTGATACCTATCTGTTTGGCATCGATGAAATTATGGAACGGGCAAGAGATGTAGTTATTGAGGCGGTGGGTGATAAAAACGGCAGTCAGGAAACGATTGTGAATTCTCTGAAGGGGATTGATGAGAACGATTCTTTTCTTGTATATTTTTATATTCCGGGCTGTGATGACTGCCAGAAGGTGCAAAAGTATTTTGATACGATAGACAAGACCTATTATTATGGGGATGAGAAGAAAGAATCCCAGTTGAAGATTGCTTATATTAATCTTGGAGAGTTTGAAAATGTTCCTCTGGCACAGTGGTTTTATGACAAGTATGGTGTAGCGGAAAAGGATCGGAAAGCACCGGTTGTATTTTATCAAAATGGGTATCTTCAGGGGTTTCAGGATATCAAAGATTACATACCTGTGGTACTGCAGGAGGGAGATGCCAAAGGATGGCAGGACATCACGTATACGCCTCAAAAAGCAGCAAAGGATTTTACACCTGCAAATTGGGGAGTGCTGGTTATGGCAGGGCTTGCAAATGGATTTAACCCCTGCGGGCTGTCAATGCTCTTTATGCTGATCTCATTACTACTGGTCAGGAAAGAAAAAATACTGCTGCTTGGAACAGCATTTATCGGAGCTAAGATACTCACCTATCTGTTGCTTGGTACCGTATTCAGTTCCTTCATCGGACAGTTGGGCGGTGTGGTGACAGAACCGGTGATTCGGGCTGTAAAAATCATATTAGGAGTATTCCTGATCATACTTGCATTTCTGAGTTTTGCCGATCTTTATTTTGCCAGTCAGCAGAAATATGGAAAGCTGAAACTGCAGCTGCCCGGGAAGCTTAAGAAATTCAACAGCCGCTATCTGGAAACGGTAATGGAAAAGGGAGGCAAGTCCCTGACAGGTATGATTTTTGTGGCGGGAATTGTGGTTTCTGCAGGAGAATTGCTCTGTACCGGACAGCTCTATCTGGCTTCCATTCTCTACGTCATGGAGAAAGAACCTGTATTTAACTGGTCTGTATTCCTGATGTTTGTGGTGTATCTGCTGTGTATGTGCCTGCCGTTATTGATATTTACAGCGGTTGCGGCAAAAGGGGTGAAGATGCTGCGTCTGTCGGAACTGGTAAGGAAAAGAATGCCGTTGATTAAGCTTTGCTATGCTATTTTGTTTATCTGTTTTGCGGTTGTTATCATGATGTCTTTATAAGAGGCAGGCAGCGTTCGTACAATGTTTTACTAACGCTGCCTGTGCATAAAGGATGAACCAATATCCATGGATGCACTTCCCGAAGAAATCCGGGGATCTTCAGACTGGGGAAAGGAGGTTTTAGATTGGATATTGTTCATATAAATGGGGGAAAATGTGAGATGAGAAGACTCAATTGAGTCGGACATAATGATTGAAGTTGGTGTGGAATACAAGTACCAGGAGGTTAGGATGAAGAAGAGAATGAAAAAATTAGGGTGTCTGTTGCTGGCATTTACCATGTCATATCAGACAGTTGCTCTGGCGTCAGAGCTCCCGCCTCAACAGGCGCAAGGGAAAAACGAAGCAGCAGAGTCAGTGAATGAGGTAACAGAGGCATCCGGTGAGCCTGAGCTGCCAAAAGATCAGCAGGTAAAAAACACCGGGGATGCAAGCCAGGAAGCAGACGTACTCCCGCCTCAGATGGGATGGTCATCCTGGAACTTTTTCAAACAGAATATAAATGAGGAAAAAATGACTGCTGTAGGAAAAGCCCTTGTGGATTCCGGTCTGAATGAACATGGATATACCTATCTGAATCTGGATGACTGCTGGCAGTCTTCCATGCGGGATGAGAATGGAAGGATGCAGTTTGATCTGACCAGTTTTCCAAGCGGACCGGATTTTATTAAGAACATGAACGCCCTGGGGGCGGAGAGCGGAAATCCATTAAAGGTAGGGGTTTACAGTTCCTGCGGAGACTATACCTGTGAGGATTTGACGGCGAGTTACGGCAACGAAGAGCTGGATGCACGTACATTTGCGGAGTGGGGCGTAGAATATCTGAAATACGACTATTGCCATGTAGTGGATTTGAGCGTAGACAGCGGCTGGGAGAATTATACCAAAGCACCGGATGTAGACTATATTACGGTAGCAAAGGCAAATACGCCGGAGGGATCCCGGTATGAGGCTGAGAATGCAACGCTGGAAGGCAATGCATCTAAGCAGAATAATGGAAGTATCGGATATGTGACCGGACTCAATGGAGGCGGAGGCTCTGTTACTTTTGATCAGGTGGAAGTTGCAGAAGCCGGGCGTTATGTCCTTACCATTGGCTTTTATAAGACATATTCCCTTGGGAAGTATGTGGAAGCAGTAGTAAATGATTCAACAATATACGCATCTACCATAGCGCCGTCCAGTGGATGGAACAATACCGGAAGGCAGCAGATGTACGTGGATTTAAAGGAAGGTATCAATAAAATCAAAATACATAATCCAATTAAAGGCCAAAAGGAAGATTCCATACGGCGTTACTCCAAGATGGGAAATGCACTGAAGTCTGCTACAGCTGAAGTGGCAGCAGAAAATGGTACAAAGGAAAAACCAATTTTCTACTCCGTATGTGAGCATGGACGTACACAGCCCTGGACCTGGGCACAGGATTTTGCAAGTTCCTGGCGTGTTTCCGGTGACATTAATGCAAACTGGAATACGATAGTCAGTAAGTATGATATTGCAGCAAACTTGTGGCAATATCAAAAGCCCGGTACTTACAATGACCCCGATATGCTGGAAGTTGGTAACGGGTCGTTGTCCAAAGAGGAGAACAAATCTCATTTTACATTGTGGTGTATGCTATCTTCGCCTCTGATTCTTGGAAATGATGTACGCAGTTTCGTAAAGGAAGACGGCTCTATCGACTATAAAGCGTGTAACGGTGCATATGAAATCGTAACCAATGATGCGCTGATCGAAGTAAATCAGACCAAGCCTTTATTACAATGTAAACGGGTGTCCCAGGCAGATAATGTGGACATTCTGGTTAAGCCCCTTGCCAATCAGGAGGTAGCAGTTTGCTTCTTTAACAGAGGCAGTTCCCAGACAACAGCCAGTTATAATCTCAGCAATATTGCCATGGATGACAGCCGTGTAGAACTTCCGGAAGCAATGGCATATGCAGCTACCGATCTTTGGGATAAAAATCTGGAAGCAAAAGTCATCACCTCTATTTTAGAATCTGGAAATATTCCGGGACATGGTGTCAGCGTTTTCAGAATCAAGGCTGCACAGTCGGGTGATACAGATAAACTGGCAGGAGTAAAGCTCCATTCTGAAAAAATCGTAAATACAGGTGAATCCTTTACAATTCGTGCAGAAGTTGAAAACCTGGGCACGGTGACGATGAATGACCTGGAAGCAGTGATAGAGGTACCGGAAGGCTTTACAGCCGAACCCGCAGGCACGGTACCAAAGAAACTTGCATCAGGGGAAAAAACCACCCTGGACTGGAACGTAAAAGCTCCAGGAAGCCAGATGGAAGATAAGATTGTCCTGGAGATGTCATATCAGTATGCGGATGAGGCAGAACCCAGGGTTAAGCACATGGAAAATAATATAACGGTAAAAACGGCACCTGCTGACCTGCTGGTCCTGGGGGATATGGAATGGATGAGTGCGAAAGACGGTTGGAAGAACCAGCCGGCAAGGAATAAATCAATCAGTGCTAACCGGATCACGATCCAGGGTACCGGATATGACAGCGGTGTAGGAACAAACTCGCCAAGTGAGGTTAAAATTTATCTTGGAGGAAGAGATTACCGCTTTACGGCAGTGGCAGGAATTGATGACGAGGCAATCGATGATTACAATAAAACGGGTGCTTCTTACCAGCCCCCGCAGGTAACCTTTGAATTATGGGCTGACGGAGTGCGGATCTATGATTCCGGGTTGATCAATATGGAAAAACCCAAGACAGAGATTGATCAGGTGATACGAAATTGCAGGGAACTTATTCTTCGGGTCACGGATGGCGGAAACACCAATGCGTATGATCATGCTGACTGGGCAGATGCCAGATTCCAGAGTGTGGATTCCAGTAAAGAACACAGCATCACCATTGAACAGACCGAAAATGGATCCATTACCACCAATCCCACAGAAACGGTGTTGGATGGCGGAAATATTGAGATCACCTTTACGCCGGATCCGGGTTATGTTACAGCAGATCCCACTGTAAACGGTGAAGTAGTGGAACTTACAAACGGAAAATATATGCTGAAAAATGTGACTTCAGATGTCACCATCAGTTCCCGGTTTGAGTCCAGTGCGGACACTGAAACAAATATTGCACTGGAAGCAACAGCCAGCTCTCCAGCGGCTACATCTCAAAATTCCGGACCGGAAAAAGCAAATGACGGGGATCTCGACACCAGCAGAAATGGGTTTGCCATCTTAGAAAATCAGGAGGATGGCAATAAATACCTTCAGTATGACTGGACGGAGGGGAAAGATATTACCAGCCTGAAATTGTCGACATCCTATGCCTTTAGACGAGGGGCAGAAGAATGTAAAATACTGGTTTCTTCAGACGGAACAAATTTTGAAGAGCTGGGGCTCTGGTCAGACATTACATGGGAGACGGATGATAATATAATAGAAACAAAGGTCTATAATTTATCGGAAGATGAAAAAAAGAAGGCAGCCAATGTAAAGGCTATGAGGCTGCAAATCGTAAAGGCAAAGTATGCATGGGATGCAACAATCATTATGGAACTGGAAGTAATGGGGAAAACATCGGTGCAGCAAGGGATCACTCATCAGGTGGAATATTCCCAGCCGGGCTCAGGAGGCAGTATAAGTGCATCCTCTGAGGGAAGTGATGTAGAAAGTGGGGGCCACATAGAAGCCGGAAAGAGCGTTACCCTGGCATTTAACCCTCTGAGAGGTTATTCATTAAAAGCAGCTTATGTAAATGAGGTAGAAGTCAGCGTATCAGCTGATGGAACTTACAGGATAGACAGCCTGGAAAATGATATATCGGTACGGGCTGAATTTATAGAAAACACCATCAGCGGCAAATTGGACATGTCTGCAGCCGGGGATTTACCGGAAGGAATTACAGTTACGCTTTATGGAACCTTTGGGGAAAAAGAAGCGGAGACAATGGCAGACAGGGAAGGAAACTATGTATTTTCCGGGATACCTTTTGGAGAGTATACAGTTGGGATAGAAGAGACAGACCGCTATACCGCAGAAAAAGTGGTGGTAGTGCTGAATAGTGCGGCGGCATCAGCTGAAACCATCACCCCGGTATTAAAGCTTGCCGATAAAACTCCGCTGACAGCCTTAATTTCAGACATGAAAAAAGTAGACTTGTCTAAATACACACAGGCAAGCGCAGATCAATTCCGGCGGGTACTTTCGGAAGCCGAAATACTGGCAGGAAAAAACCTGACCGCAGATCAGGCAGCAGATGTTACAAATATGATCGCCAAACTCAATCAGGCAAAGAGCAGCCTTATTATGAAAGCTGATAAATCAGCACTGCTGGCATTAATTGCATCTATGAAAAAGATAGATCTGTCGCCGTATACGCAGGCAAGTGCAGATCAACTCAGGGCAGCGCTGTCAGAAGCCGAAACCCTGGCAGGAAAAGAACTGTCGGTGGAACAGGCAGCGGATATTACCAATATGATCGCTAAGCTCAACCAGGCAAAGAATTCATTAGCAAAAAAACCGGGAGAGCAACCGGCAGCGCCCATGACAGCACCTGTGGTAAAAGCAAAGAGTACCGGCTATAAAACAGTGGAGCTGACCTGGAAAAAGCTTAACAATGTATCCGGATATGAGGTATACCGCAGATATGACAAGAAAACCTGGAGCAGATTAAAAGATGTTTCCCAAAAAACATCCTATCGGGATTCCAAAGCAGTGACCGGCCGCAAATACCAGTATGCGGTAAAAGCGTATCGGATTGTGAACGGAAAGAAAACGTACGGACCTATGTCAAAAGTTCTATCCCAGAAAGCAATGCCATCCAAACCTGAGGTAACGGCAAAGGTTTATAAAAAGGCAGCGAATAAAGTTACCTGGAAAAAGGTATCGGGATCACAGAAATATATGATCTACCGTAAAACCACAGCTAAAAAAGCAAAATGGGAAAAGATTGCGACCGTAAAATCAAATGTCAGAACCTATGTGGACCGGAAAGCTAAAAAAGGAAAGAAGTATTATTATGCAGTCAGGTCCTACCGTAAATCGGCTGGTTTATCCTGCTACAGCAGTTATGGAAGCAGTAAGCGCGTGACTACAAGGAAATAATGGATTATTTCCTGAATCGTTTCAGGTAAACAGTCTTGACGGCGGGAAGAAGAATAACTTCTTATTGTTTGTAAAAGGTAAATGCACCCTGGGATGACTATGAATACAGGTATTTAAAAGGGGGATGGTATTTGTCTACCTTTCATCATGGGGACTATTTCAGCATAGGAATGGCCTATGACCGGTTAATTCGATACGCTGAGAAAAAAGGCTTCTCCTAAATCCTCCCTTTCTGGAGTGCTATCTGCTTGATTCAGATAGCGTCTCTTCTCCAGCACAATATCTTACACAAATTTTCATTGGGCTTACACCTTGACATTGACACAGTGTTAAGGTGTAGGCTCTTTTTATGACAGGAAAAGGAGTGAAATCATGCGCAAAAAAATAATAGTCTTACTGCTTATGGTTGCTATCATCAGCAGCTTGACCGCCTGTGATGCACAGGCAATCTTAAAACTACCGGAAGAAGGAGATGCTAAAATGCCAACACAATACTATTTCCCAGCAGAAGATGGTATCCATGAGGGCACATGGCTGACATGGCCCCACCATTAACCGTGTGGATTTTGTAATTGCCAAAACAGATGATGTATGGTCGCGGGACACTGGACCAATGTTTGTACTGGATGAGAAGGGCAAAACATATATCGCGGATTTTGCATTTGATGGCTGGGGCGGCAAGATGCCTTATCAGAATGACAATAATGTTCCTCAAGCGGCTGCAGCCGCACGGGGCTATCCTATTTTAACTATTTCCGATTTTGTACTGGAGGGGGGGCAGTGTAGAGCTGGATGGCAATGGGACAGCAATGCTTAACAAAAGTTCGGTAGTCAGTGCGGCTCGCAATCCAGGGCTAAACGTACAGCAGGCAGAGGAATATCTCACACGATACCTTGGTGTAACGAACTTTATCTGGCTGGAGGGGGTAGTGGGTGAAGATCTTACTGATGCACACATTGACGGCACTGCACGTTTTTTCAATGATACAACCTTACTTACAATGAAAGAAGAGGATTTTTTTAATTTGTATGAGGGCGTGGTTGAGAGTGATTACGACAAATTGCTGACGGCTAAAAATGCCAGGGGTGAGCCATATGAGATCATAGAGCTTCCTATGACCTCCAAAAACGTGAAAGGACTTGACTACAAGGGCAGCTATCTCAACTTTTATGTGGGTAATAAGGTTGTGCTGCTGCCCGTATATGGAGACAGCAACGATGACATCGCTGCTGCAATTCTGTCAGAGCTGTATGCCGGGCGGGACATTGTACCGATTAATGTGACAGCCCTATACCAATACGGTGGTATGCTCCACTGCATCACCCAGCAGCAGCCAGTATACTAACATATCCTATTGAAAAGTAGAATGAAAAGGTTAGCTAAAACAAGCTGTTTCGATACCTTCCCGGTGAGATGCCAACTTTTTCACAAAAAGCAGAAGTAAATCCCATTTCACTTTGGTAACCTACCGCTCTGGATATTTCGCCAATGGTTTTATTCGTAGTATGCAGCAAGTGCTTGGCGGTATCCATCCTCAGCTTTTGCAGATACTCATAGGGCGAATACCCGGTATTATTTTTAAAAATCCGGATAAAGTGATATTTACTCATATGAACGGAAGAAGCAATATCAATGAGACTGATTTTGTTGCTGAGGTTATATTTCATATACTCAATAGCCACAGTGACCACTCTGGTTGATCTGGAAGCAGTACTGTTATTTTCAGCGGAAAGTGAAGAAATCAGGGTCTTATAGATAGCAGAGGACAGATCCGTTTTACTCAGAAGTTGTCCTGTTTTGAAGGATGACAGGATGTAACGGATATTCGAGGAAATATCTCTGCAGGTATAGTCATGTATGATAATACCGTTTTTATTTCGATAATGTTCATAGATATGATTGCAGATACTCCCCTTGATATGAAGCCAGCTAAAATCCAGGCTGCCTGCTGCCCCATAACGGTGAGGGTTTTTTAAATCCATAAAAACAACATCGCCAGCAACAGCAGTATGGTGGGCACCCTCATAATCAATGTCCATGGCTCCCTGATCAATATAGGCAATAAAAAGACAGTCATAAAAGAGACGGTCTATCACATAACCGTCCGTACAATGGTACTGTCCACACATAACCAGATGATTGAAGATATCCGTATTCTGGCATTCTTCCGATGCAATAAAAAACTCCGATCCTGGAGATACCCCGGCTTCATTTGCCAGCACATAACTCTTACGCTCGATATTCATATCATACCTCTCTATAAAACAGCAATTTTCATATAATAGAACAGCAACTATTTGGATTGTTAAGCATGTTTGAATAAACTATACTCATTATAGCAGATTGTACAGTCTATAGTAAGAATTTTATTGAAATGGAGTGAGCAATTATGGAACATATGAATATCAGAGTAAATTTTAATATGGCTGATTACAGCAATTTAGATTTCCCCAAGAAGGACCGGGAAATATTACGTGAGCTGGCTAAAAGAATGGCAGAGTCAGCGGCTAAACCGATTATGCGGGAACGGCGGAAATTATGGACGGCACACAACATGCTGCAGCATACCCGTCCCCTGATTCTGTGTGATCCGGAAAATGGCTGGAATGAAATCATTCCGGATGAAATCATACAGTGCGAAAACAGTATTGCCAGATACTGGGAGCTGCATATCAGAAAGCAGATCTTTTGGGGAGAGCAGATGAATGATGACTACGTAGTTGAACCAGTATTTACCCTTCCTTATGTACACAAAGTAAAGCCCTGGGGATTGCAGGGAAAAGTGTCCAAATTCAACAAAGGAATTAAAATGGAACAGGGAGGGGCTTATCACATTGATGCAATTATGAAAGACTACGATGAGCTTGCCCAAGTGGAAAAAGAAGCATATATCCTGAACTACGATGCAACGAATAATTTGTATGAAACAGCCTGTGAATTATTTGAAGGAAGCCTGAAAACACAACAAAATACCGCATGGTTTTGGTCAGTTGGCTTGACGGATGAAGCGGCGTTTTTAAGAGGCATGGAACAGCTGATGTACGATTTTTATGATGAACCGGAGAATATACATATAATGATGGCAATGCTCCGGGATGGAGTCATGGCAAAACTGGATTTCCTGGAGGAAAATGGGCTCTTTTCTCTTAACAACGATAATTCCTATGTAGGGTCCGGAGGAATCGGGTATACTACGGAACTTCCTGCATCTGATTTTTCCGGCAGGGTTCGAACCAAAGATATGTGGGGGCTGTCAGAAAGCCAGATCACAGTGGGAGTATCAACGGAAATGTTCAAAGAATTCATATTCCCCTATCAGAAACCCATCATGGAGCGCTTCGGCCTGACCTGCTACGGCTGCTGTGAACCAATGGATCAGAGGTTTGATATTGTAAAAGAAGTGAGCAATCTTCGGAGAATCTCGGTATCGCCCTGGGCGGATAAAGAAATGATGGCATCTAAATTAAAACAGGATTATATCTATTCCCTGAAGCCGTCACCGACGGATCTTGCATCATCAAAGCTGGACCAGGATAAAGTGAGGCGTGATCTTCGGGAAACATTGCGGATATGCAGAGATAATTGTGTGGAAATTATTATGAAAGATAATCATACGCTGGGTAAGAATCCGGAGAATTTGCGTGAGTGGGTACGGATTGTCAGAGAGGAGATATCGGTAATGTAAAGGCAGGCTGTTGAAATAAATAGAAGAATCCCGATCAGCTGATAGCGGCTTGGTCGGGATTTTTCTATACGTAAAGTAGTATTGATACTGCATTGTGTTAGAGTAATGATCACGGATGAGGGGTCTTTCTGGGAAATTATTTCCAAGACGCTCAGGTTGCTGTAGTCTGCGAGTGAGCGGATGACTTCATCCACTCGGCTGACATCTCTTCAGTTTGGTTCGGGTGTAACTGCATCTGATGAATAAGACCGGGTTTCGCTGGAGCTGTCTAAAATTGTGACTGCAAATGTAGTACTCAATGCAGCCTGACCATCTCCTGGTATATACGAAACGGTGATGGTCTTGCTGCCGGGGGTGGCTAAGCTATCTGGGGTGGTAAGCGTATATCCTGTAGAGTAATCATAGTATTTGCCGCTCTGGCGGGTGTTTCCGTTGTTGCTCAGGCTGGTGGCGGCTTCGGTTTCACTTTTTGTATGGAACAGGGTTCCGTTTGGCGCTGTGTAATTACCTTTTACGGCGGCATCCTCCACCGTGCCTCCTCCCAAAAGCACATGAGTCAGTGTCTCGTTGGAATTCACAGCCTGTGCACTGTACAAGGTCCGGGTGGAGCTTGCTGCATTTGCATTTTTAAAATGCTC
>JAGZJZ010000119.1 GCA_018365455.1 Clostridiales bacterium
TGATGTGAATATTATTAACATGAGCTTTGGAACATCCACATATTCAAATGCTATGAAAAAAGCTGTAGAAGATGCGTATGATGCGGGTATATTAATGGTTGGAGCATCAGGAAATAACGCAGGCAAAGTGGAATATCCAGCAGCATTTAAAGAAGTTATGGCAGTAGCAGCTACTAACCCAGACGCAGAGATAAGTTCATTCAGCAATACAGGGAAAGAATATTTTTTGGAGGAGCAGTTGTAACACATGGTACAAGTATTGCAGTGCCTCATGTGGTAGGAGTGGCTTCTCTGTTATGGGAAAAAGATTTATCAAAATCGCACGAATTTATACGACAATTGATAGATGCAACTTCAAAAAATATTTCAAATTCCGATGAATGTGGACTGATTGATGCAGATTATGCAATGAGTATGTATGAAACTTTTGATGAAAATTTTAAGGGTACAAGTATAGCAGGAGAAGATATTATCCCAGAAAATACGGATACTCCTGATACTTTTGAAGAAATTAATGATGATGAGACGTATGTGGAAGGTAGATGGGATGGAGGAACCCATCAGTCGGTGATTGATAAAGCGCAAGCTGAGGACAAATTTGAATTTGATGCTAAGGCTATCAATATTATGAAATTAGGGGCAATCTACCCCGATAAGGGCGAGGCTAAAGTTGGTGGATATGGTAAGTATCCGGAATATCATGGCGGTGTTAAGTGGGATAAGGTGCCGGGCAAGGAAGTAGTACCTGTTAATTTTGTATCCTGCTATCTATTTTTAACAAGGATAGCACTAAGGGGAGGAGATACTTCAGTCTTTAAAAGAGTACCAATAGGAATGGATGCAAGGATATTTAATAAAATCAAATCGAAAATTACCACTACAAAATTTGGAGATTTGCCTTGGAGCCAGATTCTGGCACAATATGGAAATACGAAAACAAATCGTAAATACTTCTTATATGGAGTGGCAATACATCTTGTTTCTGATTCTTTTGCTCACAGAATTTGGTATAAAGAGAATGGTGTGGTCGGAAAATATATGAAACATCCTGATGCCGATAATCCTATAAAATGTGAAAACCGGTTTAAAGTAGCAAAAGAGGCTGTAAGGAATGTTCTTATTAGTGCTGAAGAACCTAGTGTTACGGGCGATTACTTTGATATTGCATGGGGATTAGATAAATTTAATAATACATTTGCCAGAGAAAATTTATATCAATGTATTATCGATATTGCGGGAAGTGACACACAGTTAGTTGAAGATATGTGTAATGTGAAAAAAATAAAAAATGCCTCACACACACAAAAATAAAAATTATAGAAAAAGGAGATAAGCTAAATGATGAAAAGAAAAAAAACTTTATTTACTTCATTAGTGCTAGTTTTAATAATGGTATTTTTACCGCTGAATGTTATGGCTGCGAAAAGTAAAACTATTCCAAATAATAACTCGGGTATACCGGATAAAGTGTTATATCAGACTATTTTACGAAAACTAGGAAAAAGTAAAAGTTTTACGGAAAAAGATGCTGCTAAAATAAAGCGGCTAGACGCCAATAAATATGGAAAAAAGGATAAAATTAAAAGTTTAAAAGGTATTAGTAAACTTAAAAATTTAAAAGAATTGAATGTTGAATCTAATAATTTAAAATCCTTGTCTGGAATTGAAAACTTAGTTAATCTAACCAGTTTATCGGCAAATGATAATCAACTAAATGATATTTCAGCAATAAAAAATTTAATAAAGTTAGAATATTTGTATGTTTATAATAATAAAATATCCACTCTCAAGGATATTAATAAATTAACCAGATTAAAGTCTCTGGATGTTCAAATAAATAGAATAAAAAAATTGCCAAATTTAAATAAATATCCGAATTTAGATGAAGTTGAGTTTAAGTATAATAAAATTAGTACAAAAGAATTAAACAAAAAGCTACCAAAAAAATGGGACAGAAAAAGTTCATGGTATAAAAGTACAACACAGCTTCAAAACCTGGTAAAGAGTATAACATTTGTTAATCCTTCATCCTATAAAAAAATTAATAAAAATACTAAAATAATAGCAGGTATTACTAATAAGAATTCCAAAATAGTATTAAGAGATCCTAGTGGGAATAAAATTGCAGATGTTAAATCAAATAGCAGAGGTAAATTTACTTTTAAAAATTTAAATCTTATTCAATGGGTGGATAAACGCTTGACATTAGAGGCATATGTAGTAGATTCGTTTTATAATGACGATAACGAATCTTATACATTGAAAGAAATAAACTTTACTGTACAAAATTAACTATAAATTATCTAAAATTAAACAATACCAAAATAACAAGCCTGTAACCGCTTAACCGCAGTTATGGGCTTATTTAATTTAAGGAGAAATTATGAAAACAGTAAATTCAATATCAGCACTCAAATCACAAATAATGAAAAAAATGGAAGCAGCTGTAACAGAAACCGTAGATGAGTCATTCAAAGACCTGCACACAAACGTTGACAGCTTCTACAACTCACCCGAAGGAAGATAATCCAGAATCGGGCAGTTAGCAGAATCCTCGCAGCATGACGGCATCCAGTCAGGAGGGGCACAATAAGCGGGGGTATAAGTCAACCCAGATTAGGGAGTATAATTGTCTTGAAAGGATGTGGCTGGAATGTATGAAATTAGTAGTTTAGAACCGGGGAAATGCTTTTACTATGTTTTTGAATATTATTATTTTCAACACCTGAGAGTGCTCAAGAAAAGAGCGGATATGATGCGGGTAGAAATCGTTGGTTCGGATCAGGACAAAGATGATATACGGATTATCGATTTTGACCAGTGTGTAGATTGTTTTGAAACATTGGAGGATGCCATAGAGGTATATGAAAGAAATCTGAAATCCAGAAAAGAAGAACTGTCGGATATTGATTTTTTATTTGATGAACTTATAAAAGAATCTGGGGCAACCACCACAGATAGGGATATTGAACTTTATAATGAAGCATTTGAGAATTTAAAAAAGCACTGAAAAAATAGTAACTGATGTAAAATTCTATCATTAATATATGGATTGCATTGGATTAAGCGTTGACATATAATGTAGTTAATTGTGTGAGAATAAAAAATATAGGAATTTGTGGGCTATAAACCGAGAGCATTTATTAGGTTATATAAGATATGGCTGTTTCACTGTAAGCTAAGACTAAATTGGGAGTAAAGAAGTATGATTTTTGACTGAAATACAGATCTTTTTATGTCGAATAATAAAGATGTTTGTCGATCAAATTAATTTGTAAATCAAAATAATTCATGTTAGTATATCCTGTAACTAAAACATTTACCACCTAAGAGGAGATATTAGATGAAGAAAATGAAAGTAGTATCCTTATTGATGGTAATTTGTATTTTAGGCAGTTCTAATGTAACAGTATTTGCAATGACCGATTCAAATCCAGGAGTAGCTGTAACGAATGAAATAGAGAACATAAACACCATGAGCAACAGCGAATATCAAGAAATTTTAAACCAAGTACACATCCAAGCTATTGCTGATATAACTCCAAGTCTAATTGCATCCGTAAGACAAATAGACAAAGAAATAAAAAATAGTCGTATACTTGAAAAACAAACGAGAGCGATGCATACGCAGTAACTTATAGAAACAATTTGATCAAAAGCTGTAAAGATAATAAAAATGTATTTAATAAAACCTTCCAGGCTAATTCATATATTATGGATTTTTGGAATAATAAAATAGGACGTGATTATGGTTCATCAAGTCCAAACTCAAAAACTACAGAAGTATTTACATCGGCATGGAATGGTAATAAGCTAATAAAAAATGAAGCAACGGATGTAACAACCGCAAAAAGAAATATTTGCCCTCTATGTTCTAATTCCTGGGCAGGCTCTTTTCAGTATTATCATTGGAGTAATTGTTTGGACTATATACTATATAAAGAAAAAAATAAAACATAAAGCTTAATTCTTGAGAGATCTTTTTAATAGAATTAAGAGCAAATATCCCCCATTTCTCTTATATTTTAGGAAATGGGGATTATTGTTTTGGTAATTATAAGCCATAAGCAATCATAAAAATGATTCAATCAAGCAGTCCATCAAAGAAATCATTAAATTCAGCATCAAATATAATTTTGAACGCAACGAGTTCGCTAATACGGATATTCATGCGGTTCGTCTCTAATTTGGCATATGTGCTTTTTGATATAGAAATACCCATAAGATTCATCTTTGCTATAGTTGCATCTTGTAAAGCAATACTTTGATCATAATGAAAAAGCAAACGGGTTAAAAGTTAAAGATCTTAATGTTCAGCATATTAGAGAGTTTTATGAGTATTTATCAGTTCATGGTAGATTAGTTCATCGGAAATCAGATACAGATAATGGGTTAAGTAGAAAATCAATTAAACATGTTAGCACTTTAATTAAAGGGGCTTTTGATGAAGCAGTCGAATGTATGGCATTAAAAGCTAACCCGGCAAGAGGCGTAAAATTCCTCAAAAGAGTAGTGAAAGAGCTATTACCAAGAAACATGAAGAATTTCTTGATACAGAGGAAGCGCTATATTTCCTTAAAACTATAAGAGGGCATAGATTAGAAGATCTTTTTGTATTCGCTTTAATGTATGGAATGAGAAGATCTGAAGTATTAGGCCTTAAATGGTCGGCAATAGATATAAAAAATAAAGAGTTTACAATTAAGCACACGGTTACTCATGCCAGAACGATAGTGGCAAAAGATGCTACAAAGAATACAAGTAGTCATAGAACATATCCAATGCCAGAGAACATCTGCAATATACTTAATAAAAGAAAGTTCTCTCAAGATCTTAACAGAAAACTCTTTGGCGATTGCTATATTGAAAGCGATTATATTTTTACTTGGGAAAACGGGAAATTGTATACTCCAGACTATTATACTAAATCATTCAAAAAAATAGTAAGGGCTGATCCTAAGTTATCTTCTGATCTAAGACTGCATGATTTACGTGCAAGCTGTATTTCTCTTTTGGTAGAAGATAACTATAGTATCAATGATATTCAAGACTGGGTTGGTCAAAAAGTCATTGAAACAACTTTGCAAGTTTATGCAAGAGTGAAGAAAAATAAGAAGTTTGTCATCTCAGATGCGCTTGTGGAAAAGTTTGATCTAAATCCAAAATGTTAGAACAGTGTTAGAACAGCCTTTTAAAAAACAAAAAACACCAACTTCCATATCTCAGAAAGTCAGTGTTTATGTGTGTTTCCATCATCGGAGTGACAAGATTTGAACTTGCGACCTCTCGGCCCCCAGCCGAGCGCGCTACCAAGCTACGCCACACTCCGTTGATGCATATTATAGCAACAAACTGAGAAAAAAGCAAGTTCTATTGTGCATATTTTTTAGAACAATTTTAAAACAATTTTATAACAACTATTTTAAAACTTGAAATTTGATATTTTAAAATACCCCTAAGTGTTCGATAAGAATCTTCGATCCCATAAGAATCAAGATAATTCCGCCTGCCAGTTCTGCTTTTGATTTATAGCGTGCGCCGAAGATGTTGCCTATTTTCACACCGATAAAAGAACATGCAAAAGTTACGATTCCAATAAAGGAGACGGCAGGGACAATATCTACACTTAAGAAGGCAAAGGTAACCCCTATAGCCAGGGCGTCAATGCTGGTGGCAACGGCAAGTACCAGCATGGTCTTCATATCCAGAGAATCATTACAGCATTCCTGCTCTTTGCTAAGGGCTTCTCGAATCATATTAATGCCGATGATTCCAAGCAGTATAAAGGCGATCCAATGGTCGATACTGGTTATGTAATCTTTAAACTGCACGCCCAGAAAATATCCGATGAGCGGCATGCCTGCCTGGAATATACCGAAATAAAGCCCTACGATACAACATTTTTTAAATGTACTTTTGGGCATAGATAAGCCCTTACAGACGGATACGGCAAATGCATCCATAGAAAGTCCTACTGCTAAAATAAACAATTCTGCTAAATTCATTTCATTCCTCCTGGGTAAGTGTAGGTAGTGTCAAGTTTGACACTCCTGTTTTTATAAAAAACCTTATATTTTCAAAGGTTTCACCACTTTTTTATAAAAAAAAGCAATGACCTCCTTTTTTC
>JAGZJZ010000120.1 GCA_018365455.1 Clostridiales bacterium
ATTCCATAACAACATTTTAAATCAAAAACAGGAGGGACACAACACTTTTCATTACTTGTTTGTGCCTGAGCGAAGCGAAAGGAATGATAAAAAATATGATCAGAGAATTTGAAGAAAATGATTTGGAACGGATCATGCAGATCTGGCTGGATACCAATTTAACGGCACATAAATTTATTTCCAGAGATTATTGGGAAGATCATTTTGACATGGTTCTGGAAAGTCTGCCCGGGGCAGAGATCTATGTATATGAAATTAATGGAAACGTTCTGGGGTTTATCGGTATTCTGGATGGATATATAGCAGGATTATTTGTGGACGCAAGGGTGCAGTCAAAGGGAATCGGACACAGCCTCCTTACCGTTGCAAAAAATAAATATCCGGTACTGACCCTTCATGTCTACCGAAAAAACGAACGGGCTATTAAATTTTATAAAGACGAAGGATTTGTGGTTGAGGAACGGAAGCAGGATCCCGCAGTAGGAGAAGATGAGTACAAGATGCTGTACCGGTCCTGTAATGTGGCTGTGGGCGGCTGAAGTCCGATAAATCCGGTTGACTTTGGGAATTCATCATAATACAATACAGGAAAAGCCACTGGCGGCAGTAAAGGATGAGGATCATGAAACGGCAGAATGACTGGTATACCGGTATTAATTATTATGATAATTACAAAGAAAAAGAGATTCAGATTGAAAAGAAAAAGTTTGCAGTGCCGTTGGAGCAGCATATACACGAACAGGTGGAAATTATATATGTGCTCTCCGGGGATGGAGTCATACGGGTAAATGGATGTGATTATCCGGCGAAAGAAGGCTCCTTCTTCTGTCTTTATTCCCATCACTTTTATGGGATACATACGATTAAAAAAGAGATAGAAGCGGTAGTTGTCAAATTCTATATTGGACTATTTATGTATATGTGCTGGGAAAAGCATCCCAGAAATGCCAATGCCAAGCTTGTTTATGATACCTGCCCCATGGCGCAATTGCAGGGAGGGCAGAAATCCAGGGTTGAGGCGCTGGTGCTTGATCTTTTGCAGGAAAAGAAAGAGCAGCGGTTTGGCAGTAAAAACATGATTTTGTATCAAACATTGGAGTTACACAATTATTTTTGCCGTTATGCCTATGAAAACATCGGTAAAAGTAAAAAGGAAGACAATGCAGTATGGAATGTGATTCAGAAAGTGGCGCTGGCTGGAGGAGAACATCTGGGTTTGAATGAGCTGGCACTGGAAATGGGGTGCTCGCCCAAGGCTCTGAACCAAAGAGTCAAAAATGCATGCGGCTGCACTTACTTTCAGCTTCAGCAGTATGGAAAAATAATCAATGCCTGCGCGCTGCTGCACTTTCCGGAACTTACGATGGAATATGTGAGCGGATTGCTGGGATTTCCGTCTGTTCCCGCTTTTTACCGGGTATTTGAACAGCATTGCAATATGACACCCAGGGAATACCAGAAAGAATGCATTGGCAATGGAAAAATGGAAATGGAAGGTGCCGGAATCGGTATGCAGTTCCTGCAGTATCTTCATCTTAATTTCATGAAGGAAATAAAAATAGAGAAAATCAGTGAGGAATTCTGCCTGAAACCATATACCGTGAAACAAATTTTTCAAAATGTATTCGGCACGGATTTCCAAAGTATCTTAAATGAAATCAGGGTCTGTTATGCAGCAGCATTTTTGCGCAGTACAAATTTAAGTGTACTGGAAATCTCGGTACGCTGTGGATTTGAATCCCTGTCTACATTTCAAAGATCATTTCAGGAGTGGATGAACCAGTCGGCTTCTCAGTACCGCAGGTCATTTCATGGGGAATAAATGAGAAGAAAACTAATGTTTTTGAATATATTAATCTATCTAAAATCGCTATAATGTAAGAAAAGAGCAGTATAAAACTGCTACTTCCGGACAGGAGGCGGTTTTTTTATGTTTGAAAAATTATTCAGCCCGATTAAAATAAGGGGCATGGAACTGGAGAATCGAATTGTTATGCCTGCAATGGGCACAAGGATGGCAAATGAAAAAAGTGAGGTCACTCAGCGGCTCATTGATTATCATGAGGCAAGGGCAAAAGGTGGATGCGGACTTAATATCGTAGAGGTGGCGGCAGTACATACGCCAAGTGCGCCGGCACATTTTGTGTCTGTCAGTGAAGATTCTTATATCGAGGGGCATCAAAGGCTGACTGATGCCATACACAGTGCAGGAGGCAGGGCAGGCATCCAGCTGTGGCAGGGTTCGATTGCTACGGTAATGGATCCAAAGGCTAAGATGCTGGTGGTAAATGAAATGAATTTCGGAGCCTATACACTTCCTGCAATTGAAAAAGAAGAGATCGAAGAAGTAGTTGCCTGTTATGGAAAAGCAGCCCGCAGATGTGTAACAGCAGGTTATGACTGCATTGAGTTTCATTGTGCGCACAATTATCTACCCCATTCTTTCTTAAGCGCAGGGCTGAATCACAGAACAGATGAATATGGCGGAAGCTTTGAGAATCGGGCACGGTTCCCGCTGGAATGTATCCGGGCGATCCGTGAAAATATACCGGAGGATATGCCGCTGTTTATGAGAATTGATGCCCATGATGATTATCTGCCACAGGGTCTTACCATAGAAGAGGTGATACGGTTCTGCAAGCTGGCGGGTGAGGAAGGCGTGGATGTTCTGGACGTTTCCAGAGGAAATATTATAACAGCAGCGTCACTGTATGAGGTACCGCCCATTGATGTGCCAAATGGCTTTAATGTGGAAAATGCCAATCGAATCCGCCGGGAAACAGGGATGATTACCATTGCAGTAGGAAGAATTAACACAGCGCAAATGGCAGAGGATATCCTTGACCAGGAGAAAGCGGATCTGATTGTTATGGGAAGGGCGCAGCTGGCTGATCCGGAATTTGCAAATAAGGCAAAAGAAGGGAGAGTCAGGGATATTATCCACTGCGTAGGCTGCGACCAGGGATGCTATGATGGTTTTTGCGATCTGGCTAATCGTCCTTTCATCACATGTATGAGAAATCCTGCATTGGGTCACGAAAAGGAGCACAGGTTAGAAAAAACGGCAAGCCCCGGAAAGGTTTTAATAGCCGGAGGAGGAATGGCGGGAATGGAAGCTGCCATGATATTGAAAGAGCGGGGACATATACCGGAAATTTTTGAATCCGGCGATCATTTGGGCGGACAGTTCATCACAGCCGGGGAAGCCCCGGGTAAGGCTGAAATGAAAGCGGCTGCAGTTTCATTTGCAGAACAGGTGGAAAGAGCAGGTATTCCGGTACATTACGGCATAGAAGCAACACCTGAATTAATCCAAAAAGAGATGCCGGCTGCGGTGATTCTGGCAATCGGATCATCACCCATTGTTCTGAAACTGGAAGGCATAGAGAATCTGCCTGTTTATGAGGCACATGAAGTACTGGATGGCAGAGCGGTTCCCCAAGGAGAGATCTGCGTAATCGGCGGAGGGCTGGTAGGGCTTGAGACGGCAGACGCGTTAGCTTCGGCGGGCCATAAGGTTAAAGTAGTGGAAATGAAAGAAACAGCCGGAGAAGATCTGGGGAGTCTTAGAAAAATTGCAGTCATGCAGAAAATGCAAAGTCTGGGTGTTGAGATTATAACAAAAGCTGTGTGTAAAGCCATCTGCGGCAAGGGGGTAGTAACGTGTCAGGAAGAACGGGAAACGGTGGTAACTTGTGACAGTGTAGTAATTGCAGTGGGATCCAGGGCGAATGACAGTACGAAACTGGTGACAGTCTGCGAGGAACTAAAAATCCCGTATTATATCATCGGGGATGCAAAAAAGGCGAGGCGTGCATTAGATGCAATTGCAGAGGGATACGAAGCAGCCCGCAGTATCTGACAGGAACCGGCAGCAGAGGATATAAAATCATCATCTTAGAAAGTTACATGTTTTTTTCGTGAAAGCATCTATTTTTTTTCACATTTGTTTTGGAAAGGGGCGGTTAGGATGAATTCAAAATTATTTGAAGAATTACAAATTGGAACAATGAAGCTGAAAAACAGAACCTTTATGGCACCCATGTCTCTGGGATATGAAAGCCAGGATGGAACCGTAAATGAGAGAATGCAGGAATACTGGCTGGCAAGGGCAAAAGGAGGTACCGGATGTATTATCCTGGATGCTTTGTCCGTGGATCCGGGTGTTCCCTATCTGGGCAATACCCTGTGCTTTCGAAATGAGGAAAGTATCGCATCTTATAAGCAGTTTACAGATAAAATTCATGCTTATGGTACCAGGATTATTCCACAGATCACACATCCGGGACCGGAAAGTGTCAGCGCATTTTTTGGTGCACCACCTAAGGCAAGCAGTGTGTATATCAACTCGATGGGGCAAAAGACAAGGGCACTTGCAATAGAAGAAATTCCCGAAATCATTGCACAATATGCGCAGACCTCCTATCAGGCAAAGCAGGCGGGTTTCGATGGTATTGAGCTGCACTGCGCCCATGCATATATGCTGCTTGGATCCTTTCTGTCTCCAATGAGGAATAAGCGTACAGATCGTTATGGCGGTTCACTGGATAACAGAGCGAGACTGCTTTTTGAAGTAATCGATGCAATCAAAGCAAAGTGTGGTTCGGATTTCCCAATTGTGCTCAGAATCAGCGGCAGTGAGCGAGACGAACAGGGAAATACTATCGAAGATATAAAATATCTGGTTCCCCGGTTAATTGCCCACGGAATAGATGCATTCGAGGTGAGCGGGGGGACGCAGTATGAACGCTGCAATAAAATTATTCCCTGTCATGGAGAACGAATGGGGGTAAATGTACCGGAGGCGCGGGAAATCAAAAAAGTATCAACGGTGCCCGTGCTAGTTGTAGGGAAGATAAATGATCCAGCCTATGCAAGGTATCTTACGGACAGCGGTCAGGCGGATGGTGTGGTAATCGGCAGGGCACTTTTATCAGATCCGGAGTTCGTGAACAAAGCCAGAGAGGGACGGACAGAAGAAATTGCTCCATGTGCGGCCTGCGGGATCGGGTGCATCGGAGAACAGACAAAGAGGAGACCGGCATCCTGCGTCATTAACCCGGCACTGGGCAGGGAAGCTGAGATGGAGCTGCTTCCCGCAAAAGAACCGAAAAAGGTCGCGGTAGCCGGAGGAGGTATCGGAGGTATGGCAAGTGCAAGGGCATTTGCGCTACGCGGTCATCAGGTAACTTTGTTTGAAGAAAGCGGCAGACTGGGCGGACAGATGAATGCAGCCTGCATCCCGCCGCACAAACAGGAACTCAGCAGATGGATTGTATATCTTCAAAATGAAATTGCCCGTCTTGGGATTCCGGTCAAACACGGAGTCCATGTAACAAAAGAAACATTAGAGGAATACAAACCTGATATTGTAATAATAGCAACCGGAGCAAAGGAAATAATCCCTCCAATCCCCGGAGTTGAAAAAGAAACGGCAATCACGGCACAAAAAGTGCTGAATAATGATGTTCCGGTTATTGGCGGCAAGGTACTGGTAGTTGGCGGCGGCATGGTAGGATGTGAAGTGTGCGAACATCTGATGCATCAAAAGAGAGGTACACTAAGCGTCACAATGATTGAAATGGCAGATACAATTGGAGCAGGAATGGTACCGAATAATCAACTTCCAACGATGAACCGTCTTCACCATCTTGGTATAAAAATGATGACAGGCACTAAATTATTGTCGGTAAATGGAAACGAGGCAGAAGTGGAATCGCCGTCAGGTATAGAAACTATGGCTGGATTTACCCACATCGTATATGCCTGTGGTTCCAGAGCTGAAAATAAACTGTATGAAGAAGTAAAGAATTCCTTTGGAAAGGTAATCTGCATCGGTGATGCAAAAGGAGCAAGACAGGCGTTAGAGGCAGTCCGGGAAGGGTGGGAGGCTGCGTTAGAGGCCGTACTGTAGGCGTTAGGGTGAAAGTGTGCTTAGAAGGAGAAATGAATATTTAAATATTTCGTTTGCAAGCTAGCGTAAAATTTTTGTAGGATATAAGAAAAAGAAGAGAACACCAACTTTGTGTTAAAATATATTAGGTGCTCAAGCCAAATATATAACAAAGGAAG
>JAGZJZ010000013.1 GCA_018365455.1 Clostridiales bacterium
AATAACTATGTATATCAACATATATAGGAATTTTTACCATACTACAATTTGAACAAAAAATAGGATCTAATACGCATTGTATCAGATCCTATTACGCATAATTTAAAAACTGGTTGATGCCATTGGGAGGGTGTTTCCAAAGGGAAACGCTCTCCTTTTTTCTGCAGTTTATAATGTAAGCTTCATAGATTATCGGATCAGATTTTCAAACTCCTCCAGTGGCATTGGCCTGGCGTAATAGAATCCCTGCGCCCGGTGGCAGCCCATCTCCATCAGCATTTCAGCCTGTTCTTTATTTTCTACGCCTTCACAAATAATGGAAATATTCAAACCGTGGATTACCTTAATAATTCCTTCTATAATGGTACGCATGCGCTTTTTTGCAATTCCTTCCTGAAGAAAACTGCGGTCCAGTTTGATTACGTCTACTGTAAGGTACTGCAGCATGCCAAGTGATGAATATCCGGAACCGAAGTCATCAATGGAAATCAGAAAATTCAGCTTCTTCAATCGATTCAAATAATCCAAAACCCGATCTCGATTTTCCATAACCACACTTTCTGTAATTTCCAGTTCTAGATATTCATGAGGTACCTGATACTGGTCTGCGATCCTGCAAAGAGTCTGTGGAAAATCTTCATTTCTAAAATGGAGCCTGGAAAAATTACAGGACACCGGTTTAACATCTACCCCCTGGTCAAGCCAGGAGCGGATAATACGGCAAACGTTTTTGTATATACATAAATCTATTTCTACGACAAATCCATTTTTTTCAAAGAAGGGAATGAAGGAACCCGGGTACTTAATTTCCTTTTTACCGTCTATCCAGCGGACAAGTGCTTCGCTGCCGATAATGGAATGATCAACCATGTTGTACTTAGGCTGAAAATACGGGATAAACTCATTATTTTCCAAGGCAGCATGCATTACATTTGCAAGTTTTCGCTGGTTTAGTTCATCCTGGCGCATATTTTCATCATACTTGATTGTCAGGCTCTTATGGGTAATCTTCGCGCTTCTTCTTGCATAATTCGCAAGATCCAGCATCTGGGAAACATCCTGGGGATCGGTATCTTGAGTGAGATAGACGCCGAATATAATAATCAACCGGTAAGTTTTATTGGTTTCCACCAGAATATGATTCATCTGCCGGTCTATGGCTTTCGTTCGCTCAGTCAGCTGATCCCAGCCGTCATAGCGGAGCATCATCACAAACTGATCTGCGGAAACGCGGGCACAGCATTCCCCTTCCCGTATGCTTCCACGGAGTATATTGGCAAAATTACGCAGCAGCTGGTCGCCCTCGGCAAAACCAAAGGTATCATTAATGGTCTTAAACTGATTGATGTCAGCATAAACAAAGGCGTAAGGCTGATTGCCGGGAGAACATATAAGCTGTTCTGCCTCCAGGCGGAACTTATTCAGGTTCCAGATGTTAGTCAGATCATCCAAATACATAATTTTTTCAAATTTACGGTGATTTCTGGACTTTGTAATTAAAATGTAACTGAATACGCTGACCACCAGTATAAAAATAAAAAGTATTATGAGCATTGTCTGCAGAGGATATTGATAGAGCAGGTCGTTCCAGGTGACAGAATGGGAATTTAAACTGTTTTTTAATACCAGTTCATTAATCACGTCATTGGAAGTATATTGTAACACCTTATCCACAATAGAAAATATTCTGGGATCTGAAGAACTGGATACGCCAATGCTTATTTCATCCGAGTAATTTGTCATCGTAACAATGGAAAAAAGCTCATATCTGGGGTCAGATAAAAGGTATTCTGCAATGTAAGTATTGGAATAAGTAATATCTGCATCACCGCGGGCTAAAGCTTCAAAGCAGTCTTCCACAGAGTCATAATACAGAATTTTCTTATCCTTGTTATCTCCTGCGATGCTCTCAGAGAGAAAAGATCCGTCTGACAATGCCAGTACCGGTGAGGTTGTCTGACGGTTTGCGCTGATCATTGCTACAGGTGCCCTAAGGAAATAGGAGGTTGTGGACAAATGATTCTGCGCTGACCAAAGATAGTCATTGGCTGCGCCGGCAATTACCTCGGCGGAACCGTCTTTCACAGAAGCAAGCATGTCCGTATAGTTTTCTTTGGGCGTATAGTTAAAACGAAGGCCTGTTGTTTCACTGATTATCTGAAACAGGTCTGCAACTACCCCGGAGAACTCACCTGTTACAGAATTTAAATAGCTTAAGGGAGTCCGGTTGGAACTGTAAACCACATTAATCGGGGCTGTCTCCTGGATAAATGCTTTCTCTGACTGGGAAAAGACAGGTTCCTGTGCTGCGCTGACAGAAAAATATTTTTCATATAGTTTAATATCATAATTGGGATCTCTTAATTTAATACGGTTTAATGTAGCATTTAACTGGGTTAGCAGATCTGTCCGGTTTTTGGTAACAGCCATAAAGATCGGGCTGGGAGAAAACTGGGCAATACTGCGGTAAGTACTGTTTTTTCCAAGATGCGTGATGGCAATGGCATCCAGCGTATGGTCATCCAGGGCATCTAATAGATCCTGGGTTTCTGCATATGGAAAAATCTCTGCCTTGATTTTATTTGTCTTACAATAAGAATGAAAGTTATCCGCATCTACACTGTCCCGGATTACGCCCACCTTCATTCCTTCAAAAGAGGAAAAATCCTCATAGTCATAACGGGTATCATCGCTGCGTAAGTTCAGCGTGGTGTAGATATTGCACATGGCACTGTCTGGAAACAGAATATCTTGTGCGCGTTCTTCGGTATAGTACAAGCCGGGAAGCAGATCAATTTCGCCTGAAATCAACATGTCATATGCAGCAGTAAAACTTTTTGCATCTACAATCTCATAGTTCCAGCCGGTATATTTTGCTATTTGCTGAAGATATTCAAAGTTAAATCCAGCATAGTTCCCATTGCTGTTACGGTTCATATAATCTCCGTCTTCGTAGTAACCGATACGTACTTTTTCAGAAGCGTATACAGGTTGGGAAAGAAGGGAAAAGCAGCATAAAAGCAGGCATATAAAGAACAAAGATTTTAAGATACAGGAAGTGTTTTTCATGGGGAACCCCTTTCCGCATTTGCTATGTAATATTATATAATCTTTAGAGAGAAAAAGCAATAAAGGATGTGACAATGTATAATGGAATGGGGGGGGGTGAGCATGGTGTCATACCAGTCTCCCAACCCCATCTTTCTGAAACCTGCCTGTCATACACAGATGGTATTCAAACAGACAAACGCCCAGTATCTTTAATATTCATTAATACATATAGGACCGGCTAATACCTCCCTGCAGATTGCTACGGTAAAGTCTTTCCTGGTACAGTAAGTCCATTTAACCAGGGTAAAACAATGTTTCTCAATTTCGATTCCGGTTATACATCTGGGATGAACGCAGCTGCCAGTGTTAAAGAACGGTGTTTCCGATACATCTGCCAGCATTGGGCGGTGGGTATGGCCGGTAATCAGAATGTGTCCTTCATTTTTTGCCCAGGTGCTTAGATTTTGTTCTATTTTACGTTTTCGGATGTTGTTTTTAGCTGCACTGGTCGGATCGAGAATACCAATGTACTCTAAAGGACGCCACAGATAGCGTACCAGAAAGCGGGACAGATGCCAGAGTTTTGTATTGAAAAAATCGGCCTGATGTCCATGTGCAAGGTAAACGTCATGGATTCCCGGTATGACATCCAGAATCAAACCCTCATAAAACTTTATGCCAGGCAGTAACGGGGTATAATTTCTGGATTCCGGACAGTAATAGACCGTACAGTTACGCTTGGTATAGCCTGGAAAGCTCTTCATAATGTCATGGTTGCCATAGATCAGGTAAAGCCGGTTTTCCTCATAAAACTTAGACATCAGCCAGAAGGTGTTGCTGTGTATGTTTATAATCTGGGTCATGGAACGGTTTTCCCAGAGTTCATCGCCGTCACCCAGCTCGATATAAGTAAAATTATTCATATAATAATATTGAAGTGCTGCAAAAAACAGATTCTGGTTTTTCAAGAAATTATCCGTAGAGGTACCGTTGCCCCGGTGGCAGTCACTCATCAGAATATATTTCGAATCCGGTGTAAGCGGAAGATGCAGTGCATTTTCAAACGCCTTACTAAGACGTGAATAGTAGCTCATGGCAGCCGAAAACGTTTGCCGGAGATTCCCGTGCAGACGATTTTTTGATAAAGGGGCGGCAGGTAGAACATCAGATAGACGAGGCGGTCCTGGGTATCCTCAAAAGGGCGGGTCAGCAAGAGGTAGGATTTCATACACAGCCGGTTTGCGATAGTAAGCCAGTAGCTCCTGGAAAATATTTTTATACCATTATTAATGGATGACGGCACTTTTTGCGGTACAGATCTGGGAGAGGTAAAACAAAACGCTGCAGTCAGCTGGTAGAGGGACAGGTCACTTAGCTTATAGCCCAGGATTAACAGGCTGTCAACAAAGGCGTCCATCATGCCGGTGTTGGGAAATGTAATGGATATCTGCATTCTAAGGGAATCTGGACTGGACAGATGTCCCGTAAGAAAACCGGACAATCTTCGGTGCATGGCGGATAGGCTAAAGAGCGTATCTGTTCCCTGTAAGAGCCGGAATGAAAACCGCAGCATATCACTTTGGGAAACGTTTTCAAAATATATTTCATTTAGAAATACAGATGATACAAGGTGATCTGCGACATACACACCTATTTCAGCACCGGTATGAATTCCGTACTGACCTTTCCAGAACTCAATTAACCAGGTCTTCCCCTGGTATTCAAAGCAGACAGGCTCACAGTCAAAAAGAATATGAAAGCGGGATGCTTTTTCATCAAAAAGCCCCGTATATCCGCTGTTTTGATTCCGGTCATTTGGAGCCGTGGTAAAAATATGTTTCCCGGAATGCCACACCAGTCCGAAGGGCTTGACAGATCGGCTGAGCAGTACTTTTTTTTCATAGTCCGTAAGTGCAGATACCTTTTTTATCATTTGCTTCCGTCTGTAATAGATCAGTACCAGGCAGACGGCAACCAGTGTATACAGCAGATAAAGAAGAATATACATAATGTACCTCATAATAAAATCCCTTACCATTATTTATATGCAGGTGATCGGCATTTGGAATGTAATTGCAAATAGGAATGTCATACTTATACCCTTTTGTTCCAAACTTTCTAGCTCCAACACCCACAGCAACGCCAGAAGTTAGTTAATAAATTCGAATAATCTCCTGTGAATATTGTATGTAAATAGGTACATCCACTGGATATAATTAACTTACATATACTAAATTCAAGGAGGGTCCAATGAAAAAGAGAAAAGAACAGGTAAACATCTTTATTGCAGTGTTACTGGCAGTCAGTATGCTGCTGCCTTCGTTAAGCGCAGCAGCAGGGGAAAAGGAGCGGGTGGAAGCCGGAGAAGAGTATGTAATTGACGTAACCGATTATGGGGCGGACCCAACGGGAGTAAAGGACAGCACGGAGGCAGTATGGGATGCTCTGCAGGCAGCTAAAACAATGGAAAAAGACGGGGAGTCAGTGACTCTGAATTTTCCTAAAGGTGAATATCACATCTATAAAGATCATGCTCAGGTAAGAGAATATCACACATCTAATACAAACAGTATTCAAAGCCCTCAAAAGACGATTGGCATATTAATCGATGGTCATGAGAATTTAACAGTCGAGGGAAATGACTCCTTATTTATGATGCACGGAAACATGATGGCGCTTGCAGTGGTAGATTCCAGAAATGTTAAGCTGCAGAATTTTTCATGGGACTTTGCAGTCCCTACGGTTTCTGAAATGACCATAACGGAATTGGGAACAAAAGATGGTAAACAGTATACGGATTTCTTTATTCCCTCCTGTTTTCCTTTTGAAATCAAGGGAAACACGATTGAATGGCAGAGCGAACCAAGCCCGTATACAGGGGAACGCTACTGGACGGAAACCGGAATCCACAATGCCTATTCTATCGTGGCACATCAACCGGAAGAAGAAATGACCCGGGCATATTTTACATCCGATTCTCCATTTAGCAATGTATCGGGCATAACAAAATTAAGTGATACGAAAGTAAGAATTGTCTATCAGTCAGCAAGACCGTCCATGCAGAAAGTGGGGATGCTGCTGGAACTGGCAAGCAGCGCCTACCGTGAAACAGCAGGTGCGTTTACCTGGGAAAGCAGTAATGTGCTGGTTCAAAATGTGAATGTACATTTTATGCATGGATTCGGATGGCTTCTGCAAATGACCAGAGATGTTACTTTTAGAAACTGTAACTTTATGCCAAGAGAACAATCAGGTCACTATACGGTAAGTTATGCGGATATTATTCATGCATCCGGGGCAGCAGGGGAGATTAATATAGAAAATTGTAATTTCTCTAACTCTCATGACGATCCGATTAACTTACACGGAACATTTACCAGAGTGGAGCAGAGAAGAGATGACCATACTCTTTTATTGAAATATATCCATACACAGCAGGGAGGATTTCCCCAGTATCATGTGGGTGACAAGGTAGCCTTTTTTACCAGAGATACTTTAGAGTCTTCAGATAATGAAAGTCTTTATACGGTATCGGAAGTGGTATCCAATCCGGGCGAGGATGGAAATGACCTTAGAACAATGATCATTAAATTTCAGGAAGAACTACCTTCTTATCTGTCCGAACAAATTGGCGGACAGCCTAAATATGTGGCGGAAAATGGCACTTATGCGCCACAGGTGACTGTAAAAGGGTGTACGTTTAAGAATGTGCCAACCAGAGGAATTCTGTGTACCACCAGAAATAAAGTATTAATTGAGGATAACACATTTTTAAATATGTCCATGGCTACCATTTACTTATCTAACGATTCAGATGAGTGGTATGAATCAGGTCCAATCCGGGATATGACGATTCGGAATAACACTTTTTACATAAAAAATATAGGAAGAACCTCATGGGAATATGCTCCTGCTGTTTATATCCACCCGGTAACAAAAGGAGGCGGCCTGCCTTCAGAAAGTAATCCTATCCATAAAAATATTCTGATAGAAGGGAATACCTTCCATATGGATACTGATACGGTGGTAAAGGCAGAAAGTGTAGAGAATCTGACCATACGGAATAATAAAATTATGCGGACCGATCCGGATATCCAAATGCAGATTGAATCTGCAAAAAATTCGATAAATGTTGGCGAAACCGAGAAAGTAACCATAACTTCCTCCGGGGATAAGCACGAAAACCCCCAGGACAACGTATATGAGTTTACCAAATGTAAAAACGTATTGATAGAGGGGAATACATACGATGATGGCTTAAAGCTGTATGCAGTAAAGCATCCGGGAATGTCAGATGAGAATCTGGTAATTCGGGATAAAGAGATTAAAATGGTATCTGACCGAAACCAGCCGGCAGCGGACCCGGTGAGACAAATTCACTATGCAAGTACAAATCCGGATATCATCGCTGTGGATGACAATGGAAATATAAGCGGGAAGGCCAATGGCAGCGCACAGATATTTGCCTATTACGAATGGAATGGAACGATAATACGTTCAAATTCACTAGAACTAGCGGTGGGGAACGGAACACCTTCAGAAACGGTATCCGTAACCATTGAGGGAGAAGATAACCTCCTTTTGGATGGGGAAAACCTGGATGGGGAAAACAAGACATATCAGTTTACGGCAGTTACGGATCCGGAAGCCGCAATCAGCTGGGCTGTAACGGATTTCAAAACAGGGGAAGGATCCGATGCGGCGTCAATTGATGAGAATGGTTTATTAACAGCCCATAAAAGCGGAATTATCTGGGTAAATGCTTCGGTAGGGAATAGCAGGGCAAGAAAAGCAGTTATGATTGCGATGCCGAATACAGATACTTTGAATAAGCAGTTTTCCATTTTAAGAGAAGATATAAATAACTATACGCTCAATCCGGACGGCGTAACCATTGATCTGCAGACTGGCGATCTCTACCAGAACAGCAACACCGTAAAAAACTTATTTTTATATGATATACCGGAATCGATCAACAAAGAGAACATGCGGACAGTTATAAAGGCAGATAATCTTCCGGTGAAAGAGAACGGCCAGTGGGATACCGGTTCGTTTATCTTGTATCAGGATGACGACAATTACGTAACTATCGGAAAAAAGTCTCATTATGACGGCATAGCCACTGTAGTGGAGACAAATGGCACGGCTGCTGAAACAGGAGGAAATACATCCGAAAATGAGGTCTCTGCTGCTTATCTGGGATTTACAAAAACAGAGGCAGGAATTTCTCTAGATTACAGATTGGAGGAAGGGGCGTGGCAGCATGTAACGGATATCACGGATCTGCCCCTGGGTGATGCATATAAGATCGGGCTTGCCGGATGGGAAACCAACGACAGAGGAAAAACCATTACCTTTTCCGGACTCAAAGCAGGGGATGCGTCACTTTCATATGAAGAAGTGGAGGCATTAGAGCCGGTTTCTTTTACTGGTTTTGAAAATCAAAGACCGGGTGCAGCTAATCCTGCATTCTCCCAGCAAAGCTATCAGATAGGTGATACAGTCGGCATCAGCTACGATTTTGAAGATCCGGATGGAGACAGTGAGGGAGAGACACTCTATCGATGGAATTATGCCGGCAGTGATAAAACGGTTATCACGGCAGAACCCTCCTTAGAGGCAGAACAGACGGGAGTACTGACCTGCCAGATCTATCCGGTTGATCAGTACGGTACGCCCGGGAATCCGGTATCAGCTGAAACGGCAATCGAAGCCGGCGAAGGAACCACCGCATTGAAATCCTTAAAGGTAAACGGGCAGCAGCTTTATAAAAAGGGCACAGAGCAGAGAGAATTTACAATCAATATACCGGCGGGACTGGAAAAAGCAGAGTTATCATATGAGTCTGTGAATAACGAAATTGGAGTGACAGAGATTACAAGAAACGGCACACCTTTAGAAGAAGTGAACAATTCAGACAATCTTGTAATACCAATAGAAGACGGTGATATCTATAGTATCAAACGAAGTGACACGGATCTGTATGTCATTCATATGAAAATTATAGAAGAAAATAACACGCAGATTCAAGGTATTTCATTGGATGAATTAGGATTTTCAGCAGAAGAGCCACAGGATAAGAGTTATTTTCTGAATGCGGATGCTGCCGTGAGCAGCGGAACCCTTGTAATCACAGCGGATGATCGTATTGGAAAAGTAGAAGTACGGGAGGGAGAACACCGCAGAGAGCTGGATTTAAAAAAGGATGGAAGTACCTGGTCCGTTCCGGTAACATTTATGAACGGATTAAATTCCTACTATGTGCAGATAACTGCTAAAGACGGTATCACCATGAAACAGCATATGATTCATGTAAATTACGAAGCAGATACGAAAGCATTTCTGACGGGGATCCGAATTAATGGAAATGCATTAGAAAATTTTGAATCAGATCACCTACAGTACCGGACCACTCTGGAAGAAGGAGTCCAGGGATTGGATGTAAGTGCGGTACCTAACGCGGGGGCAGATACAAAAATTGTTATCAATGATGAAATCACTCTGGGAAATGAGGCGGCATCGTCCCATTTACAAAAAGGGGAAAATCTGATCCAGATAATTGTAACGGCGCCGGATGGCATTAACAAAGCAATCTACAGCATAAAAGCAATTCTTCCGTACAAAGAAAACGTAAAGATCGAGGAAATTTTACTGGATGAAAAGAACGTTTCGGCAAATTTCTCAGAGGACAATACTATAACAGAATACATTCCAGGGGATACCGTAAAGGTTAGGGCAGCTGCCCAGGATAATGGCGCTAAGGTGGAACTGTTCTGCGGAAACCAGAAAGCGGAAGGCATTCGGCTGGCAGAGGGAGAATTCCCGGTATTCAGACAAAATGCACAGATAAGAGTGAAAGTGACGGCACGGGATGGCAAGACGACAGAAGAAAAAGTAATCAATCTGAAAAAAGCAGCATATCTGTCAGATCTTACTTATGAGCCGGGAGCAACGGTTGGATATGGAGAGATACAAAAAGACAAATCATCATCCGGAAAAGCCCTCAGACTGGGAGATGATCAGTGTAATCCAGTTGTTTTCCAAAAAGGAATTGGAACACATGCGGAATCCGTTATAGAATATGATATTTCCGGTAAAGAGTTTGAAAAACTGGAGGGGTATGCAGGAGTCGATTATGCCCAGTATCATGCAGAATATGGAAGTGTACAGTTCCAGATATTTGTAGATGGAGAAAAGAAATTTGACAGTGGAGTCATGCTTCAGAAGACGCCCATGAAAAAGGTAGATCTGAATATAAAAGGTGCATCCAGGATTACATTAAAGGCACTGGCAGGTGAAAATAACTGGAATGATCATGCTGACTGGGCAGATATGAAAATGCTGTCAGAATTTAAAGAACAGCCAATCATCGAGAAACCACAGTTTACGGTAATCTTTCAATCAAATGGAGGAAGTCAGATAGAGAATCAAAGGATTCAGGAAAATGAAAAAATAACACGCCCGGCAGATCCCATCCGAAACGGCTATACATTCAGCGGCTGGTACAAAGACACCTCATTCACATCAGGCTGGAACTTTGAGTCAGACCGGATCACAGCAGACACCACGCTTTACGCAAAATGGATAAAAGAGGCTGTTCCGTCACCGGTAAAAGTAAATCAGATCACACTAAATAAAAAATCTGCGACACTTGGGTTAAAAGACAGCCTGAAGCTTTCCGCCAGTGTCCTGCCCGCAAACGCCCAGGATAAAACGGTCACCTGGAGTTCCTCAGACAGCAGAGTGGCAGTGGTAGACCATACAGGAAAAGTCACAGGCAAAGGCGCTGGCGAAGCAACCATCACCGTAACGGCAAATGACGGAAGCAAGGTCACTGACCATTGCAGAATTAAGGTGGGATATCACATCACATATAAATTAAACAAGGGTAGAAATTCCACAGCCAACCCGTCTGTTTATACCAGTGGCCAATCCGTAAAATTAAGAAAACCAGCCAGAAAAGGTTATCAGTTCTCAGGCTGGTATAGGGACCGTAAATTTAAAAAGAAAATAACCAGGATTTCAAAAGGAACAAAGGGTAATCTGACCCTATATGCAAAGTGGTCCCGAATAAAAACAGGAAAAGTAGAAAAACTGGAATTGTCCTCTAAAAAGAAAGGAAAACTTAAAGTCAGTTTCAAAAAAGTATCAAAAGCATCCGGCTATCAGATCGTATACGCAGATAACAAAAAGTTTAAAAAATCCCATAAAATAGATGTTAACCGTAACCGGACATCCAGGACAATCAGTAAACTGAAAAAAGGAAGTTATTATGTGAAAGTACGGGCTTACAAAATGGATTCAAGAGATAAGAGAGTGTATGGAACATACAGCATTGTAAAGAGTGTACGGATAAAATAAGAATGATTGCCGTAGACTTTTATAGGTAAATAGACGCCATAAAATAACTAATTACAGTTATTTTATGGCGTAAACATCAAAATTCACCATAGTATTCATCAACAATAAACTCGGCGCTTTCACTCCACATAAGAGTTTCCATTAGCCCCTCCTTTTGTTTACCGCTTCCCAGACCGTTTCAGACTCCCACTTACCAGTATCAAAGATTTCCCTCAGAAAACGGCTCATATATTCCAGCTTCTTGCGAAGAGCGGGATACTGGAAATAATCAATGCCCTGCGGATGCATGGCGTTTTCCATAATCCGCGCCCGGTCTTCCGAGGGGAAGCTCTTGGAGTAATAATCTATAAAATAAACGTTATCACTCTGGGAAGCAGCAGTAAATGTAAGGTCTTTTTTATCTTCATTAATTCGATAGCTGTAATCATAGGAGAACCCCACAGGATTCAGCTGGTTGAATACATCATCCTCATAGTCATAAAGGTCTTTTAAAGGTGCTGTAATTTTAGCATACCGGTCAATGGCATGGCTGATTTCATGATAGATCGTACTTTCCAGACTGCTGAAATTGGAGGCATTCAGAACCAGATACTGGCTGCCTTCTTCATAAAAGTAGACACCGCCCACGTGGTCCGGATTATCATTTCCCTCTGTACTGAAATTACCGGCAATATAGATCCCAAGCTTTCCAGTTTCCCTTATATTTAACTGCCGGAGAAAGTCATCCGGATAGGATGACAGCGCTTTTTCCAACACCGTCAAGCTTTCTTTCAACAGGCGGGTCTGGTAAATGGGTTCTGCATGGTAGCCAGGAAATTCTCTTTTGCACTCATCAGCAAGGTAGATGTTCACGCCATACTTTTCCCCAAGCCCATGGGCACGGTCCTTTAATTCCTGAATGCCTTTTTGGTCAGGATGGTCTGAGGAGTAGTATTTTACGGAGTGATCTGCTGTATCCTGGGTGAGTTCTGTTTTTTGATTCAGATCCCAGAGAACTATGTGCGAGTAGTTGTGCTTAAACTGGAATACCGCCATATGAATAGATGGCAGATATACCAGATCTTGTGGTGCTCCTACAAATGTCTCTTCCCCTGACTGGAGAGAAAACGAGGTCTTATATGTATTTTTGCCGGTATCCAGGTCGTAATAATAGAGATTACAACTGTTGTATCCGGATGTTCCTTCCTCAGAATTCTGTACGGAATTTTGTATTGATGTGAGTGCCAGTCTGTTTTCCAGATCGAAAATTAAGTTTCCGTAGCCAAGGGGGGCATCCGGCAGAAGTTCCCGAATCTCCGTCCTGCTTTGAGGAATCTGATAGAGTGCTTCCATTAACCCATCCTGGTAAAGTGCACCAAAGGAATCACCTGTAGAGGTGAGCTGAATGCTGCCGGATATGCTTCGAAGTATCTCATTGGATGAAATGTCTATAAAATTTGTAACATAAGCATTCTGTTCTCTTCCGGTACCGCTCACTGCCAGCACTTGTTCCGAGGAAAGCAGCATCAGTGTAGTGCAGAAATTATTTTCTGTAAGACCACTTTTTAATATTCGCAGCGCCCCGTCAGCGGTAGTAAGCTCCTTTAGCCCGGAGCCGTCTGAGGCAAAATAAAATATGAATTTTTTATCCTCTGTAATCAGCGGAGTACGGATACATGGCTCCGACAAACGAATGCGTCCTGTTTCTGCCAACCTGCGGTTCAGATAAATAAATTCCTGTGAAACACTGTCAAATAAGCGGAGTTCTTTTCCGGATATGGCAATGTTTTGCTTATCCAGATGAATGGAACCGGTAATAGAGGCTGTATGGAGTACCTTATTGGTAAGCGGATCATAAAGATATAGAGTCAGTGCATTATGATCCTGCTGGATAACAAGCAATTGATCCGCAAAGGACAGCAGCATCTGGTCTGTGAATTCTTTCTGGAATGGATAATCCAGGTCAGACACACTGCCGCTTTCATTGAGGGGAGTGCCATGAGGGATTGATGAAGAAGCCTTTTCCGTGGAAGTCTCGGTTTCTTCGGCAGCGGGCTGTTCAGCCTCCTGAGTGTTGTGTATATCGGAGGGGGCGGTATCAGGAGTGAGCAGGCTTGGAAGCTCAGACCAGGGTAGTTGTTTTTCATGCCTGGAAGTGGCAGAGCTGAGGTATCTGCACCTGGAAGGGCTGCTGATAAAACAGGTAAGTGTATATACGGATTTAAGGATAGATCGAAGGAAGACGCAATGGAAGAGGAAGGCGAAGGTAATGATGCAATGGCAGAGGAAGACGCAAAAACAGAGGCAGCAGAATATTGCTGCCCGCAGGCTAAAGGGATAAAACAGATTGTTAGGATACATAGTCTGGCTGCTCTTTTTTTCATATCATCACCTTAATCAAATCGTCTGTCCGCTCATCTGGCTAATCAGCGGAAATTCTGTTATAATTTCGAAATGTCCTTCCCGGTATGAGGAGCGCATCGTGCCGCCGGATTTTTGCGTCAGAGCTTTGGCAATATTTAATCCAAGTCCAGTATTGGTGTGAGATCTGGCACGGTCAGATACGTAAGTACGGTCAAAAACGCGGGGGGACTCTTCCGCTGAGATCAGATCCGTATCATTAGAGAAAATAATAACAACTTTGTTGTCCGTCAAGTTCAAATGAACACTTACACAAGATTTGGAATACTTTAAAGCGTTCTGAGTAAGATTCGTAAAAATGCGGACAAGGGCATTGCGGTCCAGATTCAAAAGAGGAAGATTTTCTTCCAGATTCATCTGTACCTCTATCTTTTTCTTCTCGAAGTCTTCATAAAATGCCAGAACTACTTCGCATAATAATTCATATACATTCAGCGGTTTTGGACTAAGCTGATAGTCTCTGGAATCGATCAGCGACAAATCATAAAAGCTTGTGATCAGAGATTGAAGTACTTTTGCCCGTTTGCGGACGATCTCCACATATAGCTTCTGTTCACCGGGGGTTGTATCCGGATCATCCATCAGTTCCAGATATCCCACAATCGAAGTAAGCGGCGTCCGAAGATCATGAGAAATATTGGCGATTTCCTGTCGGAGCTTATGTTCTTTTGCCTCATAACTAATACGAAGCTTTTGTTTTTCGTCTAATTCCATATTAAGATCCAGAAGAAAATGTTCCAGATCTTTATTGGGGATAGACTGGCGGATGCGAAGATTTGTATCCGCCATATCTTTCAGCGTTTTAAACTGCTTTTCGGCATTTCTTATGCCCTGGCGCAGAGAGAAGTAAAGAATGGCAAAAACAATGGCTGCTAACCCGGATATTACGCAAATGAAAGACATCTTCAACCTCCCTTCCGGAAAATGAATCGCTATTTCACTTCTTTTTTCAGAAAAGCTTTATAACCAATATAACCGAATATCAGAGAAAAGACAATACCGACTATCCAGCACCGGAGCATTCCCATAGGAGTATCCCAGACCATATTTAAGCGGTAAGCACCCGGCAGTTTACTGTATTCATTGAAGATTCCCATTGGTAAGACGGAAATTACAGCCCGTGGCCACTCGTATACATTTCCAATTATTTTCAGTAAATAATATGGTCCGAAATGAATCATACAGAACACAGCGATTATGGTACTGCTGCTATCAAATAGAAAGAACAGGCAGTGAAAGGTAACCAGTCCGGCTACCCACAGCGGTATGGAACCGATAATAGCCCGAATCAGGGCATAAAAGCTTTCACTTCCGCTGTTTTCCATCGTTATATAAGATGATGCTGTGATAACCCCTAATAAAAACAGTGTAATTGCCATACTCAGGATGATCTCTGTAATAAATTTTCCAAAATAAATGGAGAACCTTCCGGTGCCATAGGATACGGAGTTTTTCAAAGTATGGTTTTTAGATTCTTCGCCAATGATCAGATTTGATATGAAAAAGGTAAAAACCATAGGAAGAATCATAGCGCTTATTACATTCATAAAGATAAAGTCTGTATTAGAATATGGAAAACCGGCACCTGCCATATTCTTAATGGACAGTGTAAACAAGCAAAGTCCGATAAAAACCACAGAAAGAACAATTGCAAAAACATAGAAAAAACGTTCACGGAATCCCCGGTACAATTCACTTCTGATATAATTAATCATTTGTATTTCCTCCCATAAGCGACAGATAATATTTTTCCAGGTCAATACCCTGGGTCTGCATGGAAAAAAGCTGAATCTGATTTCCAGTGAGCAGAGAAGATAAAGCGGGTCCCTGATTTATGCAGCCATACAGGTGGATGACACCGTTTGAAAGTACATCGTAATCCGTACAATGTAGATGCTGTTCAATCAAAGCAGAGGCCTTATCCGGTTTATCCACACAGATTTCCAGGTATACACGGCATTTTTTTGACAGATCTTTTGCGGAGATCTGTTCAATCATAACACCTCTCTCAATAAACCCGTATCGGGTGACCAGATTCTCCAGCTCGGAGAGGATATGGCTGGAAATTAATATCGTAATTTTCTGCTCCTGGTTTAACTGCAATAAAAGATTACGGAGTTCTACAATCCCTTCCGGGTCCAATCCATTAATGGGTTCATCCAGGATTAAAAAGGAAGGGTGGCTCATTAGTGCCAGAGCAAGTCCCAGCCTTTGTTTCATACCAAGAGAGAAATCTTTAAATTTCTTTTTGCCGCAGCCGTCAAGATGAACGAGAGCCAGGGCATCTTTTAGATATTGCCTGCCGGTAATGCCGCGCTGTATGCGGTAGTATTCCAGGTTCTGTGTGGCCGTGAAATTGGGAAAAAATGCCGGTGTTTCAATCATACATCCGATATTGTGTCTGGAGCTGACCAGCTCTCTGGCAGTATCTTTACCAAACAGGCTTAAACTGCCGGAAGTCGGCGCAGTTTGGCCGGATATCAGTTTCAGCAAAGTTGTTTTGCCGGCACCGTTATTCCCGGCCAGTCCGTAGATATCACCCGATTGAATGGTCATATCAATTGGCGCAAGTGCAGTAAAATCCCCATATTTTTTACAGAGCCCTCTGGCTGTAAACAAGTTATCATTCATTATTTTTTGTCCTTTCCAAAAGTGATATCTGTATTATAAGGGAGTAAACTCAAATAAGCTCTTAAGCAAACTTAAAGAAATCGTTAAGATATGTTATGCCATCTTAAAACCAATTCCCCATACAGTCTTAATGTATTCTTCATCACCACATATCTTTCCAATCTTCGAGCGAATATTGCTTATATGGACATTGATAGTATTATCTTCGCCAAGGTAATTTCCATGCCATACTTCCTGATAGATGGCATTTTTAGAAAATACACGGGAAGGATTTTTCACAAGGAGCTGAAGTATTTCGAATTCATATATGGTAAGGTGCAGAGGGATTTGTCCAATGACAGCACTTCTGGCTTCGCCGTCAATAGTAAGGTCTTTATATTGAAAGACAGTCTCCTGGACCGTAACCGCAGAATAAGTTTTATATCTGCGCAGCTGGGCCTCCGCTCTGGCCAGAATTTCATCCCTTGCAAACGGTTTTGTCATATAATCATCAGCACCCGCTTTTAATAAGTGTACCTTGTCGTCTAAAGCCGTTTTAGCTGTGAGGACTATTACTGGTACAGTGGATATTTGTCTTATATGTGTGAGCAGTTCCTCACCGGATATTCCGGGAAGCATTAAATCCATAATAATCAGATCGTAATGTCCCATTGAGAGACAAAGCCTGGCTTCGGTGCCGGAATAGGCAGATGTGGTATCATATCCCTGCTTTTTAAGGATTTTGGATAGCAGCTGGTTAATATCATTATCGTCCTCAACGATTAAAATTTTTTCCATTATGGGGTCCTTCTTTCACTTTAGTTTAATTGGGTTTTTTGTCTTTGCGTTTATGTACCTGTATGGAAATTTTAGTAATATATTCTGCTTCATTTTTTACCGCAATTTCATCGATAATCCCTTCTTTATAAGAGTAATCACAGATTTCATAATTGTTTTTAAATATAAAGTCCAGGAGCTGCTGATAGGCACAGTCGGCATTATAGTAATTTCCTTTCAAATAAGTAACCGCATAAAGTCCGGCAGGTTTAAGAAACAGCTGAGGAAGTGACGGCTTTGTAAGTACTTTTGTGAAAAAATATGCATAGGTATCAAATGCTTTGCCTAAAAGGCTTTCCCTGCCGATCATGGCACCAAAGGGGTGTCCTACATTCAGCTGGTTCTGAAAACAGAAAGACAGGTGTTCATATAGAGTCTGTATGACAAGGTCATGGCAGCTGCTGTGGATCGGACGGCTCAAGATCAGATATTCCTCCGGGCAGTCCATAAATAAAACTCTGCCCGGCTCAATCTGCCGGCTGGATTCCACCAGTTCCATTTTTGTCTGAATCAACTGGTTAATTCGCTCCAGGTAACGGATTTCCTGGGAGACCTTCTTCTGCTGTTCGGTAAGAAGCTCCATCAGGCTTGCAGGATTGCGGGAGTCCAGGTAGGATTTGATTTCTTTCAGGGGCATACCAATCTCCTTAAGTGCCGTTATGACGGCAAATACATCGCATTGCTGCTCAGAATAAAACCGATATCCCCGGGCATCTGTTTTCACAGGAGAAAACAGACCGATTTCCTCATAATGAATCAGTGTTCTTTTATTTGTACCGCATAATCGGGCAAATGCCCCGGTATTTATACATGGATTTGAATTTTTTTGCATAATTATACAATCTCCTCTTGACTATACCGTAACGGTATACCTTATTATAAATCTGCTAATGTATTTGGTCAACTACTGGAAATATAATCATGTTATATGATATTAAATAAGGAAAAAAGGAGAACAATTATGCCAAAATTAAGCGACCGCGTGGGAACCTTTACAGATTCTGTAATCCGCAGAATGACCAGAATCAGTGATGAATATGATGCAATTAACCTATCACAGGGTTTTCCTGATTTTGATCCTCCCAGGGAGATAACCGATGCTCTGGCGAAAGCAGCAAAGGAAGGTCCTCACCAGTATTCGATTACCTTTGGTGCGGAAAATTTCAGAGAGGCGCTGGCCAGAAAGCATGGAAAGGCAATTGGACGGACTGTGAACCCGGAAACGGAAATTGTAGTAACCTGCGGCGGTACCGAAGCCATGATGGCTGCCATGATGACTGTCTGCAACCCGGGAGACAAAGTAGTTGTTTTCTCTCCTTTTTATGAAAATTACGGTGCAGACGCCATTTTATCCGGCGCAGAGCCGATTTACGTTCCTCTGGTCCCGCCGGAATTTCACTTTGATGAAAAAGTTCTGGAAGATGCATTCAAACAGGGAGTGAAAGCCATTATTGTGTGTAATCCGTCTAATCCATGCGGAAAAGTATTTACCAGGGATGAACTGCTTTCTATAGGAAGGCTTGCTGAGAAATACGATGCATTTATCATCACCGATGAAGTGTATGAGCATATTATTTACAAACCTTATGTGCATGTGCCTATGGCTGGACTGCCAGGGATGTATGAAAGAACGATAACCTGCAGTTCCCTGTCCAAGACCTATTCCATTACCGGATGGAGGCTGGGATATCTGACCGGTCCGGAAGAGGTTATTGAAAATGCAAAAAAAGTGCATGACTTTCTTACGGTAGGAGCGGCATCTCCGTTACAGGAGGCTGCCACGGCAGGACTTAATTTTGGACCGGAGTATTATGAAAATATGCAGCAGATGTATACCGAAAAGAGAGAATACTTCTTAAAAGGATTGGATGAAATCGGAATTGCGCATACCGTTCCTCAGGGTTCTTACTTTGTTCTTGTAGACATCTCCCGGTATCTGGAAAATGAGATGTTTGCAGGATACACCGATATGGAATTCTGTGAATGGATGATTAAAAATATTGGTGTTGCAGCAGTTCCTGGCTCCAGCTTTTTCAAAGAAGATGTTAATCATCTGATCCGCCTGCATTTTGCAAGGGAAAAATCAACGCTAAAGGAAGCACTGCACAGACTGGGAAAAATGGAACTTCTTTTAACAGAAGGGAAAACCCCGGAAATATAAATGAATGTATGATGAAATACCCTTGTGAGGGTGTTTGGAACTTACATCTAACGTACAAAAGATTAGTTCAGGAGAAAAGAAAATGTCAGAATATACAGTTTCATTTACGAATTATACAATCGGTGCAGACGCATATGGGTCTTTTGGAAAGATTTGTGAAAAACTTGGTAAGCGATTTGTATTAATCGGCGGAAAGACAGCTTTGAGCAAAGGAATAGAAAAACTGACCGCTTCTATACAGGGAACAGATTTGGTGATGGCAGCATGTATAGAGGCAGGAAAGGACTGTACCTATAGCAGGATTCATGAGCTGTCAGAACAAATTGGAAAACTTGGAGCAGACTTTATCGCAGGCATGGGAGGCGGTAAAGCGCTGGATACCGCAAAAGGTGTTGCCTGTGACCTTCAGATTCCGGTGGTGACACTGCCTACAATAGCGGCTACCTGTGCAGCCGCTACAGCGTTATCGGTAGTTTATCGTGAAGATGGCTCTTTTGAGAGTTTTTATTATTTTGATAAGCCGGCTGTCCATGCATTTATTGACACGCAGATTATAGCGGAGGCTCCGGACTGCTATCTTAGAGCAGGAATGGGTGACACAATTGCCAAACATTTTGAATGCCACCTGTCCGCAAGAGGAGATGAGCTGGATCACAGTTCGTATATGGGAAGAGAAATCAGCAATCTCTGCTATGAACCGGTATTGGCATACGGACAGCAGGCAATGGAGGATTGCAGGAATCATCAGGTTACCGCTGCCTTAACCCAGGTTGTCCTGGCAAATGTGGTGAGTACCGGAATGGTGTCCCTTATGGTTCATGACGATTATAACGGCGCAATTGCACATTCTGTCTTCTATGGTCTGGCGGTTTTGCCCGGGTTTGAGGAAAATAACCTGCATGGAGACGTAGTTGCCTATGGCGTGCTGGTTCAGCTGGCAGTAGATGGACAAATGGAAGAAATGGGGCGTCTGTACCGTTTTCTTACGGAGCTTTCTATGCCGGTGAAACTGGATGATATGGGAATAAAAAATGACCGTGGGGAAATGGCCGAAGTTTTAGCGGAAATTGTGCAGGGGCCGGATTTGAAGCATATGCCTTACCAGGTGACGGAAGATATAATTTTTGAGGCAATGCAGCAAGTGGAGAAATTAAGTGCAGAGAATGTATGATAACCTGTGGAGAGGAAAGAAAATCAATGAACACATCTAAAGTAAAAGCAAAAAATATAATTAAATTTGTCCTGTGCTCTGTTTTTGGTATTGTTATGTTTTTGGTTCCCATACCAAAGGATAATTCCTTTACAACGGGTATTTCAGAACTGCAAAGTGCTGTAAAATCCTGGCTGTCAGCAATTCTCCCCTATTTTGTGCTGATACTGATGCTGTCTACTACGGTAGTATCGGGAATTGACTTTATATGGAAACCCAGGTGGATCCGGGATCATAAAGCATTGACCAGGATATTTAAGGTAACGCCTTTTTATCTCATTACGAAGATATTAAGCCTTGTTATAACTGCAATGGTTATATTCAAGGCAGGACCTGAGTTAATTATTTCTGCGGACACCGGGGCAAATATGGTAGGTCTGGCTGGGTCCCTTGTATGTATCGTACTGGCATTCAGCTTCATTATGCCTTTTCTGACTGACTGCGGAATTATGGAATTTTTGGGAGTCATAGCAAAGCCTGTTGTAAGACCTCTGTTTCGTGTTCCCGGCAGGGCATCTGTTGATTTAATAGCTTCTTGGTTCGGAGCATCAAATGCCGCGGTGATTCTCACCCGTGAGCAGTACAACGGAGGATACTATACCGGAAGGGAAGCATCTGTGATTATGACGAATTTCTCGCTGGTCTCTGTTCCGTTCTGCCTGTTAGTTGCGGAGACGCTGGAGATTACGCAGGTATTCCCAAGCTTTTACTTTGTAATCTGTGCTGTAGGTATCTTCCTGGCTTTTGTACTCACCAGAATCCCACCGCTTTCCAAGATACCGGATGAGTATAATCCAAAGACTGGAAAGCGCATACAGGAGGAAGTACCATCCCACATCTCCACTCTGGGCTGGGCGATGGAACAAAGCTGTAAACGGGCGGAAGAATTCGGCATACATACAGTATTAAGCTCCGGCTTGAAAGTACTGACGGGAATGTTCTTTGATTTGATCCCAATTGTCATTACCTGGGGAACGGTCAGCCTTATATTGGTAGAGTATACACCTGTTTTCCAATGGATTTCTTACCCTATGGGATGGTATTTGCAGCTATTGGGCGTAGAGCATGCATTCCAGGCAGCACCCGCTACTTTGGTGGGATTCGTGGACATGTTTATCCCGGCACTGTTAATCAGCTCCATTACCACAGTAAAAACGAAGTTTATCATTGGGGTGCTGTCACTGGTGCAGATTATATATCTCACAGAGGTAGGTGCCGTTATTATTAAAAGTAAGGTTCCTATGGGATTGAAAGAATTGATTCTTATCTTTTTAGAAAGAACGATCATCAGTCTGCCGATTATTGTTTTATTGGCAAATATATTGATTAAGTAGGAATACTTGATTACATAAAGAAGGGCGTGATTACTTTATCATGGTAATCATGCTCTTCAGTTATTTATTTTTAACAAATTCATAATGATGCTAAATATTCAGATATTCTTTGAAGATATGTTTCAGCGTCTCCTGTTCAGAAATTCTCCCGGCAATATATTCATGAACCCATTTACCTGCCGCCTTTTCAAATTCCCACTGTGTGGAATTATCCTGTATCGGCTGAAGCATAGGCCTGCTTTGTGTAAAAATGTTCAGCGATTGCTTCAGCCAGGGATACAGATCTTTCATTTCATTTGAAGTAAACATCTGTTTCACTGGCAGAGTTCCGCCAAGGAGGTTAAAAGCAGCAGCAATTTCCGGTTGTAAAAGCCACTGAAAAAATTGAACTGCTTCCGGGTACATTTGGGTTTGTTTATGGATACCCAAAATCCAGCCTCCTTCTACGGAACTCCATCCTGGAATTGGAGCAAACCCAATATGATTACTTATTTTAGATTCCAGAGCATAAAGATAATCTGAAAAATGTGCCTGATAAAGCATCATCATGGCAGCATCTCCCTGATGAAATGCCTCTGTCTGCATGGTCCAGTTCCAGTCTGCCGCTTTTGGATCAGTATAGGAAAAAATTTCTTTATAATCCTGTAATCCATCTTCCAGGATCGAAGAAGAAGATTTCCACGCAGACAGGGATGTATCCAGTGTCATTCCCTGATCCCAGATTCTGGGCATCAATTCATAGACGCTGTTGTAAGGAGCACCTCCGGCAGTACTTCCATATGGTACCGGTGAATCGGGGTTATAGCTCTTCGTGAAAAAACGTGCTACCTGATTGTATTCTTCCCATGTTCTGGGTACTCGAAGTTCCTTTTTAAACTGCTCATAATACATGCGCTGATATTGCAGGTCTTCAAAGAGATCTTTCCGGTAGAATAGTATCTGCGCATCAAACATAAATGGAAGTCCGTATCTTTTTTTGTCAGAGCAATCATATTTATTTAAGATATCTTCCGGAAATGTCCGGATAATAAGGTCATTTACAGATGTATCCGGCGGCAGTTCACAGAGAATGCTGTTCTCTCCAGAACCGGCCATCCAGGAGATATCCATCTGGATCATATCATAAGAAGAAGCCTGTCCTGCTATTTTGTCGTAAAGTGCATCATATGGTATCATGACAATTTCTACCGGTATGTCCCATTCTTTTGTAAAACGGTCCTTGATCATATCCAGTGCCTTAGCCGATGCACACTGCAGCATGAGAAGGCGTAGAGGGCTTTTTCCACATTTTTTAGAATGTTCATTCAGATAGGTAGACTCCCTTGTACTTACCACTGTGCTGGCATCGGGACTGATCAAAAGATTAACGGTCTCAGAAAATTCTTCCGTGCCGATCTTCTGCAATAAATAGGTGCCTGCTCTTTCTCCAAGTTCTCTGTAATCCTGTATAATTTTCATCGTTTTTTTATCACAGAAGTGTTCGCTCCAGTCCGGGGTATCCAGGTTCAGGAGAACAGGAACAGTATCGTTGTACAAGAGGCGGACTGCGGCGGAAGTTCCCTGATAAAAAGCTGTATTGGTGGTAATTACAGCAGATGGATTTAGTCCACGGTGATTCCAGTCAGCCATGATGCGGAATGCCTGCTCTTTTCCTTCAGGCACTTGCCGGATTAAAGCTTGATCCAATGTAATACCACTTTCTTGATATACATGGCGAATACCTTCTATAAATGATATTTCATTGGAGTAATCCTTACTGCCGGCAATAATACCGATCCGGGTATGGCCCTCCCCAATCAGCAATCTGGCAGTAAGATCTGCATAGGCGGTCTGATCAAAGGAAGCAAAAGTCCGGTGCTTCATATTAGTTAACTGGTGATCCACAAAGATAATAGGTATGCCGGTTTTTTCAATCTGCTCAAACGGTGCGGCGTCATCCGGCATACAGGTTACAATAACCAGGGCATCCATGCGCTGCTGACGGATCTGTGTGAGTGCTTTTATCTCGGTTTCCCGGTCACTCTGTGTACAGAATAAACACAATATATATCCCTGGCTTCTCAGCTTTAATTCTAATCCGGTGTATAGGGTGGCATATTTTCGCTGTGTAATATCGGGAAGTACCACGCCAATCAGCCTGGTTTTGCTGTTACGCATGCTTCTGGCTTTCGCATCAGGCTGATATCCAAGTTCCTCCATTGCTTTTCGGACTCGCTTAACGATTTGGCTGTTGACACTTTTCGCTCCGTTTATAACATTTGAGACGGTACCATGAGAGACACCGGCAAGTCTGGCTACATCTTTTATTGTAGGCATAAATACCTCCATTATTTTTTGCTTTTTGAAATTTCATTCCGACAACTGTGCATCTGATTTTGTAAAGCAATTATATCATGCCGTAGAATAATTTACCACGTAATTTACTACGTCAATTCAGCCTTCATTCATACATCGCCTGGAACTACTGCCGAATACACCGCCGCCCCTTTACACTTCAATTTAGTTGATAATCTGGTGCTTTCATGCTAAGATAAACATAATATTAAATTTTACGGAGGGGTACTATGGACTATAGAACATATTTAAGAAATTATCCTGATAAAGACGGCAGATTCGGACCTTATGGAGGAGCTTATCTGACCGAGGAACTGAAACCTGCTTTTGAGGAAATCGCAGATGCATATCAGACGATCTGCCATTCATCTCAGTTTATCAATGAACTTCGAAGAATCCGCAAAGAATTTCAGGGAAGGCCTACGCCGGTTTACCACTGTGAGCGTTTGTCCGGACTTCTGGGAAACTGCCAGATTTACTTAAAAAGAGAAGACTTAAACCATACAGGAGCACATAAGCTGAATCACTGCATGGGCGAGGGATTACTTGCAAAATTCATGGGTAAGAAACGCCTGATTGCAGAAACAGGTGCCGGACAGCATGGCGTGGCGCTGGCTACTGCAGCTGCATTTTTTGGCTTGGAATGTGAAATCCACATGGGAGAGGTTGATATTGCAAAACAGGCTCCTAATGTAACCAGAATGAAGATCCTGGGTGCAAAAGTAGTTCCCGTTACCCATGGACTGAAGACTTTAAAAGAAGCAGTAGACTCTGCTTTTGAATCCTATGCAAAGAATTATAAAGATTCCATTTACTGCATCGGTTCAGCACTTGGACCGCATCCATTCCCCCTTATGGTTAGAGATTTCCAGTCGGTAGTGGGTTACGAAGCAAAAGATCAGTTTAAGGAAATGACCGGTCTGCTTCCGGATGTTGTATGTGCTTGCGTAGGCGGTGGAAGTAATTCTATTGGAATGTTTATCCCATTTCTTGAAGAAGCAGTAGATATCGTTGGAATAGAACCACTGGGACGTGGTTCAGGTCTTGGGGATCATGCGGCATCCATGACCTATGGAGAAAAGGGCGTTATGCATGGATTTGAAAGTATAATGTTAAAGGATGCAAAAGGAGAACCGGCACCGGTTTACTCTATTGCCAGCGGACTGGACTATCCGTCTGTAGGTCCGGAACATGCATTTTTAAGGGATCTTGAGAGGGTACAGTATACGACAGCCAGTGATGAGGATGCCATGGAAGCTTTCTTTAAACTTTCACGATATGAAGGTATTATTCCTGCAATTGAAAGTTCTCATGCCGTAGCTTATGCTATGAAGAAAGCAAAAGAAATGAAACAGGGATCTATTTTGGTGTGTCTGAGCGGACGCGGCGATAAAGACATTGATTACGTTGTGGAACATTATGGATATGGGGAACAATTCCTATAAGAAATTATTGTATAACCAAAGGAAGTAGTGTATAATACTTTGTATATCAAAGTAAATTACATGGAATGAATGTTAAACCAGGTGTATACAAATTCAAGAGAATGCAATAGTATAAAATAGAATGATATAGAACGAAAGACATGCATCCGGATGAGGAGTTAAAGAGAGAGGTGATAATGTGAATACGCATGATACGATAAACGATGTGTTGGTTAATTTGTTTAATGACATTATGGCAATAGAAGAAAAAGCAATTATTACGGGTGAATTTAAAGATATTTCCAACAACGATATGCACATTATCGAGGCAATCGGTGAAAATGACGCTAAAAATATGTCAACTGTTGCGAAATCTCTTTCGGTAACCATGGGAACGCTGACAATTGCCATAAACAGTCTTGTAAAAAAAGGTTACGTGGATAGAATCCGCAGTGAGAAAGACAGGCGTGTGGTTCTCATTTCTCTTTCCGAAAAAGGAAAGCGGGCTTTTAACCATCACAGGCAATTTCACGAACAGATGGTGAAAGCCACCATAAAAGGTCTGTCTAAGGATGAGATGAAGGTATTGGGACAGGCATTATCTAATTTAAAAGAATTTTTTCGAAATTATTAGATCAAGATTTGCGTATTTATGCTTTACGGCAAGGGTCTATTATGATTTAATAATTTCAACAGTTGCTGTACGAGCCACAGTCCACACATATGCATTGTTATAGAAGTGCATATGTGTGGGCTTTTTTATTATAAAGCACATTACGAAAAAATGGAAACATATGACCGCATGTTTATAGAATGCCGATTGCAGTTAAAAAATAAAATTTGGAAAGTCGGTAAGGTTTTTAATTGACATTATCAGGAGTGCATACTATACTTAAACTAAAATATGGAACGTTCCATTGAACGTATGTAGGAGGTATTTTATGACACCAAGAGAAAGATTGTATGCAAGGCTGAAAGGTAATGAAGTTGACAAAATTCCTAATCTGAATATCGTAATGCTGTTTGCCGCCAAATATGCCGGGGTTAAGTATGGGGAATTCTGCAGAGATTACAGAAAATTGGTTTTTGCACAGATGAAAACGGCGGAAGATTTTGGACTGGATATACTATCGGTAATGTCAGATCCCAACAGAGAGGTTGCTGACTACGGTGCAGAGGTTACGTTTGTGGAAGATGATCTGCCGGTTTGCAGAGAAATTCTGGTCAAGGAAGTGGAGGAATTATCTAAAATAAAGAAATGGGACCCGCTGAAATCGGAAAGGATGCTGGATCGAATAAAAGCAGTGCAATTATTCAGAGAGTTAAAAGGAATGGAATATCCCATTCTGGGATGGGTAGAAGGACCCTTTGCAGAATTTACGGATCTAACGGGAGTAAGTGATGGGATGCTTATGCTTTTTGACGAGCCGGAAGCAGTGGAAGAAGCTATGGAAATAATTGCGTCACAGGCTCTGGACTGTGCAAAAGCGCAGATTGATGCCGGAGCGGATATCATTGGTATGGGGGATGCAGCAGCTTCCCTGGTTAGCAGAGAGATCTTTCAAGAGTTTATTTTTCCGCTGGAGCAAAAAATAGTGCAGGGCATTCATGAATATGGAGGACTGGTAAAACTACATATCTGTGGAAATACAAACCATATTTTAGAACTAATGATAGAAACCGGGGCAGACATCATAGATATTGATTACCTGACCGATTATGAAACTGCCATTCATATGGCAGCCGGAAAATGTTCGATCTGCGGAAATTTTGACCCCACTTCAGTTCTGCTTCAGGGAAACAGGGGAGATGTCATAGAAGCGGTGAAATCTTGTATAGATCAGGGAGACCGGACATCACTGGTTAGCGCAGGATGCGAGGTTCCCAAGATGACGCCGGTTGAGAATCTGAAAGCGGTGGAGAGTGTTCTCTGCAGTAAAAGAATAGAGATCTAATGAAAAAAGAAGCCCGAAACTACAATTTTAGTTTTGGGCTTCTTTTCTGTAAAATAAAAGTAGAATTGCCTACAACTATCAGACGAAAGTGCATAGGAACAGATAAAATAATAAGGTAGATTAATAGCAGAAACCGAAGCAGGAAACGATAGCAGCAAACCAAAGCAGGAGCCAATAGCAGGAATCTGGGACTATTGTAAACTCTTTCGGTAATCGTTAGCAGTTTTCCCGGTGATTTTTTTAAATGATTTATTGAAAAATCGGTAGTCAGAGTAACCTACCCGGCTGCTGATTTCTGTAATAGAGAGGCTGGAATCCAGAAGCAGTTCACATGCTTTCTCAATACGGATGTGCTGCAGATATTCTACTATACCGGATCCGGTTGCCTGTTTAAACAGGCTTGACAGGTAGCTTTTACTTAAAAAGAAGATACCGGAAAGTTCACTGATTGTGATTTTTTGTGAGTAATGATTTTTTAAGTATTCAATGCATTCCGGAATTAGCTGGTGGAGATAGCGGTTTTCTGTTGTGCCTGCGGGGGTGGTTTTCATTTTATAGAAGCGATGGATTTTCAATAACAGTTCGCATAGGGATAGCTTTAATATTTGGATGTAATTGATTCCCTCGGTAGTAAATTCCAGATATAGTTTGTCATAGAGCTGTTCGATTTCCGTGCGCATGGCACCCTGAAGGCGAAGATCGGGCGTATATATGATTTCTTCTGCATAGAGGGATTTGTATAGCATGATGTCTGTAAGCTCTGTCAAAAGTGGAAGGCTTATATTGATATCTGAAATAAACTGGGGAAGAAATGCCAGGTTGTATACAACTAGATGCTCTGAATTCGCCCTGTCTGTAGGATAGAAGCAGTGGGCAGTCTGGGAATTTATAATATAGAGCTCTCCTTTGCTTACCGGATAGGTAATGCCGTTATACAAGTGAAAACCCTTCCCATCGCAGACATAAGCAATTTCAATAAAATCGTGGGTATGTACTTTCAAATCTGAGAATTCGGTATGGTAATACTTTTCTATAAAAAAAGAAAGTTCTTTTTTGGGAAAAACAAGCTCCGGAGTAAGATTTGGTATATCCATGGTAAATCCTTTCATTATAGCAGGTCGTTTTCATGAGATACCTCATAACAGGTCGTCTTTATAAGATACCTCTATAGTCATTATATAAACAAACCGCAAATTGTCAACCGGATATCAACCGGACAGAGGAACAGGAGGAATCAACACAATGAATTTAGTGAAACGTCAGGAGTTATTTCAGAATCCAACAAGGCAATATCGGGGTAAACCATTTTGGTCATGGAATGGAAAGCTGGAGGAGCAAGAGCTGCTGCGGCAGATTGACATTATTAAGGAAATGGGATTTGGGGGATATTTTATGCATTCCCGTACAGGGCTTGAGACTGAGTATCTGGGGGAAGAGTGGTTTACATTAATCAACAAATGTGCAGAGTATGGCGACCAGAAAGGAATGGAATCCTGGCTGTACGATGAGGACAGGTGGCCATCAGGCAGTGCCGGAGGAATGGTCACAAGAGAAGAGAAATACCGTGCCATGTTCATGGAGATGCTGTGTATAGGTGAGGAGGAGTTGGAAGAACTACAATGGGATAAATCTATCGCAGCGGTGTTTGCGTGCAGGTTAAAAGACGGTATTTATTGTGATAAGCGCTTGCTAAAAAAAGGGGAAATTCTCTTAAGCGAAGAAACGGCTGTTGTATTCCGGCTGAGATACTCAGCGTGTAATGATAACTACAATGGTTACTGCTATCTGGATACTATGAACAAAGAGGCGGTGCAGCGCTACATTGAAGTTACACACGAAAAATACAATGAAAAAAGCGGTGATAAATTCGGAGTAAAAATCCAGGGCATCTTTACGGATGAACCCCATCGCGGAGGCTGTTTTACCGACTTTGCAGAAGGGGAAGTCAATGCGGCACCATATACACCGGGGATGTTTGATGAATTTGAAATACGATTTGGATATAGTCTCCTGGATAATCTGCCGGAACTATTTTTACGAAAACAACCAGGAGAGCTTTCGAAAGTCAAACGAGACTACTTTGAATTGTGTCAGCAGCTTTTTCTGGAAAACTTTGCAATACCTGTATACAGATGGTGTAAGGAACATAACTTGATTTTTACCGGCCACGTCCTGCATGAGGACTCTCTTTGTGCTCAATCTGTCATGCAGGGGTCTTTGATGCGCTTTTATGAATATATGGAATATCCCGGCATTGATCTTCTGGCAGAGCACACACAGTGTTACTGGGTGGCAAAGCAGATTGATTCAGTGGCAAGACAGCTGGAAAAAGAATGGGTATTGTCTGAGCTGTACGGATGTACAGGATGGCAGACCAACTTTCAGTCTTATAAGAATATTGGGGACTGGCAGGTGCTTTTTGGTATCAACCTGAGATGTCCGCACCTTTCTTGGTATACGATGAAGGGAGAGGCAAAGCGGGATTATCCGGCAAGCATTTTCCATCAATCCTCCTGGTATACAGATTATCATTATGTGGAAGATTATTATTCCAGAATACATGCGGTTTTACATGACGGGAAGCCGGAATGCAGGCTGCTGGTGATCAATCCTATAGAAAGTGTGTGGGCGCGGGCATACAGCGGGGCGTTTAATGGTCTGAGTGCAGCAGATACACAGATAGAGCGGCTGGAAAGACAATATGCGGAAGTTTTCCATGCCTTAACGGATAACCGGATTGACTTTGACTACGGTGAAGAAGATATTATGGCACGCCATGGACGTGTGGAAAATGGCATTCTGTATGTGGGAGCCTGTGCTTATACTAAAGTTTTGGCAGCCGGTGCAGATACCCTGCGGGGAACTACCGTGGAACTTTTAAAAGAGCTGGTAAGGCAAGGAGGTAGCGTGATTTTTGCGGGCGAAATTCCAGCATATATGGATGCAGAGGAATCAGAAGAAATAAAACGGCTGGCTGAAGAGGCGGTTATCATTCCTTATGAACAGAGCGCAATTGCGGATGCCTGCAGAAATGGTCAGGAGATAGAGGTTCGTTCCCAGGGGAGTCATATGATTTACGCGAGGAGCATGATAGTTGAGGGCGGTAGGGTTGTTATGTTGTTGAATACCGATAGAATGAATGGATATGACAATGTTACCGTAAACCTTGGCAGCGGTGCTTATGCAGAACTGTGGAATGCTCGTGACGGCAAAATTACAAAGCCCTTATATAAGAAAACGGATGGATGTATAGAAATGACAATCAATCTGGAGGCTGGGGGAGAACGGCTCTATCTGATTCCCGATACCCTGCGGGATCTGCCTGACGGGGAGGACTGGAATGGCACAAAAGAGATTCCCCTTCCGGAAGCCTTTACTTATACGCTCAGTGAGAAAAATATCTGCGTACTGGATATGGTTGCCGTACAGAATGAAGCTGGGATTAAATTACCGCAGCAGGAAGTACTGAAAGCAGACCGTGCACTGCGGGATTACTATCAGATTCCCTATCGTGGAGGTGAAATGCTTCAGCCATGGTATGAAGTGAAATTCAGAGGAGGGGATAAAGAACTTCTGACACAGCTTACCGCTGAGTATAGCGTGGAGATTTCGGCACTTCCCACGGGCGTTCAGCTTGTGGTGGAGGATTTAGAGCATATTTGCGGGTTAACTGTAAATGGAAAGGTCGTTCTGGCAGTCAGTAAGGGAAAGTGGATTGATATTTGTTTTGACAGGATTCCCATACCGGATGAAGTATGGAAAGAAGGGCACAATACCGTATCGCTGATTATGGATTATTATAAGACCTGCGGACTGGAGTCTGTTTACCTGACCGGAAGCTTTGGAGTGGAGTTTAATGACGGCAGGCCAACGCTGGGACAGCTGCCCCAGAAACTGTCCATCGGAGATATATCAACCCAGGGACTTCCTTTTTATTCAGGCAGCGTGATTTATCATGTGGATGGATGTAAAGATAAAAAGGTAAGTGTGAGTGTGGAACAATTCGGCGGGGCGCTGGTGAAACTCATCGGTAAAGAAGAGATGATACTTGCGTTTCAGCCTCATAGTGCCGTGGTGGAAGATCTGCGTGGGATTCAGGTGGTGCTCACCAGACGGAACACCTTTGGACCGTTTCATCAGATTCCAAAAGTGGCTTATGCTTACGGACCAGCCAATTTCCTGACCGAAGGAAAAGAGTGGCAGGACGACTACGTGCTTTATGAGCAGGGCTTATTGACAAAACCGGTTATACGCAATTAGAAAGTAACAAATTTAAGTGTAAGATCGCTGTTGATGCTGCCTCTTTTCTATATATCGGGGAATTTTCCACGCCAAGTGGGCGGTGGGTGTGCATATTTAGGCAATCAATTTCCAGACACGCTCTGATATAGCCTAATGAATATCCTGTTTTCGAAAGCTGGATGGTGTAAATCCAGTTTCCTGTTTGAACTTACGGCGAAAACTGGAGGTGTTCACATACCCCACTGAGATACTGATATCATCAATGGACATATCGGTATCCATCAGCAGCTCTTTTGCTTTTTCCAGGCGGATTTTCCATAAATAATCAGAGAAATTTTGGTCGAACTTTTTCTTAAACAGATAACTTATATAAGCAATACTTACATGAAAGGTATCAGCCAGCGTGGAGATGGAGAAGTCGGGTGAAGCATAATTATCATGTATGATCTGCCTGATCTGTGTGGTATGTATAGCTGCATTTTCATGCTCTGTTTCAAAGGTTTTCAGAAGCTTTTCCAAGCTCCCTGCAATCTCCAGGCTTTTTTCCTGATAGGGGCAGCTGCGGCACAAATATAAAGTTTCAAAATACAGATCACTGAATGTCTTGAATTTGATGCTCATACGGTTCATGCTATTGATAATGATGGTTAGAATATCGATCAAAACGCACCTTACAAAGAAGTCCGGGAATGCATTTCCGTGATCAGCGGCTTTGTCAATCAGAGACAGGAGTTCTGTGATCTGCAGCCGTGCATTGGGGAAATCCTGAACATTTAAACAGCTGCTCAGATTGTCCAGCAGTTTATAAGGGTAGGAAAGGCTGGTTCCCGGCGGAAGTGAGGCCTGGATTTCCGGATAGGAAATAACCTGGGACTGTGACCAGTAGCTGCTTGCACGAACTGCATTTTCGTATAAGGAGGGGATTTCCAGCGGCGATGTGGTGCTGTTGCTGAGGGCAGCCATGCACCCCGTTTCATCATAAAGGTCGGATAGGAGCAGCAGGAGAACCTCATCCTTGTTTTTTTCAATTCCGGTATAATTTACTAAAAATGCAGCAGAGTCCTTGTCTGCTTCAAGCATCGCGCAGGAATTATGACCGGGCAGTGCATCCTCTAAAAACGCCAGATATTCATTCCATAAAACCGATTTTCTGGGGATGGAGGAGGATACTTTGATTACAAAAATATGGTTGTCCGGCTCCATACTGAAAAACTGATCTATATCGGGAAAATGATCCAGATCAGAGTGGTCATTATTGGTAACAATAGAATCCAGAATGGACTTCTGCATGGAAAGACGGTACTTATCAATTCGGTTCTGCAGCTCTTCATTTTCGGACAGTGCAGTAGTAAAAGCGCTGTCCAGCTGCTCCACATAGCCTTGGTTGGGCTGCAGCGTATGCACCATCTTGGTGGTGAGCTTATGAAGCGGCCAATAAGTAACGCGCATTGCCCAAAGAATCAAAATCATTCCCAGTAAAGCCAGAAACAGCAGGACAATATAGGTATTTCGAAATGCAATATTGACTTGATTCAGGATTGCCGCGTTTGAAAAAAGTGCAAGGATAGAAAATCCGCTGTTCATCTGTTTGGAGATAAAAAGGGATTCCTCCCGGTTTAACGACACGCCATTGGATAGTTTATCGGGATCTGACAGATAGGGCAGAATCTCGCCTGAGTTGCTGCCGGACACAATCTGACCTTCGGGCGTGGTAAGGCAGATGGAAGTAATTCCGGTAGAGATATCGGTTGCCATAATATTTTCCAGTTCTTTGGTGCTGATGATATAAAAAAGAGAATAATTCTCAGCCCCATTATTACTGGGGAGATAAATCAAAAGCTCAGAGGTATCATCGCTCAGATATATTAACTGACCGGAAATGGCATCCATATATGCATTTAAATCAAAGAGCAGGTAATGTGAACCGGTATAAATCCGGTATGTTCCATCCTGCTTACATACATATTTACCGGAGGAGAGGATGGAATCACTTTGCAGGTCCGCATATACAATTGTGTTAATAAAGCTGTTACTCACAGCATAGTTATTCAGTTGTTTCGCCGCCTGATAACGGTACCAGTTTTCATTTTTGTAACGGGAGAGAATTAGATTGATATCTTTAGTAAGCATAGACTGTATTTGATCAATATCCGACAGCCCTTTTTCAAATTGTTCCTGAATGTGAGCGATACGCCTTTCGGTCTGTTTACTTAAGTCTTTAAAATAAATATTTTTTAACTGTGAACGAACGGCAAAGAAAAAGCCAAAAAATAAAATACTTAAAATGATAAAATATGATAAGAAATATTTTATCAGTGTAGTATTTTTTCTGCCAAATGTAAGTTTTTTAAGATGTTTCATAGGGTCTCCTTTGAACAAGAGCGTGTTTTATTTAGAAAGACATTATATTTAACATAATATAACAATTCTGAATCTTTGGCAACATCTAAACTAGTATTAGCGGTATTTTATATCCGTACAATATTTAAGCAGATTTCTACAAATCTTGTTTCTTGTTATTTGATAAGAGATCTATCTATAATGAGTCAGAACGTGTTTAAAAATGGATTTGCTGAATTTTCGAACAGTTCCGTAACATGGAAACAAACAAAGAAAGATAAGGAGACTACAATGAATTTTTCAGAGAATTTTATTTTTGGAACAGCAACCAGTGCAGCCCAGGTGGAAGGGGCGGCGTCTGAAGATGGAAGAGGGAAGTCTATCTGGGATGTGTTTGCCAGGACTCCCGGCAACATAGCGGATGGATCGACCCCGGATACCGCCTGCAATCTGTATCATACTTATGAAGACGACTTTGAGCTTGCAGAAAGACTAAACATACAGTCTTACCGGTTTTCCTTTTCCTGGTCCCGGATTTTACCGGAGGGGAAGGGAAGTGTGAATCAAAAGGGACTTGATTTTTACAAACGCATGGTAGATGGGATGTACAGACATGGATTAATGCCCAATGCCACCTTGTATCATTGGGACCTGCCCTATGAACTGGAAAAAGAGGGGGGCTGGTTAAACAGAGATATCGTGAACTGGTATGGTGAGTATGCATCGCTGCTGTTTCGTGAGTTTAAGGATGTGATTCCGATGTGGGCAACAATTAATGAGCCAATTGCCACTTATGTTGGATATGGTTTGGGAGGCTTTGCACCAGGACGTAAGGGAGAAGATCTGGGGCGCCAGGCAAATCATCATATTCTGATGGCACACGGCGAGGGGGTTAAGCGTTTCCGCCAGGAACAGGCAAAAGACAGCCAGATAGGAATTGTAGTGGATATGTGGCACCATCATCCGCTTCGCAGAGAGAACCCGCAGGATTGTAAAATGGCAGAATTAGAAAATGAAAAAGCATACCGCTCTTATCTAAATCCCATTTTCAGGGGGTGTTATACCCGGGAACTGCTTCAATATATGGAGGAGACCAACAGTACGCCCATCATGAAAGCACAGGATATGGAGCTGATTCATCAGCCGCTGGATTATTTTGGATTGAACTGTTATAACAGGGTAGTGGATTGCGCAGAGCCGGATCTACTGAAGTGTGACAGAAAGGAAAAAAACAAAGGCGGCAACTACATGGACAATGGAAGTGAATACTATCCAAAGGCAGTCTATGATGCAATCAATATTTTAGAGAAGGACTATAAAATTGGAATACCGATTTATATTACAGAGAATGGTACTTATAACTGTGAAGAAGAGATTCAGCCGGATGGAAGCATTCATGATACGCAGCGTATCCGCTATATCGAAGGCTTTCTGAAGTGGATTCACAAAGCGATTGAGGAAGGCGCCGATGTGAGAGGATATTATGCCTGGAGTCTGCTGGACAACTGGGAGTGGAGCGCAGGATACACTTACCGTTTTGGTCTGGTGCACACGGATTTTGCTGCACAGAAGCGCATTTTAAAGGACAGTGCACTTTGGTATAGAGATGTCATAGCGGCAAGAGGGCTGGATATTATATAGAATGTTTAAGAAAGGCGATGAAGCATACAGGTGAAGATATCAGAAAAAAGTGGATACATGCAGGTATAAGGTAACAAACAGGGTACAATATTCAACGGTTTTTGGTTGAATATTGTGCTTTTTTTATGAAATCAAGCCTTTTTGGTGCTTCAGACACCAAAATTGTGGATGCAATAATTAAGCGATATAGCAAAAATCTTGTCTCTTGTTCCCCGGTATGTGTACACCTATAATGAATACAGAGTTTATCGAGAGAGGCGCCTCAAAGAGAACGAAAATTAAAACAGGAGGTATTTATTTATGAAGTTTAGAAGATTCTTGTCGCTGTTATGTGCAGCAGCTATGATGGTATCTGTGACGGGGTGCGGTGGCAGCAAAGATACTGCAAATGTGGATCCTGCAGATCAGACAGAAGCCGGGGCAGAGGCTGACGGGGGAGAAGTTACATTCCCATTAAAAGAAGCAAAGAATTACAGCGTATTCGCGATTCTGGATGGGGAATATGATCTAAAGGATAATGTGGCAATGCAGAAAGCTTTAAGTGATGCAAATATCTCTTTTGATTATCAATCTGTTATGGGCGCCGATTTGTCTGAAAAGAAGAACCTGGTATTAGCTTCCGGTGAATACCCGGATGTTTTCTACAAAGCCAATTTTTCAGCAACCGAATTAGATAAGTATGGAAAACAGAAGATTCTTATTCCATTAGAAGATATGATACGGAAGTATGCACCTAATTTATGTGCACTTTTAGATAAGGTTGACGGATGGGACTATATCACAGCTTCAGACGGACATATCTATTCACTGCCGGAAATTGACAAAGAAATGCCGCTTTTATCCCCTTATTGGCTGAACCACAGGTGGCTTAAGAATCTGGGGCTGGAAGAGCCAAAGAATCTGGATGAACTGTATACGGTTTTAAAGGAATTTAAGGAAAAAGATGCAAATGGAAACGGGGACGCAAATGATGAGATTCCAATCACGGGGACGGACGTAGTAAAGCCGGAATTGCTGCTGCCTTATTTTGGAGTACCCTATGATGCGGTTACAAAGTCCGCTGTTTTAGATGGAAAGTTAACCTATATTCCAACTTCAGATGTATATAAAGAGTTTGTTGCATATATCACAAAGCTCTATCAGGAAGGTCTGATGGATAAAAATGTATTTACGCAGAAACACGAGCAGCAGGGAGCAATTGGGCAGTCGGGAGATGTATTGGGTTCTTTCTTTGATGCAGGCGCATTTCTGACAGTTGGGCGTGATAATGATGATGACTATGCCATACTTACACCATTTGAAGAAGGGATTTATCCTATTTCATCCGGTATCACCGCAGGGACTTTAGCCATAACGGATGCTTGTGAAAACCCGGAAGTGATTATCGCCTGGGCAGATCAGTTTTACACAGAAGAGGGCGGAATCCTCGCATGGCTGGGTGTGGAAGGTGAGACATGGAAAAAGGATGCTGAGGGCAATTGGGAATGGATTATCGGCAACGGATATGGAGATGACATTGCAGCTGTACGAAGCAATGGTACTATTCAGGGAGCGGCGTATCATCCATCTATTCAGCCGGAGTATTGGTTTAGCGGCATGTCAGAAGAAGTTGATCCGGATGAGGTTTACTTAAATAAAGAACGTGCAAAGGTAACAGAAATGGGGGCCATTCCACTTCCGGTAATGAGATACAGCGATGATGATGCTAAGGAAATTTCTACCTTAAAGGCAGACCTGGATGCTTATATTGACCAGTATCTGGCACAGGTTGCAACCGGGGAACTGGAGCTGGAAAGCAGCTGGGAAGAATATGTAACGACGATAAACAACATGGGCGGAGCCAAGCTGACTGAAATCTACCAGAAAGCATACACAGAGGCTATGGCTGAATAAGCCGCTGCATAGGAGCTAAAAAAGAGATGCCGCTGTAAGATACAGCGGTACTTCTCTTTCCAGAGAGTGTTTTCAAACATGCACCAGACCATAAAAAATGAAAAAGGAGGATTTTCGGTGATAAAAAAATCAGCAAAAAGGAATACATTGAGTTTCCACGTCAGATTAGGAAAGGACATGAAGAAGAACTGGATACTTTACGCAATGATCCTGCCGGTTGTAATTTATTATGTTGTTTTTGCATATGGTCCCCTCTACGGCATTCAGTTAGCATTTAAGGACTACGTCATCAAAGATGGAATATGGGGAAGTCCATGGGTCGGATTTGAACATTTTACCAGGTTTTTCAGCAGCTATAATTTTGAATTACTACTGAAGAATACAATAGGAATCAGTGTTTACAGTATTTTGGTTGGATTTCCCATACCGATTATGTTTGCTTTATTGTTAAATTACTTAAAAAATAAACATTTAAAGAAAACGATTCAAATGGCATCCTATGCCCCCTATTTTATATCCACGGTAGTTATGTGCGGTATGATTGTCATATTTCTAAATCCGGATACAGGCATTTTCAATACCATCAGAGGCTGGCTTGGACTGAGTTCGATTGATTTTCTGGGAAAACCGGAGTTGTTTAAATCTATTTATGTATGGACCGGAGTATGGCAGGGCCTGGGATGGAGTTCTATTATCTATATATCTGCATTATCCGGCGTGGATTATCAGCTGCATGAAGCCGCAATTGTGGACGGAGCCACAAAACTGCAGCGCATTTTTCATGTGGATCTGCCATCTATTAAACCAACCATTGTCATGCTGCTCATACTCCAGATGGGATCGCTGATGAGCGTGGGATTTGAAAAGGTATTTTTACTTCAGAATACCCTGAATAAAGGAGCGGCATCTGTTATTTCTACTTATGTATACGAGGTTGGTTTGATTAATAGTGATTATGGATACTCTACGGCAATCGGTCTGTTTAATTCTGTGATTAACCTGGCTTTAATCGTAGTGGCAAATCAGGTCTGTAAGAAATTTGCAGATGAGAGTCTGTTCTAGAAAGGAGTAAGTTGGAAAATGATGAGTAAAACAGCAAAAACAGGAAGAATAAAGCGTTCTCATGCAGATAAAGTATTTGACATTGTAAATATAACGCTTATGGCAGTCCTCTTAATCCTCTTTATATGGCCGCTGTGGTTTGTGGTAATTGCTTCCTTCAGCAATCCTTCAGAGGTCTGGAACGGCAATGTTGTTCTTCTGCCAAAGGGGTTCACATTAGCGGCATATGAAGCTGTCATGGAATATAAGGCGATATGGACCGGATATGTAAATTCCATTTTTTATACAGTGGTGGGTACTTTGATTAATTTGGTTCTTACCGTATGCGCGGCATACCCATTGGCAAGAAAAGACTTTGTGCCAAGAAATGTGCTTATGTTTCTTTTCATGCTGACCATGTATTTCAGCGGGGGGCTGGTTCCCACCTATTTGGTCGTGCACAAGCTGCACTTAACCAATACACCATGGGCGATGATGATTCCGGGTGCTATATCCATCTATAATGTTATTATCACAAGAACCTATTTTATAAACAGTATCCCAACCAGTCTGCAGGAGGCGGCAGAGTTGGATGGTGCCAATACATACCAATTTCTGATAAAAATAGTTCTACCGCTGTCCAAGCCGATTCTGGCTGTCATTGGCCTGTATTATGCGGTGGGACACTGGAATGATTTCTTCTCAGCCTTAATCTACATTAATGACAAAGATCTGATGCCGTTACAGTCCTTCCTGCGTGATTTATTAATGACCAACAAGATGAGCCTGACCAATCTGCAGGGGCTGGATGCGGCGGCTGCGGAAGCGAAGATGCAGCTTTCCCAGACGTTAAAGTATAGTGCGATTATCGTTTCTACAGTACCGGTATTGTGTATCTATCCTTTTATACAGAAGTATTTTGTAAAGGGGGTTATGATCGGGTCGGTAAAAGGATGAGTGATCATAAGTAAACCGGAAGTGCAGTCAGAATCGTCTTCCGGTTCTTTCTTTTATATCCGGGTCACAAATCAGGCAAAGTTATGGTTATAAATGTACCCGATCCAAGGGTGCTCTCTATTTGGAGCACATCTTTATTGTAAAGCAGAAACAGCCGCCGTTTAACATTTGGTATTCCAATCCCGCTGCGAAAATCGTATGTACCATCATCCGGGGGTGTCTGCATTTTTTCTAAGGTACGGGGCTCAATTCCCACCCCGTCATCCTGCACGGTTAATACCAGGCTGCCGGCTTGTTTGCAGGCACCTATTTTCAAAGTTCCGCAGTCTGTTTTTAATTCCAGTCCATGTACAATGGCATTTTCAACCAGCGGTTGCAGAATCATAGCAGGTATTGTCTCATTCAGACAGTCATCCGGGACATCAATTTGATACCCAAGCCGTGAGCCAAACCTTACTTTTTGGATATTCAGATAATTTTTAATGGTTTCTATCTCTACCTGCAGGGGAACGGTATCGTGAAGCACAGACAGACTGTTGCGAAGAAGACCTGACAGGGAATCAATCATTTCCTTTGACTTAGGTGCATCCTCAATAATGGTCAGAGCGGATATACTGTTCAGTGTGTTATATAAAAAATGGGGATTGATCTGCATGAGCAGATATTCCAGCTCTGACAGGCTGAGAAGCGTCTGCATCTGTGCATTTTTAATCTGTTCTTCCTGCAGCTGTTGTTCAATCTGGTATTTTTCTTCCAGCTGCTGTTCGGATATTTTCAAACTGTTTACCATTTCGTTAAAAGAAGTAATGAGAATATTTATTTCATCATCAGGTTTGATTTTTTCCAGATAAAGGTCACGCTTACCACTGGCAACTGCAGCACATTTTAAGCTAGATTCCGAATTGGCAGGGCAAAGGAACTGGACATTTTATATGCCGTAAATGCACAGACCAGTGTGAAAATAATAATCAGAAGATAGGTACTGCGAAGATTATTTTTCAGGATCAGATGGTTACTTTGGATATTTTCCTGGGCAAGAGTCAGTTCGTCAGACATCCCCTGATAAATGTAGGAGTAGATTCCGGTTCTTAAATTATCAAGGGCAATTTTCTCCCGGTTAAATTTAAAAGTCGGAACTTCCAGGCTGAATTTATCAAATAAGGAGACGGCATCTTCATAATAGGAATCCAGCATGGCGGAGATATCCCGGTACAGATAGCTTTCCGGGTATAGTGCCCATAGAGAAGCGGCATATTCTGCCGCATCTTCATATGTCGTTTTAAACTGGCTTAAATATTTGTCCGATGGGTTTGTAAAATAATTGGATGTAATGGCAGCGGTGTCCTCCAGCCGGGTCAAAAGCAGCTGGAGGATCTGGATATGTTCCAGGGTATTGTTATTCTGGCGGTTCAAAGAGCTGCTGGACTCAATGGAGTAGACTGACAAAAAGAACATCAGCAGTATAACCAGAAGAAAGTATTTCATTAATCGGACAGAAAGCCTGGAAAGTGGATGAAGCCTGGTTTTAATTCTTGGTAATGTTTTCATATTTTTGATATTCCTTTGGTGTTAGTCCTGTATTTTTCTTAAATATACGGCAAAAGTAATTTTGGTCACTATAGCCGGAACGTTCTGAAACTTCTTTTATGGACAGGGTTCCCTTCTGAAGCAGGATCTTGGCATAAGAAATCTTTTTATTAGTGATATGATCTACAAAATTCACATTGTATTCGTCCTTAAATAATTTGCTGACATAATGGGGAGTCATTTTCAGATAAGATGCCAGCCCCTCCAGGGAAACGGATTCAATGGGTTCATTTTGTAAATAGGTATTAATTTTCTTTACAAGTGCAAAATTCTTATTTTGTGTCTGTTCCTGAATCAAATGAAGAAAGCTGAATAATGTCTGGTGTAAATATTCCTGCACCTGTAAATTGTCCTTTAATGTCTCTATCAGGCTTAAAAAAGAGACAGAATCCAGGTATGAGCCATCTAATCCTAAATTGTAAGCAATTCTTTTGACAGAAACCAGAAGCTGCAGCGTATATTCTTTTAGAATCCCCAGTGGACAGGGATGCGTAAAGAGATTTTGAGTAACGGCTTGCGCAGCGGAATAGGCTGCTTCCATATTTTTAGAGCGAAGAGCTGTCAGCAGTTCTTCCTCCAGGGAATACGGATAGTGATAAGGCAGATTTAATACAGCACTTGATTCATGGACTTGGCAGGAGTCGTCAGGAATCGTATGGATCAGTGCCATAGCCTCAAAATATGAATTTTTAAATGACCGGGGATTTTCATATACGCTCCCTATGGATATTGCGGCTTTAATTTTATATTTTTCATGGATAAACAGCAGCGCTTCCTGGGCAAACAGCCGAAAATCCGTCAGGGGAGAGAGATTTCCCTGATTTTTATTGGTATATAAAAAAACAGGTAATATATCAAAAATATAGTCCCCGGTTATTCCATAAGTTAAGAAGCGAAGTCTTTTAGCAAGTTCTTTGCGGATGCTGACCTTTTGCTGGAAGGTGGTGTGATTTCTTAAGTTTAGCAGTAAGAAGCAGCCGGGGGAATACGGTATGTGCAGCAGGGTATGCTGAAGTTCCAGGTCATCATCAGAAAAATTACCGGTAATATAGCTTGAGATCAGGTTTTTTTCCAGGACTGGAATAGCGGAGGTCAGGATCTGGCTGTTTTTTTCTTTTGTTTCCAGATATAATCTGGACTTTTGTATGTTATCCATGACAGACTGCAGTTTATCCATTACTTCTGACACGACCAGAGGTTTTAAAATATAACCCTTCACGCCTATGCTCAATGCCTGCTGGATATACTCGAAGCTATCGTAGGCAGTCATGATTAAGACCTGAATCAGTGGGTTTTTTACTAATATCTGTCTGGAGGCTTCCAGCCCGTTAATACCCGGCATTTTAATGTCCATGATAATAATATCTGGTTTTAATTCTTCCGCTTTTTGGATTGCATCCATGCCATTTTCACACTCAGCGATTACCTGTATGTTATTTGTATTTTTACTGATGAGCGTAATAAGCGCATAACGGGATAAAATCTCATCATCAACAATGATCAGTCTGTACATGTTAGTCTCCTTTTTTCTTCCGGCAGCCAATGTACTGGCGGGTACTTTGTATATTATATTTGGACTTTTTTACCGGATGCTGCCTGTTAAAATGGTATCTTGTGTGCCTTCGGGGGTCATGCCGATGACGGCAATTTGCAGCCGGACGGGATCCACAGAGATGAATGAAGAAATATATTCCTGGGATCTGGCGGTCAGTAAGTCATAGTGGTTCCAAAGCCACTCTATGACAAAACAGCGCTGTATGGTGATGTTGTCGTATTCCTGGCGATTGAGTATCTCTAAGCTGCGCAGCATATCTACGGAAGTAAAAATTTTCTTCAGCCTGTCGGCTGTCTTTAGCTCTTCATATAAGGTAGCAGTTTGTTTGTCAGAGGAATAATAACGGAAAAATTCCATAAAAGACCGTATAAAATAATTTGTTGTCTGCGCCTGTTCTATATAAGAGGTCTCCGAAATAATTACAAAAAACTGTTGAAATAAAGAATTGGACCATTTCATCATCTTAAGATCCTTTCATTGAACATATCTGTTTAAGGAAAATTGTTATATTTTCTATTATACTATACTATAAAAGTGACAAAAATCATGAATATTTTACTAAATTAGCATAAAATAACAAATAAAAACATGAGAGTGCATAATGTATATGATATTAAGCATGGTTTAATGTGCAAAAATACTAATTTTACAATTATATGTTAGTTACAGAGTGGTTTTTATCAGATATAATACAATCATCTTGATACGGACAAGTGAAGGAGGAAAAGAAATGAAAGCGAAGAAGTTATTGGTAACATTATTGGCGGCGGCAGCAATGGTAAGTGTTACGGCATGTTCAGCAGGAAATGCAGAACAGGGAGGTGAGACCCAGACAAAAGCGCAGGAAAGCAGCGAAGGGAGTTCCCGGGAAGCAGCATCGGATACTGCCGGCGGGGACAGTAAGGATCAATTATATATAGAAGTGTCGGCAATCGGTGCCGATCCATACTTCTATGATCACAAAATGGGGATGGAGATGGCAGGAAAGGAATTGGGAGTCAGAACCGAGTATGTAGGACCCGCCGAAAATGACATGAATGCGATGGTGGCGGCGTTAGAACAGGCAATAGCCAAGAAACCCAACGGGCTTGTGGTGGTAGGATTTAATGAACAATTGATCCCATCTATACAAAAAGCAACAGACGCAGGAATTCCGGTGGTAACAGTAGATGCAGATCTTCCAACCTCATCCAGAATTGCATTTATCGGAACGGGAAATGAAGAAGCGGGAATCACCGGCGGGACAAAGATGGCGGAGCTGTTAGGCGGGAAAGGAAAAGTAGCGGTCATGTACAGCCCGGGGCAGACAAACCTGGAAGAACGTGTAGAGGGTTATAAGAAATCTTTTGAAAATTATGCCGATATCGAAATTGTGGAATATGTGGATACGAAACAGGACAGCGTGGTAGCAGCACAAAGTATAGCTGCTGTCCTCCAGAAACATCCGGATTTGGCAGGCATTATATGTGTAGATGCTACCGGAGGTACAGGGGCAGCGACCGCAGTAAAAGAGGCGGGGCTTACTGGAAAAGTAAAAATCATAGCCATGGACCGTTCAAATGAGGTACTGGCTGCAATTGAAGAAGGTGTAATTTCTGCATCCGTTGCACAGCAAACGGCTCTGATGCCTTATTATGCAGTGCAGATGTTAATGAATCTCAATAATTCAAAAGTTGAGATTACAACGGATAACGCATCTGCCGGCGTACTGGGAATTCCGCAGTATATAGATACCGGTGCAGTTATCGTTGATGAAACAAATTACCAGTATTTTAAAAGATAGACGGAACAGGATGTAAAGCTGTTGCAGAATAAAAAAATGCAGCAGCTTTTCATAATAATATGAGAGCGTGTTTTATGGAATAGGAGGAGATCTTTTGTCGGACTTTATTTTGGAAACAAGGGGTATAGTTAAGATATTTCCAGGAGTCAGAGCACTGGATGGAGTGGATTTAAAGATAAAAAAAGGAGAAGTCCATGCAATTGTAGGAGAAAACGGGGCTGGAAAAAGTACCCTGATGCTTACTCTTGGAGGGATTCACAGACCCGATGAGGGCGAAATATATCTGGAAGGGGAAAAAGTGGTGTTTTCCTCAGCACAGGATGCTTTAAAAAAGGGAATCAGTATCGTACATCAGGAATTAAGCCTGGTACCAAATCTCAGCGTGGCTGAAAATATATATGCCAACCGGCAGCCTGTTAACCGGCTCAGTCTGATCAAAAAGGATGAATTATACCAAATGACCAGAGAAATGCTGTCTTTATTTGAGATTGATAATATATTGCCGTCTACCCTGGTAAAAGATCTGTCAATTGCAAACCAACAGGTTGTAGAAATACTAAAAGCCATGTCATTCCATCCGAAAGTATTGATTTTGGATGAACCAACATCTTCGCTAACCGAAATAGAAAAGGTGCGTTTATTTAAAAATATCCGGGTACTGAAAGAAAAAGGAATATCTTTTATATATATTTCCCATCATCTGCAGGAGATCTTCCAGATAGCCGACCGAATAACAGTCCTCAGAGATGGAACTTATATATGTGAAGCGGATGTATCAGATATTAATGAAGATTTCCTGATTACCAATATGGTGGGAAGAAAGATTGAGAATATCTATGGAAGACCCCAGAGCGGGAATAAAATTGGCAAAGAAATATTAGAGGTGAAAAATATCAGCCGCAGCCGGTGTTTCAAAAATATTAGTTTCAGCATCAAAGCGGGTGAAATAGTAGGATTTTCAGGGCTGGTCGGGGCAGGCAGAACTGAAATAGGAAGGGCCATATTTGGAGCGGAGCCCATTCAATCCGGTGAAATATATATGGAGGGAAAGAAAAGAAATATCAGATCCCCGGAAGATGCCATAGCTATGGGGATTGGATATATGAGTGAGGACAGGAAGCAGGAGGGTTTATATATTGATTTCTCCATCAAAGCCAATTTAATAGCAAACCGATTGCACAGTTTTACATCAAAGGGATTTTTAAAGGAAAAAACCATGGATGGCATTGCTGCAGAAGCAGTGAAAGTATTCAATGTAGCAACGCCGGGTATTGAGCAAAAGGTAGGAAATTTATCAGGGGGAAACCAGCAAAAAGTGCTTTTAGCAGCTTGGTTTGGCATAAAGCCTAAAATTTTAATTGTTGATGAACCTACCAGAGGTGTGGATGTTGGTGCCAAAAGTGAAATTTATACGCTGCTTAGGAACCTGGCGGCAGGTGGTGTGGGAATTATAATGATTTCCTCTGATCTGCCGGAAATCCTGGGTGTCAGCGACCGGATTATTGTAGTGCGCGGAGGGGAAATAGCAGGAGAGCTGCCGGCGGGGCAGGCAACAGAAGAAAATATTATATCCATGGCCTCAGGTGTGGATGTAAAAACAGAAGTACAGACTAGATAATTCTTGAAAACCATATTTATAATGTAAGGAGCGGTGAAAAGATGAGCGCGGTAAAAAAATTAGCAAAACAGAGGGAATTTTTTATTCTATTAATAGTAGTTGGGCTTTCGGCGGCGGTAACGACAGCATCATCCGTATTTTTGTCTTATCAGAATATAGTAGCTTTACTGCTGGGACTATCGGTAGAAGTGATTATAGCCGTAGGGATGGCAAATTTAATGGTGAGCGGCGGATTTGATATGTCAGTGGGATCTATTCTGGCTTTTTCCGGAGTGTGTGCCGGACTTGCCATACAGGCGGGAGTTCCGCCGTTTGCTGCTGTTTTGATTGGTATGTTAATTGGCGGAGCTGCCGGGTTATTTAATGGATTTATTATATCGGTAGTGGGTATTAATGCATTTGTAACAACACTGGCTTCTCTGAGTCTGTTCAGGGGATTGACGCTTATTGTTACCAGGGGACAGAATATCACCAGCCTGGGTGTGGATTTTAATGCCATTGGCCAGGGAAAGTTTCTGGGAATCCAGGCGCCGATCTGGTATGCGGTTATACTTGTGATAATTGGGGACATATTAATGCGGCATTCCAGGTTCTTCAGACAGAATTATTATATCGGAGGAAATGAAAAGGCAGCTAAATTATCCGGTATTAACGTAGTGAAGATCAAAATCCTAAACTATATCATTGTAGGTGTGCTGGCGGGATTTGCAGGAGTTGTGGCAACAGCCCGTATGGGTACCGCTTCCGTGCAGCAGGGAACAGGACTGGAACTGCGGGTTATTACGGCGGTTATCATTGGAGGGGCAAGCCTGCAGGGAGGGGAAGGAAGCGTACTGGGTGCATTTCTGGGATCACTTCTGATGGCACTTATCACGAATGCGTTAACTCTTCTGGGCGTGGATATTTATTGGCAGACCTTTGTAGTAGGTGGGACACTGCTTGTGGCAGTTCTGATTGATCAGTTAGGTAAGAGAAGAAAAGTGTGAAACAAAAATCGTTTAGACGATATATAAATGGAATATTCTAGTGCCACCCGGCGGAAACTGGGATGTGAAGGAGGTAAAAGTATGACAAAGAGGGAAAAGCTGGAGAGAGCATTAAATCATCAGGCAGGTCCGGTACCTTTTGATATTGGAGGGACTTCGGTTACCGGGATACATGTAAGTATGGTGGAAAAATTAAGGGATTACTATGGATTGGAAAAGCGTAAAGTAAAAATGTGTGAGCCATTGCAGTTATTAGGGTTCATAGAGGATGATCTGAAAGAGGCAATGGGCATTGATGTTACAAATGTATGGAATCCCAACACTATGTTTGGATTTCAGAATGTGGGAGAGAAGGAGTGGAGGACTCCCTGGGGACAGGAGATTCTCGTACCGGAAAACTTTGTTACTACAACCAGCCAAAAAGGAGATATCTATATTTATGCGGAAGGGGACACATCATTTCCTCCGGCAGGGCATCTGCCCTCCGGCGGGTATTTTTTCGACACAATTTCCCGTGGACATGATTTTGATGAAGATAACCCGAGAGTGGAAGATAATCTGGAGGAGTTTGGGGAAATTAGTGAACAGGATCTGGAATATATCAGAATCCAGGCACAACAGGCAGGAGAAAGCGGATATGGCGTAATCGGATCCTTTGGAGGGACTGCGATCGGGGATATAGCCATGGTTCCGGGGGGCATGTTAAAGGCACCAAAAGGTCTAAGAGATATCACGGAGTGGTATATGGCAACCCTCTCCAATCAGGATTATCTGCATCAGATTTTTTCTGCCCAGGTAGATATTGCACTGAAAAACCTGGAAAAAGTAAAAGAGGCTGCAGGGGATACGGTACAGGCGGCATTTGTGTGCGGTACTGATTTTGGAACTCAAAACGGACCGTTTTGTTCCAATGAGGTATTTCGGGAATTGTATATGCCTTATTATAAGAAAATAAACAACTGGATACATAGCCATACAAAATGGAAAACATTCAAACATTCCTGCGGTTCCATTATGCCAATGATACCGGATATCATTGAATCCGGATTTGATATACTGAATCCGGTGCAATGGACAGCAGAAAACATGGATCCGGTTCAACTGAAAAAGGAGTTCGGGAAAGACCTGGTATTCTGGGGCGGCGGTGTAAACACACAAAAGACATTTCCCTTTGGAAAACCAGCAGAAGTGCGCGAGGAAGTATTGAAAATGTGTGATATTTTTTCAAAAGACGGAGGATTTGTATTTAACACCATCCATAATATCCAGGCACTGACTCCCATTGAAAATCTGGCAGCGCTTATAGAAGCGGTAAAAGAGTTTAATGCATAAGCCTTAAAGTAGTCGGCAAGTTCTGGGACGTATTAAACAAGATCTACATAGTGCTAGTCATTTTCCCGACATTTTCTTCATATATTCCGTAGGGGTCATCCCGGTATATCTTTTGAAAAGCTGGCTAAAATATTGAGGATTATTACCGCATCCTACCTGCTCAGCTATGGTGTAGATATTTTCAGTATCGCAGCCAATGAGCAGTGATTTTGCTTTGGTGATGCGAAGCCTGTTCAAGTAATTGGAAAACTTCTCTCCGGTCTGCAGGGAAAATTGTTTACTTACATAATCTACACTCATGTACAAATAATTAGTGGACAGCCATTTCAATGACAGATTGGGGTCTGATAGGTGCTCCTCAATATAGGTGATCAGTTTTTCAATAAAAGGCTTATAGGTTACCCCGGAAGTTTCTGGGAAGAAAGTATCAAAGCGGTCAAAAAACAGGGAGGTGATTTCCGGTACAGTTTCTGTCTCATTCATCTGCCTTAGAAATTCTGTGACAGATACAGAATCTAATCCCGAAAGATGCTGACCCTGACGTACTAGAATGTTGGTAAGAAGATACACCAGAAAATCCAGTTCCTGAATGGAAGCAAAAACATCTTCCAGCAAGTTTCTCAAGGTATGATTATCCAGTCCTTCTTCCCAGTATCTGTGGCATAAGTCATCAACCGTACTGAAAATGCCATGACCCAGGATCATGCTCTGAAAGCTGCGGAGTTGTGTGTCAAAGCACAGATGCTGGCGCGCAGAGTAAAATAGGAGGTGCTTTCTATGCTTAGAATCGGAATAGCAGGTTTAGGCGTTATTTCAGCTGTTCATCTGGAGGCCATTGGCAGTATGGAAAATGCTGTGGTAACTGCAGTCTGCGACATGGACCTAAAGAAAAAAGAAATTGTGCCGGATGCGGTATTTTACACACAGTTGGAAACTATGCTGCAGTGTGAGAAATTGGATGCACTCCATATCTGTCTCCCCCACCATCTTCATGTACCTGCTGCCATGCTGGCAGTTAGCTATGATGTCAATGTATTTGTGGAAAAACCAGCAGGGCTGAACACAAAGGATGTGGAAAGGTTCATTGAGAACTTAAACCGTAAAAATGTGAAAATTGGTGTCTGCTTGCAGAACCGGTATAATAACACTACCATAAAAATGCTGGAAATTCTGAAACATGGCAATCATGGAAAGCTGAAGGGCTGTAAGGCTATAGTCACCTGGGACAGGACAAAGAATTATTATACTAAAGACCCGTGGAGAGGAAAAATGGATAAGTCCGGAGGAGGTGTAATGTTAAGCCAGGCCATTCACACCTTAGATTTATTACAATTATTCTGTGGTACTCCTGTATGGGTAAAGGGAATGGCTGGAAATATGCTGCTGGAAGATATAGAGGTGGAAGATACAGCCTGCGCACATATAGCTTTTGAGAACGGTACAAGTGCTGTGTTTTACGGAACAGTAACGCACTGCAGCAATTCCAGTATTGAGTTGGAAATTGTTACGGAAAATTCTGTGTTTGTTATTAAAAATAATAAACTGATTTGTATGGAAAACAATAAAGAGACTGTTTTGGCAGAAGATAGAATCCTGCTTGGAAAAAAGGACTATTATGGATACAGCCACTATAATGCCATACGGGAATTTTATTTGGAACTTGAGGGAAAAGGGGGTTCTTATATCAGCCTCTTAGAAGCAATTAGAGTGAATGTGCTGATTGACAGTATTATTCAATCGGCAAATAGTGGAGTAAAGGTGTATCCGAAAGTGTATTCGGCAGCTTATGGGGCAATAAATCAAGATCTTATGTAGAGATAATAAGGCATTCAAAGTTTGGAAGCTTTAAAGCACCAATAAGACGATTATCAGATGATTTATTTGGATAATCGTCTTATTGGTGCGCCTGGCGGCGCACGTTTCTAGTGGATGAAATAATTTAACTTTGCAAGTGCTAATTTTTAAAGGTTGTTTGAACTGCATCTTCTGCATCAGATACTTTTTCATATATAAATAACAGACTCTGTATATAGTAGAAACATTTCTTCTATAGATATCTTCCAGATCATTTCGAATTATAACTCGTTCTCCCATCTTTTGTCCTCCTATATATACTGCAACTGAAACAGATAAAATGTTGCAAAAAAGAGAATTATTCAAAATATATTTTGGAGAATTTGTTACTATGGTCTTTTATGCCCCCATAAAGATAGAAATCACCCTCCATACACCTCCCATATGTGAAAAAAAGGAAAAACATAGCGACAATTCCGAAATGTACAAAGAAAAGTGTACAACATACCGATAAGTAAAAGACAAAGCCTGGCAATATAGTTAAAATATACCTGAGATAAAGAAAAAGTAATGATAAAGACCACATTATACACAAAAGAAAATGAGAAAAATACGAAAAGTAAAAAACCAGGTTCACGCATAATTGTTCCTTATTGTGAAATGAATGGTGGAAAGAGAGGGAATATGGACAATTTGGAACAAAGTATCATGGAGATTCTGGCAAAAGGATCCTGTGAGATACAGATACGTAATTCAGGAATTTTCCGTTTCCCGTCAGCGTATCGGTTCAAAGACCACAACCATAAAGAAATAGAAATAAACTGTATTAAATCCGGTCATTGCATTATGGGGGTGGAAGGACAGTATTTTCCTCTGAAGGAAGGAGACTGCATGGTGGTCTATCCGGGGGTAGCACACAGTTTTATTGTAGATACCAGGGAAAAATGCAGTATTGCCCAATTGGAGTTTTGCGTACAGGCACCAGAGAACCTGGAAAGTATACTGAGCTTTCTATGCCAGGAGCCAAGGTACCACAAACTGGCTAATTGTGAAATGGCATGTTGTATGCTGGAGAGTCTGTGCAAAATTTACCGGGCGAAGAAAGAGGAAGAGCATAAAAATATCCAAATGAAGCTGTCTATATTTCAGTTATTCATAGAACTGTCAGATAAAATTACAGAGAAGATGCAACAACAGGAACGGCATAGCAAGGCGGGGAAAATGGCGGATATTATACGCTATATTAACGAAAATTATGAGATGGACATTAATAAGGAAAAGCTTGCGGAGATGTTCGGAATCAGTTCCAGGTATATCAGGAAGTGTTTTGCAGAGGAGACAGGAATCAGCTGTCAGCACTATATCAATACTCTGCGGATTGAAAAGGCAAAGGAGCTTTTGTGGTTTACATCCTATACGGTAACGGAGATTGCACTGAAGGCAGGATTTAACAGTGCCCAGTATTTTTGCCGGGTATTTCAGCAGTATATGGAGATGTCTCCCATAGAGTACCGGAATTTATGGCAGGGAAGTAAAGCAGAAGAGCTTTGCACTATAGAAACATAGAAGGAGGAAGAATGATGGGAAGTGAATTGGAGTTTGCACACATATCCAAATATTTTCCGGGTGTAAAAGCGCTGGATGATATTTGCTTTCGGGCATATGGAGGTGAGGTGCTCGCCTTTCTGGGGGAAAATGGTGCCGGGAAATCAACATTGCTGAAGGTTCTGAATGGAGATTACCAGCCAAATGCGGGAAAATACCTTCTGGATGGGGAAGAAAAAAATTTTAAGTCTCCCCATGAGGCAATTGAAGAAGGAATCAGCGTCATTTACCAGGAACGGCAGATTTTACTGGAACTGTCTGTAGCAGAAAATATCTATCTGGGAAGAATGCCTGTTAATAAGCTGGGGGTTATTAATGTGCGGCAGGCAAATGAGATGGCTCAGAAAATTATCGAAGAATTTGGGCTTCCGATTAGAGCAAATGAAAAGGTAAAGGATTTGAGTATTGCCTATCAGCAGATGGTGGAAATCATGAAGGCTTACAGCCGGAAGAATTTAAAGGTTATCTGTTTTGATGAACCGACTGCCAGTCTGAGCGATTCGGAGATCGACAGTTTATTTGGAATTATTGAAAAGCTGAAAAAGGAACAGAAAATCGTAATCTATGTATCCCACAGAATGAACGAAATACAGCGAATTACCGACAAAGTGGCAATTTTTAAGGATGGGCGGTATGTGGATACGGTCAAAACAGGCGAGGTCTCGGAAAAAGAAATGATCCGTATGATGGTAGGGCGGGACCTGGGTAATATATATGAGAGTCTGGACCGCAGTAAAAAAATAGGTGAGGTGCTTTTAGAAGTAAAAGGAGTTGCATCTGACCATGTGAAGCCAGTGTCTTTTATCCTGCGAAAAGGAGAGGTGCTTGGATTCTCCGGTCTGGTAGGCGCAGGGCGGACAGAAGTGATGCGTGCAATTATCGGAGCCGATAAACTTCAGAGTGGTGAGGTATTCCTGGAAGGAAAGAAAATTACAAACCGCTCCCCGAAAGAGGCTATGCGAAACGGTATCGTACTGGTGCCGGAGGACAGAAAGATGCAGGGGATTTTATCAAATCTCAGTGTATCAGGCAATATCAACGTTTCATTAATGGATAAAAACGCGAATAAATTTGGGATTATTGACAAGCGAAAAGAAGAGGAAGAGGCTAAAAAAGGAATTGAGTCCTTTAAAATAAAGACACCATCGCCAGACAAAAAGATTGTAGAGTTATCCGGTGGAAATCAGCAGAAATGTATTGTGGCGAGGTGGATTACCACGAATCCCAAGGTTCTGATTCTGGACGAGCCTACAAAGGGGATTGACGTGGGTGCAAAATCTGAATTTTATCAAATGATTTGTGAATTTGCAAAGCAGGGGCTGGGAGTGATCCTGATCTCTTCAGAGCTTCCGGAAGTAATCGGACTTTCCGACCGCATTATCGTTATGCGCGGGCTGCAGATATCAGGTGAGATCATGAGGGAAGAAGCTACGGAGGACAGACTCTTAAGTTTGGGGATGATAGGAGAGGAAACAGAATGAAAAATACTAAGAAAAAGGGAATGAATCAAAGAAATGAAAGCAAGATCAAAGCAGCAGCCGCATATATAGGGGGCGACAAGCTGGTATTGCTTGGGGCAATTATTGTGGTATTTGCCCTGTTTACATCAATCAATAAAAACTTTCTGTCAATTCAGAACATGATTAACCTTTTGGTTGCAGCATCACTGGTTGGTATGGTAGCAGTTGGACACACCTACTTAATTATTGCGGGACAAAATGATTTATCTCCGGGATCACTGGCTGCATTTTCAGGCGTTATGGTTGCACTCCTGGTGGCAAATGGAACACCGATCGTGCTTGCCATTATTCTGACGCTGGCAGCATCAGTGGCAGTTGGATTGTTCAATGCATGGATGGTCAATAAAATTAAACTGGAAGCATTTATCGCAACATTAGTAACCCAGTCCATTGTTCGTGGATTTGCATTTATTATCTGTAATGGAAAGCCGGTTGGTATCTCCGACGTAGGCTTCTTAAAGCTTGGGAAACTTCGTATTTTAGATATTCCACTGGCGGTTTGGGTTATGATTATCTGTATTATTGTATTTGGATTTATTCTTCAGAAGACGAAATTCGGGCGCAGCATTTACGCAATAGGCGGAAATAAGGAAGCTGCAAGGCTGGCGGGGCTGAATCCGGAAAAAATTGTTGCCAGCTGCTTTATTATGATGGGTGTGCTCTGCGCTATGGGCGGTATCCTGTTCTCGGCAAGAATGAATGCCGGACAGCCATCCGCAAATGTTAATCTGGAGTTTGATGCCATTACCGCAGTTGTATTAGGCGGGGTATCTTTTACCGGGGGAGTGGGAAGCATGGGAGGCACCGTACTGGGCGTCATTTTAATACAGGCATTTAATACAGGGCTTATTATGGTTAATGTGCCTACATTCTGGCAGTATGTTGCCCGCGGATCATTGCTTTTGTTTGCACTTGCATCCGATTATATCAGGAAAGAAAAGAGAAACAAAGAACTTCTTGCAGCAAGTATGAGAAATGCAGAATAACAGAAATGCAGATTAACAGAAATGCACAATAACAGAATTGCAGAATCACAGACTTACAAAATAACAGAATAACTGGAACAAACCACACAGAAGTGTGTTTTGGATACATATGTAAAAAGTTTTTAGAACCAAATGCATCAATTCCATGGAGTGGTTCAGGGGCTTTTCATATTAAAAAAAGGAGGATTATCATGAAAGCAAAAAAATTATCAGCATTATTAATGACGGTGGTACTGGGGGCAGCAGCATTAACAGGATGCAGCACGGAAACTGGTGAGACGGCAAAAGAGACAACCAAAGAAACAACGAAGACTACAACAGAAGCACCGAAAGATACCGGGAGCGATAAAGCGGGTGAGACAACCAAGGAGACGTCAAAGGACGAGGATACAAGCGAAGCGGCCGCAAAGACAGGCTCAGATGATAAATTATTAGTTTACGGTATCTACAAAGCGGGAGACCAGACCTGGTTTATTGATGAAGGAGAAGCGGCAAAAAAAGCGGTGGAAGCTGCCGGAGGGGAATTTGTATATGTTGATGCAAAAATGAACCCGGAAGAATACTTAAAAGCAATCGATAATGCCATTGCAAACCAGGCGGATGGCATTGTAACCTGTATTCCGGACCAGACCATGTCACAGGCGGTCATTGACAAATGTACGGAAGCAAATATTCCGGTTGTAGCAGCAGATGACGCACTGCAGGATGCCAATGGGGAAAAGCTGGCACCATGGGTAGGCATCAATGCATATGTAATCGGCGAAGCAAATGGTGAGTGGCTGGCTAACTATGTGAAAGAAAATAATCTGGCGGCAGATGAAGAAGTGGGAATGCTGCTGATGACTATGGATACCGTATCCAGTTGTGTGCCCCGTGCAGAAGGCGAATATGATAAATTTACGGAGCTGGTTCCTGAATTTGATACCGCGAAGATCTATCGTGCGGATTATGACGGCACAACAGATAAGGGAAATACAGCAGCTGCAGCAGTGATCACTGCACATCCGGAGATTAAAAAATGGCTGGTAACAGGAGCAAATGAAGAAGGTGTTATCGGTGCGGCAAGGGCATTGGAGAGTGCCGGACTGGATAAAGATGCATGTGCAGTAGGTCTTGGAGCTTATATGGCAAAAGACGAATTTAAGAAAGAAGGCGGCTCCTGTGTGGTTGCTTCTGCATACTTTTCAGCAGATTCAGTAGGTGCAGGTTCCGTAGATGTCCTGATGGGACTGATCGAAGGTAAAGAAGTCCCCCAGGAAACAGCAGTAGATGCAGTAGTTGTGACTGCCGATACGTATGAAGAGGTTATGGGCGAAGCAGCTAAATAAATGCAATATGAAGGAGCAGGCATAAGATGACAAACAGAGAGAATTTCCTGTCGCTGATCAGGCGGCAGGGATATGAATGGGTACCGGTAGAATTTGTACTTTCTCCCCACCAGCAGCAAGTTTGCAGAGAACAGCTGGGAGCAGATAATTACGAAGAGTATTTCCGGTTCCCCTGGCGCAGGGTGGAAGACTTGCGCCTTCAGAATCACGATACAGAGAAATACCGTTCTTATTATCAGACGCCGCTGGCTGAGGGGGCAGACATTGATATCTGGGGGGTGGGACACGAAAAATCCCCCAACAGCATGCATATGACCTATATGAGAAATCCACTGGAACATATGGAAACCCTGGAAGAAGTGCAGGAATATCCCTATCCGGATTTTGCCCGTGCAGACGGCTCACACCAGGCAGAGCAGGTGAGGCAGATTAAGGAACGGGACCTGATTGCGGTTGGTGATATGCAGATGACAATCTGGGAATGCGCCTGGTATATGAGAAGCATGGAAGAACTGTTCTGCGATATGATGGAAGAGAACGAAATAGCAGAGTTTCTCTTTGACAAGGCGGCAGAGCAGTCTGCCATACGGGCGCTTGCCTATGCAAAGGCGGGAGTAGATGTGCTGTTTATCGGGGATGATGTGGGAATGCAGCATACTCTTATGATGAGTGAAGAGCTTTACTGCAGATGGATTAAGCCAAGGCTGGCAGCACTGATCCGGGATGTGAAAGCAGTAAATCCTGAGATTGTAATCTTTTATCATTCCTGCGGATTTATCGAGCCGCTGATCCCCCATTTAATAGAAGCAGGGGTAGAGGTTCTGAATCCAATCCAGAGCGAGTGCATGGAGTTTGCCAGGATTTATGAAAAGTTTGGGGACCGGATTTCATTTCACGGCACAATCGGAACCCAGACAGTCATGCCTTGCGGAACCCCGCAGGAGGTAAAGGAAGCAGTCTGGAACAATCTGGATATTGCTGGGGAAAAAGGCGGGCTGTTTGTGGCACCGACCCATATGCTGGAACCGGAGGTACCTTTGGAAAATATTCTGGCTTATGTGGAAGCGTGCAGGACGTATCGAAAAAAAGGCGGGAATTGAGTATGTGGCGGGGCTGAAAAACTCCAACCTTTCAAATAGCTCCGGGGAAGGGAGAATATATAATGAAAAATAGAAAAAGATGGATAAGTATGGCTTTGGCGGGGGCCATGATCTTACAGATGAATGGAATCCTCGTTTTTGCGGAAGCTGCAGCTGCAGACGTTCAGACCACAGAAGTACAGACCACAGAAGTACAGACCACAGAAGTACGGACCACAGAAGTACAGGAAGCGGTAGAAACCGAAATAGGCAGTGAGGTTTGGAACGCACCGGTGATTCCGGATGCAGCTAAGTATATAAAAGGGATAGACCAGACCGAGGTGATCCTGAATGAGACAACAGGAGACGGAACGTGGAGATATCTGTTTGATATTCCTGATTATACACAGGCAGGGGGAATTGCAGCACCCAATGAAGAAAACCAGGATTTTGATTTCAGTAAATGGGAGGAAAGAGACTGGAAAAACATAAAAGTGCCAGGAGAGCCGCTTATGCAGGGCTTCGACATCCTTACAAACAACGAGTATTATTACCAGCGTGAGATTACGGTTCCGGATGATTTTGCCGGAAACCGGGTAATGGTAAGGTTTGACGGTGTGTACAGTAATTCACGGGTGTGGATTAACGGCAAATATATCCGCACTCATGTGGGTGGATTTACTACATGGGATTGTGATATCACAGAATATGCAGCGCCGGGCGAGACAGTTACCATGACGGTGGGAGTTGCAGAGTTATACAGCACCACGAAGGGAATCTGGAATCCGGAAGGGAAATCAGTTAACAATCCGGCTAATGCCACAGAGTATGCCCATCATAACATGGGAGGTATCAACCGGGATGTAAGCCTCGTTGCAGTTCCATACGACGGTATTGCCCGAACATATGTAAACACCGATTTTGATGAGACATTTACGAATGCAGATCTGGAAGTAACCGCCCAGCTGAACATGGTTTCAGGTGAAGGTGTGCTTCTTGTGGAATTGCTTGAAGGGGAATCTGTAGTTACCTCCGGAGAAATAGATTTTGACCGGGAGACGGAGACCTTGAAGAATTTACCGGAGCTTGTTGAGGAAGCCAGTACTTTATTAAAAGAAAACGCAACAAATCTCTATGAGGGAAATACCGGTAAAAAAGGCCAGTACTCCAAAGCAGCATTCGAAAATATGCGCAGAGAAAGAGACAACGCTTTAAAAGTCCTGGCGGATTCAGGGGAACTCTCACCGGCTAAAAAGCTAACGCTTCCGGTTACAGCACCAAAGCAGTGGGATGCTGAACATCCCAATCTGTATACCCTGCGGACAACTTTGCTGGTAAACGGTGAAGCCGTCCAGATTAATGAGGAAAAAGTAGGGTTCCGTGAAATACATTACGGAGGCGCAGATGGCACAGATACAAACAAAGTCTATGTGAACGGAAAAGAAGTAAAACTGCGGGGTACCTGCCGGCATGATGTGTCCGATGATCTGGGGCGTTCCATGACCAGAGAAGAAAGTTATGCTGAGATTGCAGCCTATAAGAATGCAAATATAAACCATATTCGGACATCCCATTATCCGGCTTCGGAGGATCTGCTGGATGCATGCGATGAAATGGGAATCTATGTGGAACAGGAGACGGCAGTCTGCTTCCAGGGACCCTGGGCAGATGTCAGCAGTAAGTATGAAGACTTCCTTCCTCAGTTTACGGAGATGATTGAACGTGACCGCAACCGGCCGTCCATTCTCATCTGGTCGCTGGGAAATGAATCCAATTACAGTAAAGTAGCATCACAGTCCGGCGGAAATGCATTCCAGGATGAAAGAGAATACTTAAGAGATGTGGACACAACCCGACCGTGCGTATTCAGCTTCCCGGATACCGGAGAACCTGCAGGCTTTGCCGATATCTACAGTGCCCACTATGCAAATGTAACAGGAGGCATGGGGAGAAGCGACAAACCCGTTATACATGATGAATATGCACATATTTCCTGTTACAACCTGGATGAACTTCAGCGGGATGTAAACGTCCGCAATTTCTGGGGAGAAAGTGTAAAAAAAGGCTGGGAAAATATATTTACCAGTGATGGAGCCCTGGGTGGAGCATTATGGGGCGGAATCGATGATGTATTCTACATTCCGGAAGGAACCACAGAGCGCTGGCAGTCCCATTCCGATGGGCAGACGGCAGGCTATGGCGAATGGGGAAGTGTACTGGACGCCTACTTACGGGAAAAACCGGAGGCATATCTTACTAAGAAAGCTTATTCTCCTGTACGGGTGGATGAAGAAACGTGCTACATATCAGAAGGTACCATGTATATCCCGGTGAAGAACTGGTTCGACCATACGGATACAAATGAATTAAAACTGGTGTATACCGTTGACGGAGTGCAGCAGGAAATCATGGTAGCAGAAAGTATTGCACCGCACAGTGAGGGTGTCATTACCATAAATGGAATATCTCAAAATGCAGAAACTGTAAATCTAAAATTTTATACACCGGATGGAATCATGGTGGATGAAACAAATGTGGCAGTAACTTCAAAGCAGTACAGCTTTACGCCTGCAGCAGACCAGGCACCGTCTATTGAAGATAAAGGCCAGGAAATGATTATAAAAGGTGAAGACTTCTCCGTTGCTTTCAGCAAGGAAAGCGGTATGATCGTAAGCGGACAGTTCCAGGATGAAGTCATGGTGACAGGCGGTCCGTACCTCCATGTAACCGGTATGAGCCTGGGTGCGTGGAATCTGGCTGAAACAGACGGAATAACAGCGGTTATAGAGGATCAGTACGCAGTCGTGACCGTAAATGGTGCTTATGACAATGGCCAGGGCGTGCGCTTTGATATGAAGATATCCGGAAACGGAATCATAACCACAGACTATACGCTGACAACTGCACCAAAAGTAACAAGCGGATTAAGAGAGGTGGGGATCAGCTACGACATTTCCAAGGATACAGACAGTGTAAGCTGGCTCAGGGACGGATTATATACCGCTTATCCGGAAGGCCATATCGGACGTAACAAAGGTGTGGCTTTGAAGGTAAGGGATGGATCGGATGAGACACCGGATCAGTATGGCGTGGAGCCGCAGTGGTCCTGGAAAGATGATATGAAGAATTACTTCGTATATTCTACCGATGACCCGAATAATGGGCTGGTAACCAATGATTTTAAAACCATGCGTGAACATGTTTGGTCCTATGATGTAAATTATGGATTGGATGCAGATTCGCCCCGGATCAGCGTGGAATCTTCCAATGCAGACGTGGCAGCCCGTGTGGCAATGACCTATGACCTGGGGTATGTGGATGACAGGGATGCCGGGGTGAAGTATACTGGCGGCTGGGCTCCTTATGATTCTAATTCAGATTATGCAGGAACAGAAACATACAGCAGCAAATTAGGGGACACCTGCGAATTTACATTTACAGGAACCGGCGTGCGATATATTGGTTCTAAACAAAAGAACACCGGTCTTGTCAAAGTATATGTAGACGGTGTATTTAAAGAAGAGATTGATACCTACAGTAATCTGGGGAGTGACCTGAAGCAGGCGGTAATCTACAGCATAGAGGGCCTGGAGAATGGTGAGCATACCATCAAACTGGAAACGGCAGGAGGAAAGGCGAACTGCATCGTTGTAGATGCTTTTGAAGTTCTGAAGCCGGAAGGCAGTAATGCCACGGAAAAAGCACAGCTTATTATTAACAATCAATGGTATTATCCAAATCTGGGGTGGGGCAATTATACCGGAATCCAGGGGAGATTGTCAAATGGTTCAACAGGATCCGGAACCATCCGTCTGACCAATGAAAATCAAATGACGGAAGAAACCATTACTTCACTGGGAAATGTAAGGATCTCAGAGATCAATGATGAAGAGCTCAAAGTCTCCTATCACGTGCAGAATCCTGGTGAAACTACCGAAGTAAAACTCCAGTGGTACCGGGTGGCAGCAGGTGATCCCGACAGTAAGGCCCAGGCAATAGAAGGAGCTCAGAATGAAATACTGAACATAAAGGGGCTGGAAGCAAACAAGGTTTATTGTTCGGCAGTGCTGATCATAGACGGCAAAGAGAGACAGACCGTAAAGAGCAATGGAATAGAAGTCGGACAGGATTCCTATCAGTACTATGACATCTTAGATGACTCGGATGAATTTGTTTTTACCGGAACCAAAGGAACGGATTACAAGACAGATAAAGATAAATCCTGGACGGCAAATGCTTATGGCAAGTCCGTTACCTATCTGATGGACACTAAAAATGAAGCAGGGGTATCCTTCCAATTTGCCGGCAGCGGAATTCGCTGGGTAGGTGCTAAAGAAAATAACCAGGGTATAGCAGCGGTTGCAATTGATGATGGAACACCCGTTGAAATTGATTTATTTGATGCAGATTCCACCACCGGCAGCCAGGTTAATGAAGTCCTGTTTGAACAGGTATGGAATGAACCCGGAGAACACACGATTACAATTTTCCGAACAGGAAGAAAAAATGAAAGCTCATTAGCAGCAAATATCAGTCTGGATGCATTTATCGTCATTAATGACGTAAGCGAAGACGTCAGAATCAGTGATGTATCCGTAAGTGAAAAGGAAGATGGCAGCCTAGCGGCAGACTGTGTTGTTACGAATGGTTCCCAGGAAGATCTTCTTTATCAGTGGTACGCTGCAGAGGCGTACAGCGCAGCGGGATACAACAAAGAAACTTATGTACCGGTTGATGGGGCAAATGGCAAAGATTATATGCCATCTGATGCCGATGCAGGGAAGCTGCTGCTCTGTGATGTACAAAGCGCTGAGGGCAAGACGCCGGTTCGGAGTGCCAATGCAGTTCTGGCAAAAGCGCTCATGATTGATGATACGGATGAATCTATTCAATATCCGGAAGGAAGTCTGCAGGATACCGCAGATGCACCGTATCTGGCTGGAAATAAGCCATATAACAATACAATTACTTACTTTAAAGACGGGGATGTAAAACTGTTCTTTAATGGAACCGGCATCCTTTGGCTGTCCGGTTACGATCAGACACAGCGAAAGGCAGTTGTCAAAATTGATGATGGCAGACCGGAACAGGTGGAAATACGTGCGGCACAAGGCGGAGGCTGGGATTTTAACCAGTATAAGGTATATGGAGTGTCCGGGTTAGAACCAGGAGAACACAGTGTTACAATCACAGCCGGGGAATCGGGAGTTTATAATAATGCAGATGCATTTGTCGTATTGAATCCGGGAGAGGTACAGCCGGAGAACAGAAACGTTTCAGAGGAAGCGCAGGAACCAGGACTGCAGACTGATACGGAAGAGCCGGAGAGAAATACTGAAACGGTAGATGAAGAATGGGACAATTCAGTTATGAAACCTACTGGAGCGGTGAAAAATGCAGGAATAACCGCAACAGCCACATCAGAGTCAGACATTGCATTGGCAGACCAGGCAAACAACCCTTCATCAGAAGCTATTAATAATGCTGTAATCAAACTAACCAGGGCAATAGAAGACTTCAAAGCATCCCGCATTGAGCAAGAACCCGTAGATAAGTCAAAACTGGCTGCACTCATTCAAAATGTAAATGGTAAATATAATGAAAAATTATATACGCCGGAAAGCTGGAAAGTATTTATCCAGGCGCTGAATGCAGCAAAAGGCGTTAACACAAATGAAAATGCAGTGCAGGAGGATGTAACAAATGCAATATCTGCACTGGAGGCTGCTATAAGAGGATTAAAACCTGTTGAGGTAAAACCAGTACCCGTTGACAAGACGGCATTAAAGAATTTGTATCAATCCTGCGCATCCCTTAAAAAGTCCGACTACACGGCAACTACCTGGTCGGCTTTGGAAGCAGCCATGAAAAATGCAGCAGCGGTTATCAACAATCCAAATGCAACAAAAGAAATGACAGACCAGGTGTACAATGCCCTGAACAAGGCTAAGGTGGGACTTTCTAAAATTCCGGCACTGCCCAAAAAAGGAAGCACCTATCAGACAAGGGGGCTGCGTTACAAAGTAACGGCATCTACCAGCAGAACGAAAACCGTTATGTTGGAAAAGCCTGCAAAGAAAACATACAGATCCATCACGATTCCGTCCACTGTCAAAATTAAAGGATATACCTACAAGGTAACCAGAATTGCAGACAATGCCTTCCGGAAAAATACAAGGCTGTGGAAGGTTACAGTTGGAAGTAACGTGACCAAGATTGGAAAAGAGAGTTTTGCCGGATGTAAGAAACTGAGATCTGTTACGCTGAAATCCAAATCAATAACAAGCATAGGAAAGTATGCGTTTAAGAATATCTCATCAAAAGCAAAGATCTATGTTCCAAAGAAAAAATATTCATCTTATAAAAGGCTGCTGTCAAAAGCCAAACTCAGCAGCAAAGTAAAAATTGTTAAAAAGTCAATGTAAATTAAGATTGCCGGAGCCAGTTTAACTGGTTTCCAAAATCATAAAAACTGTGTACAGTGTTTATGGAGTTGAATCACTACATTCATCTCCAGAGCGCTGTACACAGTTTTTTATTTTTAAATAAATAGAAATCTAAATCAGGATGTCGTTCTTTTTAAATACTCCGTAGTCTTCACAAGGCGGATCATATGTCCGTCTATTTTCTTGCTTACTTCCAGCAGTTCTTTACCCGTTAAAGGTTTTCCTTCTTCCACTAACCGGTCTAATTTCTTACCCTCAGCAGCTAATGCACATTTGTACCAGTTCTTTTGAATATTGCATAACATTCTTCTCATATGTTTTCTCCTTTATTCGCTCTATTAGTGTGTAACTGACTCTGTTAGACACAGTATAACACAGTCCGATTGTCGAAGTCAGTCGAAACCCGTAGCAAATATAAGAAATTTTCATTTTTTTTGAAAAATATATCTTTTCAGGAGTTAAACAGTCGAAAACATAGGAAAGATAGCGGGTTTTGGACATTTATGTTCCATTATCCGATCTGATAATAGTTTTCCAGATATTTTTCCAGGACCGGAAATGGTGCAGGTCCGCAGGTCAAAATCTGTTCATGGAATTCTTTCAGGTTAAATTTATCGCCTAACTCTTTTTTGAATTTATCCCGGATATCCATGAAGCTCAGGCAGCCCACATAATATTTCAGATAGTTGGCAGGTGCTTCAATGATGATGTCATACATGTTGTTCGCGATCTCCGGATCTGAAAATCCGATTTGGTTTAAATAGGCAGCAGTTGCGTTCCGGTCGTAACCATGATAGTGGATGGCGATATCCAGGAGAGAAGATATGCCAAGCATTATGGAGCGGTTTAAGCGGTAAAGGGCAGCCACATCCTGATCTACTTCAGCGTATTGGTAGGACTGGAATTCCACATAAGTTGCCCAGCCTTCACTGTATCCGCCAAAGTTTAACAGGCTTCTGACCGGGTCGGCGTTAGCACTTCCGGAATAGATGGTCTGGTATAAATGTCCCGGATAACCCTCGTGTGCCAGGGTGGTATAAAGCTCAAGCCCGGAATAGTCAGATGCCTGGTTGATATAAATTACATTGTCAACGAGATTATCAATAGGCGGAGACAGGTAAAATGCAGGGCTTAAATATTTCTCCAGAGAACTGTGGACGTATTTCACGTTAACGTTCACCTGAGGAGACGCAGGGAAATCATCAGCCATTTTCTTCTGCAGGTCATTTAAGATTGCTTCCGGTGTGGAGGCGGCCATGCCTGAGACAGAAGACAGGAGAGACGGATTTTTCGCCACAAGAGTCTGCAATTCGGTAAAGTCTGTCTGCACCTGGTCCATAAGGCGTTTTTGGATCTGGTCGATGGATGCGGTGGAACCGGTTGTATCTTTCACCAGGTATTCATAATATTTCTTGCCCTCAGGGAAATTACATAGTCCGGCGTTGTTTTTGCCGGTTCCTTTTAAGGCAGTCAGACCGGAAATCATATTTTCGTAAGCTGGAATGACTTTCTTCAAAATAATATCTTTGTGCCGAACCTTAAAGTTGGCGCATTCTTCCGGTGTGAGATCTGGGAAGGCATCCACCTTATCATTAAATATTTCTATTAAAAAGTTGTTATCCGGGTCAGCAATAAAGGACTGGCATTGGGCAATTATGGCATCTGTGTTGGCATCGCTCATAAATAAGCCGGCGGCAGATTTTGCTTTTTCAAACTCCAGAAGGGATGCATAGTATGTATCCAGTTGTGACAGCAGAGACAGATATTCATCAATGTCCGCCTTTTTGTTAAAGGTATATTCAGCAAGGAGAACGGGCAGCTGTGCCTGAGTGCCGATTGTGGGTCCCAGTGGTTCTGCATACAGGGAAAAATCCTTGCCGTTGTTTTGATTTTTCAGATAGTATGCAAGTATGTCATAGGTCAGCTGATTGTCTTTGGAGAGTTTCTTATAAGAAATCTGATTCAGTGCCTCCTGATAATTTTCAAGGACAGCGGTAGAGGTTGCGAGGGATTCTTCATCAGCGGCTCCAAGTGTTACCATATAATCATCAATCCCGAAAGACTTGGGGTCCGACAGGGTGTAATGAAGATTCAACGTGTTGGAGGTGACTTCATCCACAAACATGTTGTGGGTAAAATCTGTGAATTTGCGGTTTTCCTGATAGTGGAAAGAACTGTTGATGTAGATGCCGAAAGAGATCAGCAGTAACAGGGAAGCCGGAATCAGCAGGAAGCGAAGAAGAGACGCGGGGTTGATTTTACGCATAGGGTTCACCTGACAATAGGGTCTTTAGTGTAAAGATATGCAAGAAGACATGCAAAAATTACCATCAGGGACACGAAAAAAGAAGGAGATGATAAACGTATACGTATATAACTGGGTAAGCCGAAGGAAGACTGTTCACATGCTATAAGGAGGTATTTATGAAAAAGTATGGTTATGTAAGAGTATCTACAAAAGAACAAAATGAGGACAGGCAGATGATTGCACTGTCAAGGTGGGGAGTTCCAAAGGGTGACATCTATATGGATAAGCTGAGCGGAAAGGACTTCAACCGTCCCCAGTACAGAAAATTATTAAGGAGGATTAAGCCGGGAGATCTGATTGTAATCAAATCCATAGACCGTTTGGGAAGGAATTATCAGGAGATTATTGACCAGTGGAGGGTAATTACAAAACATAAAGGGGCTGATGTTCTTGTTCTGGATATGCCGCTGCTGGATACGCGAAAGGGAAAAGACCTGATGGGAACCTTTATTGCAGATATGGTGCTGCAGCTTTTATCCTACGTAGCCCAGACAGAGCGGGAGAATATCAGACAGAGGCAGGCGGAGGGAATTGAAGCTGCGAAGATCCGCGGTGTGCAGTTCGGACGTCCATGTAAGGATATTCCGCCGGAATTCAATACTGTCCGGTCCAGATGGGAAGTAGGAGAGATCAGCGGCAGAGAAGCGGCGCGTCAGCTTGCAGTTACACACAACACGTTCTTTAAATGGATTAACTCGATACAACCATAAATTTGGCGAAAAATGTAGACTTTTTTATCCAGTAGTTTTTGAATTATACATAGATTATAAATTAAGCGATGCCTTCCATTCAGACCTATTTTGAGCCGAAGAAAGAGGAATACAAGCCCAAAAAAATTTTACCACGATTGGTAAAAAAAGTCTGATTATTTATCCGGATATAGATATAAAGAAAAATAAAGGATGGAAATGAGAAAATGGAAGGTAGAAAAATGCCATATGATGATGCAGTAATGGAAAAAATGGATATTTCAGTTTTATGTATGGAAACAATTGAAAAATATCGCAGCTGTATGAAGGCGAAGACACCGGATGCACCCTGTCTGAAGCTTCTGATGCCGGAGTTCCTGGTTAAGCTGGCCGTATTAAAAAGAGAGGAAACGGATAAGCTTGTCCCTACCATAGCAGGTCTTCTGATGTTCGGAAAAGAATCCTTTATCCGGGAAGAGTTTCCCAATTACTTTCTGGATTACAGAGAGGAAGTGCAGGGGGTAAGGCTGGGATGGACTTATCGCATGACCTCGGATGACGGTACTTTCAATGGAAATATTTATGAATATTATAATTATGTTATGGGCAGACTAGTTGCTCATGGAGATCATGAATTTGCGGTAAACAAGATGAAAAATGAGGATGATAAAGATTTGGTGGTAAATGCTCTTAAGGAAGCGGTCAGCAATGCCGTGATCCATGCCGATTATTACGGCCGCCAGGGTATTGTAATCAGAAAAAAAGATAACCTGCTGACCATATCCAATCCCGGCAGACTGCTGATTCCAAAAGAAGAAATACTTGCAGGGGGAATCAGCGATCCCAGAAACCCCACAATATTTAAACTGTTTAATCGGATTGGAGTGGGAGACAGGGCAGGAAGCGGCATGAGCCGGATATATGAGGCGTGGAAAAACCAGGGCTGGCCAAAACCAGTATGTGAAGTTAATTCCGACCCATACAGAGTGACGCTGAAACTGGAGGTATATTAAAGGGGAATATGAGAGGTTCAGGAAAACTCCCGTTATTTTTCTTTCGTACTTGACATCCCACATTCATTGTGATAGCCTAACTACATATAGACAAACGCGATGACGAAGAGAGTACATCTGATGCAGGCATTACAGAGAATTCCCGGCTGCTGAGAGGGAAATGTGAGTACGGATGGAAGATGGCTTCTGAGTGGTGCACCGAACATGAAAAGGCAATTGTTTGCAGAAATGATTCAAACTGTCCAATTTGTGCAAGGCTGCAACGGGAACCGCCTGTTACAGCGGTGTAGTGTACGATCAGGAGATGGTATTTCGGTACCAGGTGCAGCGTGGCGCAATGCTCTGGCAGACCTGGGGATGTGCACTTGCAGAGGTTTGTTTCGCGAGAAATGAATGAAGTGAAGTGGTAACACGGGATGATAACACCCGTCTTCTCAAATGGGAAGGCGGGTTTTTTTGCGCATTTTACCGGTTGGCATTTAGAGCGGCATTCAAAAGAATAAGAAAGGGATTTATCATGGGAAAAGAAAAATATTATATGACTACGGCGATTGCCTATACTTCAGGCAAACCGCATATCGGCAATACCTACGAGGTAGTGCTGGCAGACAGTATTGCAAGATTTAAAAGAGCACAGGGCTATGATGTATTCTTCCAGACAGGAACGGATGAGCATGGTCAGAAAATTGAATTAAAAGCAGAAGAGGCTGGTATCACCTGCAAAGAATTTGTAGATCAAACTGCCGGAGATATCAAAAAGATCTGGGATATGATGAATACCTCATATGACAAATTTATCCGTACTACCGACGAAGACCATGAAAAACAGGTACAAAAAATATTTAAGAAACTGTACGACAAAGGCGATATTTATAAAGGCCATTACGAAGGAATGTATTGTACACCATGTGAATCATTTTTTACGGAATCCCAATTGACGGACGGCAAATGTCCTGACTGCGGAAGAGATGTACAGCCTGCAAAGGAAGAAGCTTATTTTTTCAAAATGAGCAAATATGCGGACCGTTTAATTGAGCACATCAATACCCATCCCGAATTTATACAGCCGGTTTCCAGAAAAAATGAAATGATGAATAATTTTCTGTTACCAGGACTTCAGGACCTCTGTGTATCCAGAACTTCTTTTAAATGGGGAATTCCGGTTGATTTTGATCCAAAGCACGTGGTATATGTATGGCTGGATGCTCTTACAAACTATATCACAGGCATTGGCTACAACTGCGATGGAGAGAGCACAGATCAGTTTAAAAAGGACTGGCCTGCAGACCTGCATCTGATTGGAAAAGATATTATCCGTTTCCATACGATTTACTGGCCGATCTTCCTGATGGCGCTGGACCTGCCTCTTCCCAAGCAGATTTTTGGTCACCCGTGGCTGCTGCAGGGCGATGGCAAGATGAGTAAGTCCAAAGGTAATGTGCTGTATGCAGATGAACTGGTAGATTTCTTTGGCGTGGATGCAGTACGCTATTTCGTTCTACATGAAATGCCGTTTGAAAATGATGGTGTTATTTCCTGGGAGCTTATGGTGGAAAGGATGAATTCTGATCTGGCGAATACCCTTGGAAATTTGGTAAACAGAACGATTTCCATGTCAAATAAATATTTTGGCGGTGTTGTCGCAGATAAAGGGGCAGCCGAATCGGTAGATGAAGAATTAAAAGCAATTGCACTGGAGGTTCCGAAAAAAGCAGCGGAAAAAATGGAAGAACTTCGTGTTGCTGACGCTATTTCAGAAATCTTTACCCTGTTTAAACGCTGCAATAAATATATAGATGAAACAATGCCATGGGCGCTGGCAAAGGATGAAGCTAAGCAGGACCGTCTGGCAACGGTGCTCTACAATCTGGTAGAAAGTATCAGCATCGGGGCATCCTTACTGGATTCCTTTATGCCGGAAACCTCCGGTAAAATTCTGGCACAGTTAAACGCAGAAAAAAGAAGTCTGTCTGATATGGAACAGTACGGCATTTATAAATCCGGCAGCAAAGTGACGGAAAAGCCAGAAATCTTATTTGCACGTCTGGACATGAAAGAGGTAATGGCAAAGGTAGAAGAACTGCATGCTGCCAAGGAAGAACCAGAGGTCCCTGCAGAGCCGGTAATCGATATAGAAGCAAAAGCAGAAATCTCTTATGATGATTTTATGAAAATGCAGTTTCAGGTTGGTGAGATTATTTCCTGTGAAGAGGTAAAGAAATCGAAAAAGCTGCTTTGTTCCCAGGTTCGTGTGGGAAGTCAGGTAAAACAAATTGTTTCCGGAATTAAAGCCAATTACAGTGCAGAAGAAATGGTTGGAAAAAAGGTCATGGTACTGGTGAACTTAAAGCCTGCAAAACTTGCAGGTGTGATGTCTGAAGGTATGCTTCTGTGTGCTGAGGATGAAAATGGTGAACTGGCTTTGATGATCCCCGAAAAGAAAATGCCATCCGGCGCGGAGATCTGTTAAGAAAAGTTTAGAAAAGTAAAGTGAGAGGCTGTCCGAAGGCAGCCTCTTTTATTGCGTAAGATAAGAATCATATTCCTCATCTATAAATCTTTCCATTCATATTCGGTCATGGGCATTGGTCTGCTGAAAAGAAAGCCCTGTACGGTTTTTACACCACAATTTTCAAGTACTTCCAGTTGGGCTTCACTTTCCACACCTTCTGCTACTAACTGGATATTCAGTTTTTTGCAGACATTTACAATTGCCTCTACGATCGTCTGTGCATTTTCATTGGAGATAATATCTTTTACAAAACCCCTGTCTATTTTTAAAATATCAAATTTTGCCGTTGCCAAAAGTGCCAGATTGGAGCTTTCGGCGCCAAAATCGTCAACGGATACCCGGAATCCTGCTCTTCGAATCTCACTGATTTTATTTTTCAAGCTTCTAAAGTCAGTTGCGCAGGTGCTCTCCGTAATTTCAATCTCCAGATATTCCTTAGAAATATGGTACTTACGGACAATGGATTCCAGTCTTTTCAGGAAATCATCCTCCATAAAAGTACTGCGGGAAAAATTACTGGAGATGGGGAATACTAATTTTTCCTGGCTCTGCCATTCTTTTTGCTGGGCACAAACCATTTCAAAGACATAAAAATCTATTTTACTGATCTGATAGGAACGTTCCAGCAGTGTAATAAACTTATCAGGAGACTGGATTATCCCATCGTCATCAATGAAACGCACTAATGCTTCCGCTCCGACTACGCGGCGGCTTTCCAGTTCAATTTTAGCCTGCAGATAGACTTGGAATTGTTTGTTTTGTAATTTTTCCTCTAATATGCCTGGATTAGTCAGAAAATCTAATACATCATTGCGGTGCCGGTATCGGCCTGTTTCTTGATGGTTATGATAAAATTCTTTCTTATCGGCATACATATTTTCATCAGCCGTTTTTATAATGGCGCGGATATTATGGCAGTTCTCTTCCCATTTGTATCCGATAGCTGCCTTGCATTCATCGTGAGAAAAACTGTATTTCAGTTTATGAATATTTTCTGTGAAAATCTCCTGACTGATATCCGTACAGATGATTAAAAATTCATCACCACCTATGCGGTAGAAAGAACCATTATCAAAGCTGTTCTGCATTAATTTGGCACATTTTTTCAGCAGATTATCTCCCTGATCATGTCCGTAATGGTCATTTACCTCTTTTAATCCGTTTACATCCAGATAAACGATTCCGATGGAAATATCCTTTTCTTCCAGGTTGTTCAGATCCTGGATATATCGGTTACGGTTATAAAAATCAGTCAATGGATCCAGGTAGCTTAAGCGGTAAAGGGTTTTTTCATCCTCGTTTCTGCGTATGGCAAGCATAATGAAATAGCGAAGCGTTTCCAGGAAAGGAACTGCACTATCCATTAAACCGGTAAAGGGATTATCCAGGCCCATACAGCCGTCTAATTTTCCTTCCCGCTCCAACGGTACCAAAATGACACTTTTAATATCCTGCAGGGACAAAAAGTCATATTCCGGTTTCATGGATGCTTTAATATTTTCCAGATCATTGATTACGACATTTTCTTGGTTCTTGAACATATTTATCCAGACGGTGAAATCTGACTGGGGCAGATTCTGGAGATTATCTATCTGGGGAGAAATACCTTCACTGCACCATTCAGCAATATTTGTCAATCTGTCATCATGAAATAAAAAGACGTAACTGCGTTCTGCCAAAAATAACTTCCCAACCTGTTTAAGTACGTAGGAGGTGGCTTCTAATGCATCGTGATTCCGATATAACTCCCGGATACAGTCCACAAGAATGTTATCCCGTTCCAGACGATTTTTCAGTTCATTTTTTTCATTGGCGGCATCAGTTATATCAAATGCGATCTCCATCCGGGCGGCATGCCCTTCCCATTCCATCAAACGGTCTTTTAATAAATAGTGCCGATTGGTAATGGGGTTAGTATGCTCCCAGGTATAATTTTCATCTTTTTTCAGAGACTGATTTGTACAAAATGGACAGGGTGAATCAAAGCCCTGCAGTACTTTATAGCACTTATTATGCCCCTCTTCGTTGATCTGAAAAGTCTTCTTCCCGGCTTCATTGATAAAGAGCAGTTCATAGGTATTAATGTCTGACACATACATCAACTCAGATATTTCGTTCATGGGAATCAGCAGTTCTTCGAAACGTTTTGAAAGCTGTTCGCTTTTTAAACGATTTTCATTTTCCGATTCAACCAGCTTTTTGCGGCGTGTATTCTGTAAATGAGTAAAGATTGCGCATAATGCTGCCAATATGATAAACAGCAGTGTCATAATAAAAAATGTATTCCTGGAATTGAGCACCATTTTCTCAGTATATATCTCAGCAGCCTGTACAGTCTGGTCTGCCAGGTAAAAATAGTCTTCACTCATTTCAAATAATTTATCGCCGGATACGCCCCCACCCCGGTAAAGATTAATCTCCTCCTTAAGCGCGTTCCATTCCATCATCATTTCATCCAGCAATGCCTGATAATTGCTGTCATCCAGCCTGATCAGATTATATTCTTCGCTTCCCTCACTCAGTCCGGCGAGTATATTGTCCAGATGTGAGATTAATGTGTCATCGGTTACATGATCAAGTTCTTTCTTAATCAGCCTTTGGGTAGCACCCCGGATAATCCCGGTATAATTGATAATACGCGCATCTCCCTGAAGATTCGTGATAGAATGGACAGACTGAAATCCGGTTACTACCAGAGCAGCGCATAATACAAGCGGTACGGCACCGCTGCGTAGTTTAACAAAAATTGTCTTCACTTTGAATCCTTTCCCAGTGTCTTAACTTGAAATTTTTCCTGTCAGTATTTTTATAGTAAAACCTTTTTGGGGATAACAAATGCCTAAACCGGTATAATCATAACCACCTCAAATGTATCACCCATATCATTTAATTCTATTTCACCTTTGTATTTAGCCACAATTTCTTTTACATTTGATATGCCAAATCCATGTCGTTTTTTATCTGCTTTATCCGTTATAAACTTACCGTTCCTGATGACCGGCTGATTTGCTTTGGTGTTAGTAAGGGAATAACTGAAATATCCGTTTTTAATTCTTGCTTTAATTTCAATCCGGCGTTTAGATTCATCCGGTATTTTTCCACAGGCCTCCAGTGCATTGTCCAAAGTATTGGAAAAGATACAGCACAGATCCATATCCTGAAAACACTCCAGTTTTTCCAGGCAGATTTTCGTATCGACAGAAATATGATTCTCTTCCATAGACTTGATCTTTTGGTTTAATACCAGGTTAATCACCGGGTCCGGCGTATAGTTTTTCAGTACAGATCGGTTCAGGGATGTAAATACAGACTCAATGTAAGCGTGAGCCTTTTCATACTGGGTTTCTTTCAGAAGCCCATCCACTACCTGCATATGGTTGTTCATATCGTGGCGGATTTTTCTTGTATTGCGGTGTTCCTGATCCAGGATATCATAATAAGCTGCCTGCATCTGGAGCTGTTTTAAATCGGACTGTTCCTTTAAGGAACGGATAACGGCAATGATCAGAACAAGTACACCGATATTTGTAATGATGGTAGTGCAGGCACCAAGTACGATGACAGCCACTTCCCCGGTTTCCATCTTCAGCACAACCAGAAAAGTCATAAAAAACGCAGCAGTACAAATGATATCCATTAAGAGCCACATCCGGGATGTAAGCTGGTTCAGACTGTTTGCAAGCCTGTTTTTAAATAAAAGATATACAGCCATCCAAAATAGAAAAGTGACCGGAAGGGTAAAACGCGTTTTCAGCCCTTCTGTACAGATAATGCAGACCGCAGTCATTATGGGATAAAAAAGAACCACAACGGATACCCGGCTGATAATGGAGCCTTTAAAGCATATCAGGGTTATCAGAAGAAAAGCCGCCAGACCATAGGAGATATTTACTAAATCCGCCAGAAATATGACATTAAAACAAATATATCCCAGGATCAGCATGGCGGGAATCTGAACCAGCCGATGGGTTCTTGGCTGAATAAATAAGCGAATCAGATGAAATACAAAATATCCCACTATTATTGAGGAAATCAAACCGACAATTGCCATCAGCATAGGAACCTCCTAATGAAAAGCTTGTTATTTAAGTAAAGATGTGTTAAAGCATTGATTTTGCAAAAGTAATCATAACCTCTTTTGTTCTCTGGCGGCTGATGGGAAGCCGGATAGTTTTAAGCAGAAGCTCCTGCCCCTCAATGCCGGATGCATGGGTCAGATTTGCCAGATAGCGCTGATGGATACGCATAAAGGCAGGGGGTACCTGTGCCTCCAGATCGTTTAATTTTCCATAAAACTCATAGTTTTCGTTCCTGGTAAAAGCCGTAACTTTGCGTTTGTCACTAGCGAAATACAGAAGACTGTCCCAGGGGATTTTAAAAGTTCCCTGTTCACATTCCAGGAGAAAGAAGGAATCCCCGGATTCGTTCATATTTTCCAGCGCAGTATCTAACACGGCTTTGATTTTTTCTTCTTTAAATGGTTTCATAATATAATTTAATGCCTGGACTTCGTATCCGTCAAATACATAATCTGTAAAGCCGGTGACAAATACCAGGTTTACCAGTTTGTTTTCTTTTCGGATTGCCCTTGCGGTTTCAATACCATTTAACGCTTTCATCTCCACATCCAGAAAAATAAGGTCATAACTGCAGATATCACTTTTCAGCAGGGATTCTCCGCTGCCATATTCGTATATATGATAAGCTATGTTTTTTCTTTTTAGAATTTTCCCCACCGCCTGTTCAAGCAGATACCGCTGCCGGATCTCATCGTCACAGATTGCAATATGTATCATTTTAAATCGTCTCCCTTATAATTCCGGAATTTAAACTAATTCAATTTCCAGACAGATCATGTGATACTGTGGAAAATAAATGATTACTTTGATTTTAGCATAAGATTGCTCTTTTGGGAATAGGCGGAAGAATGTTTCGTCAACCCTATATTACTAAAAAAACATTGTACAAAGTGCACAATAAAAACCAAAAGTTACAAATAGGATACCAAAGATTACATTGAAAAAATCTTCGAATTGAACCCCGGCTGGTTCCGTGATAATGTGGGTTCATGAAGCAGAACAACATAAAAATAAAAGAATATAGAGATAGAAGAAAAGGAGAATTACCATGTTGGAAATAAAAGAATTACACAAATCATACGTTACCGGAAAAACGAAATATCAGGTATTAAAAGGGGTTGACTTGAAAGTAGAGGAGGGCGAATTTGTGGCTGTAATGGGTCCGTCGGGAAGTGGAAAGACCACACTTTTAAACTGTATTTCCTGTTTTATTCCCTATGACAGCGGTGAGATTTTACTGGATGGGGAAAAGTTAGCGGCACTGAAAGAAGAAAAAATGGCTAAGATCCGCAATGAAAAGCTGGGCTTTGTATTCCAGGATTTTATGCTTCTGGACGGTTTGACTGTATTTGAAAATGTTTGTATTCCAAAGGTTATTAAAGAGGAACCATACCGGGGAATGGAGAAGAAAGCCAAGACTTTGTTAAATCTCTTCGGGATAGACGATATCGGTCATAAATATCCGGTGGAGATATCGGGCGGGCAGAAGCAGAGGACGGCAGTGGCAAGGGCGCTGATGAATGATCCCCTTATGATCCTGGCAGATGAGCCCACAGGCAACCTGGACAGCAGGTCCAGTGAGGCGGTAATCCAAGCATTTAAACAGGCACAGAAATCCCTGGGGGCAACAATTTTCATGGTAACCCATGACAGCTTTGCAGCCAGCTTCTGTGACCGGGTAATCGTAATGAAGGATGGCAATGTATTTACGGAGTTAAGAAAAAACGGCAGCCGGAGAGAATTCCTGGATGAACTGCTGGTTGTATTAAAGGAAATGGGCGGTGACGATGATGACAATGAATAAGATATTCAGCAAGCTTAGAAACTACAATAAAAAAAATTATGTACAGATGGTATTTTGCGTGACGCTGTCTGTCATGTTGATTACCTCCTATGGGATTATGATGTTCAGCCCTACGGTTATGGAGGTACTCCCGGAAGGGGGAGATTCCAGGAAACAGGCTTATATGATCTTTGCAATTGCATTAATCGGATGTTTTATCTTTACGATATATGCTGCGGGATTATTTTTCAAGTACAAAAGCAGGGAAGCGGGGGTATTCCTGGCGTTGGGAACGAAAAAAAGCCAGCTTCGAAATGCACTATTTGCAGAGATCGGCATTATCCTTTCCGCATGTACGGCGGCAGGCTTAGCCTTAGGGGTTGTTGTATCATACTTCGTATGGCAGATGTTCTGCGTTCTGGTAGTGGATAACAATCAGATGAAGTATCAGGCTGATGTCACGGGCTTTATCATCGGATTTGTATTTGCGCTTGTAATATCCACCTGCATTATGGGAATGGCAGTTCGTTTTATTAAAAGGACAAATCTCATGGATGTACTGAATGATCATAGAAAGAGCGAGCCTTTAAGAGATGTAACGAAATTATATGGCATGCTTGGTATTGTCTTTAGCATTATGGGATTTGTGCTGGGGTATGTGGTTCCTGTCATTGTTGCAGAGATGGGAGTGCTTCTTCCTTCCGTATGGAGTGCAACTTATTTGTTGTCACTTGCAGGTATTTATATGGTAATCACCTATGCTATCGTCCATCACGAGCGTGGAAAAAACCCTCAGAGATACTACCGGAATATCATTTCCGTTAACATGATGAAATTTCAGGGAAAACAAACTGTTCGAAATATGTGCATTATCTCTCTGTTGGTGGCAGCCAGCCTTTATGCCTGCTTCTATGCACCGGGTATGCTTTCCGGTATCAGTGAAATTGACGACAATCCGGTGGACTTTTCCATTCCGTCAAAGGTATCTTTCCGGGAAGTAAACAAAGAAGATATTGAAAAGCTGGCAGATGATTACCAGATCGAAATGACCGGTTACCGGGAGGGAAACTTTGCAGAACTGCTGGCAAGCGGTGTATCAAGAGACTGGGATGACAATAACAATCTCATTGAAGATTACATGGAAAAGTATAAGTACAGTAAATTTATGAGCGCCAGCGAATACCGGGATATGACAGGAGAAGAGATTCAGGTGGAACAGGGAACGTTCTACCGGATTACATTTCCACAGCAGCAGAACGGATTCTGGGATAAGTTTGAGGATATGGATCTCATTACAAATCCTGTGACAGAAGAACAGATGAAAGTGAAATTTGCAGGCACAGCAGCATATGAACCTTTAATGATAAACGGAGTAAACAGCTACATTCTCAATGATGGGGATTACCGTGAAATTACAAAAGAACTCCCGGATAACAGGAGGTATCATCAGATCTTATTCAACATCCGGGACTCCGAAAATGCCTTTGATTTCTCCACCGCATTGTATGCTGAAATCCTGAAACGTGCGCCAAGAGAGATGCAGGTGCAGTCCGGCTATGATGAATACCAGGAACAGCTGGCAATAGAAGCAGGAGAAGAATACAGTAATGACCAGCAAATGGAAATGTCCCCGGACAATCCGGACCTGATGGGATACTGGAAGTTCTACCCCAACATGAAAGTCATGAAAGAGAAGACCTTTTTCCAGACCAATGCAGTGTTTTTCATGCTGTTCATCTACGTGGCAATCATCTGCCTGGCAGCGGTGGGAATTATAGCTTATACCAGAAGCGTAACCATAGGAATGAATAACAAACAGCTATTTGACGATCTGAGAAAGCTGGGCGGCAATCACAAATATCTGAAGAAGTGTATTACAAGCCAGCTCATGAAAATCTACGCTTTGCCGGTGGTTATCGGAAGTATTTTGATCTATATCTTTACCCTGATGACCTACAAAGGAAATGATGGTGTGGTATCGTCTACGGAAACCTGGGCGTTGGGAGTGGATTTCCTCCTGGTGCTGGGGGTTAGTGTGTATATGTATGTGATTTACAGAGCGTCATTGAAAAAGATCGAGGGGATTATTGGTAATAAAAATAATTAAGAAAATATAGGAAGTATAAAGGAGGGCAAACGCGTCTGTCATGCGGTTTTGCCCTCCTGATTTATTGCATAAAAATGATTTATGACATACCGTTATACAGTCGGTAAAAAATAATTTAAGCAGTTTGAATCTGGTGAATAGTATGCTATTATAGTACTAATACCTCCCATATATTGATATCAGTATGGTTATACATAGCGTGTGTTGTCATTGCAATTTTGCAATTCATGAATGAGTGCGGCGAGGATATTCATAAAACCATGAAAGGTAAGAAAGGAGGAACTATGGCAGGCATAAAGGACGTGGCAAAGCGTGCCGGAGTATCCATATCCACAGTTTCAAATGTATTAAATAAATCAAAATTTGTCAGCCCTGATTTGCAGAGAAAAGTGGAAATTGCTGCGAAAGAGCTTGCTTACAGACCGAATCCGGTAGCGAGAAGCATGAAGAAGAAGAAGTCAGGAACCATAGGAGTTATAACTGCTGATATGTGCGGGCTTTTTTATCCATATATTGTAAAGGGAATCTATTCGGTAGCAAATGAAAAAGGATACCAGATCATGATCTGTGATACCCAGGGAGTCTATGGAGAGGCGGCGGCAATTGAACGGGAGCTGGAGAAGTTTAAAAGTCTGATTACCAACCGGGTAGACGGAATCATATTTGCATCTGTCGTGCCGAAGAGCGGACAGGCTAATTATCTGAAGAAGCTGAAAAATCTGGCGGAACATGATAAGAAGATTCCGCTGGTCAGCATAGAGCGTGATTTTTCGGAATTTGGGATCGATTCTGTGTTCTTCGATGGGGTTACCGGGGCTAAGATGGCAGTCAGACACCTGATCGATGGAGGCTGTAAAAGGATTGGGCATATATCAGGACCACTTTTTATGAGTATTGCCACAGACCGTGCACTTGGGTACCGGGAAGCGATGAGTGAAGCAGGGTTAAACGTAGATGAATCTATGATAGCGGAAGGGGATTATTCCCATCAGAGCGGGTATGCGGCGATGAAAGAACTGCTGAAATCCATGCCGGATATTGACGGCGTATTCAGCGGGAATGACCAGATGGCAGTAGGCGCATTAAAAGCACTCCGGGAACACCATATAAAGGTTCCGGAAGAAATAAAAATTATCGGGTATGACGATGTATTTATATCAAGTGTGGTGGAGCCGGCTCTATCCACAATCCATATCCGCAAAAAGCATGCCGGGATTGAAACGGCGAAAATACTGTTTGACAGAATTGAAAATGAAGATAAAACAGAAGTAACCAGAATGCAAATGGAATCGCGTCTGGTTGTCCGCAAATCTACGGTGAAAGATGCACCGGAAGATTGGATATTGTCGGATTGGTAAGAGAAAAATTAAGGACACCTGTTTCAGAGGTGTTCTTATTTTTTTGTAAAAAAGGGGAATATTACTTATTAGAAAAACGTTTTGCTGGTTTGTTCAAAACAATCGTAAAAATTCCTTAAAATAACCCAAACAGACAAAATTGCAACGCAAAATCCCAAAACAACAGGGGATTCCCCTGTTAAATAATACTAAAAATGAAAATAAAATTTTGAATATATTGTATAAAAAATAATTATTATAAAAAACTCCATTGACAGAAAAACGTTTTTCTGATATTCTTGTGTCAAGTTAAACATATGAAAATTAAAACATAACAAAAAACTATACCAAATGTACAAATACTGGAGGAGGTTTTCACAAATGGATAAAAAAGAAGCAGTGGAACGGGCACTTGAGCAGGGAAAAGGAGTTTTGCGGCTGGTACCAACCTGGGTACCCAGGTCATTTTGCAGGCCGGGTAAACGGATAAAACTGCATCCCGATGATTATTTTATTCTGGGGCAGAGAGGCGGCATTGATGAACGGTGGTTTGCTTCTACAACCTGGGCGGAAAATGGTCCGGGCACACCTGAGGATGAGGGATTAAGCTATATCGCAGTAGATGAGGAAGGGAAAGAAAAAGTCCTTCTGAGAGATGCAATCGAGCTGACAGGTCCCACGATTATCGGTGAGACCTTGTGGAATAAGTATCACGGCTGGGCGATGTTTTCCAAATTCTTCGACAATGCAGGACCGCTGCCTCACCATATTCATCACCGCAGCCAACATGCAAAACGGGTAGGGGCATCCGGCAAGCCGGAGATGTATTTCTTTCCATCCCAGCTCAATAACCATGGCGGAGAATTTCCATTTACATTTTTTGGCTTCAATCCTGAGACAACAAAGGACGAAGTGCTGGAAGCCTTAAAGAAATTTACAAAAGGAGACAACAACATCCTTGGCTTATCCAGAGCATATAAACTGGAAGCGGATACCGGTTTTGATGTACCGCCGGGAGTAATGCATGCACCCGGAAGTCTCTGTACCTATGAGCCGCAATTTGCTTCTGATGTTTATGCCATGTATCAGTCAGTGCTGTTAAATGGACAGATCGTGGGAGAGGACCTTCTCTGGAAAAATACGCCTCCCGAAGAAATTGGAAATTATGATTATCTGCTGGATGTGATTGACTGGGAAGCAAATGTGGATCCTGATTTTCACGAAAAACGATATATGAGGCCTGTTCCCGTAAAGCCTGTAGAAGAAATGCTGGCACAGGGCTATATAGAGGAATGGATCTGCTATAAATGTGAGAGCGTTTCGGCAAAACGGCTCACGGTATTGCCGGGACAGACCGTAACGATCCGGGACGGAGCTCCATACGGGCTGATCTGCCTGGAGGGGCATGGAAGGTTTGGAGCCTGGGAAATAGAGTCACCTGTGTTAATCCGTTACGGAGAATTGACCCACGATGAGTATTTTGTTACTGAGAAAGCTGCATTGGAAGGGGTTACCATTACAAATCCTTCTGATACGGACCCTATTGTGATTTTAAAGCATTTTTCCGATAATCCGGATCTGAAATTATACCAAAACCTGTCTGAAAAGTAAGAAAGGAGGATGTGTTTTGCAGAGTGAAAAATATATCCTGGAAGCAAAAGGAATCAGCAAATCCTTTGCAGGCGTAAATGTATTAAATAATGTAGAACTGTGTATCGAACCCGGTGAACTCCATGCGCTGATGGGGGAAAACGGAGCCGGGAAGTCAACTCTTATGAAGATTATCATGGGGATTTACACCAGGGACAGCGGAGAGATCATCTTCCAGGGTAAGCGGGTTGACTTTAAGGATGCCAGGGATGCACTGGATATGGGAATATCTATGATCCATCAGGAACTAAGCCCCATACCGGAGATGACAGTTGCCGAAAATGTCTTTTTGGGCAGAGAGAATAAAAAAATCAAAGGACTTCCCTTTGTTGATGTAAAAGAATTGAATAAGAAAACAGAAAAAATCTTAGAGGAATACGGTTTAGAAGAGCTGATAAAACCAAATATGAAAATGAAGCATCTGAACATTGCACAGGTTCAGATGATGGAAATCATAAAAGCGGTTTCTTATGATTCCAAAGTTATCATTATGGATGAACCCACCTCCTCCTTATCGGAGACGGAAACGGAGATCCTGTTTCGGATTATCGACAATCTCAAAGCCAAAAATGTAGGCATCGTTTACATTTCCCACAGAATGGATGAAGTATTTCAGCTGGCTGACCGGGTATCGGTTCTTAGGGACGGAAGTTTTATCGGCTGTGTCAGAGTATCGGAAGCATCGCCGGAAGAACTGATTAACATGATGGTGGGGCGGGAGCTGGAAGGCGGATATCCCGTCAACGATACTCCCAAAGGTGAAGTGGTTCTGGAACTTCAGAACTTTACCAGAAAAGGTGTATTCCAGGACGTGAACATGAAGGTGTATGCGGGGGAGATCCTGGGGATTGCAGGTCTGGTCGGTGCAGGACGAAGCGAAGTAATGCGCGCCCTGGTAGGATATGACAGGCTGGACAGCGGTGAGATTATTATGGAGGGAAAGCCCATTACCATTACACATCCCAAGGATGCCAACCGCTACCATATCATTATGGCGTCTGAAGACAGAAAAGATCTGGGACTGGTGCTCTGCCGGGATATTAAGGAGAATATCACGCTCCAGAATGCAGATAAATACAGCCGTGCAAGCTTTATCAATAAAGCAAAAGAAAGAAAAGTCTGTGATGAAATGGCGCGGAAGATGACAACGAAAATGAATGGCATTCATGATCTGGTGAGCAGCCTGTCAGGCGGTAACCAGCAGAAGGTAGTTCTGGCGAAATGCCTTCTGGCGGACCCGAAAGTTTTAATTATGGACGAACCCACCAGAGGAATTGATGTGGGAGCGAAAGCAGCGATTTACCGAATGATGGTAGACCTTGCCAGGCAGGGTATGGCAATTATTATGATCTCTTCTGAAATGCCGGAGCTGATTGGCATGAGCAACCGAGTGATTGTAATGTCCAGAGGCAAGATTACAGGAGAACTTCAGGGGGAGGAAACGAAATCCCAGCAGACAATTTTAAAATTAGCACTGGGGACTGTTTAAAAATGATTTCCGACAGCTGTACGCATCATTTTGCGGCATATTAGTTCCAATTTCAAAGCAGCTGTCAGAAAGTAATTTCCAACATGCTCCGGGCGGAGACAAGATTGAAAGGAGAAAGCAGCATTTCAGGATAGTATAACTCACAGCAAATAACCAAATGTTTCGCTGGTCTGATTTTCCGATAGCACATGTGTAAAATACTCAGCGTAGCCCGCTACGCCTCCGTTTTTACACATGCACTCTCAAAAAATCATCCTCACCGAACCATTCAGCTATTTACTTTAAGTTATACTAGCCTGTAAGCTGCAATGGGTATAAGAATGAATAATAAAAAGAATTGGGGAAAGGTACTGCGGGAATTTGGTCTGGTATTTGTAATCATATTTATCGTAGTACTGATGACTATTGTAAAACCTGTATTTTTATCCAGCGGAAATATTTTAAATATTCTCCGTCAGGTTTCCATCAACGGCATCCTGGCAGTGGGAATGACCTTCATTATCCTGACGGGGGGAATTGACTTATCGGTAGGATCGCTGGTGGCAGTTACCAGTGTAATCAGCGGTTCTCTGCTGATGAACGATGGAAATGTGTTTCTGGCATGTGTGGTGGGTGTCCTGGCAGCAGTAGCATTTGGCGTATTGAACGGATACCTGGTTGCTTATATTGGTTTTCAGCCATTTATTGCAACCCTGGCAAGTACCACAATTGGACGTGGATTCGCCATGGTGTACTCCAACGGAAAGCCATATACCATTACGAATGAATCCTTCCTTGCAATCGGACAGGGAAATGTGCTGGGTGTCCCCACACCGATTATCATACTGGTCATCGTGTGCATTATTGGTCTGGTTGTATTAAAATGTACCACCTTCGGAAGATATGTATTTGCAATCGGCGGCAACAAGAACGCAGCAAAACTCTCCGGTGTGAAGACGCGTAAAGTAGAAATGATGGTTTACATATTATCGGGAGTCTGCTGCGGTATCGTTGGTCTGATTTTATCAGCCCGCATCAGTTCCGGACAGCCAACGGCGGCAGAAGGATTTGAACTGGATGCTATTGCGGCGACGGCAATCGGCGGCACCAGTATGAGCGGTGGTATCGGCGGACTGCGGGGCACCATATTCGGCTTTATCATTATCGGATTAATCAGTAACTCATTGAACCTGGTTAATGTCAATTCTTTCTGGCAGCAGATCGTAAAAGGATTCATTATTTTACTGGCTGTACTGATGGATATGAAGACAAAGAGCAGAGAATGACACAATTACAAGTACTGCGTTGCGTAAATAACTGTGCTCTAGTGCCTGACGCAGATAGCGTGTGCTAGAGCGTAGGAATTTATGCAATGCATTACGAGATACCTATTTATTAAAATATAAGGAGGATATAAAGGTATGAAGAAGAAAATGATCAGTGGTTTACTCGCAGTGGCAATGGTGGCATCTGTACTCGCAGGCTGTGGACAGGGAGGCGGCAAGACAACAGAAGCAGCCAAGACAACCGAGGCAGCAAAGGCAGAGACGAAAGGGGAAACATCGGCAGACACAAAGGCAGAAGATACAAAAGCAGAGGATGCAGGCACAGAAGCAGTGGATGCAGGCACAGAAGCAGTGGAAAAAGCTACACAGGCAGCAGCAGCTTCCTCTGACAATGGAGACTATACCATCGGCGTTATTATGAAAGACAATTCCGATACATTTGTTAAGCGAATTGCAGATGCCATTGAGGCAAGAGGAAAAGAACTGGGTGTAAAATTGCTTATGAATGATGCGGAAGGAGACGTGAACAAGCAGATCGAAATCACAGAAAACCTGATCACACAGCAGGTAGATGCCATTATTTTAAATGCCCAGGATATGGATGGCAGCAGCCCCTGTATTACAAAAGCAAATGAAGCAAAGATTCCCATTGTAAACTGCAACTGCGATACGGTAAATAAGGATTACCAGTCCTTTGTAGGATGTGAGGATAAAGAATCCGGTTTGATCGAAGCAAACTATGTATTAGAAAATCTCCCGGAAGGCTCCAAAATCTGTGTCATCCAGGGTCCAATGGGACAGGCTGGCCAGGTAGGCCGCTGGGCAGGTTATGAAGAAGCAGGTTTATTTGATAAGTATGAACTGCTGGCAGAACAGACTGCAAACTGGAAGCGGGAAGAAGCTCTGGCGCTGGCGGAAGACTGGATTACTACCTATGGCGACGAATTAAAAGGAATCATCTGCGAAAATGACGACATGGCTCTGGGTGCATTATCAGCATGTAAAGCAGCAGGCAGAACAGATATAATGATCACCGGCGTTGATGCAATTTCAGATGCTCTGACGGCAGTTAAAAATGGGGAAATGGCATGTACCGTATTCCAGGATGCGGAAGGACAGGGATCAACAGCTGTGGACACCGCTCTGGCACTGGCTAAGGGAGAAAAGGTGGAATATGATATCCGTATTCCGTTCCAGTTAGTAACCAAAGATAATGTAGACGAATTTATCAAATAAGAAATTAAGGCAGCCTCCGTCAATGGGACTCGTGTCAGATAGTAATATTGGATTACAATATTAGAACACAGTCTGATGGCGGGGGCACCAATAGAAATGAGGGAGCAGTATGCTTAAGAATATACCTAAGATTATTTCACCGGAACTGATGAAAGTAATGATGGAAATGGGACATAGTGATGTCCTGATTATCGCCGATGCCAATTATCCTGCAGCGGCACATGCAAAACGCCTGATCCGATTAGAAGGGGTGGAAGTCCCGGAACTTCTGGAAGCCATCCTGCCATTTTTTCCGCTGGATAACTTTATAGAGCATCCGGTAAGGCTTATGGAGAACCTGCCCACAGAGCCGGTACCTGAAATATGGGATGTCTACGACTCTATATTAAGAAAACATGATACAGACCGTGCATTTGAGGAATTTAAATTGATAGACCGCCTTCCTTTTTATGAAGAGTCTGAGAAGGCATATCTGATTGTACAGACCGGGACAACGGCGCGTTACGCGAATATTGTGCTGCAAAAAGGTGTGTGCTGAACACGCTCTGAGAGGTGATGTAATGAACTATAACGATGAAAAAAAATATGTTGGAAATAGAGACCAGCTGTTTCAGATAAAGAAGGTGAAATTGCAGGAGGGAAAAGCGAGGGGCGTTACCATGCTGGAAGTGGCAAACCGGTCGGGAATGCAGTTTGACGTAAATGCAGACAGAGGCATGGACATTTCATTTCTGAGTTTTAACGGAGAGAACTTTGGATATATCTCGCCCTGCGGAGTTGCGGCACCGGAATATTTTGATGACCAAAAACTGGGATTCCTAAAAAGCTTTACGGCTGGATTTTTAACCACCTGCGGTTTGAAAATTGCCGGCGCACCCTGTGAATATGAGGGAAAAGCCTATGGACTGCATGGAAATGTATCCCACATTCCCGCAAAGGAATTTCGGTATGAATTGGTGGAAACAGACGGCAGCCCGTACATAGAGATCCAGGGAAGTATGCAGGATGCAGAGATATTCCAGGATAAGCTGACATTAAAGAGAAATATACGGTGCGGCTACCGGGAAAAAGAATTCACCATTACGGACAGAGTAACAAATGAGGGATTTAAAAAAGCAAGGCATATGATTCTATATCACTGCAACATCGGATACCCCATCTTAAGCCCCGCAAGCGAGGTGTATATCCCTTCCGCAAAAGTTACACCCAGGACAGAACATGCAAAAATAGGATTAAAGGAGTGGTACAAAACCCAGCAGGCAGACCCCGATTATGAGGAAATGTGTTATTACCACAAGCTGATTCCGGACGGGAACAACCATGGACATGCGGCAGTTTATAATCCCGAGCTAAACCTTGGTATAGAGATGGAAATAGACCTGGCGGCACTGGATCATTTTGTACAGTGGAAAATGATGGGCGCAGGTGAGTACGTCATGGGGCTGGAGCCGGCAAATGCAACGATTGACGGCATAGAGGATGCAATCAAAAACGGTTCCATGAAATATCTGGAACCCGGAGAATCCGCAGAGTACCGGATTACTTTCCGGATACTGGAAGGGCGGGAAGCTTTTGAAAATATTAAAATAAAGCTGAATGATGAAATAGAAAACAATAGAAAAGAAAATGAAAACAATAAAGAACAATAGGAAACAAAATTGAGAACATAGAAAACAGGAAAGGAACAGAAAAATATGGCAGACCAGACATTAATAGAAAAAGTATTTGAAGAAGGAGGCGGGATCTTCCGTTTAAATCCCACCTTTGTACCAAGAAGATTTGGAAAGGCAGGACACCGGTTGAAGTTACATCCGGATGACTATTACGCACTGGGAATTGAGAGAGGGTCTATCAAAGAGAGATGGTTTTCTTCTACCATACCGGCAAACAACGGTCCTCTGGCAGCTCCGGATGAAGGAATGAGCTATGTAGCCGTATCCTATGAAACAGATGAGAAATTCACATTAAAAGAAGCCATTGATACAATGGGTGAAAAAATTGTGGGAAAAGAACTTATGGAGAAATATGGCGGCTGGCCCATGTATTCTAAATTCTTTGATTTTGAAAATCCCCTTTTCCATCATGTACATCTTACATTTGAGGATGCAGCAAGAGTAGGGAAGCTTGGCAAACCGGAATGCTACTATTTTCCCAAACAGCTGAACAACTACCAGGGGGAATGCAATGCTACCTATTTCGGTTTCGATCCGGATACAGACCCGGAAGAGGTGAAGAGAAGACTGCGTAATTATAATAACGATGATACCAGAATTACGGAATTGTCCAGGGCTTACCGGGTACAGCTTGGGACAGGCTGGTATACTCCGGCTGGGGTTATTCATGCTCCCGCATCTTATCTCACCTATGAGCCACAGTGGAACTCCGATGTAAACTCCGTAGAAGAAAATGTAGTTTCCGGGGAAATATACTCCAGAGACATGCTGGTAGAGGAATGCCCCGAGGATAAAAAGGATGACATAGATTATATATTCAGCCTTCTTGACTGGGAAAAGAACACGGACCCCCATTACAAACAGACCTATTTCAGACCGCCTGTTACAGCAAGGGAGACAGAACAGTATATGGAAAAATGGGTAACTTACGCAAATGATTATGTAGCAGCAAAAGAATTAACCATTTATCCGGGGCAGACAGTAACCATCCAAGATGGGGCTGCTTATGGATGCATCTTCATCCAGGGACATGGAAAAATGGGTGTGTATGATGCAGAGGCAGTGACATTGCTCCGCTTCGGACAGCAAAGTTCAGATGAATTCTTTGTGTCGGAAGGAACTGCAAAAGAGGGTGTTGTGATTACCAATGAAAGTAAGGTGGAGCCATTGGTTTTACTAAAACATTTCGGACCAAATCATCCGGATGTGCCAAAAGAAGTACCTGCAGCTAAGTAGAGAGCGGAGTGGGGCGTGCAGATGGCAGGAATGAATTTTCAAACACGCTCTAGAATTTGAAAGGAGTGGCATTGGATGAAATATTTGATGGGGATTGACAATGGGGGAACATTTTCAAAAGCAGCGATCTTTGACCAGGAGGGGAGACAGATTTCCGTAGCAAGCGTCCCCACTGTGACGATTACACCAAAGCCCGGGTATACGGAAAGGGATATGGAGGATCTTTGGGAAGTGAACGCAGCGGCTATCCGGGCAGCGATAGCAAAAAGCGGGATAAATCCCAACGATATAGCCGGCATATCATTTTCGGGGCATGGGAAGGGTCTGTATATGGTGGGATACGATGACAGACCATCCTATCATGGAATCCTGTCCACAGATGCCAGAGCCTGGGAGTATGTGGAAAGATGGAATCGCGACGGCACAAGGGAAAAGGTATTCGAAAAATCTTACCAGGAAATACTGGCATGCCAGCCGGTGAGTATTCTGGCGTGGTTAAAGGATCATCATCCTGAGGTGATTGCAAATACGAAGTTTATATTCGCAGTAAAGGACTATATCCGATATCGCCTGACCGGGGAAGCATTTGCAGAACGATCAGACTTTACAGGAGCAAATCTGGTGAACTTAAGTACCGGAAAATATGACAGAGAACATCTGAAGCTCTTTGGATTAGAAGAAATATATGAAAAGCTGCCCCCACTTCGCGGATCTGCTGATCTCTGCGGCTGTGTAACGGCAGAGGCAAGTACAAAGACCTCTTTGCCGCAGGGAATTCCCGTTGCTGCAGGCATGTTTGATGTGGATGCCTGCGGGATTGCTTCCGGGCTGTCAGACGAAGAGCAGATGTGCATGATCGCAGGGACCTGGAGCATCAATGAATTCATTGGAAAAGCTCCGGTAACCAATCAAACCGTAGCATTAAACTCCATGTTCTGCATACCGGGATATTATCTGATCGAAGAAAGCAGTCCCACATCTGCAGGGAACATGGAATGGTTTATAAGAAATCTTCTGAATTTTGAAAAAGAGGAAGCAAAAAAAGAGGGGCAGTCCATTTATGATATCACAAACAAATGGGTGGCTGAGATCAAGCCGGAAGAATCTAACGTGATCTTCCTGCCCTTTTTAAATGGTTCCAATGAAGACGCACTGGCAAAGGGAACCTTTGTAGGACTAACCGGATACCACAACAAGAAACACATGCTAAGGGCTGTGTATGAAGGCATTGTATTTTCCCATCTCACCCATGTGAAAAAATTACTGCAGAACCGTTCCGTACCGGCAAGCATCAGACTGTCCGGCGGCGCGGCGAACTCAGACGTATGGGTGCAGATCTTCGCAGATGCACTTCAGATTCCGGTTGACGTAATCGAAGACAAAGAACTGGGGGCACAGGGAGCCGCAATGGCAGCGGGAATAGCAGCGGGAATCTACGCCGATTATCAGGACGCCATCCGCCGCACGGTAACCATCACCAAAACAGTAAAGCCCCGATTAGCGTACAGAAAAATATATGAAGAGAAGTACGAGGCGTATCGTGCAGTCATAAAGGGGCTTAGCGGAGCGTGGAAGTATTTTAAAAATTAAGGGACTGCTGACAATCCCTACCATTTACAGCAGCACCAGGTCGAAAGAAAATTATAATAGAAAGGAAGCCACGATGAGATTTTTTCAACCTGTTTTATGTGGCAGTATTGCATATTCATATTACGTCTGCAATATGCAATGGGAATAAAAATGAAAGCATATACCCTTGGATTATACGAAAAAGCAATGCCGTCTGAGCTAACCTGGGAAGAGAAGCTGCAGGCTGCTAAATCCGCCGGTTTTGATTTCCTGGAAATCAGCATTGATGAAACAGCAGAAAAGCTTGCCAGGCTCGACTGGTCAAAACAGGAGCGGCTGAAGCTGATTGACACCATGTACGCCGCCGGAATCCCCATCAGAACCATGTGCCTGAGCGGACACCGCAGATATCCCCTTGGCAGCAGTGACCCCGCAATTGCGCGCCGTGGAATGGAAATCATGGAAAAGGCAATATGTCTGGCTGACGATCTGGGAATCCGGATTATACAATTAGCTGGCTACGACGTATACTATGAACAGTCTACCCCGGAAACGGCAGAGCGTTTTGAAAAGAACCTGAAAAAAGCCGTTATGATGGCGGCAAGCCTGGGCATTACATTAGGATTTGAAACAATGGAAACAGAGTTTATGAATACCGTGGAAAAGGCAATGAATTATGTGAAAAATATAAATTCTACCTATCTGGCGGTGTATCCCGACAGCGGAAATATTAAAAATGCATCGGTCAGCTACGATACCGATGTACAAAAAGATTTAAGGGCAGGAGCCGGACATATTGCTTCTGTCCACCTAAAAGAGACGGTGCCGGGAAAATTCCGTGAAATTCCTTTTGGAACGGGGCATGTAAACTTTGAAGAGATGATTGCTTCCGCCTGGGAAATGGGAGTGCGTAAATTTGTAACAGAATTCTGGTACACGGGAAGCGTAAACTGGAGAGATGATCTGAAGGATGCCCGCACCAGAATGGGTAAAATATTAGATTCCATGGAGGAGTAATATGTTAGAAGAATTAAAACGGCTGGTATATGAGGCTAATATGGAGCTGCCTGCCAGAGGATTAATCACCTATACCTGGGGAAATGTAAGCGGAATAGACCGGGAAAAGGGCCTGTTTGTAATAAAGCCCTCCGGTGTGGACTATGAGAATCTTCATCCGGAGGATATGGTGGTAATGGATCTGAATGGAAATAAGGTGGAAGGGGAATTGAAACCATCATCCGATACACCCACCCATCTGGAATTATATAAGGCTTTTCCGGAAATAGGCGGGGTGGTACATACCCATTCCCCATGGGCGGCATCCTGGGCACAGGCGGGCAGAAGCATACCTTGTTACGGGACTACCCATGCAGACTATTTTTATGGAGAGATTCCCTGTGCAAGAAATCTTACCCCAGAAGAAATTGAAACGGGCTATGAGACAAATACCGGAAAAGTCATTATTGAAACCTTTACGGAGAAGAATCCTTCTTACGTCCCGGGAGTGCTCTGCGCAAATCATGGACCCTTTACCTGGGGAAAGGATGCAAAGGAAGCAGTTCACAATGCAGTAGTATTAGAAGAGGTAGCCAAAATGGCGTGCCGTACCGAAATGCTCAGATCAGGCGTCCAGGAAGCACCACAGGTAATCCGGGATAAACATTTCATGCGTAAACATGGACCAAATGCATACTATGGACAATAAAATGTGAAAGGGGATAAAATGGAGAAAAAAATAGAACAACATTTTCAGGCTGCTGATTCAGGCGGTACCGACGATAGAGCCATATGCAAGGAGCCAAGAATGAAAATGGCGATACTGGGAGCCGGGCAGATTGCCCATAAAATGGCAGCTACCATTACGAAAATGGAAACAGTAGAAGCTTATGCAGTGGCAGCCCGGGACGAAAAACGTGCACAGGATTTTAGGGCCCAATATGGATTTACCAAAGCCTGCGGTTCCTATGAGGAAATGCTTTCCGACGAAGAGATAGATCTGGTATATATAGCAACACCCCATTCTCATCATTATGCACATATCAAAATGTGCCTGGAGCATCACAAACATGTCCTCTGTGAAAAATCCTTTACCGTTAACGCCAGACAGGCAAGAGAAGTCCTGCAAATGGCAGAAGAGAAAGGGCTTCTTCTGACAGAGGCAATCTGGACAAGATATATGCCCTCCCGGAAAATAGTAAATGATATCATAGACAGCGGAGTGATTGGAACAGTTACTTCCCTGACAGGCAATCTGGGCTATTCCCTGGGAAATGTCACCAGGATGGTGGAACCATCCCTGGCTGGCGGGGCGTTACTGGATGTGGGAGTCTATCTGGTAAACTTCGCAATGATGGTGTTTGGAAATAAAATCAGCAAAGTTTCCTCCAGTGCAGTCATGTCCAAAAAAGGGGTTGATTATACGGACAGCATCACCATGGTATTTGAGAACGGGGAAATGGCTGTAATGCATAGCAGTATGCTAGGTGCGCTGAACCGCAGGGCAAATATCTTCGGTGACAAAGGCTATATAGAGATCACAAATGTAAATAACATCGAGAAAATCAAAGTCTTCGACGAGAATTACAAAGAAGTGGCTGCATACACGCCGCCTGTGCAGATTACAGGATATGAATATGAAGTAGAAGCGTGCCGCAGGGCGATAAAAGCCGGTAATACCCAGTGCAGTGAGATGCCCCATGAAGAAACCATCCGGGTGCTGGAGATTATGGATGATATGCGGCGGTCCTGGGGGTATGAGATTCCAGGGGAGAATTTATAAGGAAATGGGAGGGACTGTCAATGGCAGTCCCTTTTTAGCAAAAGAATAATTTACTAAAAATCAAAATGTTCTTTTATTGTGATTTCCATATTTTTAAAATTTTAATCATTTTTTTGCGCTCATCAGGAGAGAAGGTATGAAAAATATGTAATAGTTCTTTGTCTGTCTGCTGATCCTCATTTAATTGAGACGGAGAAGTCTTTCCGGCATCCAGCAGAGAATCCACAGATACATTACATAGAGCAGCATAATAGAGTAAAGTGCGCAGGTTTAGTTTCGTGCGGTTATTTTCTACATTACTGACAAAAGAAACTGTACATCCTAAATCTCCAGCAATTTTTTCCTGTGTGACGCCTTGTTCTATTCTTAAATGTTTCATTTTTAGTCCAATTTTAGAAAAATCTAAATCGTTCAAAATAATCTCCTTCAAAATATTTTTTTATATTTACATTTTATAATAAATAAATATTGAAAACAATAGTAAAGTATAGTATAATTTTATATACTAATTAGTATATAAAATAAAATTTTGAAAACAAGAAATTATAGAATAATATATTTTTATCAATATATCAAATTAAAATTTTTACATTAGTGCAACAATATGTTATAACTGTAGCACGAGAGTAAAAGGTGGTATGCTATGAATTATTATGAAAAGGTAAAAAAACTATTTAAAGAAAAGAATGATGTTTTGACAACAAAAGAAATAGAGGCATCAGGAATACCAAGACAGGTGTTACCTAAATTATTGGAAAAGGGATTATTGGAGAAAGCGGGTTTTGGAATTTATATCTCTTCAGAAGTTTATTTGGATGAAATGTATTGTATTCAAATGAGATCTAAAAATATAGTATTTTCAAATGAGACTGCATTGTATATGCATGACTTAACAGATAGAGATCCGATGATGTATACGGTAACAGTGCCCAGAGGTTATGGAACTGGAAGACTTAGGAGTTCAGGAATTTCGGTAGTTACTGTTATGCCGGAAATGTTTGGAATAGGTATTATTAGCGGTAGGACAATATATGGAAGAGAGATCTCAGTTTATGACCGGGAACGTACTATTTGCGATATTGTCAAAGCTAAGGGGAAAATGGACAAAGATATGTACTACAGCGCATTGAAGACATATGCCGCAAGCAAGGAGAAAGACATTCTCCAATTAATGGAATATGCAAATAAAATGAGCTTATATAAGAAAGTACGGACGGAATTGGAGGGATTTTTGGTATGACTTCGAGGCAGATAAAAGATCTTCTAAATGGGATGTCAAAGAAAACTGGCATCAATGCTCAGATTTTACAACGTAATTACATGATGGAGCGATTATTGGAACGCATATCCCTTTCAAAATATAAGAATAATTTTATTCTGAAAGGCGGCATGCTGGTGGCAGCCATGATTGGTATAAATGCCAGATCTACCATGGATTTGGACACATCCGTTAAGAATATACAATTATCTCTTAATAATATTAAAGTAATCTTTGCTGAGCTGGCAAGTATGAATATCGGTGACGGTGTTATAATGATTATCAAAAGTATCAGTGAAATTCGGGAAGAATTTGATTACATGTGTTTTCGCATAAGTCTGCAGGGTATGGTGAATGAGACTGTTATTCCAATGAAAGTTGATATTTCTACAGGAGATATGATTACTCCGCATGAAGTGAAATACACCTATAAGTTAATACTGGATGACAGAGACATTGAGATTTGGGCATATAATTTAGAAACTGTTTTAGCAGAAAAAATGGAAACCATTCTAACAAGAAATATTTTGAATACGCGGATGAGGGATTTTTATGATGTTTCCATACTTTACATGTTAAAGTATCAGGAATTAGATATGAATATGTTACGAACCGCTATCAGACGAACGTCTCTGAAGCGTAACAGTCTTGAGGCGGTAAGAAATTATAATAAAATTCTGGATAATATCATGAATGATGCGGAAATGCAGAGATTATGGATAAAGTTTCAGGAAAAGTATACATATGCGTCGGAGTTGAACTGGGCAGATGTTATTGCAACCATAGTTAAGTTATTTAATGAACTACAATTAATAAAATGCAGGAACCACACAGCATAACCCCATGGTCCCCGCATCCCAGCTATCAACACATCTAATTAATATAATAAATCTACTAAATAAAATTCATTATCTATTTAATCTAATTCATCAATTCTCCTTGCTCCATAAGAATAGACCTCATTTCGAATCACAAATAACAAAATCCCCATAACAATGCAGAAGAACAGAGCAATTAAAATAGAAGGAAGTCCAAGGAAACTATAAAGGGCAAACGCACCTCCTGCAATTGCGAAACCGACAATCCATACAGCAAACAACAGAATCGTTGCAGTAAAGTTCTGCTTCACGGCTGCCTGTTCACTTTCCCAGATGAGTTTCGGGTTTGTAAGATCAGCCCACAGTGCAGCATAGTTTATCAAAAGCAGTGTAAGTACGGTGATCACGGGGCAGAAAATAATCACAAGGAAGTTTGCATTCAGGAAAATCATGCCCAGTACTGTACAGATCAGGGTGTAAGGCATTGTAGCTGCCAGGCAGACCAAAAATCCGTTCAGAATCTTACCGCGAAGTTGATCCCGGTATGACATGGGGATATACTTCATGAAAATGTATCCCTGTCCTTCCCTAGAGATACAGGTGCTGGTTACCATGCAGGAGCCACCGATAAAGATTGGAAGCACGAAAGAAAGCAGAAGTAAAAGTGCGGTAACGGTACTTCCAGCGGTAGTCTGGATCTGGGTAAGCAGTGGTGCGAGATCCACTTTCGAGCCGGTCAGTGAAATGATGATGGGAATCCCGATCAAAAGCGGGAAAATAATTGGTGTCATCAGGCAGTTCATAAAATATACCGGTGTGCGAAAAAGCAGTTTGAACTCTTTTAAGGCATAGGCTTTAATTGGTCCTTTGCTGCGGCTGTAGGACTCTTTTTCGGTCTGGGACATTTTATGGCGCTTAGAGGTCACTTCCTGCATTCCCATAACTCCGCCCAGGTAAATTCTGTCCGCAATAAATAAGAAGAGGATCAGGAATAACGCCGCAAGTAAAAGAAACAGCAGCATGGACAGGATGCTGGAATGAACCAATGCATTACCGGCAAATGTCAGATTCGGAAATATAATATTCAACTTACTAAGAAGGTTCTTGTTGGCAAGTACCAGATTTGCCATTTCAGCTGCATCCGGTGTACGGTTTACCATCATGCTGGCACCGCAGATAATAATGATCATCAAAAAGGAACAGACAGTGCTGATCATCTCTTTATTCTTGATATTCTTAAAAATCCGCATCATCAGTATTGCGATCAGTGATGCGTAAATCAGTGGAATTACAGGAAGTACCAGTACAATCAGGATCATAAACACCCAGAACAGCACGCCACCCTGTGCCTCAATGCCATACCCCAGAAATGGAGGCAGGATAAAAAGGGCAATAATCAGGTATTCATAAATTAGTACAGCTGTAAATTTTGCACCAATAATTTGCCAGGGCTTTAGAGGAAGGGGCAGCAGCGTCTCCAGGTCAGAAGACAGGAAGAACACCGATACCACATAGGGCAGGGCAAATACAAGTACGGTAAACGAAGCTGCATAGCAAAGCAGCTGAACCGGAGTTTCCGGCATATTTAACTGTGCAAAAGTCTGGTAAAAAGTCCGTCCAAAAGCGAATAAAGTACCGGCCAGAGGAAGTAAACAAACCACAAGTACGAATACAAGCAACAGTTGTCGATTACCTCCAGCAGACCGTTTCTTATTTTGACTGCCGCCATTTTTGGTGACAGGAGTCATTCCCAGGCCGCTTTTGATCAGGATCTTCGTGAGTATAAAAAATTTATGCATTCTTCGTAATCTCCAGGAAAATATTTTCCAGTGAATCTTCTTGGGGATGGATGGTTTTTAACTGGTCAAGCGTTCCCAGGAATAACAGCTTGCCCTTGTTAATGATTGCCACCTGATCACATAATTTTTCAGCTACTTCTAATACATGTGTGGAAAAGAGGACTGATTTTCCCGTAGATGCATGTTCCCGCATCATTTCCTTCAATACAAATGCGGAATTCGGGTCAAGTCCGGTTAAGGGTTCATCCAGAATCCAAATGGAAGGATTGTGGATCAGGGCACCCATTACCATAATCTTCTGCCGCATACCATGGGAGTATCCCATAATGCGGCTGCCCAGCGCTTCTTCCATATCAAAACGTTTGGCAAAAGTATCTATGAGGGAGGACCTCGTCTGAGACGGCACCTCGTAGATATCAGCCATAAAGTTCAGATACTCAATTCCTTTCAGCCTGAGAAAGTTATCAGGAGAATCGGAAACGAAGCCAAACTGTTTTTTAGCTTCTGTGGGATCTTTGGAAATATCCAGTCCGTTCAGGGTAATACTGCCCTCGTCAGGTCTGGTAATACCGGTGATCATTTTCAATGTTGTTGTCTTGCCTGCGCCGTTAGGCCCGATAAAGCCGGTGATTTTGCCGTCTTCAATATCCCAGTTCAAGGAATCGACAGCTTTCTTCCCACTGTTTCCGTAAGTCTTGGAAACATTTGTTAGGTTAATCATAGTTATACCTCCTGCATGCTGCAGATTTTTCTGCGGTACTGTACCGATCGAAAGTGTGACATGATTTTTGTTTCACATTGACACCCTGAATACCCCAAGCCAGCTTGTGGTATTCCCAAATTAGCAGTGTGAAGGCGATTTTCTTTCACACTTTCTCTGCCATGTTATTTGAATGCGCAAATAAACAGAGTTTTCTATATTTTACTCCTTTAAAGTGAATTAAACAAGTAGAATTCCTGAATTTGGCACATTCATCATACAAACAGGCACACTCGCCACAAACAGGCGAACCATCCAACAAATAGGCACATCCATCCAACAAACAGGCACATCATAACAATCCCGAACGCACAGCTGCCGTTACAGTGCCATTGCTGTGAGTGTCCGAAAGTGTAAACAGTACCATTTACCTGCACTGCCGCCTCATGTGGGTGCGGGCATATTTCATGAGCTGTACCACGGGAAGATTAATCAGAGCCAGATCATACACCGTCAGGATCTGAGATAACTCCAGATCAGCGACTTTAAATACACTGTGAAGCTCCGGTATAAAAAGTACGGCATTAATCAGGGCAACGCCAATGACAAATGCAGCAATTAAGTATATATTATTAAAGAATTTTTTTGTTAAAAGCACTGGCCGTTCCGATTTGCAGTTAAATCCATGAACCAGGCGGGCAAGGCAGAGGGTAGCAAATGCCATGGTACTGCCCACCGCTGCCCCGGAAGCATGATACCCCAGAATAAAGGCAATCATAGTAGTCACACCGATGGACAGCCCTTCCACTCCGATTCCCAGCAGAAATCCCCTTGTTAAAATGGATTCATTCCTTGGGCGGGGGCGCTGCTTCATTACCTCTGTACTGTGGGGCTCCAGACCCAGTGCAATTGCCGGGAGGCTGTCAGTCAGAAGATTGATGAAAAGCAGGTGTACCGGTGCAAAGGGAACCGGCAGACTGCATAGGGATGCATACAGTACAGCCAGAATGGCTCCAAAGTTGCCGGATAACAGGAACTTAATGGAGTTCTTGATGTGGGCATAGACATTTCTGCCATTCTCAATGGCTTTTACAATCGTGGCAAAATTATCATCCGTCAGAACCATAGAAGCTGCATCCTTGGCAACCTCGCTTCCGGTGATGCCCATTGCCACGCCGATGTCCGCCTGTTTCAGAGCGGGAGCATCATTCACACCGTCTCCGGTCATGGCAACGATGTGGTCTTTGTTCTGCCATGCCTGCACAATACGGATTTTATGTTCCGGAGAAACCCTGGCATAAACCCTGACCTTTTCCACATACTTTTCCAGCTCCTCATCCGTGAGATTTTCAATATCAGAGCCTTCACATGCCTGGGACATGTCGGTTAAGATACCGATTCTCTTTGCTATGGCGGAAGCAGTAATCTTGTGGTCCCCGGTAATCATAACAGGTGTAATGCCCGCTTCGATACATCTGGCAACCGCATCAGCGGATTCCTTTCGGGGTGGATCCATCATCGCTACAAGTCCCAGAAACGTTAAATTATTTTCGTCTGCCATTTTAAGGGGCAGGGGGCGCTCTACTGTCTTATAGGCAAATGCCAGTACCCGCAGACCGTTTTGGGAGTAATATTCGTTCATCTGTTTTAGCTTTGCGGTATCCCGCACGGTGATACTGCGGATCTGTCCGTCTTTTTCGATATAGGAGAGCCGTTTAGCAAGTACATCCACTGCACCTTTTGTAATCATAACAATATGACGGTCAATGGAGTGGAGGGTAGACATCAGCTTGCGGTTACTGTCAAAAGGAAGCTCGCTGATTCTGGGGCTGCGTTTTCGAATGGAAGCAGTAGGGAATGAAAAAGATTCGCCTGCATGGATCAGCGCCGTTTCCGTAGGATCTCCGATTTCTTTGCCATCAGTGCCGGATGCATCGTTACACAAAACGCTGTAGGTTATTAGTTTATTCTGCGCAGCATTATTCAGATCCAGACCGGAAATGGGAATATCCCTGCCGTTTGTGTAGTAATTTTCTACAGTCATTTTATTTTGTGTAAGCGTTCCTGTTTTGTCTGAACAGATGACGGATACGCTGCCAAGCCCTTCCACAGCCTGGAGCTTTCGGATGATTGCATTTTCCGCAGCCATCTTCTGGGTACCGTAGGACAGGACAATTGTTACGATGGAACTGAGGGCTTCCGGTATTGCGGCAACCGCCAGGGCGATGGCAAAGAGAAAAGAATCTCCGATATCGGCACCATGCCAGATATCCAGGCAGAAGACCAGGGTACAGATTGCCATAATCAGAGCAGACAGCTTCTGACCAAAATTATCCAGGTTCACCTGAAGGGGAGTCTTTTTCTCGGAGGTTGACTTTAACAGGCTTGCAATCTTGCCCACTTGGGTATCCATCCCGATAGACGTAACGAGAAAGCTTCCTCTGCCGTATGTAACAAAGCTTCCTGAAAATACCATATTTGTCTGATCACCGATGGCAAGGTCCCCATTCAGAGGATGGTCCGTCTTTTCTACGCTGACACTTTCGCCGGTAAGGGCACTTTCATTAATTTTCAAACTGGCATTTTCCATAATGCGCCCGTCAGCAGGAATGCTGTCTCCTGCCTCTAAATAAACCAGGTCACCAATGGTAACCTCTTTGGAAGGAATTTCTACAATGTTTCCGTCTCTTTTTACCTTCGCAAGGGGAGCTGACAGGGTTTTCAGGCTTGCCAGGGAATGTTCCGCCTTAATCGTCTGGGCGGTTCCCAGAATAGCATTGACCGTAATTACGACTAAAATGACTACCGTGCTTTCAATATCCCCCATAACTCCCGAGATCACGGCAGAGACAATCAGGATCACCACCAGGAAATCCATAAACTGTTCCAGGAAAATCTGAAGCAGATTTTTCTTTTTGCCTTCAATTAACAGATTCTTGCCGTACTTTTCCTGATTTGCCTTTGCTTTTTGGGTAGTCAGAAACGGGTCAGAGCCGTTTATCTGTTGTCTGACTTCTTCTTTCGAAAGATTGTAATACGTTTGCATGAATGCGCCTCCTTAAGATAATTTCCAATGATGCGGATAACGGATATGCGGAATAACGACATATGACCCATGCCACACTTTTCCCTTTATCATTATAGATATGTAGTCTGTGGGGACAAATATACCTCTTTTGCTTGCAACAAACCCCAGATACTGCTAAAATAACAGAATGTAATATGCGTGGAGGTAAATTATGATTTTTGACAGCCATGCCCATTATGATGATGAGGCATTTGATGAGGATAGGGAGAGCCTGCTTTTAAGTATGCAGGAGAACGGAATTGGTTATATTGTAAATGTTGGAGCAAGCATTCAGGGAGTGGAGGATACCGTTAAGCTTACGAAAAGCTATCCCTTTATATATGGTGCAGTAGGTATACATCCGGATGAAACCGGTGATCTGAATGAAGAAAGGCTGCGCTGGCTGGAACAGCTGTGCGGGGAAGAAAAGATAGTTGCGGTAGGAGAGATTGGTCTGGACTATTACTGGGACAAGGAGTCCCGGGATCTTCAAAAAGAATGGTTTGCAAAACAGCTTGCCCTTTCTAAAAAAGCAGGCCTGCCGGTGATTATTCACAGCAGGGATGCAGGAAAAGATACTTTCGATATCATGAAAGCAGAACATGCCGGCAGCACAGGAGGCGTAATCCACTGCTTTTCCAATTCCAGGGAAATGGCGCGGGATTATGTCAATATGGGATATTATATCGGGATCGGCGGTGTCGTTACCTTTAAAAATGCCAGAGTGATGAAAGAAGTTGCAGAATATGTGCCTCTGGAGCAGATCTTAATAGAAACAGACTGCCCATATCTGGCACCCGCCCCAAATCGGGGAAAACGGAATTCATCCCTGTATCTGCCTTATATAATAGAAGAAATAGCACGCATCAAAGGCGTGTCAAAAGAATTAGTAGAAGAAAAAACCTGTGAAAATGCATTGAAGATGTACCAAATCGTATAAAAGAGGTAAGTGTGAAAAATTAAATTTTTTTACACTTTCCATTGGTACAGTGCCATGGAATTGTCTGCGGCATGCAGGAGGTGTAGGTTGAAAGAAAATTAAGATATGGAAAGGAAGCCACAGTGTGCTTCTTTCAACTTTTATTGTGGCAGTATTGCAGACCGGCTCTGTAATATGCAATGGGTGTAAAAATGGATAAATTGTCAAATCCCCAGAAAACCATAGAGGTCATTCAAAAATATGAATTTGCGTTTCAAAAAAAGTTTGGACAGAACTTCTTAATCGATGGTCATGTATTGGATAAAATTATCCGTTCAGCCAATATAACAAAGGATGATTTTGTATTGGAAATCGGACCGGGCATCGGAACCATGACCCAGTATCTGGCGGAAGCCGCAAGAGAGGTGGCAGCAGTAGAGATTGATAAAGCGCTGATTCCCATCTTGGAGGATACGCTGTCCGGGTACGATAATATTACGGTCATCAACGAAGACGTCCTGAAGCTGGATATAAAACAGCTTGTTATGGAGCGAAACGGAGGCAAACCGGTGAAAGTAGTGGCGAACCTTCCTTACTATATTACAACGCCTATTATTATGGGATTGTTTGAAAGTCATGTACCCATAGACAGCATTACCGTCATGGTACAGAAAGAAGTGGCACAGAGAATGCAGTCCGGACCGGGCAGCAAGGATTATGGAGCACTGTCACTGGCGGTGCAGTATTATGCAGAACCATATATTGTTGCCAATGTACCCCCCAACTGCTTTATGCCCCGTCCCAAAGTAGGAAGCGCCGTAATACGCCTGACCACGTACAAAGAGGCGCCAATTGACGTAAAGGATGAGCGGTTGATGTTCCGCATTATTCGTGCATCTTTTAATCAGAGAAGAAAAACGCTGGTGAACGGACTGAATAATTCACCGGAAATAACCATTTCCAAGGAAATTATTGCAGAAGCAATAGCGGAACTTGGGGTTTCACCAACCATCCGTGGCGAAGCGCTTACGCTTGGTGAATTTGCTAGGCTCAGTAATATCATTTCAGCAAAAGAATAAGCTGTTTGCAGAATATGAAAAATCGGAGATAAAGAAAACCGGGAATAAAGAAAGCATCATGTCTCCTTTATTCCCGGTTTTCTTATGGTTTTAGCACTAATTTATCAATTCCAAGAAAGTTCTTAATGACCACACAGGCGCCGCCCAGCAAAATAGCCGTATCCTGAAGCCCGGATGGCAGGATGGTACAGTATTTATCCATGCGGTTGCAGAGGGAATCCTGGATCTGCGTTGTAATATCCGGGATATACATCGTAAAGGAGCTGTTAATAATAATCAGGTTGGGATTAAAGGTATTCAGGATATTATTAATACCGATTGCCATATATTTTACAAATTGCAAAATAACCTCTCTTGCGTCATTGTCCTGCGCCTGGTAAGCCCGGATCAATGTATCTATAGATACCTCTTCCATGCCTTTGCGCTTGGCGTAATCCATAAGAATTGCCCGTTCGGAAGCATATTGCTCAAAGCATCCATGGTTGCCGCAGGGGCAGGGGCGTCCGTCCGGAACGATGATGGTATGTCCGAATTCCCCGGCATAGCCGTTATAACCTGTGTAGAGCTGATCATCGATCAGAATGCCCATACCGATACCGGAATGTACGCTCAGGTTAATAATATTCGGGTAATTGAAATAAAAAGTACGTTCACCCAGAACGGAAAGGTTAGCTTCATTGTCCATATAGACAGGTACATGAAAATGTTCGGATAAGGCATCCGAAAGGTTATCCTCTTTTATGGAATAGTAAGGGGTGAACATCACGTGATTATGATGAACAACGCCGTGGATACCGATACTGATACCAATGACACCATGAACAGAAGGGGTCAGCTCCTCTATGGTTTTTTCAATAATGGGAATCAAAACAGGAAGAAACTCCTGGCTGCATCCTTTATTTTTGTATTGTTTCACAAAGCAATGGGTTCCCTTTAAGTCCGAGGTAAGTACCGTGATGTAATTCACACTGACATCCAGTGAAATTACATGTCCGCCGGACTGGTTAAGATCCAGAAGGATTGGCTTTCGTCCTTTGTATGTCTGTGCGCTGCCGATTTCAATAACCAGGTGCTCATCAATTAAAACCTGGACAATCGCTGAAATAGTGGCCTTTGTAAGCCCCAGAGCCTTGGCGAGATCCGCTCTTGATATGGGACCGTTATTTACAATGGATTCCAGAACAAGATGGCTGTTAATATCGCGGATTAATTCCTTGCTTCCTGTTATCATATTATCCTCCGTTATAGTTTATTGACTATATTAAGTATATCATAGAAAAGGTAAATAGGACAGTCAAAAAATCATCTTTCGTAATTCTTAAATTTTTTTTTCTTTAATCTATGCTATAATATATTATATTATGGGCTTATTGTATGGAAATGGAAGAATGTGTTTTATTTATAGGAAAAACTGTTTTATTGTGCTGCTTTGAGTCTGAAAAGATATATCTTGTGTAAAATCTAAGAGATGGGGTGGATGGAATGTCAGTAAAAGAACATTTTTATTATTTGTCAGATGATCAGGAAACTAAGATTCATGCTGTAAAATGGATACCGGATGGAGAGATCAGGGCGGTACTCCAGATTGCACACGGAATGGTTGAATTTATAGAAAGATACGATGAGTTTGCCGGATATCTGGCGGACAGGGGCATTCTGGTAACAGGAAATGACCATCTGGGGCATGGCAGCTCCATAAAATCAAAAGAATATTATGGCTATTTTGCAAAAGAGAACGGTAACCGCACACTCATCCGGGATATGCATAAACTCAGGCTTATGACGGAAAAAGAAAATGCGGGAATTCCTTATTTTATACTGGGACACAGTATGGGATCATTTTTGACCAGACAGTATATCTGCTGCCATGGGGAAGGACTTGCCGGAACCATTATTATGGGAACAGGGTATAAGCCGAGATTTGTTGTCAAAGCAGGCATTGTACTGACCTCCATTCTGGCAAAAAGGCATGGATGGATGTACAGAAGCAGACTTGTGGATGCAATGGCGTTTGGCGGTTATAACAGGAATTATAAACCGTCAAGGACAGACCGGGACTGGCTGTGCAGGGATGAGAAAGTAGTGGATGCCTATATAGCCGAAGAGAGATGCCAGTTTTTATTTACACTGAATGCCTATCATAATCTGTTTCACGGATTGTATAAATTAACATATGAGGAATATTTAGACCGTATGCCCAGGGAAATGCCTGTCCTGTTTGTCTCAGGTGAGGATGATCCGGTAGGAGATCAGGGCAAAGGCGTAAAAAAAGTGGCGGAGACATTCAAACAAACAGGAATGAAGGAGGTCTCCTGCATACTTTATCCGGAAGATCGTCATGAAATTTTGAATGAACTGGATAAAACACAGGTTTACCGGGACATTCACCAATGGATAAGCCGGCAGATTTAAAAATCTGGAATATACATTTTGGTACAGGCACCGTTCATTAAGCTCTGAACCAGAAAGAATAGGGAGTTAGCATGTTTAATATACTAGTTTGCGATGATGATAAGGAGATCATGGATGCTGTTGAAATATACTTAAACCAGGAAGGGTATGAAGTCTATAAAGCAATGGACGGGGAGTATGCCCTTCAGACCTTAAAATTGGTAGAAATTCATCTGGTTATTGCGGATATAATGATGCCGAAGCTGGATGGAATCACATTGACAAAGGAAATCAGAAAGACAAGCGGGGTACCGATTATTATTCTTTCAGCAAAATCAGAAGATACGGATAAAATAATGGGGCTTAATAATGGGGCAGATGACTATCTGACAAAGCCTTTTAATCCACTGGAGCTTGTGGCAAGGGTGAAATCCCAGCTCAGGCGTTACACAAAGCTGGGGAATTATGTAAAAGGGGATATCACGGTGATCTATCGGACGGGCGGCCTTGTCATTAATGATGAAGAAAAGGAAGTTACGGTAGATGGAGTTGCGGTAAAACTCACCCCAATTGAATATAACGTACTGCTCCTGCTTGTGAAAAATAAAGGAAAGGTATTTTCCATAGACCAGATCTATGAACAAATCTGGAATGAGGCGGCAATCGGTGCCGATAATACGGTAGCAGTACATATCAGACACATCAGAGAGAAGATTGAGATCAACCCCAAAAGCCCCCGGTATCTGAAAGTAGTATGGGGAATTGGCTATAAAGTAGAGAGTATAGCAGATGAAGAATGAAGAAGTGGAATTAAAAGGCAAGGAAACTGAGTTTCTTGCGGCAAGAAAGATCATAACACTGACGGTAGAATACATGTCGCTAATTATTATTATCTGTTCTTTTATGATCAGTCTCAGCATGATGACTTCCCTGGAGGACTTTCAGAATGCATTTGGAAAGCCTTATCCGGAAACGGCCAAATATGAGACCCAGGTGGAAGAAAAGATCGGGCAGCTGCATGAATTTCTGGAGGGCTGCAATAAATTTGAGACAGACGGGGTCTATGATCCAGATAGAATCGTTGATATAGAAGAATATGCCCGGCATCAGAATATTACGGAAAACCGCAAAGGCGGACTCACTTACCGGCTGCATGATCTGTTGCAATGGGCACAGCAGGGGATAGAACTGGATATGGAGGAAGCATGTTCGCCTATTGGTTATAGAGATATCGGGGAATATGCCCGTGAGACGGGAAAGGACCGGGACAAGCTTTATCTGCATTTGAAAATTGCAATAGCGGGCATCTGGGAAGATGTCTGGCATTATAATACACTTAAAGTAGAATTTAACGGTAAGAATACCAATTTAAAATACATAGTTCTCGATAAAAATAATAAACAAATTTATGGGAACACGAATTTGTCGGAAGAACAGATTCTGAGTCTGGGAACCTATGTAGTGCTGGATTATAAAAATCTGGAGTACGATGCCAATCTGAAATTCAAAAAAAATATATACAGTAATCTGGGAAGAGGGATTTCTCCCAACTGTATCGACAGCCGTATCATAATCGGAATCGATACGTCATTTCCGGTTCAGGATGAATTCTATGATATGAAAGAACGATATGAGAACTGGATGCCATGGAGCCGTGGGGCTGCAGTTGTATGCGGCATTTTTATGTTCATCTGGCTTTCTTCCATTGGATATTTTACCAATATCTCAGGATATGAAAAAGGGAAATTTAATCTGATGAAAATAGACAGTTTTCCAATCGAGGTGCTGACACTTATAAGCGTTATGGTCATTGCCCTGGGTGGACATCTGGCGTATCTGAGCTATCAGAATCTTGGGATTTTCCCTGGAATAGCAGGGGTATTGTTTTCACTGGCTGGCTTTGCAAATGGAATGTTTGTGGTTTGGTATGGCAGCATGGTGCGCCGGGTAAAGGGTGGTGTATTACTAAAATACAGTTTTATCTGGAACATGTGGCGGGAGTTGTACCATATGATTTATAGAAGAAAGATTTCCGTCAGAATTCTAGTCTGGTATATTGGATTCTTGCTTGTGATCCTCCTGGGAATCATTTTTATTACCTGCCTGGGAGTCTGGGGTCTGCCCCTGACAATATTGATAGAGCTGCTTATCGGGATTAACTTAGTAAAGATGACGGTTCAGCAGGATGAAATTTCAATCGGTATAGAGCACATATTAAATGGAGATTTTGATTATAAGATTGATGGATCTAAATTTTTACCCTCCAACAAAAGGCTGTCGGATTCCGTAAATAAAATGAGTAGGAGTCTGGAGTCTATTATTGAAGAGAATACGAAGAATGAAAGGCAAAAGACAGATTTAATTACAAATGTATCCCATGATATTAAAACGCCCCTGACATCTATTATCAATTATGTAGATCTGCTAAAAAGACTGGATTTGTCAGATCAAAAGGCAAGGAATTATTTAGAAGTGCTGGATCAGAAGTCCCAGAGGCTCAAGTATCTGACAGAAGATCTGCTGGAAGCATCTAAAATCAGTTCCGGAAATATCCTTTTAGAATATATGAACATTAATTTTAAAGAACTGATCCTGCAGACAGCAGGGGAATTTGATGACCAGTTTAAAGCAAGGGGGCTGGAACTGATCACCAGCGTTCCGGATCATCCCATTATCATACGTGCAGATAATACACGGATATGGCGTGTCATAGAAAACCTGTATAATAATGTAGTAAAATATGCAATGCCTGGTACCAGAGTATATGCAGCAATTCGCACAGCGAACGAAAAGATGGTTTTTTCCATTAAAAATATATCCGAATATCTGCTTAATATGGAAGCGGAAGAGCTGACGGAGCGTTTTATACAGGGGGATAAATCCAGAAGTACGGAAGGCAGCGGGCTTGGATTATCAATTGCAAGATCCCTTACGGAAATGCAGGGCGGTGAATTCCGAATCAGTGTAGATGGGGATCTGTTTAAAGCAGTATTAATATTTCCAATTGCAGAAGCCGGGATGAACGGTATCTAAACATTAAAACAGCCAGTCCGAGTCAAAAGCCGGACTGGCTGATACAATCATACATCAGTATGTATTTATTCAGATTTTTCTTTTGTGGAACCTGTTGTAGGAGATAAATTCTTAAATGCTGTCGGTTCCAAAATCTCAGGGATCTCGTCAGAAATACTTTCCTCATTTTCTTCGTCCGGAATATAATGATCAAAGATCTTCGCGAAGAAATATGAATTAATAAATGCAATCAGTGCAAAACCAATCAGAATCCATACGATCAGACCATAGGCAAATACAATAGGGATCATCAGAGTAGCTCCGGCAGGAACAACAGCAACAATCAGGATTAAAAATGTATATGGAAGATGTCGGATGGACATAAACAGCGAATTCTTGAAGGTGTTCTTAATAGAATTCACAAATTTGGATAAAATCGGGAAAATGTAAGATAATACAAATGCATACACAACTGCAACAACCATAAGACCATAACGCATAACAGTAGTCAGTGTGGATTTCATCTGTCCGGTAATACGGAAATCCATCAGCAGGATAATACCGGCTACGAACATAATCAGCCAGATAATCGTACTCTGCTTGAAATTTTCCTTAAAAGATTTGAAGAAACTCTTTATAATATAGGATTCCTCATTACGCGCCATTTTCAGCGTGACATAATACATAGCCGTACAGGAAGCTCCGATGGTAACAACCGGAATACAGCATATTAGAAATACAACGTTTAACATCATCAAGTCTGCTACCCTGGACATAAAAGTGAAGAACTTATTGTCCATACTAAAAAATCTACCCATTCTAAAATACCTCTTTTAACGATTTATTTGTTTATAACAAATTATATAGGATTATAGGGAAAAATGCAAATAAATAAAGCATAAACTTGGGGAAATGAGCATAACTTACAAAATTTTTTTCCTCCTTGACTTTTTATTCCGTGCTACATATAATGAAAATTAGCAATATATATAGAAAAGACGATGACGAAGACAGTACATTTATAATACCGGAGAATATCCGGTGCGAAATTTTCAGCGAGCCGGTGGTGGTGGAAGACCGGTAAGAGTAGGATAAATGGAATATCACTTCAGAGTTTCAGGCTGAATAACAGTAGGCGCTGACGGTTTTCCGCCGTTAACAGGAACGCGTATGTCAGTATGTTGTAACAGGTGGTTAACGAAGTGTATAGCTCTCGTCCTTTTACAGGGATGGGAGCTTTTTTTGGCACATTCATCCTGCAGACTGGAACGCACAGCAGGCATAAAGCAATTTTTAATTACCCAAAGACGTATAAAATTTAAGGAGGAATATATTCATGTACGACAAAGTTTCTACGAATCTTAATTTTGTTGACCGGGAGAAGAAGACAGAGAAGTTCTGGGAAGACAATCAAATTTTTGCAAAGAGTATTGATAACCGCGAGGGATGTGATACTTACACATTCTATGACGGACCGCCAACAGCAAATGGCAAACCTCATATCGGCCACGTCTTAACCCGTGTGATCAAAGACATGATTCCAAGATACCAGACCATGAAAGGGAAGATGGTTCCCCGTAAAGCCGGCTGGGATACCCATGGCCTGCCTGTTGAGCTGGAAGTGGAAAAAATGCTGGGTCTGGACGGAAAAGAACAGATTGAAGAATATGGTCTGGAACCATTTATCAAATATTGTAAAGACAGTGTATGGAAATACAAGGGCATGTGGGAAGACTTTTCTGCAACCGTTGGATTCTGGGCAGATATGGAGCATCCATATGTGACGTATGACAACAACTTTATCGAGTCCGAATGGTGGGCGCTAAAGCAGATCTGGGATAAAGGACTGTTATATAAAGGATATAAAATCGTACCTTACTGCCCGCGTTGCGGAACGCCCCTTTCCAGCCATGAGGTAGCCCAGGGATATAAGGATGTAAAAGAACGTTCAGCGATTGCTAAATTCAAGGTAAAAGACGAAGATGCATATATTCTGGCATGGACAACCACACCTTGGACATTGCCTTCAAACGTGGCACTCTGCGTAAATCCAAATGAGACTTATGTGAAGGTATCCATGAAAGAAGACGATACGGTTTATTATCTGGCACAGGCTCTTTGCGATAAGGTACTGGGCGAAGAGACCTATGAAGTTCAGGAAACCTATGTAGGAAGTGATTTGGAATATAAAGAATACGAGCCATTATTCCCATTTACCACACCGGCGAAAAAGGCTTATTTTGTAACCTGTGATACCTATGTTACTTTAACTGACGGTACCGGAGTGGTTCACATTGCGCCGGCATTCGGTGAAGATGACTCCCAGGTAGGAAGAAGATATGACCTGCCATTTCTTCAGCTGGTAGACGGCAAGGGTGAGATGACCGACGAGACACCATGGGCAGGAACGTTCTGTAAAAAAGCAGATCCCCTCGTACTGGAAGATTTAAAATCAAGAGGACTTTTATTCTCTGCACCCCAGTTTGAGCACAGCTATCCTCACTGCTGGAGATGTGACACCCCTCTGATCTACTATGCACGTGAATCCTGGTTCATCAAAATGACAGCTGTAAAAGAGGATCTGATCAGAAATAATAACACCATTAACTGGATACCCGAAAGCATCGGAAAAGGACGCTTCGGAGACTGGCTGGAGAACGTACAGGACTGGGGAATCAGCCGTAACCGCTATTGGGGAACGCCGCTGAATGTCTGGGAATGTGAATGCGGACATATGCATTCCATCGGAAGCATTGCGGAATTAAAAGAAATGTCGGATAACTGTCCGGAAGATATCGAACTGCACCGCCCATTCATAGATGCTGTAACCATCAAATGTCCTCACTGCGGGAAAGAAATGCATCGTGTACCGGAAGTAATTGACTGCTGGTTTGACTCCGGGGCAATGCCGTTTGCACAGCATCATTATCCGTTTGAGAACCAGGAATTATTCAAACAGCAATTCCCGGCAAACTTTATTTCAGAAGCGGTAGACCAGACACGGGGATGGTTTTATTCCCTCTTGGCGATTTCCACACTGATCTTTAATGAAGCGCCGTATAAGAATGTTATCGTACTGGGCCATGTTCAGGATGAGAACGGACAGAAGATGAGTAAATCCAAGGGAAATGCAGTAGACCCGTTCGATGCCCTTTCCACATACGGAGCAGATGCGATCCGCTGGTATTTCTATGTGAACAGCGCTCCCTGGCTGCCAAACCGTTTCCATGGAAAAGCAGTAACGGAAGGACAGCGTAAATTTATGGGTACTCTTTGGAATACCTATGCATTTTTCGTGCTTTATGCAAATATAGATGAATTTGACGCTGCAAAATATAGTTTGGAATATGATAAGCTGCCGGTTATGGACAAATGGCTGCTGTCCAAAATGAATACCCTGATTCAGACCGTAGATGAGAACCTTGGCAATTACAAAATTCCGGAATCAGCAAGAGCTTTACAGGAATTTGTAGATGACATGAGTAACTGGTATGTACGCAGAAGCCGTGAGCGTTTCTGGGCGAAGGGCATGGAGCAGGATAAAATCAATGCATATATGACATTGTATACGGCTCTTGTAAACGTATGCAAGGCTGCAGCACCGATGATTCCATTTATGACAGAGGATATCTACCAGAATCTGGTCTGCAATATCAACAAGACAGCACCGGAAAGCATTCACCTGTGTGACTTCCCCACAGCGGACCTGGCACAGATCGACAAAGACCTGGAAGCAAATATGGACGAAGTCCTGAAAATTGTTGTTATGGGACGCGCATGCAGAAATTCAGCGAATATCAAGAACAGACAGCCCATTGGAAATATGTTTGTGAAAGCTCCTTTTGAATTGCCGGAGTTCTTTGTGGATATCATCAGAGAAGAATTAAATACCAAAAAAGTAACCTTTACCAATGATGTAAGAAACTTTACTTCCTATAGCTTTAAGCCCCAGCTTAAAACCGTGGGACCTAAATATGGAAAACTTCTTGGAGGAATCCGCCAGGCGCTTCCCCAGTTAGATGGAAATGCTGCCATGGATGAATTGAACGGAAACGGTTCCATAAAGCTTGACATAAACGGAACAGAGGTTGTATTATTAGAAGAGGATCTGCTGATTGAAACAGCGCAGATGGAAGGATATGTGTCAGAACAGGATAACGAAATTACCGTTGTGCTGGATACAAACCTCACTCCGGAGCTGATTGAAGAAGGTTTCGTCAGAGAGCTGATCAGTAAGGTACAGACCATGAGAAAAGAAGCGGGCTTTGAAGTGACAGACAGAGTCGTGGTTTATGCAATAGACAATCAGAAGATTGAAAAAATATTAGAAGAGCACAGAGAAGAGATTAAGTCAGAAGTTCTGGCTGATGATATTGTGACAGGCTCTGCAAACGGCTATGTAAAGGAATGGAACATCAACGGGGAGACAGTAACCATGGGCGTGGAGAAGGTGTAATATACCAGAAAACAGGAGGATGGTTCATGAGTAAAAAATTTGACAAGGAAGCATTTATTAACGATGTTAAGGCTAATGTAAAAACCTTATATCGTAAGACGATTGAGGAAGCGACGAAACAGCAGGTATTTCAGGCGGTGTCCTATACGATTAAAGATACAATTATAGATAACTGGCTGGCAACCCAGAAACAGTACGAAGAAGATGACCCGAAGACAGTGTATTATATGTCTATGGAGTTTCTGATGGGGCGTGCCCTGGGCAATAATCTGATTAATCTCACAGAGTATAACGATGTGAAAGAGGCATTAGAGGAAATCGGATTTGATCTGAATGTAATCGAGGATGAAGAGCCGGATGCAGCGCTTGGAAATGGAGGGCTTGGACGTCTTGCGGCATGTTTCCTGGATTCACTTGCTACTCTTGGATATTCTTCCTATGGCTGCGGTATTCGTTACCGTTATGGGATGTTTAAACAGAAAATAGAAAATGGTTTTCAGATTGAAGTGCCGGATAACTGGTTAAAGGACGGCAATCCTTTCGAACTGCGCCGTCCGGAATATGCCAAAGAAGTGAAGTTTGGCGGATATGTACGTGTGGTATATGATGAAGAGACCAGAAGAAACCGCTTCATCCAGGAAGGCTGCCAGTCCGTGCGTGCCATTCCTTTTGATATTCCCATTGTGGGATATGACAACCGTATCGTGAATACGCTGCGTGTCTGGGATGCAGAAGCCATTAACGACTTCCAGCTGGATTCCTTTGACAAGGGAGATTACCAGAAAGCGGTAGAGCAGGAAAACCTGGCGCGGAACATTGTAGAAGTTCTTTACCCCAATGACAATCATTATGCCGGCAAAGAACTCCGCTTAAAACAGCAGTACTTCTTCATTTCCGCCAGCGTACAGGCAGCAATAGAGAAATATAAGAAAAAACATTCCGATATGAGGAAATTCTACGAAAAAGTCACATTCCAGTTAAATGATACCCATCCTACAGTAGCGGTAGCGGAATTAATGCGTATCCTGGTAGATGAAGAAAATCTGGAATGGGATGAAGCATGGGAAGTGACAACGAAGACCTGTGCATATACAAACCATACTATCATGGCGGAAGCTCTGGAAAAATGGCCGATAGAGTTATTTTCCAGGCTGCTTCCCCGTATTTACCAGATTATTGAAGAGATCAACCGCAGATTCCTCATTGAGGTTGGCAGAAAATATCCGGGTGACCAGAATAAAGTCAACAAGATGGCAATCATACATGACGGACAGGTGAAGATGGCACATCTTGCGATTGTAGCCGGTTACTCTGTAAATGGTGTGGCACAGCTTCATACCGAGATCCTGAAAAAGCAGGAGTTAAGGGATTTCTATGAAATGATGCCTGAAAAGTTCAACAATAAGACCAATGGTATTACCCAGAGAAGATTCCTTCTTCATGCGAATCCGCTGCTGGCTGATTGGGTAACCGCCCACATTGGGGATGAGTGGATTACAGACCTGCCACAGATTTCCAAATTAAAGATCTATGCAGAGGACAAAAAAGCACAGCAGGAATTTATGAACATCAAATACCAGAATAAGGTCCGTCTTGCCAAATATATTTTAGAGCACAACGGTGTGGAAATCGATCCCCGTTCCATCTATGATGTACAGGTAAAGAGGCTACATGAATACAAACGCCAGCTGATGAACATTCTGCATGTTATGTATTTATACAATACCATTAAAGATCACCCGGAAATGGAGTTCTATCCCAGAACATTTATATTCGGTGCCAAGGCAGCAGCAGGCTACCGCCGTGCGAAGCTTACCATTAAGCTGATCAATGCAGTGGCGGATGTTGTAAATAATGACAGATCTATAAAAGGCAAACTGAAAGTGGTATTTATTGAAGATTATCGTGTATCCAATGCGGAATTGATTTTCGCAGCATCGGATGTATCGGAGCAGATCTCAACGGCAAGTAAAGAAGCATCCGGTACCGGTAATATGAAATTTATGTTAAACGGAGCCCCGACCCTGGGCACCATGGACGGGGCAAATGTGGAAATCGTTGAAGAAGTTGGGGAAGAGAACGCATTTATCTTCGGGCTTAGTGCGGACGAAGTAATTAACTTTGAGAATAACGGCGGCTATCACCCAATGGATTATTTTAACAATGATCAGGATATCCGCAGGGTACTGATGCAGCTGATCAATGGGGAATATGCAAAGGATGACCCGGAACGTTTCCGTGAAATCTACAACTCTCTGTTAAATACCAATAGCAGCGACAGAGCAGATACCTACTTTATTCTGGCTGACTTTAAGTCCTATGCACAGGCACAGAAGAAGGTGGAAGAAGCATACCGCGACGAAGCTCGTTGGGCGAAAATGGCTATTCTGAACGTAGCTAGCAGCGGTAAGTTCACTTCAGACAGAACAATTCAGCAGTATGTGGATGAAATCTGGCATTTGGATAAAGTAGTAATCGAGTAGAAAAAGCTGCTTTTCATCAAGCAGGATATTTTAATATGAAAAGCTTGGTATATTAATTTTATTGCGGGCAATTCGGCAGATGACCGGATTATCTGCAATAAGATAAGTATGCCAGGCTTTTTGTTTTTTCCTTTTTAATAAGTTGCCCAGAGCATAGTTAAAAGTGGAGTTTAAAACAGATAATTAAAAAATTTCCCTGATTTATGCATAATATAGAAATCCGGTAATATACATAAGACAAGGAAGGTGCGCCATGAAGGAAAAAATAAAAAATATTCTAGCATTAATTTTACTGGTCCTCTTATTGCCTTATGTTATTACGGTTCTTATGTCGGGTAAAATAAGACAAACCTATTTGGACAGAGGAGATGATCATTCCTTTATTTCGGTAGAAGTAGACGGAAAAGTACGTGAAGTTAATTTTGAAGACTATGTAATGGGCGTTACAGCCTTGCAGATTCCATCCGCATATCAGACAGAGGCAATCAAAGCTCAGATGGTGGTTGCGAGAACAAATTTGTGTAAAATGCTGGAGGATCACCCAACGGAGCTTTTGAAAGACAAGTACTTAACCGTGGATCAAATGGAGGAACTGGGAATACGTGATAAATTCAGCAGGGCATCCAGGGAAACAAGCGGACAGGTTCTTACCTATGACGGGAATCTGATTTTGGCATCCTATCATGCCATCAGTGCCGGAAGGACAAGAGATGGAAATGATGTTCTGGGAAGCCAGAATTATCCTTATCTGGCATCGGTACAGAGCGCACAGGATGTAGAGGCAGAACGTTATCTCCATGCAGAAGTGTACGATCCGGATGAAATATTGCGGATATGCAGAGAGCAGTATCCGGATATGAAAGCATATTACCCGGAAGGAACTGAGGTATCCACTGATATTCCAGCAGACCAGACCGATACAGGAGCCAAAGAAAGCAGAATAGAGGAAGAAGATTACCAGCAGGAAACGGCACTCAATGTAAAAGCAGATGGAAGAGAGAACGTCACCACAACCTGGAATGCAGACCAGGGTGCGGATGCTTTATCCGGCGGTCTGTCAGGAGTAGAAACTGAAATATTAACCGAGGCGGCAGAACCGAAAGCGCCAAAAGAACCCCAGGAAAAGTCGGAAAGTGTATCTGAAACTCCGAGGCAGACAGAAAGTGTATCTGAAACTACCAGGCAGACAGAAAGTGCAGCTGAGACGCAGGCACAGACAGAGGGTCCAGCGGAAACCCAGGCACAGACAGAGGGTCCAGCTGAGACCCAGGGACAGTCGGAGTCATCCGGAAACGAACAGCAGGGAACTGATGAATTAAATAAAAATAATCTCTGGGACAATATGGAGATTGAAAGCAACGATGATGCAGGATATATAACAAAAATCCGTATTGGTGACACCGAAATTCCGGGTGAAGAATTCCGCAAATTCCTGAATTTAAATTCCAGCTGCTTTACGATGGAGCAGGTAGAAAAAGGAATCCGTATCACAACAAAAGGGTTGGGACATGGTGTGGGAATGAGCCAATACGGTGCGGAGAGAATGGCTGAATCCGGAAAGCCGTATGATGAGATTTTGCAATATTATTTTAAAGATGTAACGATCGAGATAAATGAAAAACAAAACTCCACAGAGACAGAATCCAATGCCGTAAATTCTTAAATCGATTTTTCAAACATTGTATATTCTTTCATAAACTGGCAATGCTATTGTTGAACATAATTGATCAATAGTACGAGGTGAAGAATATGCAGAAAAAAGATGTTGTAAAGTTTTTTAAGAAAAAAGGAACCATTGTGGCATTGAGTCTGTGCCTGGTGGGAGGAGTAGCAGCAGCTTCCTATTATACAATGGAACTGTCTCAAAATGCAAAAGAAGAAGAACAGAATCTGGTAGATTTGAATGAAGAACCAAAAGATCCCGAACCATCGGATCCGATTACAACAGATAAATCAACACAGTCAGAAGGCAGTACAAAAGAAAACGGTAATAAAAATGCTACTTCCGGCGATTCTAAAAATCAGACGGAATCAGATGCTTCCAAACCTACATTAGCAAATGATATGGATGTAGATCCCGCATATCTGGCAGAAAACGAAGCAAAAACAAGTGCTGATGCAAATACAGCAAAAGAGTCGGAAGACAGCGTAGATGCAAACTCAACAAACATTCAGGCTAAAATAGAACCTACCGTTGATTTCGGAGATAACAGCACATTGACCTGGCCGGTAGCAGGTACCGTATTAATTGACTACAGTATGGATTCTACCGTATATTTCAAGACATTAAATGTTTACAAATATAACCCGGCACTGATTATCGGCAGTGAAGTAAACGGACAAGTTCTGGCAGCCGCAAAGGGTATTGTTAAGTCCATCGATGTAAATGAAGAAACAGGTACAACCATTACCATGAACATCGGAAATAACTATGAATTAGTTTACGGACAGTTAAAAGAAGTTCCGGTAGCAGTAGGTGATGTAGTGGAAACAGGTTCCATTATAGGTTATGTAAGTGAACCTACAAAATATTACTGTGAAGAAGGAAGCAATCTCTTCTTTGAGATGAAAAAAGACGGAACACCGGTAGATCCTTTCCTGTATCTGGAATAGTCAGGCAGGCGATTACGAACGAAAAACAAACAGTGGGCAAAAGATAGATGACAGAGGTCTTGAATTTTCAATTTTTCCGATTAAGCGGTAAAATGCCGTGAAAAGAATCGGGAGGGAAAGAAAATTTAAGGCCTTTTAAAATCCTTGCACATTTTTAAGAGAAGAGAGTATACTATATTAGTACAGCGGATAAGAACTCCACTGTACCGAATAAAGTTACACCTGCGGATACGCAATCGAATTCTTCTTACTTGGCGTTACAATTTCCAAATGCAAACTGTCGTATTTGATATGGGTGAAGTACTTTTTCGTCGATTGCTTTTTATAATAAGCGCATGTATGAGGTTCTTGTATGTGCGCTTTACATAGACATTAAAGGATGAAGATAAAATGAATTATACGTATATATTAAAGTGCAGCGATGGCACCTACTATACCGGTTGGACAAACAATCTGGAAAAAAGGATAGATGACCATAACAGCGGAAAAGGTGCTAAGTACACGAAGGGAAGGCGGCCGGTAGTGTTGGTCTATTGTGAGACATTTGCTACCAGGCAGGAAGCTATGAGAAGAGAATATGAGATAAAAAAGCTTCCGAAAAAAGACAAGCTAAAGCTTATGAATGGATGTTCTGATGGTGGACAGGAGAAAACATAATTCATTACATAAAACGGCTGTCCCCGTAATACTCAATAGAGTTCCGGGGACAGCCGTTTAGCATTGCAGAAATGAATTTTCAAACAGGCTCTAGTCTTTTAGATTGCCATTCCTGCTACATAAACGTACATAAGGATGAAATGACAGATGCTTCCGCCCATTACAAACAAATGAAAGATTTCATGTAATCCAAAGTTTTTATGCCTGGAATCAAAGATCGGAAGTTTAAGGGCATATATAATTCCTCCAACAGTATAAATGATACCGCCGGCAAGAAGCCAGCCAAATGCGGCTGTCGGAAGAGCTTTTGTAATCTGGGTAAATGCAAGCACACATACCCATCCCATTCCGATATAGATTATGGAAGAAAACCATTTTGGACAGGTAATCCAGCACATTTTAATAATTATGCCTACAATTGCAATACTCCACACAATAGTACATAAGAGATTGCCTGTGGGACCGTTTAAGACGATCATGCAGATTGGTGTATAAGTACCTGCGATCAGAATGAAGATCATGCAGTGATCCAGCTTTCGAAGGATGCGGTTGGTGCGTTCCGTCAGATCAAGGGAATGATAAGTGGCACTGGCCGCATAAAGCATAATCATACTGATAATAAATATAGACAGGGATACGATATGTGTCCGGTCGGGCTGCATCACCGCCGTCTTAATTAGCAGTGGCATAGCAGCAAAAATTGCCATTACCATACCTATGAAATGGGTAATGGCGCTTCCGGGATCCTTTAACCGAAATTTTCTCTGGGTGATTGTTGCAGTTTGATTCATAATATTACCTCCTCAAGATTCTATGTTATCAATATAGTAATTACTGGAAATGATATTTCGACATGTAGTATTGAAAACTACATCATGTTATGAATATATTATACCCTGGAAAAGGAAAAAGCAACCCTGTTTTGGTAAATTTCTTAAAAAATTAAGGATTTTCTAATATATCAGTCAAAAATTTCTGATATGCTTCTAAAATCAAGTACTATTAAAGGAAATAGATTGTTTTTTTATGGATTATCATTTATAATTTATCTTAAGCAAATCAGGTAAAATATTGTTTTTATTGATAAGGCAGGAGGATATCATGGGTAACCAGGACTGGTCGAATCTGGGCGACCAAATAAAGAATACAGTGCAGTCTGCGATCGATTCGCAGAATTTCAGACAATTGAATGATACAATCAGAAATTCAGTAAACAGTGCAATAGATAATGTGAACCAGAGCCTGAATCAGGCAAATCAGAGGTTCAATCGCGGTAATATGGGGAACATCGGAAATTTTGGACATCCTTATTCCGAGCCGCAGAATCCTTGGGATTCCAGGAAAAACAGGAACAGGGACAGGCAGAAAAATAGTTTTCATGATGTTCCGGCAAAAGGAGTTAAAAATGAACTTATTTCCCGAAACAGCGGGATGAAAGGTGCGGGCTATTCCCTGACTATCGTGGGCTATATTTTAGCCGGAAGCCTTGGTCTGGCAACCTTTATCATAGCTTTGGTAAGTATGATTTCGGGAGGGCTTGAAGGAGGAGCTGCTATCGCAATTGGGGTGATTTTTCCATTTTTACTTGCCAGTATTATCATGGCATGGCGGGGAAGTAAGATTCTTGGCAGGTTAAAGAGATTTAAACTCTATGTGCGGCAGCTTCGGGGACGTGAATACTGTTCGGTTAAAGAATTGGCGGATGCAGTCGGGAAGCCGGTTCATTACACCGTAAAAGACCTGAGGGAAATGATTCGTAAAAATATGTTCTGTCAGGGTCACATTGATGCCCAAGAGAGCTGTCTCATGATCACAGACCAGGTCTATAATCAATACCTGGAAGCGCAGCATCAGATGGAAATCCGCCAGCGGGAAGAGCGGAGCAGAATTCAAAATGCGGAGACAGTCAAAAAAGAACAGAAGGCGAAAAGGGAAGATGGTTCAGTACCGGAAGACGTAAGAAAAGTGGTGGAAGAGGGTCAGAGCTATCTGGATAAGATTAAAAAGAGCAACGATGCAATCCCTGGCGTAGAGGTATCTGAGAAAATTTCCAGGATGGAAGTGATTACCACTAAAATATTTGAGCGTGTGGAACAGCATCCGGAACACATCCCGGATCTCCGTAAGTTTATGGAGTATTATCTTCCTACCACCGTAAAGCTGCTGGATGCTTATGAAGAATTAGACAGGCAGCCGGTACAGGGTGAAAACATTCTCACATCCAAACGGGAAATTGAAGATACACTGGATACGATTAATATGGCTTTTGAGAAGCTTTTAGACGGTTTCTTCCAGGATACATCCTGGGATATCTCTTCCGATATTTCTGTTCTTCAGACTATGTTTGCGCAGGAAGGTCTGACGGGGCAGGATTTTAAGAAGGCAAGGGAGAGCGCTGTTAAAAAGGAACTGGATCCGGAAAATAATGATGAAATAAAATTAAAGTTCTAAATATAAGTGAGCATCCACGGACACCGGAAGGATCTGATTACTTCCGGTTGTGCCAAAAGCTTGCAGGAATGCTAAATTTTACAGAAAAGAGGATTAAGACATGAGTGATGAATTCAAAGACTTTGCATCGGCACCGGCACCAACTTTAACGCTGGATCCGTTCCAGTCAGAAAAGAGTGATAATCAGCTTCAGGCTGCACAGACAGTAAAAGCAGTAGTAGAAGAACCAAAAAAGCCGGAATTTGATGAAAGTATGCTTTCGCCAGAAGAAAGAAATATGGTTAACAGCTTTGCAGAACAGATCAACTTGACAGATTCTAATGCTATATTGCAGTATGGTGCAGGAGCCCAGAAGAAAATGGCGGATTTTTCTGAAGCGGCGCTGGACAATGTCCGGACAAAAGATCTTGGGGAAGTAGGAGAAATGCTTTCCGGTGTTGTGACAGAATTAAAAAGTTTTGAAGTAGAAGAACAGGAAAAAGGTTTTCTGGGTTTCTTCAAGAAGAGCAGCAATAAGATCACGGCAATGAAAGCGAAATATGATAAGGCAGAAGTAAATATCAACCGTATCTGTGAAGCTCTGGAAAGCCATCAGGTACAGATGCTAAAAGATATAGCAGTACTTGATAAGATGTATGGTCTTAACCAGTCTTATTTTAAAGAATTGTCCATGTATATTCTGGCGGGCAAGAAAAAGCTGGCTAAAATCCGTGCAGAGGAGCTTCCGGCTTTAGTACAAAAAGCAACCAATTCCGGACTGCCGGAAGATGCACAGGCAGCAAAAGATCTGGATTCCCTTTGCAACCGTTTCGAAAAGAAGCTTCATGATCTGGAGCTAACAAGGATGATTTCACTTCAGACGGCACCTCAGATCCGCCTGGTACAGGGAAATGATACTCTGATGGTTGAAAAAATACAGTCCACTATTGTGAATACCATACCACTGTGGAAAAGTCAGATGGTATTGGCTCTGGGTGTTGCTCATTCTGCAGATGCGGCAAAGGCACAGAGAGAAGTTACGGATATGACAAATGAATTGCTGAAGAAAAATGCACAGACACTGAAGATGGCGACTGTGGAAACAGCGAAAGAGTCCGAACGGGGAATTGTAGACATTGAGACTTTAAAGACTACCAATGAGTCACTGATTTCTACGTTGGATGAAGTTATGCGTATCCAGACAGAAGGACACCAGAAGCGTATGGAAGCAGAGTCTGAAATGCAGAGATTAGAAGGCGAACTGAAGAGCAAACTCCTGCAGCTTCAGGGATAATATGTGAAATAAAACAGCCGATATACATTGCAGCTGGAAATATTTCAGGATATCCTGGCAGATACCCAGGGATAAATTATAGTTCCGCCCTTGACAAGGGAACCGAAACTATGGTACGATAAGTTTCGTAATATCGTGTCAGTATAGCAACAATGTAAAATATTGAGGTTAAGGCCCTGTACATAAGAGTCATGTTACAGGGCTTTCTTTATGCGATTTCATGGCGCGAAGCGACGTGTGGGAAGTGCAGATATAAAGGCAGCCTGGGAAAACAGGCAAATAGAAAGGAAACACGAATACATGGAAACAGTTAGATTTGATGAACTTGGTCTTAGTGACCAGATACTAAAGGCAGTAACAGAAATGGGATTTGAAGCAGCGAGTCCGATCCAGGCAAAAGCGATTCCGGTACTTATGGATGGAAAAGATGCGATTGGCCAGGCACAGACAGGAACTGGTAAGACAGCAGCATTTGGAATTCCACTTCTGGAAAAGATTGATCCAAAGAATAAGAAGCTTCAGGGGATCATCCTATGTCCTACCAGAGAATTGGCAATTCAGGTGGCGGAAGAAATTCGTAAATTGTCAAAATTCATGCACGGGATAAAAGTACTTCCTGTTTACGGTGGACAGGATATCGTGAAACAGATACGTTCTCTGAAAAGCGGCGTACAGCTGATTATTGGAACACCAGGTCGTGTAATGGACCATATGAGAAGAAAAACGATTAAATTTGACCAGGTGCATACAATTGTACTGGATGAAGCAGATGAAATGTTAAATATGGGATTCAGGGAAGATATTGAAACCGTATTAAAAGAGATACCGGAAGAAAGACAGACCGTACTTTTCTCTGCAACAATGCCAAAACCAATTATGGATATCACCAACCAATATCAGAAAAAAGATGCGGAACTGATAAAGGTAGTAAAAAAAGAACTTACCGTTAAAAATATAGATCAGTATTATTATGAAGTAAAGCAGAAAAACAAAGAAGAAGTATTATCCAGACTTTTGGATATGTATAATCCAAAGCGTTCCCTTGTATTCTGTAATACGAAGAGAAAAGTAGATGAGCTGACAACGGCACTCCAGGGCAGAGGTTATTTTGCAGAAGGGCTTCACGGAGATCTGAAGCAGACACAGCGTGACCGTGTTATGAATGGTTTCCGTAATGGAAAAACAGAGATTTTGATTGCAACAGATGTTGCAGCCAGAGGAATCGATGTAGATGACGTAGAGGCAGTATTTAATTATGATATTCCGCAGGACGATGAATTTTATGTACATCGTATTGGTAGAACGGGTCGTGCAGGAAGAGTCGGAAAAGCTTTCTCATTTGTTGTGGGAAAAGAAGTATATAAGCTGAAAGATATTCAGAGATACTGTAAGACAAAGATCTATGCACAGCCAATTCCGTCATTAGATGATGTAACTGCAATCAAGGTAGAGAAGATCCTGGAAAATGTCAACCAGATTATAAACAATGAAGACCTGAGAGATGTGATTGATATGCTGGAGAATCACCTGAACGAAGAAGATTACACAGCTATGGATATTGCTGCTGCATTCCTGAAGCTTTCCATGGGAAATGATGAAGCAATGGAAGAAGAAAAAGGTATGGACTTTGGCAATACAGGTGCAGAAGAAGGTATGGTACGTTTATTTATCAATATCGGTAAAAAGCAAGGTGTACGTCCTGGAGACATCCTGGGAGCAATTGCAGGAGAATCCGGTATGCCGGGTAAACTAGTAGGAAGTATAGACATGTACGACAAATATACTTTCGTAGAAGTTCCCACAGACCGTGCGAAAGAAGTATTGATTGCAATGGATCATGCAAAAATAAAAGGAAAAATGGTAAATGTGGAACCTGCAAACCAGAAGTAAACTGGCATGGATAAAAAACATGAAACTGGCTGTTTTAACATAACCAGTATAGTGCTATGATATTCCCAAATTCAAAAAGAGGAGAGGAAATATCATGCAGCACAAAAACCAAAACCAGACAATAATGAAGCTTGCACAGACGGCTCTGTTAGCAGCACTGTGTTTCGTATCGTTTACATTTTTTCAAATAAAAATACCTATGCCGGGAGGAGATGCCACATCTATCCATATCGGAAACGCCTTTTGTGTACTGGCGGCTTTACTGCTGGGCGGAGGATATGGCGGCCTTGCAGGGGCAGTGGGCATGACAATTGCGGATTTAATGGATCCGGTTTATATCGTTGGAGCACCCAAGACTTTTGTATTAAAGCTCTGTATCGGGCTGATAACCGGTCTGGTGGCACATCATATAGGAAAAATCGGTGAAAGCAATGACAAGAGATATATTATGAAATGGAGTATCATTGCATCTGTATGCGGCTTAGGTTTTAACGTAATATTTGATCCTCTGGTGGGTTATTTCTACAAACAGATCATATTGGGCCAGCCTCAGGAGATGGCTTCTGTTTTAGCTAAATGGAGTACTGCTACAACGTTTGTTAATGCGGTTGTATCTACATTCCTGGTAGTCATATTATACAGCGTACTGAGACCGGCGCTCGGCAAGGCCGGCTTGCTGGTATCAACAGCTAAAGGTTAAATTGAAAAGAAGCAGGTGTCGGATTTCCGATACCTGCTTCTTTAGGAGAAGGAATAATTAACCAAAATATCTTTCTAATAAACCTTTAAAAGCTTTACCGTGGCGCGCTTCGTCTTTTGCCATTTCATGAACAGTATCATGGATAGCATCCAGATCAGCAGCTTTTGCACGTTTAGCAAGATCAAACTTACCTGCAGTAGCCCCATTTTCTGCAGCAACTCTCATTTCCAGGTTCTTCTTAGTACTGTCAGTTACAACTTCACCAAGGAGCTCTGCAAATTTAGAAGCGTGCTCTGCTTCTTCATAAGCAGCTTTTTCCCAATATAAACCGATTTCAGGATAGCCCTCTCTGTGAGCAACTCTGGACATAGCCAGGTACATTCCTACTTCAGAACACTCTCCTTCAAAGTTTGCTCTTAAGTCTGCTAAGATATCTTCAGAAACGCCCTGTGCAATCCCTATAACATGTTCTGCAGCCCAGCTCATGCTTCCGTCTTGTTTAGCGAACTTGCTTGCAGGTGCTTTACAGATTGGACATACCTCCGGTGCAGAATCTCCTTCGTGAACATAACCACAAACATTACATACAAATTTAGCCATTTTAAAATCTCCTTTTCATTTTTATAATTTAGTTTAAGGAATTGTATTCCTGATTCATATTTAATAATAGTAATTGTTACTGATATTAATATACTACATATCTATTCATTTGTCAATCGTTTCTTATAAGTTTTTAAAATAATTTTTTACTGCAGACTAACTTTTGACTAAGACATAATGGATCATTAATTTATTTATTTTCTAAATATTTGATCTTAATAAGAAAAGCAAGTATACCTGTTACCAGATACACTTGCTTTGATATGAATGCGGTCTAATTAACCAAAATATCTCTCTAATAAACCCTTGAAAGCTTTACCATGACGAGCTTCATCTCTTGCCATTTCATGTACAGTATCGTGGATAGCATCCAAGTCAGCAGCTTTTGCACGTTTAGCAAGATCAAACTTACCTGCAGTAGCGCCGTTCTCAGCGGCAACTCTCATTTCCAGGTTCTTTTTAGTGCTGTCCGTTACAACTTCACCGAGCAATTCAGCGAATTTTGCAGCATGTTCTGCTTCTTCATGAGCAGCTTTTTCCCAGTATAAACCGATTTCAGGATAGCCCTCTCTGTGAGCAACTCTGGACATAGCCAGGTACATACCTACTTCGGAACATTCTCCTTCGAAGTTTGCTCTTAAATCTGCTAAGATATCTTCAGAAACGCCTTTTGCAATACCAACAACATGTTCAGCAGCCCAGCTCATGCCTTCTTCCTGCTTTGTGAATTTGCTTGCAGGTGCTTTACAGATTGGACATACCTCCGGTGCAGAATCTCCTTCATGAACATAACCACATACATTACATACAAATTTAGCCATTTTATCAATCTCCTTTTTATTTTATGGGGTTTCTTAAAACCCTTATTTAATATTAGTAATTGTTACTGATATTAATATACTCCTTATCAGGTCATTTGTCAATAGCTATTTGGTAAAAAATTCAAATTGTTGTGACGACAGTGCCAGAGAGGAATTTTAAAACACGCTCTAGCAGTTTTTAAGGCCTGGGGATAATGCTGTGGTGACAATTATTTTCTGGGAAAAGTGATTCTGCGGGCTCCCGGAATCTTACTTTGCTCCATAGAATCCAGAATTTCATCTATAAAGTCCCCATCATCCTCCTCATCGTAATCGTCATCATCAAAATCATCGTCTTCATCCTCCTCATCGTAAAATGAGTCAATTTCACAATAGGTATATTCTGTTACATCTGCTTTATCATCCTGATAAAGTGCAGTAATAATTTTTTCTGCCATTGGAAGTTCTATTTTTATTCCAAAGTCTTCTTCCGGACCACAGAATTGTAATATTTCTTCATCCATAAGATATTCCGCTTTGTTCACATCCATGACACTTAATAATTGCTCCATATTTTTATACAGTACTTTCATAGGTTTTTTCTCCTTTTATTGAAATATGATTTATTGTTACCATTATTATGCATTATTTTAATTGGATTGTCATCTGTTATTATAAAAAATTAATGATATTAAAGTAAATTTTACATAACGTAGTGGAATTTAATCTTGTGGGCAATAAACTATTAAAAATAAAAAAAGTATGTATCCTTCATAAGAAGAATACATACTTTTATATTTAGAGTATAGTGAAATGTTTTTGTTCTTAGCCGAAATATCTTTCTAATAAGCCTTTGAAAGCTTTACCGTGACGGGCTTCGTCTTTTGCCATTTCATGAACAGTATCATGGATAGCATCCAGATCAGCAGCTTTTGCACGTTTAGCGAGATCGAATTTACCTGCAGTTGCGCCGTTTTCTGCAGCAACTCTCATTTCCAGGTTCTTCTTTGTGCTGTCTGTTACGACTTCACCAAGTAATTCAGCGAATTTTGCAGCATGTTCTGCTTCTTCAAAAGCAGCTTTTTCCCAGTATAAACCGATTTCAGGATAGCCCTCTCTGTGAGCAACTCTAGACATAGCAAGGTACATACCAACTTCGGAACATTCTCCTTCAAAGTTTGCTCTTAAGTCTGCTAAGATATCTTCAGAAACGCCCTGTGCGATCCCAATAACATGTTCAGCAGCCCAGCTCATGCCTTCTTCCTGCTTTGTGAATTTGCTTGCAGGTGCTTTACAGATTGGACAGACTTCCGGTGCAGAATCTCCTTCATGAACATAACCACATACATTACATACAAATTTAGCCATTTTTCAATCTCCTTTTCTTATATAAATATTTTGGTACCGGTCCGGCTGTTAGAGTACCGGACCGATGAATATTAAGTTTGTATTTTGAATTTTAGAAATCAGTAACGATTACTGATATTAATTTATCATAACTCTACTTAGAAGTCAAGCATTTTTTTATCATTTACGATTTTTTAATGCAATCCGGACAAATGCCCATGAAATGCGTAATATAGCTGTCTATTTTACCTGAAAAATTCTTTTGAGCGACATCTACAATCTCATCAATATTGTCCATTTCTAAATCAATCACACTGTGACATTTCGTGCAGACAAAATGATTGTGTGGGTTAGTATTATAGTCAAAGCGGTCTGCGCCATCTCCCGTTACAATTTTTGTGATTTCTCCCAGATCGGATAACAGGGCAAGGTTACGATATACCGTCCCCAAACTGATCTTTGGAAATTGCTCCCTGATGTTCATATATACAGTGTCGGCAGTGGGATGGTCTTTTCTGGTTGCTAAGAACTCTATAATAGATTCCCGTTGTTTACTGTATTTTAGAGTAGCCATAATTCACCTCCTTATAATAATGATAACGGTTACTGATTTTATTGTATATGATAATTGTGCATTTGTCAAATGTTTTATTGATCGTATTATCGCAAATTCAGCTGAAAATGGTGTTATTTCTGCTTTATTAGAATGTATTTTGATATGGAAGATAGAAGTAGCTTTTTATCAGACTGGAACCGTACAATACTTTGTTCAATTTAATTGTTTTTCATTGAAAATAAGTAAAGGGTGACATATTTCAGGGATCTGCGGTATAATACTAATATTAAGGTGAATACTGTAAATACAAAAAGGAGTTGGAAATAATGGGAAGAAAATACGATACAATTATTATTGGTTCAGGACCTGCAGGGCTGGCGGCGGCAATTTATGCGGAAAGAGCAAAATTGGAATGTCTGATTATTGAAAAAAATTATGTTAGCGGAGGGCAGGTAATCAACACTTATGAAGTTGATAATTATCCGGGTTTGCCGGGGATTAACGGATTTGATATGGCAACAAAGTTCAGGGAACATGCGGATGCTTTAGGGGCAGAATTTGTCACTGCGGAAGTAAGTGACATTATAATAGAAGGAACAGATCGAAAAATCGTCACGGATCAAGGTGAATTTGTTGGAAAAACGGTTATTTTAGCGGCAGGAGCAAGACACCGTAAACTGAATGTCCCAGGAGAAGAAGAGCTTGCCGGAATGGGGGTATCTTATTGTGCTACCTGTGATGGTGCATTCTTTAAGAACAAAACGGTTGCTGTAGTAGGCGGCGGTGATGTTGCAGTTGAGGATGCAATCTTTCTGGCAAGAGTTTGTGAAAAAGTATATCTGATTCACAGAAGAGATGAATTGCGTGCAGCTAAAATTTTACAGGAAAAGCTTTTTGTATGTGACAATATAGAAGTGATCTGGGATTCTGTGGTAGACCGTATTAACGGAGAGGAACATGTGGAGTCCGTATCAATTACAAATGTTAAATCGGAAAAAGAGGATAACATCCCCGTGGACGGTGTATTTATAGCGGTTGGAATTCTACCTAACTCTGAGGTTTTTCAGGGGATTGTGGAAACAGACAAACATGGATATATTGTGGCTAATGAAGATTGTGTTACAAATAAGAAAGGAATTTTTGCAGCGGGAGATATTCGGACGAAAATGTTACGTCAAATTATTACAGCAGCTGCTGATGGCGCAAATGCTGTAACTTCCGTACAAAACTATCTTATATACGCATAAACAGAGCCTGGGACTTCCATTATTTCATTACAGAATTAAAAAAAATATTATCGGCATTGACAAATCATGTAATATTTGTTATGATAGCAATGTAATAATTTTAATAATTTCGTAATAAATAATAATTGAAAGATAAGATATATCGGAGGTCGAGGATAAGTAATGAAGAAAAGGATGATGAAGATTGCAGCCTGTATGATGGCAGCATCTATAACATTTGGAAGTACTGGGATATTAACAATGGCAGCTGGCGCTGATGTACCTTTAGCAGGATTGCAGGCAAAGGTAGAAGAAAATAATGAAGTGAACCAGTCAACTGAGAACACTGCCCCGGCAGAGCCAAGTAAATATGATGGACTAGCTATTGCCCAGGTTAATGATGATGCATATGTAAATATCAGAGATGCAGCAAGTACTGAAGATGGTAAAGTACTTGGTAAGCTTTATAATAATTCCGCAGCTGAAATTCTTGGCCAGGAAGGTGACTGGTATTTGATTAAATCGGGTTCAGTGACAGGCTATGTAAACAAAGAATTTTTTGCAACCGGAGCACAGGCAGAAGAACTTGCAAAAGAGGTAGGAGAAGAGGTTGCAACTGTTAATACAACAACATTAATGGTTCGCCAGGATCCTAATACAGATTCTGATGTAGTTACACTTGTTGGAGATGCAGAAAAACTTCAGGTAGAAGAAGATCTGGGTGACTGGGTAAAAGTTGCAGTTGATTCTGACGTGGTAGGTTATGTAGCAAAAGATTACGTAGAGTGCGATACAAAGTTTGTTGAAGCAGAGTCAAAAGAAGAAGAAGAGGCTAGAATTGCAGCGGAAGAAGCGGCTTATCTGGCAGCAGTAGAAGAAGCAAGAAAAGCTGACGAAGCAGCAGCGGCGGCAGCAGCAGCTGAACAGGCAGCTCAAGATAAAGCTTGGTTGGAGTACTTAGATTCTCAGGAACAGGCAGCAGCAAATCAGGCTGCACAGGAAGCGGCAGACGCACAGTCCGCAGCAGATGCTTTAGCAGCACAGCAGGCGGCAGCAGAACAGGAAGCAGCAGATGCAGCAGCAAAAGCTCAGGAAGCAGCTGATCAGGCAGCGGCAGAGCAGGCAGCAGCAGACGCACAAGCACAGGCAGAGGCGGCAGCACAGGCAGCAGCAGATGCACAGGCACAGGCGGATGCCCAGGCAAAAGCAGCAGCAGATGCACAGGCAGCAGCGGATGCAGCAGCACAACAGCAGCAGCAACAGACAGAAGGAAGTCAGTCTGGCGGAAATACAGCAGATAATCAGGAACAACAGTTTGGTGACGCATCAGGTGGATCTACAGAAGCACCGGATGCAGGACAGTCATCAAGTGCTTCCGGACTTAGACAAAGCGTTGTAAGCTTTGCACTGCAGTTTGTTGGAAACCCATATGTATGGGGTGGTACAAGCTTAACGAACGGTGCAGATTGTTCCGGATTTACACAGTCAGTTATGGCAAACTTTGGAATTAGTATACCTAGAGTTGCAGCAGCTCAGGCTGGCAGCGGCAGAGTAGTAGATCTTGGAAGCATTCAGCCAGGTGACTTGTTATTCTACAATGGCGACGGCGGAATCGGACATGTATCTATGTACATTGGTAACAATCAGGTAGTACATGCTAGTAGTTCTACAACAGGAATTATTGTATCTGATATGGGTTATAGACAGCCATGCAGCGCTAGAAGTTACTTAGATTAATTCACATTAATTAAATAAATCAGAACAAGGCCTTCACTCGAAAGAGTGAAGGTTTTTTCATATATAGTAAGCCTTCTTGAAACTGAAATGTAATAGGATAAAAAATTTAGTACAATTCGAAAAATTCCTCACAATTCAGGGAATATACAAGATGCACAAAATTTGTCGAAACTTGGAAAATGGTGTAAAAATCGTGTGTATAACTGTGTCGAGTTATCCACATTAAAAATGTCGGAAATAGTGGCAAAATGGAGTTATACACTAAGTTATGCACATTATCCACATAAAAGATCGAATTTTCAGTGGTTTACATAGTATTTTTTGGGAACAAACGTTTTGTAAAATGTGATAATTCGTGTTTTTATGTGGAAAAAGGATCGATTGGGTATTGACTTTTTTATCGTCATAATATGGTTTTGAAAAAATAAAGATGATTGCCATTTTCAGATAATAAATTGAATTGTGTACTAATTTTAAAGGTATCATTGAATGTGCAATAGATGAGTCTTGGGAGGAAAAGTTGTTGAAGTTCTTTTACAAAGCGTATATAATCTACGAAACCTCAGTTTAATTTTTAAAATCTACTATGTTCATTTTGTTCTGGCTAAATAAAGCACTGAATTATTCACAGCATATGTATTTTTAAACCGATTGCTGTAAGATTAGTTTTATAGTTTTATAGTTTTATAGTTTTAAGTTTTGAAGTCTTATGGGTTTATAGTCTTATAGTCTTATTCACTTATTCTCTTATATTCTTGTAAACTCAAATTAGCCTCATTTAGCCAATTTATATATACAAAGTAGATTTACTCCAGTAAAAGGTAAATCTTCTTGAACGAGCCTGTTAGAGCGTTTAATTGGACATTAAAAAAGAACCAACTGTAATCAGTTGGTTCCAAACTATTTTTATTAATTAAATGACTCTTGAACTATGTCCAGTAACGCATAGCTGAAACTGGCTTGGTGTAGTCAAATTTAGATATTATAATACCGTCTGTTGCATTGCTGGCATGAATGATCTGTCCATTGCCAATGTAGATACCTACATGCCCCACAGGGCTGTAATAGAATACCAGATCGCCAGGAAGAAGATGTTTCTCATCCGGGATCACGGATTTTCCTTTATTATAGATACCGCCCCAGGGTGAATAACCATTAGCCTGGTCTTCTGCAACTCGGGGGATGGATATTCCAAAGTGCTTCATGACACTCATGGTGAATCCGGAGCAGTCTGCACCGTTTGTAAGGCTGGTGCCACCCCACAAATAGGGGTTGCCGCGGAATTTCTTGGCATAAGCGGCGATCTGCTCACCTTTTGTAGCATCTGCCGGGATATCCGGATCAATATATGCACCGTCGGCATCAAATGAATATGCGATGCCGTTAATCATAATCGTAGTTGATGAAACCATGGAACCGTCGGTATTGAAATAGTATGTACGGGTTCCAATATCTATTAAGCCTGTTTGCATGACACCATTTAAGTCGAAATAGAATCTTTTATTATCAATTGTCTGCCAGCCTTTTACTGCGGCATAATCACTGCCAAAGTAATAGCGTTTACTGTCAGTCGTTACCCAGCCGGATACCTTATTATACTTTTTATCATTATAATAGGTTTTGCCATTTTCATAAAAAAGACCTCTGCTGCGGGTTTGTCCGTCCCGATATCCGCTTGCCGTCACATGGTATTTTCCTACCCACTGGTCGGAAGCCATGCTGCCATCACTCTGAAGGTAACATTTCTTTCTGGTTGGTCCGTAGGTGACCCATTTATTTTTGACCATTACACCGTTTTGATCAAAGTAGTACCATTTGCTGTCTAAGTTCTGCCAGCCAGTCACTTTCTTGGCGGTTGAAGGGCTGAAATAATAGCGTTCCCCCTTAATGGTTGCCCATCCGGTTAACATAGAGCCTTTTTTGCCGGCGTACATCGTCTTTTTATTCAGCCATCGGTTCTTCTTTACAATACCTGATTTAGAGGAATAGTAGCGCTTGCGCCCTACTTTATACCATCCGGTTTGTAATTTTCCGGTTGATTTATTGAAATAGTATGAGGATCTGCCAATCTTGGTAAAACCGGTTTCCATCGCTCCTGTTTCAGGATCCAGGTAGTATTTTCCATTGGGAAGAGTGAGCCAGCCTTTTGCTTTTTTGCCCTGATCATTGTAATAGTACCAAGTCTTTTCACTCGTAGACTGATACCAGCCGTTTCTCTTCTTTTTGGAGCTGGAGCTTGTACCGGAATCTCCACTGGAGGACAATACTTTATTTCCGTATGCGTCAAACACTACTCCGTTTACCGTAGTATTGCGGGCCATGGAACCGTCAGCCGTTACATAGAAATTGCCAATCCACATATTCTTAGCCATTTTACCACTGGCTGTTAAATAGTACCATTGGCGGTCTGTGTAAACCCATCCTGTTTTCATGATACCCTGTTTATCGAAATAGTACCAATTTCCTTTTATCTTCTTAAAGCCAGTTGCATAGCCAAGTGTAGAATTCGTTGTGTACTGTCGTCCCTGATCCGTTACTTTCCAGGCCGCCTGAACATCAGGGGCAGGTATAGAAGCAGTTAATATTCCAACAAGGGAAAGCACGACAAGAATTTTTTTCTTCATCACTATACTCCTTTGATTTTTTATTCTCAAATTTTTTCTCTAATTTCAATCGCTTTTTTACTTTAATAATTATTGCAAGTATGTGTAAATACGTTACAAAAATATTACACTTCATTTAAAATAGTAGCCCATCTGGAAGGAAATGTCAACATTTATTCATTAAAAAGCAAAAGAAAAGTCCATATCTATGGATGTTGCACAGATATGGACACAAGATTTTGTATGCTATGACGAAGTAATATTTGTCATATTTATAGCTACTGAATAGTACAAGCCAGCATGTGCTATTCCTTAATAGAAAGTTTAGAACAAAAAGCGTTCCATACTTTCTATTGAAGCAGTACCGCTGACCCGTCAGCGGTATGCATGGGGGATAAGTTTGAAACGATTTCTGTGTCAAACTTAGTTCTATTTGGAATGCATACGTTTTATGACTTTCAGTCTTGTAAATTCTTCACGTTCTTTTTCTTCCAATGCATTTTGAATACTCTTTGTAAGGTCTGTGTAAGTAGGGATTGTAATGTTCTTCAAAGCATTGGCACGTTTTTGCGTTTTCTTGATATTGGTTGCAAGCCGGTATGCTGAATTCTCGATCATGGAAAGTCTGATCGTCAGTTCCTTTACTTTTTCGAAGGAAACCTTTGCCTCATCCAGTGACCGTTTCGTCGTATAATAGGCGTATGTTGGTTCATTTACGATGGGATCCGATTCCACAAGAGGAATTTCAGTACCCATAACGCTTCGCGTCTTTATACGAATGGAATTCTCAACCGGTACGGAGAAAGAGATCTCCTGTACGTAGTTGATACCGTGCTCTATATTAGCTCTTTGGAGAGCTGCATAGGCGGTACGGAATGTTTCATCAATCTGTGATTGAATATCCTGCGCCTGGTCAATCAGCCCCATAATCTCTTTGATCAGGATATTTCTCTTCTTATCCATCAGATCGAAGCCCTGTTTTGCAAGAGCCAGAGAGTTTTTGGCTAATATTAAGTTACCCTTCGTAGGAAATGTATTTGGATTCATTAAATCACCTCTGACTCGGCAGGTTTGTAGTATTTATCAAGAACCTTTGTATCGATACGGTCAAGTTCTTCTCTCGGAAGCATTCCAAGAAGTTCCCAGCCTTTTTCCAAGGTATCGATGATGGAACGGTTTTCGTTTTCGCCCTGTCCAACGAATTCCTGTTCAAAAGCTTTACCAAATTTCAAATAAATTTTATCCAGAGGAGAAAGTTCATCTTCACCGATTACGCTTGCCAGGGCTCTGGCATCTCCAACCTTTGCGTAGCAGGAGAATAGCTGGTTGGCAACATCCTGATGATCTTCTCTGGTATATCCGGCTCCGATACCATCCTTCATCAGACGGGAAAGGGATGGGAGCACGTTGATCGGCGGGTAAATTGCCTGGCCATGTAATTCACGGTCCAATACGATCTGTCCCTCGGTGATATATCCCGTAAGGTCAGGAATCGGATGTGTGATATCATCGTTTGGCATGGTCAGAATCGGAATCTGGGTCACAGAACCGCTGATGCCCTGTACGATGCCTGCTCTTTCATAAATAGTAGCCAATTCACTGTATAAGTAACCAGGGAACCCTTTTCTACTGGGAATTTCACCTTTGGATGAGGAAACCTCACGCATTGCTTCCGCAAAGGAGGTCATATCTGTTAAGATAACCAGGATATGCATGCCTTTTTCAAAAGCCAGATATTCCGCAGCAGTAAGTGCTACCTTAGGTGTGATCAGACGTTCTACTACCGGATCGTTTGCCAGGTTCAGGTACATTACAACGTGATCGGATACGCCGCTTTCCTCAAAGGTTTTGCGGAAGAATTCGGCTACGTCATATTTTACACCCATAGCTGCAAATACAATTGCGAATTTTTCATCTGAGTTATCACCCAGAGAAGCCTGTTTTACGATCTGTGCGGCAAGTCTGTCATGGGGCAGACCGTTTCCGGAGAAGATAGGAAGCTTCTGTCCACGGATCAATGTGGTCAGTCCGTCGATTGCAGAAACGCCGGTACGGATATAGTTACGCGGATATTCACGGGTTACCGGGTTAAGGGGCAGACCGTTTACATTTAATTTTACTTCCGGTGTAATTTCACCAAGGTCGTCAATAGGCTGACCGATACCGTTGAAAGTACGTCCCAGGATATCCGGAGATAATGCAATCTCTATCGGATGTCCGGTTAATTTTGTATGGGTATTTTTCAGGGACATATTTTCATTTCCTTCAAATACCTGAATGATTGCTTTGTCTTCATATAGCTCTACGATACGGCCCAGTTTCTTTTCGGTTCCTTCCACCGTAATTTCTACGATTTCTTCGAAAGAAGCATTCTGGACTCCTTCTAATACAATAAGGGGGCCGTTGATCTGACTAAGTCCTAAATATTCAATTGACATGATTAACCCTCCTATGCATTCTTAGCTAAAACTTCGTTATAGAATTCGTCGATTTCTCTTGCGTAATCGTCGAATTTTTCCAGATGATCGTTTGGAACATCATATTTAATAGAAACAATTTTATCGAAAATGTTGCTTTCTTTTAAGATGGACATTGGCATACCCATAGTAACCAGGGCTTTTGCTTTTTTATTCAGGTAAAGAATGATTCCCATCATTTTAAACTGTTTGGTCATCGGAACGCAGGTATCATCTTTGTGGAATGCATTCTGCTGTAAGAAGCCAAGACGGATTACTCTTGCGATTTCCAGGGTAAGCTTCTGGTCATCCGGCAGTACGTCACCGCCGATCAGCTTAACGATTTCCATTAAACTGCTTTCCTGATTCAGGATTGCCATAATCTGATTCCGGTAATCCACAAAGTTGGGATCTACATTGTCTTTGTACCATGGACCCAGGTCTGTTAAATATTCGCTGTAGCTGGTAAGCCACTGAATTGCCGGGAAATGTCTTGCGTATGCAAGGGATTTATCAAGTCCCCAGAAACATCTTACGAAACGTTTTGTATTTTGTGTAACAGGTTCGGAGAAATCACCACCCTGAGGAGATACAGCTCCGATGATAGATACGCTTCCTTCTGTTCCGTTTAAGTTCTGCATAAGTCCGGCTCTTTCATAGAAAGCGGATAATCTGGATGCCAGATATGCCGGGAAACCTTCCTCAGCAGGCATTTCTTCCAGACGTCCCGATAATTCACGGAGAGCCTCTGCCCAACGGGAAGTGGAATCAGCCATGATCGCAACGTCATAACCCATATCACGATAGTATTCAGCCAGTGTGATTCCGGTGTAAATGGAAGCTTCACGGGCAGCAACAGGCATGTTGGATGTATTTGCAATCAGAGTGGTTCTGTCCATCAGCGGATTGCCGCTTCTGGGATCCACCAGTTCGGAGAATTCTTCCAGAACCTGTGTCATCTCGTTTCCACGTTCACCACAGCCAATGTAGATGATAATGTCGGCGTTGGACCATTTTGCAATCTGATGCTGTGTCATGGTTTTTCCGGTTCCGAATCCTCCGGGAACGGCAGCGGTACCGCCTTTTGCGATTGGGAACATGGAATCAATGATACGCTGTCCGGTAATCAGCGGCTTGCTTGCTGCATAACGTTTCTCAGTCGGTCTTGGAACACGGATCGGCCATTTCTGTGCTAAAGTTAATTTTCGTTCTGTACCATCCGGTAACTGTATGGTAACGATTGGATCATTAATAGTATATTGTCCGTCTTTCGCAACATCTAAGATGGTGCCCTTCATATTAGGAGGAACCATAGATTTATGTGTGATAGCCGGAGTTTCCGGTACTTCTGCGATAATGGTGCCGCCGCATACGGTGTCGCCCGGTTTAACTGTGATATGTACGTCCCACAGTTTGGAAGTATCCAGAGAATCAACACTTACACCACGGTTGATATATTTACCGGAGTTTTTCGCGATCTCACTAAGCGGACGTTCAATACCATCAAAAATATTATTTAAGATACCCGGTGCAAGTGTTACGGAGATGGCATCGCCTGTTGCGATTACTTCTTCACCCGGTTTCATGCCGGTAGTTTCTTCATATACCTGTACGGTTGTGGTATCTGTTGTCAAGCTGATGACCTCACCAACTAATTTTTCTTTACCAACATAAACCATCTCAGCCATTTTGAAGCCGGTGTTGCCTTTTAAGTAGACAACAGGTCCGTTGATACCATAGATAATGCCTGTTCTAGTCATGGGTCATACCTCCGTCAAATGTAAATTCTGCCTTTGCCTCTTCCAATTTTGTTGCAAAGGAATTATCAATTAAAATATGCCGGTCGGCAAGAACTGCTCTTGTGCCGCCCATAAACGAATATTCGGATAAGGATACCTGTTCATTCGTTGCGGCGCCCAGACTTAACTGTTTGGAAGAGTCTGCAGGATCAATATAAATGATAACCTTTCCCTCTCCAGCAAGTTCTTTGATCTCATGAATCTGATTAACTAATAATTTGTCATAGGCGGGAGAAGACATATAATCCTCTAACATTGCCTTAACTTCTACAAAAAGCTTTTCTTTTAATTCATTGTGCTTTTTGGTAATTTCTCTTTTTATCTGAAGCTGTTCCTTTGAAAGAGCCATATTGTTTGCTCGTTTTAAGCTTTCTGTCTCAGTTTTTATCTGAAGGGCAGCCTGCCGTTTTTTAGCAGTTACATGCTCGGTTTTGATTTTTTCAAGAGCAGTTTTATGTTCTGATATAATCTGAGTTGCCTGTTCTCTGGCATTTTCTAAGGAAGATTCTTCGAAATGTTTTAATTTTTCTTCGGTTGTCAAAATCTTCACCCTCTTTACAATTTTATTCCAATGGCTTCATTTACGTAAGAAGTGATAAAGTCCGGCTTACGTCCCGTACCATGCCTATCCGGTATTTCAATGATAAGTGGAAGTCTTCGGTTTAGCTTTACATCGTCAATTATTTCCGGAAATTCCCTGCCGAATTTCTCGGTCAGCAGGATGATGCCAATATCTTTATTGGCAACCGTGCGTTCCAGGGCTTCCCTCAATTCAGGTTTCTCATGAACTACGCATCCTTCCACTCCTGCTAGTCTCATACCGGTATAAGTATCTACATTATCACTGATTAGATACATCTTCATAGAATTATAATTTACCTAAGATCATGAAGGAGATGATCAGACCGTAGAGACACACACCTTCTGCAAGACCTACGAAGATCAGTGATTTACCAAGAATACTCTGGTCTTCACTAATTGCACCAAGGGCAGCACTAGCAGCACTAGCAACGGCAATACCACCACCGATACAAGATAATCCGGTAACTAAAGCAGCAGCCAGGTAACCAAGTCCTACGGATAAGCCTGGAAGAGCTTCACCTGTAGCTTCTGCAGCCATAGCAGTTGATCCGTCTCCGCCGAATGCCAGGATAGCACCGAGAACCATAGTTCCAAAGAAGAAGAAGCAGTTGATGCCCAAAGAAGTTTTATATCTGCCTTTATTTCTCTCTCCGATTAAAAATGCTCCAAAAGGTACGATGATGCTGAGAACCAATGCGATTACTAATACGATTGATGTTAATGTTGTCATTATATTATCCTCCTAAAATAAAAAATGTTTTTATATTCAAAAAACTGCTTTGCAATTTTTGATTTAAATTTGATTGGCGTCTTTCTTAGGCGGCCTTATCTTTTTTTGAAAATGGTTTGAATTCACGTCCAGTGCCCTTGTAGAAACGGCTGAACATTTCATAATATTCAAGACGCAGTACCTGGATACCAACGATCAAACCTTCCATACCACAAACGATCAGGTTACCGAGAATGATAACCAGCCAGTTGGGTGCACCGCCGTTTTCTGCGCCGGCAAGCATAAGTACAACTTCCATCATAGCTCCGTGGCTGACGGCAAATGCGCCGATACGGACGAAGGAAAGTGTATTTGAGAAGTAGCTTAAAAGCACTTCAAACATTTCAAATATGGTTTGAACAATAAACATTCCCTTTTCTTTTGGCAAAAAGTCAGCTTTTTTCTCTACCAGTTTGGAGAGAGGCTCTTTTAAAGCAATCAGAATTAGCGGAATGACAAACATAACGACTAATACGATACCTGCCGGTAAGGTGTTTCCTGTCATGAAAAGCACGATCACTGCCACGATTGCCCCGTAGAATACCAGTCCTGCAAGACCGTTTGTATCAAACCAGGTGTTTTCAGCATCTTTTGCTTTAATACCATTTATAATATGAAAGATCATTGTTACGATAATCAGGAACATACCAAAAGCAATTGCCACGATAAATACCGTATTTAAATTGCCGATAAAAGGTATCGTTGACATGTGGTTTACCGGACGAAGCCATATGGGCTCCAGAACATCTTCAAACCCGAATAAACTGCCGAACAGGAACCCGAATATCGTGGAAAAAAATCCGGCACAGCTGATGATCGCTGCCAGATCCAGTTTTTTGAAGCGGTACAATAAAAATCCGCCGATTAAAAGCAATAATCCCTGGCCTACATCTCCGAACATGGCGCCAAAGATAAAGGCGTAGGTAAGGCCTACAAATATCGTAGGGTCAATTTCGTTGTAAGCCGGAAGTCCATACATGCGTACAAACATTTCAAATGGCCGGAACAACTTAGGATTTTTCAATTTGGTAGGGGGAGAATTCACAATATTGTTATTATCATCCTCTACAATACAGTATAGATTTTCATCCTCCGAGATATCCTGTTGGAAAGATCTTGCATCTTCCTCTGACATCCATCCACATAAGATGTAGAATATCTGTTTTGATTCTTTCGTGCAGGCTGCAAGCTTGCGGACATCAAAGTTGGTGGACAATGCCTGTAACTTCGCCTGTGCCAGAAGCAGCAGTTCCTTGTGTTCGGTAAGGGCACGGCTGATCTCTTCATTACAAGCGGTAATCTCCCTGCTGTACTTATCAATGTCTGCCTTAAGGTCATCATATGCCTCTTTTGGTGTTCCGGCATATTCATCCGGAAGATAAATACGTTCGAAATGCATGGAAGAGTACACCGCATCTATTTTGGATGCCTGGGAAGCAGGTACAAAGTAGACGCCCCACACATAATCTTCATCGGTGTGGCATTTGTAGAATACGGTATCGAAATCATCGTAGACGTATCTCTCTAATTTCGTATAGTAATCATGAGCGATTTTACCAAAGCGGTACTTAATAAATTTAAATTCCAATACGGCATGTATGTTGTACTGAAATTCTAAGAATGGCTCGATTTTCTGAATGGAAGCTCGTAAGGATTCTCTTTTGGCATCCAGTTCATTTCGCTTCGTTCGGATATCTCCGATTTTGGTATCCAGTTCATTTACAACATCCAGTGCTTTTTCCAGCGTGATATGTTTGGTTGTAGTAAAATGCGGATCTTTTACAAGCTCAGCATATTCATTTGCTTTCAGGAGCCATTCACGATATGGATTAATTTCCATAAATGGCCTTAAATGTTCCACTGTTTTTAAATCAGATAAGGCGTTCTCCAAATGAATTTCATATTTGGACAAGTATTCGTTTACCACGCGGTCGATATCCGCCTTGGGACCCGTAATACTTAAAAATTTCATTTTGACAATCACAAGTTACACCTCCTCTGCTTTAAAGAATATAGTCTAGTGTCTCGTTTGGATCGATGCCGTAACGGACACACTCTAAAGCCGTTGTAAGTTTGTCAATTTCATGCTCTTTCTCATAGAGATAGGAGATGATGGTTGCTACTGAATATGGGTCTTTTTCAGCGTTTCCCCTCTGAACCTTCATACGTATTTTATTGTACATGGGTTCAATTGTTTTTACGCCATAGCCTTCATAATGCTTTCCATAATAAGTCTTCTTAAGAGCGGTATCGAATTCATCCATTGTGGGTGCTTCTACCAGTTCATGGATATCTGCCTTTTTCAGTTTATACTGAACAGGGATCAGTAATGCATAAATCTGAGGACCTGACATGTTATAGTATTTCTTAGAACGGAAAATCCATTCTATATTAAGTAAGTCCATCTTAGTACCATAGGCTGCGGTTACACTTTTTAATGCATCCTTCTTTAAAAGTTTGTCTTTCTCTTTCCAGAATTTCCGGAAATAGAACAAATCCAATGCCATGCCGTAATCCCAAAGCGTGGGGTTCGGAACATTGGACAGCCTGTTCAGACAATCGTAGAACATGCTTCCTTTTAAATTTGTAACCAGCTCTTCCAGGGTGGTACAATTTGATAATTTGGTGATGTCAATGTCAGAGTGCTTTTCGAAGAAATCTTTAAAAATCGTTAAATCCAGTTCCAGGCCACGGCGGTCGAATACCATTCTCAGACAACTCTTCAATATAGCGACTTCATATCGCTTGAAATACATATCCAGGAATTTACGCTGATACACGGTGGCAAAACGGTAGATTTTCTGGAAATCCACATATACGGCATTCTGCAGTATTTTTTCAATGTCGTTACGATGCAGAGACGCTTCATCCGCGTGCGCAAACAAATCGTGATAACCGGGATGCTTCTTTATAAAGCTAAGGGCATCGGTGACAGTTGCCATAGAAGCCAGTTCACGGTAGTCATCCTCTGTAAACAGACGGCTTCTGATTGCACGTATTTTGGTGGTGGTCCCGCTGTAAGCTAACAGGTTTCCCATATGATTACCCCTCTACTAGTTTTTTTAATACCTCGGCAGCTAATTTTTTGTGGTTTACGTTATAATCAGCTTCCAGATTTGTTACCAAACGCTGAGTCTCAGTCTTTAACTTGGCAAGGTCTTTTTCCATTTCCTTTTGAAGATCTGCTTGCAGCTGCTTGAGCTTCCGTTCGGTATCTGCATCTACTTCGGCATCATATTTCTGTAATTCATCATGAAGCTCATCGTCCAGCTCTTTTTTCTGAGCGTTTGCTTCATCGATAATCCTGACAGATGCTGCCTCGATTTCAGATAATCGGTTCACAACCATATCCATAATTCATGCCCTCCTATCTATTCATTATTCATTATATAATCATACACCATTTTCAAAAAAAATCTATAATAAAATTACCAAAATTAAAAAAAATATAATTTATTTTTTGTATATTATTAAGTTTTGTGTTACAATCATTCTTGGCTATACAGTAAAAGTGCTTCTTAGAAGGCTTGCCAACTGTGAAATGTTTACAAAAGACTATTTTGAAAACTTCAGAAAAAAATAATAATATAAGGAGAAGCATGAATTTCATGCAGAGAAATTATGAGATTGAGAAATATTCCCAGAGCAGATGAAATTATAGCAAAAAGCAGTTATGTAATCCAAGATGGTAAAACGGTGAGAGGCGCATGGAAACAAGCATTTGGCAATGATCACCCGATTCATATAGAAGTTGGAATGGGGAAAGGAAGGTTTATTACCCAGTTGGCGTTCGATCATCCTGAAATAAATTATGTGGGAATCGAAAGGTATTCCAGTGTTCTTCTCAGAGCATTAGAAAAAAGAGAAACTATGACTGAACTTCAGAATTTATTTTTCCTGTGTATAGATGCCAGAGAACTACCGGAAATCTTTGGTGAAAATGAAGTGGAACGCATCTATTTAAATTTCTCGGATCCCTGGCCGAAGGACCGGCATGCAAAGAGAAGACTCCCATCCAGAGAGTTTTTAAGCCGTTATGACAAAATTCTGGTGCCGGAGGGAACGGTGGAATTTAAAACAGACAACAGAGGGCTGTTTGATTTTGCTTTAGAAGAAGTGGAACCTGCGGGCTGGAAACTGAACGCATGTACGTTTGATCTCCATCATGATGCAGATTTGTCACAGGGAAATGTTATGACAGAATACGAAGAAAAGTTCTCGGCGCTTGGCAACCCCATTCACAAGATGATTGTTTCCAGAGAAAAGTAAAATTGCGCACAGGATGGCAGAACCCGGAATATAATATAGTAAATGCGTATGATGGGTGAGAAAGCATGATTAAAAATAAAAGCCTGAAACAAAAAGTGGAGAGGTTCTTCAATGATAAAACAACAATGGACCGCCAGTTACTGGCAATTAAGAAGTCTGTTGATGAGGTAAGCAGTAAATTAAAGGGTGAGGATAAAAAGAAGGGGTAATCTGCCGTTTGGCGGATTACCCCTTCTTATCCTCGTATGATGATCGTTACCTTTATTCTATATTAAAGTCATGGCTGTTCTGAAAGTTCCTTTTTTCAAGGCGGTACTGCAGAAAACGGTTCAGCAGATACCGCAAAACAGCGATGACAGGAACGCCCAGGAACATACCCAGAACCCCTGCAATACTTCCGCCTATGGTTATGGCGAAGATAATCCACAGTGGCTTCAGACCGGTAGAGTCACCAAGTATCTTGGGACCCAGGATCAAACCGTCAAACTGCTGCAGTACCAGAATCAGGATGGCGAAGATCAGGGCTTTAATCGGACTTACCAATAACATGATCAACACACCCGGCACGGCACCGATAAACGGTCCGAAATAAGGAATCATGTTGGTTACGCCCACAATGGCACTGATCAGAACCGCGTAGGGCAGCTGGCAGAGGCTCATAATTACAAAGCAGAGCAGACCGATGATCAGGGAGTCTATTGCCTTACCAATTATAAAACTGCTGAATAACTGGTTACAGGTTTTCAGCGTATCAATTGTTGAACGGATATGCTTAACCGGAACAAATGCATAAATAATTCCCTTTATGGAATTTAGCAGAGGTTTCTTGTCTGATAGCATATAAATCGAAACGATAATTGCAATTACCACATTTAAGATCCATTGTAAAATAGAAACGGAAACGGTATATAGTGCCGGAACCAGATTTGTAGCAAAATCTTTTATATAGGTAATAAAATTTGGAATGGCATCATTAATCGCCTTTCTGATTACCTCCACATCTAAATTCGGGAAATGTTCCTCCAGGTTATCAAAGAAATGGTAGACATTATCAACCGTTGTGGGAACGTAATTTACTAATTCCGTTATACTTTCTACGATCTGCGGCATTACAAAGAGCAGTGTGACAATAATCAGTCCCAAAAGCAGAATGTATGTAGTAGCAATGGATAATCCCTTGCATACCGACTTGTTGTTAATCCTGCAGATCTTGTGGTAAAACTCATATACCCTTTTAACCGCCGGATTTAAGATGAATGCGATTAATGCTCCGATGAAAAACGGCATGAGAATGTTTGTGACATCCTTCAAAAATTTTAAGGTACCATCCAGTGAGACAAAGATCTTGACGATAATAGCGCCAAAAAATATAACTGCAATAGCATAAACACATATGGTAAAATAGCGGTTGCTGGCATGAAACTTTCTGTTAGGGTTTTCGGGATCATAAGGTTCATGAGGTAAATTACAATTACATTCGCTTTTAGTTGAGGTACCCTTTCTGTTCCCCGGTTCTACCGGATGAGTTTGGTCATCTTTCGGGGATTCTTGCGTTATAAATTCATCTAAACCCGCATCTTTTTCCCCATCCTGATCTGCCGAAGCGGCAATATCATCGGTTTTCTTTCTGTGCTTCCTTCTTAGCAGTGTATGTCTGTTGTATTCCTGTGAAGCTTGATGCTTTGTTGACTTTTCATTGTCCATATTACCTGTGCACCTCAAATTTCTTTAATAATTTCTATAAAAAAATTGTCGCTTTACGCGTATTTTTCCCTAGTTTATATTCATTATAAATGGTTTACAGAAATCATTCAAGGGAATACAAAAAAATATTTCTTATATTTTTATAAAAAAATACTTGCAATTCCTGAAATTATATAATATAATATCCCTTGCGTTGAGGAATTACCTCAGCATAAACAAAATATCGACAAGCGCTTTTAGCTCAGCTGGTAGAGCACCTGACTCTTAATCAGGGTGTCCAGGGTTCGAGCCCCTGAAGGCGCACTAAACACTAGCTTTTTGGACGTATGAGCCTTGGGGCTGGTGTTTTTTATTGCCTGA
>JAGZJZ010000049.1 GCA_018365455.1 Clostridiales bacterium
ACCACCAGGGCACCGATGTCCATACTGGTGATCTCTTTTACCAGTTTGTCCATATTATAGCAGCCCCATGCCAATAGTCCCAATAAAAAAACAAGTGTGATCCGGATTGCATTCTTAATCATATGTACACCAATATAATCACTTCGGAAATAATTCTTTACTTTGTACAGTTCCTCTTCATTTCGACTCTCAAAAATGGCCATTCTTGTCATGAGCTTTATGCGTTTTTCATTAATCATACAGGCCTCCTTAAACATAGCTATACTTTATTTAGTATAGCACAAAAACAGTCTATTGAAAAGTTTATTGTTCAGGAACTTCCTTTTCCAATACAAAGGCTGGTAAAATACACTTTTCCAACTCCGTGTTCCAGCAGTACTTTTGCTACCGCATCTACTGTACTGCCCGTGGTATATACATCGTCAATGATCAAAACCACATTTAATTCTACATCAGGTTCTTTGATTTTAAAAGCATTTTTCAGGTTCTTTTTTCGCTCTTCCCGGCTTAAATCTTTCTGGGAATCTGTATTTATCACCTTTTTCACCAGATTTTTCCGAAAAGGGACAGAAAGAAGGCGTGCCGTTTTCCTGGCAAGCACTTCCCCCTGATTGTATCCTCTCTTCTGCCGCTTTCTCCAATGCATGGGAACCGCAATAATCACATCCGGATTCCATCTTTGTATTTGGCTGCCCAGATGCTTTTGGATTTCTTCTGCAAAAAAATCAGTGTATTCCCTCTTATTATTATATTTCAGCTGCCGGACCGCTTCCTTCATTTTCTTCTCATAGAGATACACGGCCCTTCCGCACTCATAAAAATGAGCATGTCGGGTGCAGTCAAAACAAAATTCTGCTTCTTCCCAGAGAATCGGTTTTCCGCATTTTTTACAGAGAGGCTCCACAAGGGGCTTCTCTTTTTCACGGCATTTCCTGCATGCCGTACCCTCCCGCCATTTTACAATTTTTCCGCAGAGGGGACACCTCCTTGGAAACAAAATGCCAAGAAGCAGTTCTTTTATTTGATTCATGGTCTTCCTGAAACTCTCTCCCAAGGGTTTCCTTATTGTACCCGCTAATTAAACTTCCTGAAGTTCATTTAACTCTCTGATTCGTTCCTTAAGGGTAGTGTAACGCTTCTGCTCAAATTCATTATCTACCATCTGATAAAACGTATTTGGACTGCCTACCAGGGTCACACATTTTCGCGCTCTGGTTACTGCCGTATAGAGCAGGTTGCGGTTCATCAGCATTCTGGGTCCGTTTAACAGGGGAATTACCACGGCGGGATACTCGCTTCCCTGTGCTTTGTGAATGGTAATGGCATATGCCAGTTCCAGTTCATCCAGTTGCTTAAAAGAATACTCTACAAACCTGCAGTCGTCAAATTCTACGGTAAGCAGTTCGGAAAATGTATTAATCTCCCTGACAATTCCCATGTCGCCGTTAAAGACACCGTCTCCTTTTTCAATTGGAATCCCGTACCTTCCCCGTTTTTCCCATTGGATCTGGTAATTATTTTTAATCTGCATGACCTTGTCCCCTTCCCGGAACAGGCCGTCTCCATGTTCCCGCTCATTTTTACTCTTCTCAGGCGGGTTCAGATACTGCTGCAGTATGCCGTTTAATCGTTCTACCCCAAGAAGTCCCTTGCGCATAGGGGTCATGACCTGTATGTCAAACATAGAAGCATCTACAAATTTGGGAAGCTTCTTTTGAATCAGTGTTAAAACCACGCTTATGATTACATTGGCATCATTGCGCTGTAAAAAGAAAAAGTCCATACTCTTGTTATCCAGTACCACTTTTTCCCCCTGATTAATCTTATGGGCATTCACTACGATATCGCTTTCACTTGCCTGCCGGAAGATTTTCGTGAGGCGTACTACCGGAAAGCAGCCGGAATCGATCACATCCTTCAGTACACTTCCCGGGCCCACCGATGGCAGCTGGTTCACATCACCAACCAGAATCAGCCTGGTTCCCACCGTTATGGCACTTAAAAGAGCATAGATTAAATGTATGTCTACCATGGACATTTCATCAATTATTATGACATCTGCCTCCAGCGGATTCTGAGCATTTCGTTCGAACTGTACCCTGCCGGCACGTTCTTCCATGGCACCGGACAACTCTAACAGGCGGTGTATCGTCTGTGCCTCGTAACCGGTAGCTTCCGTCATTCGTTTCGCAGCCCTTCCCGTGGGAGCCGCCAGGGAAATCATCAGTCCCTCTGTTTCAAAGTAATCGATCAGAGCATTAATAGTGGTTGTTTTACCGGTACCCGGTCCACCGGTGATAATCAGAAGACCGTTTCTCACCGCCTCTGTGACAGCTGATCTTTGCATTTCATCCAGCTCTGTTTCATTTTCCTGTTCAATGGTGCTGATTCGGGACAGAATTTTTTCTTCTGAAACCACACTGGAAATATTCAGGTCGTGAAGCATTTTTGCTGTATTCAATTCCAGATAATAGTAGGAAGCGCTGTATACCAGCAATTTCCCGGCTTCTTCCTTTAAAATCACTTTCCGGTCTACCGCCATATCCATGAGATGTTTCTCCATCAGATCCGGCGCAATCCCCAGAAGCTCTCCTGCTCTTTGAAACAGGGTTTCTCGCGGCAGGTAGACATGTCCCTCCTGGGACGCCTGCAGAAGACTATATAGAATTCCGCTTTTTATACGGAAATCAGAATCGGTATGTATGCCAACCTTTGATGCAATCTCGTCTGCAATACGAAAGCCCACTCCATCAATATCATCTGCCATCTTATAGGGATTTTCCTGGATAATCTGATAGAGATTCTGTCCGTATTCTTTATAAATCTTTACTCCCAAAGTCGTGGAAATACCGTATTTCTGCAAGAAGATCATTGCCTTACGCATATCCCGCTTTTCTTCCACCTGTTCGGAAATCTCTCTGGCTTTTTTCTCACTGATTCCCTTTATTTCAGCCAGGCGTTCCGGTTCTTCTTCAATAATCCGGAAGGTGTCGTCTTTAAACCGGCGTACAATTCTGGCTGCCAGAGCCACACCGATCCCCTTTATTGCACCGGAGCCCAGATACCGTTCTATTGCCATGGCATCTTCCGGTGCCTTAATTTCATAACTTTCTATCTGGAACTGGCGGCCGTAGGTGGCGTGTTCCGTGTAATGTCCCTGTGCTTCGATTAATTCCCCGTCTCCGATATACTGGAGCATGCCTACGCAGGTAACCTCATCGCCTTTGCTGACAACGGACATTACCGTATACCCGTTGTCCGTGTTCCGAAACACAATATGATCTACATAACCATCAATTCTTTCCATTCTATTTCTCCTGTTACTGCTGTCTGCTTACCTTACCGGCAGATAAGAATTCCCATCTGCCAGATAGCAATTGAATGAATTTTAACGCGCTCTAAGGCTGTCGTCTAAGCTTCCGGATGTCAGATCACTCTGCCTGTCCCACAAACCTAAACCACAGCCTCATTTTCTAATTTTTCTCTGCAGACATCAACTCTATATATCTTCCGGTACCAACAACTACTGCAGTCATAGGTTCTTCTGCAGTCATGGTGTTAATGCCTGTTTTTTCTTCAATTAATTCTTCCAGCCCATCCAGCAGGGCGCCTCCTCCGGTAAGCACAATTCCTCTGTCTACCACGTCGGCAGCCATTTCAGGGGGTGTCTTCTCCAGAACATTTCTGACCGCTTCCACGATCTGCGTGGTTGCCTCCTTCAGCGCTTCCCGGACTTCTTCGGATGTAATCTTCACCGTTTTCGGAAGGCTGGTAACCAGATCTCTTCCTTTTACTTCCATTACCTTCTGCTGGGGACGTTCAATCGCCGTTCCCACATGGATTTTAATATCCTCTGCCGTCCGTTCTCCGATAAGCAGGTTATGCTTCTTTCTCACATAACGGATAATCGCTTCGTCAAAATCGTCTCCTGCCACTTTGATGGAATTACTTACTACAATTCCATTTAAAGAAATCACCGCAACGTCACAGGTTCCTCCGCCGATATCCACAATCATATTGCCGCAGGGCCTTGACACATCAATACCTGCCCCGATCGCCGCAGCTATTGGCTCATCTATAATCTGCACTTCTCTGGCACCAGCCAGATATGTAGCATCCTCTACTGCCTTTTTTTCCACTTCCGTAACGCTGCTTGGAACACTGATACTGATCCTTGGCTTTCGAAATGATAATTTTCCGATTGCCTTTTGTATAAAATATTTTAACATCTGCTCCGTAACCGTATAATCGGATATAACACCTTTACGAAGCGGACGGATCGCTACTATATTTCCCGGAGACCTGCCAAGCAGTACTCTTGCTTCTTCCCCGATTGCTTTAATCTTATTCGTGTCTCTGTCAAAAGCCACCACTGAAGGTTCTTTTAATACGACGCCTTTTCCCCTGACATACACAAGGATACTGGCCGTACCCAAATCGATACCGATATCTGACGACGCCATTTTACTACCCCTTTCCCAGAACATGTCTCGTTCTAGAGCGTGTTTTAAAATTGCTTACTGTCAGCTGTGCGTCACAGTTTGTGGGAGAATTGTCCCGGATGAAGGGCGCGTAGCGGGCTACGTAACCTGAATTCGGGGCAAATATGCCGCAAAGTGGGGCGTACAGATGGCGGAAATGAATTTACAAACACGCTCTAACACTGTTGTGCCTTTTATTATATACAATTATTACAAATATGAAAAGCATTTTTTATCGAATTAACATTTTCTTTATAATTAGAACATAATTTGAACACATTTATGTTTTATACTTAACACATATTAGCAGACAAGCTAATATATTTCATAACTCACACTTCGCAGCCCCCACACGCTGCGAAGTACTCCCTCAAAAATATTTTTAATTTTTTCTCTTTCCTTTAGAAAATCCTCAGCGTGCGTTGCTGAGGATTTTCTTTTTGTGTTTATTTATTTTTTATTCTTTTTGTCAATACCGGAGCTTTTAGAAGTCCGGTTTCCCGCAGCTGATATTCATATGCCCAGCTGCTTCCCTCTGTTCTCCAGGCATTTGGTCCGATCCAATCTTCCGTCCGGTTGCAGTTGTGTATGGTTCCAAAGGTATTTACTCTATTTCCAAATGCAGTCAGATCGATTTTATGCATTCCTTCATTTACTTTTCCAAGTTCCAGCCGGTAAGGTGAATAACAGATATATCCCGCTTCTTTTCCATCCAAAACTGCCTTTAATACCGGGTTACGAAACATGGTAGTTTCCAGTGCCAGAAAAGCTTCCTCTGTCATTTCAGCCGAAATGTGATAAGTCACATTTCCTCCATAAAAAGGCAGACCCTGCCGGGTAATATCTCCAAAGGAAAGTGCGGTCACGGGTTCTATCACCTCTGCTCTGCCGCCCTGAACCCGGACGCCAAAATTCCCCAGAAGATATAATGCTTCCACATTTCGCTTTGCATTATACGGAATTTCTGCAATTAACTCATTTTCCCCTTTTCTAAGCTGCCCCAGTTCAATCACATCAATCTCACGATCCGTATACCAGCCGGTCCGTTTTCCGGATATCTGCTCTCCATTAAAATATATCAGGGTGTCTGAACCATTTTCCAGTGCCAGACTTACTTTTGCCACCTCTGCTTTGGAACTGATCTGAAAGCGCAGGGTTAATTTATGTTCACAGGGTTCCTCCTTCTGGTTCAGCCACGGCTGCTCCCCGATATTCGGAAGATGGACTTTGGAATGTTTCTTTTGTTAATTCCCCTGTTTTTTTATACAGCATAGTGCTACCTCTTTTCCTGTTTTTCTATGTTTTCAATAAAGTCAGTGGGACAAACTCCCGTATAGGAGCGGAAAATACGGCTGAAATAAAACTGGTCGCTGTATCCCACCTGCAGTGCCACATCCTTGACAAATACTTTACCTCCATTACTCATCAGATCTTTTGCCCGCTCCATACGCAGCATGGTCAGGTAGTTATTAAATGACAGCTCCTCGTACTTACGGAACAGCTTGCTCAGATAAGTCTGGGATACTCCAAATTCCTTGCATACCATGCCCAGTGTAACTGGTTCGGCAACGTGTTTTTTCAGATATTCTTTGATGCTTTCAAAATAATCCAGGGTATCCAGTTTCGTCTGGCTCTGGATTTCCTCTTTTTTATCCTTAAAGAGGACTTCATTCACATTTTCCGCCAGTTCTTCCGCATTTCCGGAATAGAAGAAGGCTTCTTCCAGCATAAATTCATAGTCGTTGTTCTCCCAGATCTGTTCACTGTAACGCTGCATCATAAAAAATATCTGCCGCACCATCCCCTCTACCCAGATCTGGGGACGGTCTTCTTCCTGCCACAAGTACAGCAGCCGCTTTACCTCTCCTTTCATTTTATCATACTTCTGCTTTTCAGCCAGGATCTCAAACTCTCTCAAATATTCCTGATGATTTTCCTGTCTCTCTCCGGCACTTCTTTTATCCAGCTCTTCCATGATCAAAATCTGGGTTTTTCCCAGCACCGTCTTTTTATCAATCATCCTGTAAAGGCGCTTCACCGTTTCCTCCATTTCCAAAACGCCAAAGGAACCCCGCATAATCACAGCGGTCATATAAGAGGAAGCAGGCTGTTCTTTTACAATCTTGCTGCGAATCATACTCTCAAAGCTGGTCATAAAAATCAACTCTGCCGGGCAGATATACAATGCTTCCATTTCATCCCTGCCATAGACAAACATCATTTCATGGATATCCGAAAATATTTCCCTGCCTGCACCATTCATAAAACGCCTGTGAAGCCCGCCTAGCCGCACCACCGCACCATAGTACTGGTCTTGGGGAAAATATTTTTTCAATACCTCTTCATCTAAATCAATTCCACGGCATACTTTACGCATCACATCATTTCGTTCCAGATAATAACGTTTTCGCAGTTTGTCCTCCAGCAGATCAAACAGACTTTTTAGTTCCGATGGCATGACCGGTTTCAGGATATAGTCCGTAACTCCAGATTTAATTGCACCCTGAGCGTATTCAAAGTCCTGGTATCCGCTTACGATCACAGATATCATCCAGGGAAATTCTTTTCTGATTTCGGCTACAAGCTCCAGCCCGTTCATAATGGGCATCCGAATATCGGAAATAACAACATCAGGCTTTATTAGCCTCACCTTATCCATGGCTTCCTTTCCGTTTTCGGCTCTATCCGCTACCCGGAACCCCGGACACTTTTTCTCAATAATGGTACAAATATGATTCAACGCAGCCGGTTCATCATCTACTACAATTACTGTGAACATCATTCATTCTCCTTACCTTCACATTTTACACCCACTGCATGACTCTGATTTTCCCAATTCATTGTTTTCTCTTTCAGCTTTCCGCCTATCTTGACTACTGCTCCCGTATCACAGTTATTAATTTCAAAGACCAGATCTTCATTGTACAGCAGATAAAGTCTTGCATAGGTATTAATCAGACCCATACCCCCTATCTCCATTTCCACATTACTGCGTCGATTGCCCAGCCGGTCCCGGATTCTTGTTATTTTCTGCTGCAGTTCCTTTAACACTGCATCTTCAATACCCTGTCCGTTATCCGACACCTGAATATACCAGAACCCCTCTTCTTTCCAGCCTTTAATTTCAATTTCCATAATGTGGGATGTCTGGGTGAATCCATGATTGATGCTGTTTTCTACAATTTGCTGCAATACGATTTTCGGAATAATTTCTGCCTTGATTTCTTCCTCAACTTCTATATGGTATTGCAGTTTATGTTCATATCTGGACTTGATCAGATAAAAATACTGCTCCAGATACTGGAGTTCCTGCCCGATAGCAGCATAACGTTCTATCGTACTGGTGGCATACCGCAGCATCGCTGCCAGGCTGCCGCAGATCTCGCAGATAGTCTCGTCTCCGCTGTTCATTCCCCTGTTTGCAATTACATTCAGCACATTATACAGAAAATGGGGATTCACCTGCGCCTGGAGAGTATCAAACTGTGCCTGCAGCTGCAGAATAGACAGCCGCCTCTCCTTCACTATGGACTCATCCAGCCGGTTTAATACTTTTTGGTAGGATTTACTGAGAGCTTCCATCTCGTCATTTGAGGTATCCAAAAATACCTCCTGATCCAGATTTTCAATCCTGGTGTTCTCCATCTGCTCCCTTAACTTCTGGATGGGTTTTGTCAAATGACCGGATACAATAAATACAAACACCATGGAAATGGTAAAAAAGCATCCTGCAATCACAAAAGTTAAAGGTGCCACATAACCGATTTCCCGTTCCAGCTGGTTCATATTTTCAATAACCATAATCTTTACACCGGTTTCTTTGGAATTGCTGATGGCGATCAGTTCCTTGTTGTTTGTAACGTCATTTCGGTATTCTGCAACCCCATGTTTATCTTCACCCGCCAGTTTTACATAAAAATCATTCTGGTTCCCATCCAGCGTGGAATACAGAATCTCTCCGTCTTCTGTAACTGCTGCCACATCCATGCCGGACTTTGGCAATTCGAACAATGTTTTTAACTTATCCACATCTCTTTGTACTTCAATAAACCCCATGGATTTTCCCTGAATTTCTCTGGCTATGGAATAGACCATTGTCTGGCTTTTCAGCCCCCAGTCGTCTTTATGGATTCCGATGAGCACCGGTTTTCCCCGATGTCCCTCCACTTTAGAAAGCCATTTTAGATCCTCCGTTTTTTTATTCAGGTTAATTAATCTGTTTTCATAATTGGAACTTCCCACTACATCTCCGTATTGATTAAATACCAGAACCCGGTAGAAATTTTTGATCATATAGTCCGTATTGATACCGGACTGGATTGTTGTTTTGGCTTCTTCAATATAACTCGCCTGGCTTTCATTGTTATGATCTGTACTTGCCAGCATTCTTATTGATGACAGCATTCCGGTATCTGACAATATGTAGTCTGTAATAGATTTCATGGTTTTGATGGATTCATCAAACTGATTAGCCAGTCTTTCCGAAATAAATTGTGTATCATTGTACTCGTTATTCTTGTATTCCCGTATTGTATACCGGTTGTAAGCAAGTCCTAATATAAGCGCTGCCATCAACACAAATACCGCATAAGATAATATCATTCTGGTCCGAAATCTCATATGCCCCTCCTATGTCTTCTTATTATCGGGAATATTATAACTGCTGAGAAACAAAAATACCAGTGCAGCCTGGCGTATTTATACCGGGCTGCACTGGTACAATGAAAAGAATACAATGTTTCTCCATTGTACCGGTCATTTTATGTCATCCCTTGACTGCACCTGCTACCATACCATCTACGATACGTTTGTTGAAGATAATAAACAAAATCAGCATTGGTACGGTGATAATCAATACATCTGCAAATAATAGGTTATAGGAACTGGAGTATTTTCCCATAAAAGTATACAAAGTCAGCTGTAAAGTTGCATTTTTATTTCCCGGAAGAAAGTACAATGGATTCGTAAAATCGTTAAAAACAGTTACTGCATTCAGAATGGTAACCGTAGCCGTTACCGGCTTTAACAGCGGGAAGATAACTGACGCAAACAGTTTCACCCTTGTACATCCGTCAATATACCCTGCTTCCTCCAGCTCCGTAGGAATCGACCCCATAAATCCACGGTACAGCATAATAGTAAATGGTATCTGCAGTGCCACTTCCACCATAATCATTCCAAACATGGTCTTGTAAATATGCAGTCCCTGCATTACCCAGATCGTAGGCAAAATTGCCGGAGGTACCATAAGTCCTGACATTACCAGGGCATTTACTACTCCCGTTGTTTTGTCATTTCTTCGCTGAAGCACGTACCCTGCCATAGCACATACAATGATCAGCAGGATAACAGATCCGGCAGTTAAAATAAAACTGTTTTTAAATGCCGTCAGTACAATTCCATTGCTTGTGGTCAATACCTGTTTAAAGTTATCCCACTGTAATTCCTTGGGCCATGCAATGCTGAGCAGATTGGCTTCTCTTCGCTCTTTCAAAGAGTTCACGAACATAAAGATAAAAGGTATGATAAAGACTACAAATGCAACCAGGATTCCAATGATATCTCCTGCTAAATAGAGCGCTTTCTTTTTCTTCATCGTTAGTCAACCTCCTTACTCAGTAAGAATTTCTGAAGTGGGAATGCCAAAATGGCAATCATGACAAACATAATAACGTTACCCGCTGTTGACAGTCCATAGAAACCGGCTGCATACTGTTTATATACAATAGAAGCTACCACGTCTGTTGCAAATCCCGGTCCTCCTCCTGTCATTGCCCAGATCAGGTCGAAGCAGCGCATACCGCCGATGAATGCTAAAATAATAACGGAGTTCATAGCCGGACGGCAGAGGGGAATCGTTACACTCTTTAACTGCTGCCATGCGCTGGCGCCATCAATGGATGCCGCTTCATAGTAAGTTTTATCAATGGACTGCATTCCTGCAATATAGATGACCGTAGCCACACCAACACCTTTCCAGACGTCAACACCGATGACTGAGAAGAGTGCCAGACTGGTATTGCCAAGCCAATCCACTCCGTTTAGTCCAATTGCCTGTAATGCTGTATTAATAAGTCCTTTGGAGGGATGCATCATAGCGCTGAATACAATACCTACAGCAACGGTACTCACCAGATTTGGAAAAAACACGATGGAGCGCAGAATATTCTTGCTTTTTATCTTACTGGTAAGAAATACGGCTATGAAAAATGCAATTACAACTTTCAAACTACAGGTTAAAAATGCATAAATCAAGGTGTTTTTAATACCGATATTCAAAGACCTCTCTGAAAAAAACATTTTAAAGTTGTCCAGTCCAACAAAGGTAAAATCTTTAAAGTTCCAAACTGTCAGGCTGAAAAACAGCGATGTAAGCATTGGAATAATGAAAAAAATAGTAAAAATGATCATTGCCGGAGCCATAAACCAGCTTGTATAAATCTTCTTTTTATTCATACATTTTCCCTTTCTCTTTTAAAGCGTATTTGAAAAATTATTCCTACAAACTGTGACGCACAGCTGACAGGAAGCATTTTTCAAACACGCTCTATAAATATTGTCTGCAGTACTTATGTAATTCCAGATTGATAACCATGCATGGGATACATTCTGATATCAGAGCATGTCATACATGCTTATCAATTTGGAAAGGGCACTCACGCCCCTTTCCGCATTGTTTATTCCCTGATTATTTCCAATCCAGACCTAACTGCACTGCCTGTTTCAAACAATCTTCATCATATGCTTTCGCTGCCTCTTCTGCTGTTGTCTGTCCAGAACCGCATTCCTGGCAGATCGCCGGGCAATTGGAACCTTTTACTGCTGTCTGGAACTCCAGAGCTGTGGATGTCTTTCCAGCATCAAAGTATTCCTGTTCCTGTTTTACCGCATCATATGCATTATCCGGAAGTTCATATCCTTTTACACAGTATGGGCCATCCGGTAAAATTGCAGATGTGTATGCGTCTAATGCTTCATCCGAAATATAGAATTCCATGAATCTCTTGATATCATCTACTTTATCTGAATTCTTATTTCCATACCATGATGTAGGCATCCATACGGTTAATCCGTTATCATTTGCATCATCACCCGGTACTGCAAATACACCTACTTTATTTACATCTTCTCCATACAATTCATAGATATTGGATAATGCCTGTGTCAGAATAATCCAGTGTGCCCCTTCTCCGTTCACGATCATATCGCAGCCATCATCATAGGTAGTTGCCAGATAATCGGAATTATAATACTGCGTTGTATCCGCTAATTTCTCAAAACTTCTCAGTGCCGCCGGAGTAGTAGCATATTTTGCGGTCCCTGCCTCAAAATCTTTTGCAAAATTTGGTTCTTTTGCCTGAACATTATAATGATCGCCCAGATATAATACCTGTGATGTCCAGCTGTCTGCAAATGTACCGATCAGCGCTGTCTCACCAGCTTCTTTTAATACATCACAGTTCTTTTTGAACTCGTCCCATGTTTTTGGAATTTCCAGTTTGTATTTTTCATATAATTCTTTGTTATAGAGTATCGCGCCTGCCTGTGTGGAAGCTGCAGGTACGCCGTATACTGCATTGTCAACGGTTACAGATGATTTGTATGTATCATCCAGTTTGTTTGCCCATTCTTCTCCTGAAATATCAATAAAATATTCTGCAGGATTAAGTGCTGCCAGAAGTGATCCGGAATTGTATCCGCAAAGATCCGCCATGTCGCCGGATGCAAGCCGCGTCTTAACAATATTATCACCATCTGCACCGCCGGCTCTGGTTTCGATTTCAACGGTAATACCTAATTTTTCCTGTGCCAGATCGCAGACTGCCTGAATCCCTGCTAAGGTCATATCGGTATCAATCAACATGGTCAGTTCTGCTTCTTTATATTCCCATTCCCCGTCTGCTTTTGCAGCGGTTGTTGCAGCTTCGGAGCCTTCTTCCTTACTTGCTGCTTCTGTCTCTGAATCTTTTGCCTCTTCAGTTGCCGGCGCTTCTGTCTTCGCCTCAGTTGCTGCATCAGTTGCCTTTGGTGCTTCTGTTGTCGACCTATCGCTTCCTCCGCATCCCATAATACTGCCTGCTGCCATTGCTGCTGCAAGTAAAAGTGCTGTTACCTTTCTGATCTTCATTTTGTATCCTCCCTTTTTCTTTGCTTCGTTTTGTTGTTTCTGATGTATTTAATTTAACATAAGGGCAAAAAAAAGAACATGGAGAATCAAATCTTTCTCCATGCACTTTTCAGCACAAAATATTATTCTATTCTGCTCTCCAATATCCTCCGGGGCGCTCATTAATTTCTTTAATTGCCTGAGGACTTACCTTAAAGCTGCGGTCCATATTCATTAATCCATTGATTTCCTGCTGCACATCAGTTACCTGGGTATAACAAAACCCGCAGATATAGGGGGTCTTTTTGATTGCCGTCGTAATGGAATCGAATCTTTTGATAAATTCCGCTTCATCTTGCACCTTATTGCCGTATCCCCATCCGGATTCACCATTTTGAAAAGCAATTCCGCCGTATTCACTGATGATAACCGGCTGCCCTTTATATGCATAACCATTTGCCATAGCCGATTTGTGATTGCTGTGATAGATGTCCGTTGTGAAAATTTCTTCTCTATAATGATTATAACGGTCATAAAACAGCTCCCCATATTCCTCATAATCATGCAGGGTAATGATATCGGAAATGGTATGCTCCCATCCGTCATTTACAATCACCGGACGGAACTGATCAAACGATTTCGTCAAATAATAGATTGCCTCTGTAAACTGCTGCTGCTTTTTGTCTGTTTCCACTTTTGGTATTCCCCAGGATTCATTAAAGGGTGTCCAGGTAATGATGCTTGGATGATTATAATTCTGTCTTACAATATCCATCCATTCCTCTGTGAACTCCCGCACCGCTTCATCGGAAAAACGATAAGCTGCCGGCACTTCACTCCAAACCAGCATCCCCTTCACATCACACCAGTAAAGGAAGCGCTCATCCTCTACCTTTTGATGTTTGCGCAGTCCGTTATATCCCAGCTGCATGATCTTGTCGATATCTTCCACCAGAGCTTCTTCATTTGGAGGTGTCAGATGGGAATCTTCCCAATACCCCTGATCCAGAATCAGGCGCTGATAAAGTGGTCTTCCGTTTAGCAGAATATTGCCTTTGTCTATGCGGATTTCTCTCATTCCAAAGTAGGACTGTACTTCATCACAAGCCTTTCCATCTTCCAGAATCCGAATGGAGATGTCATACAGGTCAGGTCGTTCCGGTGACCAGGTGCGAATCCCCCATTCGTCAGCTTCCTGGGAAAATACGTTTATTCGGGCAGTCACATGACTTTTAGGAACAACAATCACCAATTTGTTTACAAATGTTCCCAGAAAGGAAATTTCCACTTCTGCTGTCAGCTCCCTGGAATATTCTGCTGACTTAATCTCCATTTCCAGTTCTGCACAGTCCTTATCTAACAGCGGAGTAATCTTTAAGAATGCCAGATTGGTAACCGGTACATATTCCATCCATACCGTCTTCCAGATTCCGGTAGTCTGTACGTACCAGCAGCCAAAATTCTCCTCTTTCCAGCGCTGTTTGCCCCTGGGCTGTGCCATATCAAAGGAATCATCCGCCTTAACTACGATTTCATTTTCTCCGTCTATTATTAAACTTGATATATCAAAGGAAAATCTGGAATACCCACCCCGGTGGGAGCCTGCCAGCTCTCCGTTCACCCATACTTTTGTGTAAAAATCGCTTCCTTCAAAATGAAGCATTAAATTTTCTTTTTCCAGACGATTTTTATCCGCTTTAAATGTTTTCCGGTACCAGACATGGTCATGCCTGCTCTCATCCCCGATTCCGCTCAATTTCGTTTCATAGGTAAATGGTACCTGAATCTTAAGTTCACCAGGAAATTTTGCATAATATCTTTCTTTTTCTCCCACGTTTCTGTCATCAAACAGAAAATCCCAGGTTCCGTTTAAGTTTTCCCATTCCTGACGAACCAGCTGGGGTCTGGGATAATCTTTCTTGTAACTTCTCATCATACATACCTTTTATCACAATTGATGTGACACTGCCACATGTAACAGGATGAAAGCATATGAACTGTGGCATTTCCCTTCTCTGATTTTTGTCTTTCATCCTTTTGAACTGCCTTTCATCTAAATCATCCCTTTACACCGGACATAGTGATTCCCTGCACGATCTGCTTTTCAAATAAGATATACAGCAGAATAATTGGTACGGATGCCACCATGTTTGCCGTCAGCGGCTTCACATAGTCTACGGTGTAAGTACCTGCAAAGGTAGGAATACCGATTGGAAGCGTAAACTTCTCACTGCTCATGGCGCATAACAGGGGCCATAGATAATTGTTCCAGCTTCCGATAAATGCAAATATACACACGGTGGATATTACCGCTTTGGACAGGGGCAGGAGTATCCGAAAGAAGATGGTCAATTCCCCGCCTCCGTCAATCCTTACTGCTTCCATCAATTCATTTGGCAGTCCGCGGAAAAATGTAACCATAATAATCATATTCATGGAGCCTGCCACTGCCGGCAGAACAAGGCCTGCATAGGAATCGATGAGATTCAGACTGTTTGCGGTAATAAAAAGCGGAACGATGGTTGCTTCTGCCGGAACCATAATACCAAGCAGGAAGTAAAAATAAAGCGCCTTACTGCCTTTAAAGTTTATTTTTGCTATAGCGTAAGCAGCCATTGCCGATAACAGTACTGTAAGTCCTGTGGTAATTACTGCAATAAACAAACTGTTTACCAGCCATCTCGCCACCTCGCTGTGAAGTATGATCTCCGGATAGTTGCCCAGTGTGTAAGGCGGCAGAAACCAGTCCCATACTGTGGTAATCTGCTTTCCTTCTATCTGAAACGAAACTGCAAGCGACCACAGAACCGGTGCAGTAAAAACAAGAGCTATCACAATGGAAATCGCTGATAAAATCACATTTCCAGGTTTTATTTTCTTCATGAGTCCCGTTCCCCCTTCCGTTGTATCACCTGCTGAACCAGGGAAAGTACTACCAGAATCAGGAACAGAACATAGGACATTGCGGAGGCGTAGCCCATATTGTTTTTCTTAAAAGCATTTTCGTAAATATACTGGATTAAAGGCCTCGTTGAGGATGCCGGACCTCCTCCGGTTATCATGTAGATCTGCCCAAATACTTTAAAACAGGCAATTACCTGTAACAGTACGACCAGATAAGTCGTAGATTTTAACAGAGGCAGCACAATGGAAAATAACTGCTGACGTTTTGTGGCGCCGTCGATTGCCGCTGCTTCAAACACCTGCGGTGAAATATCCTGTAATGCCGAAAGATAAAGCATCATACTGAATCCCACTGTCCACCACACCGTCATAGATGTGATCGTCCCCCAGACCAGGCTTCCGTCCTGCAGCCACTGCAGTTCCTGATTGATCTCAAGAAATCCTGTGGCATGGAGAAAACCATTGATGAATCCCCGATATGGCGCAAACATATATTTTGCGATAAACGCCGCAACGGAAACGGAAAGAACACTGGGCAGGTAAAAGCAGATTCTGAGTCCTTTCTTTATTCTGGTAGGCCGGTTAGCCAGCAGTGCCAGAATCATCGCCGTTATAACCAGTAGTGGTGCTGTAATCAACACAAACACGGTCGTATTTTGCAGCGCACCCCAAAAATTCTTATCTCCTAAAAATTTCAGATAATTATCCAGTCCCACAAATTTCAATTTCCCCATCAGCGTCCACTTGTGCAGACTGACATAAACGCCCTGTATTACCGGCCATATAGTAAATACCGTATATAAGAGAAAAAACGGTGCTGCAAACCCAAGTGCAAGGAAAAGCTGTTTTCTTTTATTTCTTGTTTTAAGCATTTTTTAACCTCCCGTTTTTCTGGAAACACGAATCTGTCAGGGATACTTCCTTATTCCAGATTCGATTCCAGTTCCCCGTAGAGATTATCAATAGCACCCTGTGCATCTGTCTGTCCCGTCCAATACGCATTCAGGCTGTCGATCATTCCGGCTTTCATACCATAGAAATTAGGATTCTTGGTGGGCATCACTGCTTTGTCAAGTGCACTCTTATAATCACTTCTGTAAGGCAGTTTTAAATAATCATCACTTTCCAGAACCTTTAAGTTTGCCGGGATCTGCCCGGATTTTGACCAGGTTACGCCACCCTCTGAGGATGCCCCCAGTACGAATTCCACTGCAGCAAGGGTCTCGTCTTCTGTTCTGTCTTTGCTGAAAGGAATAATCAGCGTATGAGAGTCAGCCCAGCATGCATCATTATCAAACAACCGGGGGAATGTCTGTGCACCGAAATTCAGATTCTCCGTACTTTCGAGTGCTCCTGTTGCCCAGGTTCCGGCAAACAGCAGTCCCGCTTTTCCGCTTTGGAAAAATGCCTGATGGTCGTCAATTCCTTCTAATATGTATCCTTTGTCATAGAGGCTCTTTACAAATTCTGCCGCTTTTATGGCAATTTCTTTATCCATGGTTACCTGCGCACCATCATCACTGACCAGAGCTTTTCCACCCATCTGGTAGTAAGATGCCCACCATAAGCGGTATGGATCATCGCCGGAATTCGTTAAGGATAATGCACTGCTTCCTTCCGGGATAACTGCTTTTATCTTATCCAGGACAGCATAAAAATCCTCTGTACTTCCAATATCCAGCTGACCGCTTTCATTTAGCTGCACACCAGCTTCCGTAAGAATATCTTTGTTGAAATACATAATCTCAGCATGAGTATCCAGTGGAATGCCATAGATTTCTCCGTCAAACGTTACGCTGTCCAGTGAATTTTGAGAAAACATACTGGAAAGATCGACGCCCAGCTGATCCAGATAATCATTTAACGCAATAACAGATCCTTCGTTTACCAGCTCCGGCAGCTTGGATACATGCGATACTCCTATGTCCGGTCCTTTTCCTGCGGCAACAGCCGTTTGGAGCTTTGTATAATAATCATCCCACACCAACATGATTGACTGCACGCCCATTTTCGGACTACCTGCATTATAATCAGAAATAATCTGATCCATAAAAGTTCCGTCACCGCCGCTGAACAAGGACCAGAACACCAGCTTACCTTCATCTATCTTCACATTCTCCGGATTGTTAACCGTTCCATCTTCATTTACATCTGTTACCGAACCCGAAGCCGTTTCTCCATCAGATGCACTGTCTGGCTGTGCACCAGTGCCGTCAGCCTGGGTATTTACCTCTGTTGTTTCCTTGCTCCCTTCTTTATTTTCTGTCGCTGCACTGTTTCCACATCCAGCCAGTGCTGTTCCAAATACGCAAACCGCTAAAATCATACTCACTATTCTTTTTTTCATAAAGAACCTCCAACATTTTTATAAGTTATTCAGCTGTTCCCTGTTAGTTTTGCCGGCACTAACGAGTTATTTAAACATTTTTACTGTTTAAATAAAGGATATAAAGAATCAAAAAATATTATTTAAACAATATTTCTGTTTCTATATTTTGTATATTACGTCATTTTACCATTTTTGTCAATATGTAATTTGCAAATTTTGTTCATTTTAACATTTATATTGCTTCTATATTTTTTATCACCATAATTTATGTCATAATATGTTTTTTTTGCTCGCATAGGAGATTTTTACATAACGTGTGAAATAGTTTTTCCCAGCACAAAAAAAAGACCTGCCAAGGCGACAGATCTTTTTTCATTTGCTTGCAGCAGAGCATGAACTATAAGATCAATATTCAATATTCATAACAATATCCTGTTCATAATCTCCGTATCCCCTGCCAAAGATATTAAATCCCCCTACATATTTTGTACCTTCTTTATTACCAATTTTCACATCAATATAAGGCTGGGACATCAAGTCCAATTCCTCTACTTTTATATCGGATGCCCTGGTTTCATTGATATATGCCCCATCCCTGCGTACTTCCCAGGTCATGAGTAATCCATACTGGGTAGAACCGTTGGGCCATATAGAAGGATTCAATCTCCCCCTCCTGGCTCCAAAATCTCCGGGACTGGTCCAGGTTCCGCACTCTATGCCGTTGATCCATACCGTCAGATCGGACTTCCAGTCCTCTCTGTAATTAGGAGCTTCTGAACAGATTTCCAGGGAAACGCTGATCCGTTTGGGCATGCGCTTTTTGGGCACCGCATTGGCAAATTTATATTCCACAAAGCCTGAAGAAGTCCATAAAAGCTGGGCGTTTATCCTTTCCGGAAGATAAAAGCTGTACTCCGCATCTTCCATACCAATCACACCGGCTCTGCTGTATAGACCGCAGGTAGGCGATACCTTACAGGCACAGTATGCGCCAACGGGCATTTCAACGCTGGTAATTTCATCAATATCCGTATTGATGGCAGATAGATCAATGGTGATAAAATCTCTTTTCCGGTTACAGAGCTTCGTAGAACCCCGGGTTCCCGGCTGTGTCTCCATTCTGATTAGTCCCGCCTTCTCCAGAATCTTCAGGTGCAGTGCCGCGCTGGATGCGGGAATATCCAATTTCTTCGCGATGTCCCCGATAATCAGCCCTTCTTCGTACAAAAGTTTTAGTATCTCTATTCGTATTGGTGAAGAAAGCGCCTTTCCCACATTGCAAAGTTCTTCTTCACTTGTCATATCCAATTCTAATATCTTTGCCAAGTCAAATCCCCCTCAAATGCTGTAATTTCATTTTAAATCCCTTGCGTTACCTGTTAAACTCCATCATTATACCGCATTCAATTGGTAAATTCAATGAGAATTACCGGAGCTTAGGGGATAAACTCTTATCTTCCTTTGAAAGTACAAAGCATTAGAAAATACAATTCCATCATAAAAATAAGCCAAATCGCGAAAACACAGTTCCGACACTTTGGCTTATTTCTACCTGGCAAAATATTTACTTATTTACTCATTTACGAAAACGAATATGATAACATCCCGATCCTGCACATGCGCTCATGAAACCATTTTCTGAGCCAAACTCCAGTCCATCTCCATCCAGAACCTCTACTGCCTGATCCAGGCAGATCTTAGCCTGTGTATTAGGAGGAATGCATACTTTCATGGTCACTTCATCGCCGTCAACATTCCATTCAGATGTAACATCACCGTAAACTGATTTATAATTTGCTTTTACATAATCCAGTCCGCCGCCGATTCTTGGATAGATTGTGGTAAACTTATAACCGCTTCTTTCTTCATCTGCTTCGATTCCGGCAGCCACACGGTAAAGCCATTCTCCAATTGCTCCATATGCATAATGATTAAAGGAGTTCATATCGGGACTCCACATGGTTCCATCCGGTTTCATGCCATCCCAGTGTTCCCAGACCGTTGTTGCTCCCATTTTTACCTGATACAGCCAAGATGGGAAATCATCTTTTAACAGCAGTTCGTATGCTTCTTTTGTATGCCCGTTCTGGCTCAAAGCATGGCAGAAATATGGCGTTCCCACAAATCCCGTAACCAGGTGTCCGTTTTCTTTCTCCAGTAACCTTAACAGACCTTCCACCGTTTTCTCCCGGTATGCTTCCGGAACCAGATTGAAATATAACGCCACAATATGTGCAGTCTGGGTCTGAGCAGTCATAATTCCTTCGCTGTCAAAGAAAGTTCTCTGGAACTTATCCACGATTTTTTCATACAGAGCTGTGTATTTCTTCTCATCTTCACAATTTCCGAGGATTTTTGCAATCTTCACAAATAATCCGGTTGAATATGCAAAGTAAGCGGTACAGGTCAGATCATTGGGGGTCGCTCCAAAATAGCTGCCTTCCTGGGCATCTAACGCAACCCAGTCACCAAACTGTAATTTATAATTCCAGATATAATCCTTTGCATGCTCTTCCATAAAGCCAATCCAAGCCTTCATACTGGAATACTGGTCTTCCAGTATCTTTTTATCTCCATAGGTGAGATACATGGTCCATGGGTTAATAACTGCCACATCTGCCCATGCCGCTGCGGAATGGCTTCCCTGTTCTAACAGCCAGTCGCCGTCTGTTTTACCGGTAAGGATATCCGGCACTACATGCGGTATCCCTCCCTCAGGTGTCTGGTCTGCAGCCACGTCTTTTAACCATTTTGCAAAGAAATGGTAGGTGTTCATCAGATAGCTTGCCGTGCGGCAGAAGATCTGTGCATCTCCGGTCCATCCCAGTCTTTCATTTCTCTGGGGGCAGTCCGTAGGCACATCTACAAAGTTTCCTTTTAATCCCCATAAAATATTATGCTGCAGCTGGTTGATATCCGGATTGGAGCATGTGAAAGTACCCGTCTGTTCCATATCTGAATGCACTGCGTATGCGGTAAAGTCCTCTATTTTTGCTTCTCCCGGGTAAGAAGCAATCTTCGCAAACTGGAATCCCATGAAAGTGAAATTCGGATGGTATTCTGTCTCCTGATCATCCTTGCAGATATAGGTAAGGGTCTCTTTAGCCCCTCTTAGGTTATCCAGATAGACATTTCCTTTCGCATCTAGCACCTCAAAGCAGTTGAGTTCCACTTTATCTCCTGCTTTTCCTTTTACCTTTACATGAATCCATCCGGTCATATTCTGTCCAAAATCAATGACCGTATCACCCTGCGGTGTCTGGAAAATCCGTTTTGCCGTTACCGGCTCGACTTCCGTTACTTTACAGAAGCTCTGAGCTTCCAGCACTTTTTTATCAAAAGCAACCGTTTCTACATCCCAAAATCTTTTTGCATGATATCCAGCTTGTGTTCCGCCATCTGCTTTAAATCCAGCCTCTGAACATCCATTTGCATCAAATCCAGCCTCTGACCAGCCTTCTATTTCCAATCTGGCATCATAGATCTCACCATCATAAATCTCAGAAAATACAACCGGTGCATCACTTCCCTTCCAGGTTGAATCGGTCACTATGGTATCTGTTGTTCCATCTTCGTATGCAATATGAATCTGCCCTAAAAATGCAGTCTGTTCTCCATAGTTATTGCGGTTGCCCACAAACCCCATTTTTCCTTTATACCATCCGGCGCCCAGCATGGCACCCACACCATTTTCTCCTTCTTTTAACATTGTAGTAATGTCGTATGTCTGGTAAGTTAAATGTTTGAGGTAAGAGGTCCAGCCCGGTGTCAATTCATCGGTTCCAACTTTTGTACCGTTTATGTAAAATTTATATAATCCCAGGGCGGTTGTAAATGCATAAGCAGCCTTCACGTTTCCTTTCACCCGGAAATTGCTTCTTACATAAGTTCCCTTAGACTCTCCTGCATTTTCTTTTGTCTCTGCTGAAACAAACTCTGCTTTCCATTCCTCCTCAGAAAGAAGTGCTGTTACAAAATATCCGGTTTTACTCCAGCCGCTGCATTCACCATCCACGTCCGTAACTTTTGCACGCACAAAATATTTTTCAGCAGATTTTATCTGGAACCCCTCCGCAAATACATGTGCAGATTCATCACTGTTTATTTCTCCGCTGTCAAAAAGTACATTTTTAAATTCAGCATCAGCGCTGATCTGCAGCTCATAGGATGCCTGAATCACACTTCGTTTATCACTTTCCAATACCCAGCCAAACTGCGGTACCTGTGTAACTCCAATGGGATTTTCCTGGTAATTCATTTTTAACTTTCCTATTTTTAACATTGTACTACCTCCATTTTTGACTTCATTCCGGCTTATCCGTTCGTTCCGTAAATATATTATTATACTATTCTAATGTTGATAAATATAGATTACACGAAAATTACAGGTTGTACAATAACGGTTCTTTATACTTCTATTGACCATTTTTTAGGTTCTGCTTTTGCGATAATCCCCCGGTGTGCTACCCACTGCCTCCTTGAATTTCTTATAAAAAAAGTTCATATTGTTGTATCCGCACACCGATACAATTTCTGTAACCGGAAGATCAGTATTTTCCAGCAGTGCCATGGCTTTGTTTAAACGCTGTTCCTGAACGTGTTCTACAAAGCTTCTTCCCGTCTTTTCCTTTAAAAGATTTGTCAGATAAGCCCCATTGAAACCGAAGTGTTTCGCCATCTGGCTCAACGTGCAATGATCATAATTTTCTTCGATATACGATAATACCGAGAGAATTTGAACGTTGTGGGAAACATCCTTTTCCTTTTCTTTGGAAGCATCCCGGTAGGTTCGCAGCAATTCGGTAAACAGTATAACCATATAACTGTCCAGTACTTCCTGAACGCCCAGATCCTTATTATAATATTCCAGCAAAATCTCCTCCATAATCTTTCTAACCCTTAGATTATTATGTGCCGGAAAATATAAATAATGTTTTTTCTGCTGGCTCCTGGTTACCGCTTCCATCAGAAACTGGGATACAATTCCCTGTTTGGTCATTCTGGCAAGAAATGCAGATGCAAAGAATTCCTTTCGCATGAGGATATTCAATATAATATCGTTTTCACCTGCTTTTTCTATAGAATGTACTACGCTGGTGTCAAATATGCAGACATCCCCTTGCCGGCTCACCACTTTCCGTCCCTCAATTGTCTGCACGCAGGTGCCCGACCAGACATAATTCAGTTCAATATAGTTGTGGGCGTGGGGCTTGATATCTACGAAACGATCCTGCCGGTTTACCCCGATATTCTCATAAGGGTTCATAAAGTAGTCCCCTTCAAATAAGTACGCGCCCTTGTCCATGGAGCTGTATTTACTGTATTCTCTATGTATTCTGGGATTATCAAAATCCACTGTTCCTTTTAGCAGATTTTCCTTCTCCTGATCCGTAAACGCATGTAAAAAGACATCTAATTCTTCGTGAGTCATAATTCCTCCTGGCCTGCTCCCAAATTAACAGCACCGTGATAGCTGCTGCCTTGTATTCTTATCTTCATTTTAATCAAAATATAGGATTTCGTCAAATCCCAGCCAAGATATTTTGTTCAGCATATTTTGTTCAGTTACTTTTGTTCAGCGAAACCATTTCGGGAATAAAAAGGTATCAATCCGTATCCGCGATACCGGCTTTCCAATATTTGAAAAACCCGTAACGGGAAACCGGACTGATACCAGGTTTCATTTAACTATTTGCAATTTTAGACTCTTCTAAGTCCAGATATTTTGCTACATACTGACCTGTGTAAGATCTGGGATTGCGGGCAATTTCTTCCGGTGTACCGCTCGCTATGACAGTACCTCCCTTGTCCCCGCCCTCAGGTCCGATATCGATGATATAATCGGCTGTTTTAATAACATCCAGGTTATGCTCGATTACCACAACCGTATTTCCGCCTTCTGAAAGGCGCTGTAAGATCTCTATTAATTTATGAACATCTGCAAAATGCAGACCGGTAGTCGGCTCGTCCAGAATGTAAATGGTCTTTCCTGTACTCCGTTTGCTCAATTCTGTTGCCAGTTTTATTCTCTGGGCTTCTCCACCCGACAGCGTTGTAGAAGGCTGTCCCAGACGGATGTAAGAAAGTCCCACATCGTAAAGTGTCTCTATCTTCCTGCGGATAGACGGGATATGTTCGAAGAAAGTCATAGCTTCTTCCACGGTCATATCCAGCACATCATAGATACTCTTGCCTTTGTACTTTACATCCAATGTTTCCCGGTTGTATCTTTTCCCCTGACATACTTCACAGGGCACATAGACATCGGGAAGGAAATGCATTTCTATTTTCAGGATACCATCACCACTGCAGGCTTCACAGCGTCCACCCTTGACATTAAAGCTGAATCGCCCCTTCTTATATCCTTTTGCCTTGGCATCAGAAGTAGACGCAAACAGATCACGGATCTGATCAAACACTCCGGTGTAAGTCGCGGGATTCGATCTGGGTGTACGCCCGATTGGTGACTGGTCAATATCAATCACTTTATCCAGCTGATCAATCCCTTCGATTGTTACATGCTTTCCGGGAATCACTCTGGCACGGTTTAAGTCCCTTGCCAGACGCTTATACAGAATCTCGTTTACCAGTGAACTTTTACCGGAACCGGATACCCCTGTTACACAGGTCATGACTCCAAGAGGAATCTCGACGTCTATATTTTTCAGGTTGTTCTGGGCTGCTCCCACAACTTTAATAGAACCAACCGGCTCTTTTCTGACCTTGGGAACGGGAATCTTAATTCTTCCGCTTAGGTAGGCACCGGTAACGGATTTTTTATTTTTCATAATCTGTTTTGCAGTACCTTCCGCCACAACTTCGCCGCCGTGTTCTCCGGCACCCGGTCCAATATCTACGATATAATCTGCAGCCAGCATGGTGTCTTCATCATGCTCTACTACGATCAGGGTATTTCCCAGATCCTTTAAATTATTCAGGGTACGCAGCAGCTTATCATTATCACGCTGATGCAGACCGATACTCGGCTCATCCAGGATATACGCAACCCCTACAAGCCCGGACCCAATCTGAGTAGCCAGACGGATACGCTGTGCCTCTCCGCCGGACAGCGTACCTGTCGCCCTTGCCAGTGTGAGATATTCCAGTCCCACATCGATGAGGAAACCGATTCTTGCCTTAATCTCTTTTAATATTTGATGTCCAATCATCTCCTGGTGCTCGGTAAGAACCATGTTATCCAAAAATTTCTGAAGTTTCCGAATCGACATGGATGTAACTTCAAAAATATTCGTGTCATTAATCGTAACTGCAAGCGCTTCTTTTTTCAGTCGCTGTCCTCCACAGGTTTTACAGGGGGTGACTCTCATAAAAGCTTCATATTCCTGTTTCATGGAATCAGAACCGGTCTCCCGGTAACGGCGTTCCACATTCCGGATCAGCCCTTCGAATGCAACATCATAAACGCCTTCTCCACGCTGTCCCCGGTAATATACTTTCACTTCTTTTCCATTGGTTCCGTGAATCAGCATATGACGGATATTTTCCGGCAGATCCTGATAAGGCGTATCCAAATCAAATTTATACTCTTTTGCCAGAGCATCCAGAATGGCTCTGGTATAACTTCCTTTATCGGTACAGGACTGCCATCCCATGACCGTAATTGCCCCATCTGCAATGCTCAGGGATTTGTCCGGAATCATCAGTTCTTCATCAAATTCCATCTTGTACCCCAGCCCATAACAATCCGGGCATGCACCAAATGGATTGTTGAAGGAAAAGCTTCTCGGTTCGATTTCATCTACGCTGATGCCGCAGTCCGGACAGGAGAAGCTCTGGCTGAAACGTATCGGTTCCCCATCCTGTATGTCCACAAGTACCAGGCCTTCCGCCAGATTCAAGACATTCTCCAGGGAATCTGTCAGCCTTTTTTGTATACCGTCTTTAATCACCAGACGATCCACAACGATTTCAATATTGTGCTTTTTATTTTTATCCAGCTTAATGTCTTCTGACAGTTCATACATGTTTCCATCCACGCGGACACGTACATATCCACTGCGCTTTGCCTGCTCAAACAGCTTCGTATGCTCACCTTTCCTGCCCCGGATCACGGGTGCTAGGAGCTGTATCTTAGATTTCTCCGGCAATTCCATAATCTGGTCCACCATCTGGTCCACCGTTTGCTTTGCTATCTCTTTTCCGCACTTGGGACAATGGGGAATACCGATTCTGGCATACAGAAGACGGAAATAGTCATAAATTTCCGTAACCGTTCCCACCGTAGATCTGGGATTTCGGTTGGTGGATTTCTGGTCAATGGAAATCGCCGGCGGAAGTCCTTCAATGCTCTCTACTTCTGGTTTTTCCATCTGCCCCAGGAACTGTCTTGCATAAGACGACAGAGACTCCATATAACGTCTCTGACCTTCTGCATAAATTGTATCAAATGCCAGAGAAGATTTTCCGGAACCGCTGAGCCCGGTCAAAACTACAAATTCATTTCTGGGTATATTTAAAGTAATATTCTTTAAATTATGCTCGTTAGCTCCTCTTATTTTTATATACTGCTTACCATTTTTTACTGCCATTCTATTCTATCTCCTGTAATTGTTTCTTTAGTGTGATCATCTTGTCACGTAAATCCGCGGCAGCTTCAAAGTTCAGCTCTGCTGCTGCCTGTTTCATCTGTTTCTGAACCTCTCCAACCAGTTTTTCCAGTTCTTTTCTGCTCATGGATTCCGGATCTTTTTCGAATTCCATCTCATTTTTCGCCACTGCCTTGGATATACTGATAATATCACGGACAGCTTTCTTAATGGTCTGAGGAGTAATACCGTGCTCTTCATTATAAGCCTCCTGGACTGCACGCCTTCTCTGTGTCTCGTCAATTGCCATTCTCATGGAATCAGTTATCACATCTGCATACATGATAACATGTCCGTCGGAGTTTCTGGCTGCACGTCCAATTGTCTGGATCAAACTGGTTCCGGAACGCAAAAAGCCTTCTTTATCCGCATCCAGTATTGCTACCAACGTAATCTCCGGAATATCCAGACCTTCTCTTAACAGGTTGATTCCAACCAGTACATCAAATACGCCCAGGCGCATATCACGGATAATTTCAGATCGTTCCAGCGTATCTATATCCGAGTGCAGATACCGGACTTTGATACCAATTTCTCTCATGTAATCGGTTAAATCCTCCGCCATGCGCTTTGTGAGGGTAGTGATCAGGATTTTATTGCCCTTCTCTATTTCTCTATTCACTTCTCCCACCAGATCATCAATCTGACCTTCTACCGGACGAACTTCCACCTGAGGGTCCAAAAGTCCTGTGGGGCGGATAATCTGCTGTGCACGCAGGAGTTCGTGCTGCTCTTCATACTCTCCCGGCGTCGCAGAGACAAACATAATCTGATCAATCTTATTTTCAAACTCTTCGAAATTCAATGGTCTGTTATCTTTTGCGGAGGGCAGACGGAATCCATAATCCACTAAGGTACTCTTTCTGGACTGGTCTCCCGCATACATTCCCCTGATCTGGGGCACCGTCTTATGGGACTCATCGATGATCATCAGAAAATCATCCGGGAAATAATCGATCAGCGTATGTGGTGTAGCGCCAGGCTCCAATCCTGATAAATGTCTGGAATAATTCTCGATTCCGGAACAAAATCCGGTTTCCTTCATCATCTCTATATCAAAATTCGTTCTTTCAGAGATTCTCTGTGCTTCCAAAAGCTTGTCTTCACTTTTAAAATAAGCCACGCGTTCCTTCAGTTCTTCCTCAATATTAGCTGCCGCTTCCAGTATTTTCTCCATTGGTACGACATAATGGGAGGCAGGGAAAATGGCAATATGCTCCAAGGAGCTCTTAATCTCCCCTGTTAATACATCGATCTCTACGATACGGTCAACTTCATCACCAAAAAACTCAACCCGGACTGCCGTATCACTGGAATCCGCCGGGAATATTTCAAGTACATCTCCCCTGACCCGGAAAGTACCACGCTTAAAGTCCATGTCATTCCGGTCATACTGAATATCAATCAGCTTATGGACTACTTCATCACGGTCTTTTTCCATACCCGGACGCAGGGAAATTACCATTTCCTTATAATCCACCGGACTTCCCAATCCGTAGATACAGGAAACACTGGATATAATAATAACATCATCCCGCTCTGCCAGGGATGTGGTGGCGGAAAGCCGCAGCTTATCTATTTCATCATTAATAGACGAATCCTTGGCAATATAAGTATCCGATGAGGGAACATAAGCTTCCGGCTGGTAATAATCGTAATAACTCACGAAATACTCCACCGCATTTTCGGGAAAAAACTCCTTGAACTCGCTGTAAAGCTGGGCGGCAAGGGTTTTATTATGGGCTATAATGAGCGTTGGCTTCTGCAGCTTCTGTATGACGTTTGCCATTGTGAAAGTCTTACCGGAACCTGTGACACCAAGTAACGTTTCGAATTGGTTTCCTTCTTTAAAGCCCTGAACCAGCTCGGCTATAGCCTGGGGCTGGTCCCCGGTGGGCTGATATTCTGAGTGTAATTTGAACTCCATTTTCTGTTTCCTTTCTATAACTGATTTGCATACTGACTATGCATGTGTGTATCTGAATGGTGCCAATAATTTTCTATATTTAAACAAAAAGAAATTCATATTTTCTTTTTTCATCATTATTTACTGTGTCTTAGTATACCACAGCCTACTACACTTTTCAAACATTTGTTTGCTTTTTTACAAAATTTCTCATTTCTAAAAAAGACCGTAGAATGAAATTTTAATTTCCAGTTGACAAGAGTAAGTTCTACCCCTGTAGAGATTAACGCCGCACAACCCAGATATGCTGACGTATCGAGGCGTTCTTATTTAAAGTCGGAAAGGCATTAATCAGACACCCGCACGGATAAGGGAATTCACTGACAGAGTCATTGGGTATTGAAGTTTTTCGTAATTGGAATTATGGGTTATTCATCGCTTACATGACATGTGGTTTTTCCTTTCTGTGCCAAATTAATAGCCACCCTAATGGGTGGCCTTGTAGAAATTATAAATGGTAAGCAATACGGTATTTCCCCTTACCTTGTCCTTTAACTGGTACAATTAGACCAGCACCTAACATTTTTTTTAATAAATTACTTGCTGGTGTCTTTGTAATTACAAGTGTATACATTACATCTTGCCGACTGTTTTGAGCCAACTCTTTGGTTTACCTATCTCTAGCGCCCCTTTGAATTCATATTCACAAAAAACCCGAACAACTCCTTTTAATTCTGATATAATATTATTACTATTAATCGTATCAATAAAAAAACTTTTAACTCAGGTAAAATTAACTTTTTCTGCGTATTCATCAATCATCCAGTCTCCTGAACTCCAACCTATTTCCATATCTACAATAATATCATACTTTAATGGTATTTTATACAATTTTAATTTTCTTGCCCGCTCTACTGTATCTAAAAAAAATGGAGAGTCCACTTCTCCAAACAAATAGAAATCCCCCTGTATTACCTGACAGTGAGAACAATGATTTGCTAAATAAGAAGCATTTACTGTTTTTGAATAACTCTCATAATATCCATATTCATCTTTCAAATACTCCAACAGTTTTTCCGGTAAGGGTGAAATATGTGAGGCTATATGTATTTCATCATCCTGATAGTCACACGCCTCATCAGTATCATATATATCCGGATCACATATATCAAAAAAATGATGAATTCCATAACCGATTACTTTCGTTTTATTATGACATCGAAAACATGTATGAAGCCCTTCTACTACGTAAAAATAGTCACAAAGAATATATGCCTGTTCCTTATCCCCAAGTATCCATTTCATAAATTTGGGATAGTTTTTTTTATTTTCTACATACCATTTTTTCAACTCAGGATTCCATCTTGCACCCAACGCTTTTACCTCATCCTTATCTTCATAGGAAACATTTAAAAATAAACTCATATATCCTCCCTCCAATACCCATATTTATTTTAAGCAGTTATTTCCATTAAATACAAAAGGCATTATCTGTACTACAGTATCTGATTTGATTTATAACATTCCGCAATATATTCTCTCGATTGATAATAAAGATCTGAATTGTAATTTGAAAGATGTTGGTTAAGCCAGGATTTATACACCCGGATTAATTTCTCCACTATTTCATTATTGTTACCCGGAATATCCTCTATCAATCTCTCATATACCTCTCCGATTGTCCAATAATCCGGAACCTCATACTTACATTCACCGACATTATCATAATCTCCCTCCGGAATAGAGTTCATATTAATATATTCATCTGCTGTTTTCTCAATCGGTTCACAATGCAGAACATCTGCATATCTGTATATTCGCTCAATTACATCTTTTCCCATATAATCAACTACTTCATCACGTCTTAATTTCCGTATACGGCCAATATACTCAATTAGACTGCAGGTAAAGAACAGTGCACTATTATTTTTCATCATAAACCTCATATCCCTTCCTGAATTTTAAAGTTGTAAGAGCATTGATAGTATGAAAGCTTATTTGATGTGTAGGGTTTTTAAATTTTGCCAGCTCCCAGAAAGCTGCCCTGGATATTTTTCCATCAATAAAATTCTGAATATAGTTAAATATTGTGTCATTTGCCATTGGTCCTTCCACAATATCATAGCTATGTTTTTTACCTGAACGGCATTTAACAATAAAATCAAGCCACTCTTCCGTCATCTCCGGAAATTTTAAAATCTTAAGTGTCTTATCGGGAATATACATATATTCATTAATTACTCCACTCCCTGTATACCTGATTGCCCAACGATGAGCCTGCTCTGAAAGTAGTGTACAATAAAATCCAAAATAAAAATCTTTATTAAATTTTGCCATTCTAATTTCTGGAAATTCAACAATCTCTTTACTTCCATGAAAAAGAATCCTTTGTTTCTCCAGCATGTATGAACCTCCTTTTTTCTGTGCAACAACAAATGTTTTAAATGAAAGTATCTGAAGAACTGCTTTATTATTACTCTAAGGTCATTTGCGTTCTTCTCATTATCTAAATCAAACTCATCAATCTTTTTTATTAATTATAACAAACAAAAATATAAAATGATAGTATTGAATTATTATAAATGTTGGTCAAACAATCCCTGCAATAATATTGGTACCTTGTAAAAATATACCGCTTTTACGTCATATCACCTGTTAGCCTGATATATAACTCCACTACAAAACGCTTTTTAAAAAAGCCATTATATAAAGGTCGCCCTTCATATAACAGCTTTTTTATTATTCTAACGATTTTATAATCTCCCGTTTATAATCCAAAAATGTTTCCGTCAGGTTAAAATCCATCCTTCGGGGTTTGGATTCCTGTATCTGGATTTCTTTTGTAATACACCCCGGCTGACCGGTTAATAAATAAATACGGTCTGACAGGATAATCGCTTCGTCAATATCGTGTGTGATAAAAATAGTTGACAGCCGGATATGTTCCATAACATCCAGATACCATTTATGCATTCCGCCTTTTGTAATGGTATCCAGGGCACTGAACGGCTCATCAAGAAGGGCAACTCCCTGAGAAAACATATAGGTCCGCAGTAACGCCGCCCTCTGTCTCATACCGCCGGATAACTGGCTGGGATATTTTTTTTCTGTTCCTTCCAGTCCAAACTCAGCAAAATAAGCAGACACTTTATCTCTCGCCGCTTTTTTATTCATCCCTCTAACCAGAAGGGGCAGTGCCACGTTATCTTCTATGGTACGGTACGGAAGCAGCAGGTCCCTCTGCAGCATATAACTGATGTGTCCTGCCTGGCCCGTAATATCCTTTCCGTCCAGTAATATTTCCCCGCCGTCCGGTGAAGCCAGTCCTGAGATGATGTTAAAAAGCGTAGTCTTTCCCACACCGCTGACTCCAAGAAGGCAGACCAGTTCCCCTTCTCTTACCTCGATTGATACATCTGAAAGTATTTGTTTATCTTCAAATGCTTTTGATATATGCTTTGCAGCTAATTTTATCATTTTATCTCCTCCTGCATACTGCAGACGGGTCTTTGGTACTGCACCACTAAACCACTACCCATTGCTTATTGCGGTAAATAATCGTTGGAAAAACCCCAGCCTGCAGGAATTTCTGTCTCTACCAGTTTGTTTTCATTTAACCAGCCATAAAATGCATCCCATCTTGCCCCGTCGATATATCCCCAGCTTTTTGCGTCTGACTGATACTGATCCTTGAGATATTCCTGGCTCGCCTGAACTAATTTTGCATCCAGTTCCGGTGCTGCCCTGCAGAGAATATCCGCAGCTTCTGCCGGGTCCGATACAGCATCTTCATAGCCTTTTGCCAAGGCAGACATAAATGCTTTTGCCACATCCGGATTTTCTTTTAGGAAATCATTATTCGCTACGATCACAGGGGTATAATAATCAAACACCGGATTGATATCCTTAAATGCAAAATAATCCGTCGGCAGATCATTTACCTCTGTGGCAATTCCACCCCAGGCATAGTATACCCAGATCGCATCCACCTGTTTTGATTTCAGGGCAGTTACTTCATCGGTTACGGTGCTTGGAATCAGTTTTACTTTATCGAAATCGCCGCCATCCTGTGCAACTACATTCGCAATCATTGCTTTTTCAACCGGAAGATCCCAGGTCGCATAAACATGGTCTTCCATCCCTTTGGGTGTATCCATGCCTTCCCCTTTTCTGGAAATAATACCGGATGTATTATGCTGAATTACAGCTGCTACTGCCGTTACCGGAAGGGGATCTTCCCTTGCAAATGCAGGTGCCAGAGAGTCCTGGAAATCCACGCCAAACTGCGCTTTTCCTGATGCAACCAGCGCCGTGGCACCATCTTCCGGAGGCTGTACAATCTCAACTTCCAATCCTGCTTTGGCAAAATATCCCTTATCCTGCGCAACATAAAGTCCGGTATGATTGGTATTCGGCGTCCAGTCCAGTACAAAGGTCAGCTTAGTCTTTTTGCCGTCTGTTTTTGCCGTATTCTCAGACTGAGCCGATTCGCTGCCGTCTGCCGCACTGCTTCCGCAGCCTGCAAGAGACATAGCCACAGCCAGGCTTAAAGCAACTGCTAATAATTTCTTTTTCATTTGTATTCTCCTCGTCTTCACTGTTTCAAAAAAATTTATTGTTTTGAATCTATGTCTGCTATTTCTTATGAAATTCAAATTACTATTTTAATTGATCCCAGGGCATTATCTTTTTACGCAGAACTGTTACCAGCCACATCAGAACCAGACTAATTGCTGATATCAGAAAAATTACTGCAAACATTTTGTCAAAGGAATAGGCACTCCGCACCCTGGTCATATATACGCCAAGCCCCTGAAATCCCCCCAGCCATTCCGCTATCACTGCCCCTACTACAGAGTAGGAAACAGAGATTTTCAGGCTTGTAAAAAAATTTCCCAACGCTCCGGGAAGCTTCACATACCGGAATATCTGTCCCTGGCTTGCTCCCATAGACCGCATTAGATTCATAGTATCCTTATCTGCCGCCCGAAAACCTTCCAGAAGTCCGACTGCAATCGGGAAAAACGTTACGATTACAATCAAAGTCACTTTTGGTGCAACATCATATCCCATCCACAATACCAGAAGGGGTGCTATGGCAATTGTGGGAATCGTCTGGGTGATTACCATAATTGGATAAAATGCTTTATATACACCTTCAAAACGGTCCATCAATAAGGCAGCTAAAAATCCGGTTAAGATTCCAATCCCAAGTCCCAGAAAAGCTTCCACAAGGGTTGTCCCCAAGTGCATCATTAATAAGTTAAAATCACTTACAAATGCCCGGATTACTGCCATCGGTGACGGCAGCATAAAGGACGGCACCAGTTCAAACGAAGATGCCGCCTGCCACAGGATAAGTAAAACCAGAATTGCACTGATACAGTACAGCTTACTGGTGATGCTTTGTAACTTTCTTTTCAATCGTAAGTACATCTCCTTCCGGTTTATAGGAAACTTTAATATATGCCGCAACAGACGGTGCACCCGCGCGGATCGCAATATGCTGGCACTCTTTTATAATATCCATCAATTCATCGTAATCACCCTCAATTGCAGTCTCAAAAGGTCCTACGTAATAATTTAAACCTGTACTTTTAATATACGCAATTACTTCATCTACAATACGGATTAATTCCTCATCATTTTTTGCTTTCGGTAATGTTTGAATCGCTACACTTGCATTCATCTTTCTTCTCTCCATTTCTTATATGATTTTAAATAATAAAAACCCCATCTCACGATAGGGTTTTATCAATCAGCTGCAATTTTATCTGTACTTAGCAAAAACTGCTCCATTGGTATATTTCCCTACGCTGGTATGATCCAGATCAGGTTATGGGTCTAAACATTGGTGTAGTTTACTCTCAGCCGGGTTCTCCCGACTCCCCTATTTCATGTTTATCCGGTACAATAGAATTATACTGTACCAGTTTCATTTCATTATTTACTGCTTAAATATTTCTCGATATTGTTCATAGCTTCCTGCTCATCGCTGCCTTCTACGATGACATTAACATTTTCACCTGCAACCAGGCCCAAAGTCATCATACCCATTATACTTTTTGCATTCACTTTCTTGTCACCACATTCTACATGGATATCGCTCTCGTACTGGCTTGCCACCTGCACCAGAAGTGCTACCGGCCGTGCTTCCAATCCACTTGGAATCTGAATTGTGATAGGTTTTTTAATCATAATGTTTCTCCTCCTTGTTCTCTCTTAGCTCATCCGCTAAATTGCTTAATTTTCTCAATCTATGATTTACTCCTGATTTTCCAACTTGAGGTGTTAACAACATTCCCAATTCCTTTAGTGTCGCATCCGGCTGGGCCAACCGTAGTTCTGCCATTTCAGCCAATCCTTCAGATAAACTTTCAAATCCTGCCGTAGACTGAATATATTTTATATCTTCAATTTGTTTTACTGCTGCGCTGACTGTTTTATGAATATTAGCGGTTTCGCAATTTACCTTCCGGTTCACCTCATTGCGCATGTCCTTCAAGATCCGGACATTCTCTAAATTCATAAGTGCCACATGTGCCTCCATGATATTCAATATATCGACAATTTGTGCGCCTTCTTTAATATAGACAACATAATATTTCTTTCTGGCCACAATTTTTGCATCCAGTCCGAAACTATTTATAATCGCCTGCAGCTGTTCTGCCTTATGTATGGTCGTGCAGACAATTTCAAAATGATAAAACTTCTGCGGATCACTGATCGAACCTGCCGCCAAAAAAGCGCCTCTTATAAATGCCCTTTTACAGCATGTGTTCTGAATCACCATATTATTCACGATGGAAAGATTTTCTTCTACCTCCATATCCTTATTCAGGAGCTTGGCGGCCTTCAAAATCATAAGTGAATCTTCATGTCGTTTTACCAAAACTATATACACGCGGCTTTTTCTTACAGACATATTCTGCCTGATGGAAACCTCCGTCTCTATATTAAAGGTTTTTCTCAATAAAGTAAAGTACTTTCTTGCGACTGCGATATTTTCTGTCTGGATTCTGACACTGTATTTGTCTTTGCTGGAGATGGATATCCCGCCGCACATACTAATAATGGCGGCAATTTCAGCAATCTGGCAATGTCTCGCGCTGCTAGACTGTCTTGATAATTCTTCTTTGACATCGCTTGAAAAAGACATAACACACCTTCTTATCTATTAATATCCCTGTGTTCAATTTTCAGTCCGTATTCATCCTTGGGACCAAGGGTCTCGAACAGTCTGTTTGCCAATGTAACGGAACGGTGCTTCCCTCCCGTGCATCCGATGCTGATGACCAACTGATTTTTTCCTTCTATTATATAGTTTGGAATGAGAAATCCCACCATATCAGTCAGTTTTTTTAAAAATTCATGTGCTATGTCATAACCCATAACATAATCCTGCACTTCCCTGTCATTTCCGGTCTTGTGCTTTAATTCATCAATATAGAAGGGATTTGGCAGGAACCGTACATCAAATACCAGATCAGAATCACTGGGTATCCCATATTTAAAACCAAAGGATAAGATTGTAATCATAATATTTTTAAATTCCTGGTTCTGCACAAATATTTTATCCAATTCCAGCTTCAGTTCCCTGGTCAGCAGCTGGCTGGTATCCAGGATATAATCGGCATGCTGTTTTAAAAATACCAGTTGTTCCCGCTCAGCGGCAATCCCTTTATCTATTCTGCCATTTTTTGCAAGTGGGTGGGCTCTTCTGGTTTCCTTGTATCGCTTCACAAGAACTGCATCTGCCGCATCCAGGAAGAGGATCTCATAATGAAAGCCTTCTATCACCATTGACTCCAATACATGTTCCAGTTCCTTTAATGCCCGGCCATTCCGCACATCCACGCCCATTGCCACTTTGCTGATTTCGTTTCCCGGAGTGCAGGCCAGTTCTGCAAATTTACGCAAGAGCTGAATCGGAAGATTATCTACACAAAAATAACCAGCATCCTCCAGCATCTTCAGTGCCGTACTCTTACCCGCCCCGGACATTCCCGTAACAATAACGAATCTCATCCTTAGAATTCTCCTAATCTCTTCACTTCCGGCTCTAATGTCACACCGAACTGTTCTTTCACACGTCCGGTAACTTCATCCATCAGTGCCACAATGTCTCTGGCAGAAGCATCCCCTTTATTAATCACAAATCCACAATGCTTTTCGGAAACCTGGGCATCTCCAACGGAGAATCCTTTAAGTCCCGCATCCATAATCAGCTTTCCGGCAAAATACCCTTCCGGCCGTTTAAACGTACTGCCGGCGCTGGGATATTCCAGAGGCTGTTTTGAAACTCTTTTATTTTTTAACTCTTCCATAAGGTCTCGGATTTCATCCGGATTTCCTTTTTTTAATCCGAGTCTTACTTCCAGCACAATATCGTTCTGTCTGGCTACCAGACTGGTCCGGTACCCTAACTGAAGTTCCTGGTTGGACAGCTTTATAATTCTGCCTTCCTGGGTCATAACCGTAGCAGAAAGAATTACGTCTTTCATCTCACCGCCATAGGCACCTGCGTTCATCACTACGGCACCGCCGATTGTTCCCGGAATTCCCGATGCAAATTCAAACCCAGTCAGTTCCGCATGCAGGGCTTTCTTAGCCACTTTTGACAACAGTGCCCCAGCCTTTGCCGTTATCTGAGTTCCTTCTATTATAATATCACTGTAGTTCTTAAATATTTGAATAATGACACCGCGATAACCATTGTCGCCTACTAAAAGATTACTGCCGTTCCCTAAGACATAAAACGGTTCTTCGGCGTTCTTACACACCTGTACCACACGTCCAATTTCATCTTTGGAATGAGGCAGCACATAAAAGTCCGCCGGACCTCCAATTCGGAATGTGGTATGTTTCTTCATTTCTTCATTTACATGTACATTGTCACTTCCAACAATCTCACACAACTGATTATACAAATCCTGATTCACTTTTTACCCCTAATCTGTTTTTATATCCAGTACCATATATACCCTTAAACCGGAAAAATAGACCAGCAATTTGACCGGCTATCCGGTATTGTTGTACCGATTTATAAAAGTCATTTTATTTGGCCTGTACTTTACTCCCTATAATACAATAAAGAGGGCTTTATTTCAAGCCCTCTTTTTGATGGATTTCTCTTACTATGGGATTTATGTAAAAATATATTCTATTTTTTAACAGATTTCATAGGTCATATAGATACAATAAAAACAATCCATAAACACTAAGTAATATGTCGGAAATTTATCTGACTATTTTTATTAATAAATTTTATAGTCTCCGTAACCGTTAAAATCCAGTATGGTTGGTTTGCTCCAATTTCCGGCACTGTCCCGTAATTTTATAATATAACGTGACCCGATACCAAAGCTTCTGTTGTCATAAATAAAAGCTCTTTTACTTTTTACTTTTCCCACTATACTTTCTTCATCCTTCACCTTTTGGGGATCATAAGAAGGATTAATGACAGCATCTTCTACAATGGAAACAAAACATCCCTTCTCCCCTTTGATCTGTAATTTCTGATCAGCAGTAAATCTCACTACCAACGGACGCCAGCCAATAGCCATTCCTGACTTGCTCCATCAAGAATAGCTATTGGCTCAAAACTTAATACTTCATATTTAGTAGTTCCTGTTATCGCTTTTTACTTCTAAGATCCCACTAACCTTTATACTCTCCACAATCTCCTCTATCCGCTCCACATTCTCCACCAGAGCAAATCTCACATAACCTTCCCCCAAAGTACCAAAGCTGCTGCCCGGTACACAGATAACACCGGATCTTTCCATCAGTTCCATAACAAACTGATTGGAATCGCTATATCCCTCCGGCAATGCCGCCCATACAAACATGGTTCCCTCGCTGTCCGGTACATTCCATCCGATGCTGCGAAGTCCACCGCAAAGTGCCTGATTCCTTCTTTCATATTCCCTGCACTGCTCTTCCACCATCTCAAACGGTCCGTTTAATGCCGCCACTGCTCCATATTGCACAGGTAGAAATACGCCGTAATCGATCTGGGTTCTGACTGCTCGGAATTTCTCGATAATCTTTTTATTTCCAATGGCAAAAGACATTCTGGCACCGGTATAGTTAAAGGATTTTGACAGGGAGTAAAATTCAACGCCTACTTCCTTTGCCCCGTCGAACTGCAAAAAGGAGCCCCCTTTTCTGCCTCCATAGATAATATCGGAATATGCATTGTCATGTAAGATCACAATCTCATACTTTTTGGCAAATGCAATCAGCTCTTCATAGAAACTGTCCGGTGCCACAGCGCAGACCGGGTTTGCCGGATAACTAACTACCATGAATTTTGCAGCTCTTGCTGTTTCTTCCGGGATTTCATTCAGGCGGGGCAAAAAGTGGTGTTCTTTATATAAGGGATATTGAACGGTCTTTGCATCGCAGAGGGATGGACCAATATTAAAAATAGGATACCCGGGATTTGGCACAAGCACCACATCCTGCGGGTTGCACAGAGTCCAGGCAAAATGTGCCATCCCCTCCTGGGAGCCATTCATTGACATGATCTCTTCTGCATCCAGTGCAACCTGGAATCTCTTTTGATAAAAGTCCTGTACAGCCTGTATGAGCGGTGGAATGTCCACCAGGGCATATTTGTAGTTACCCGGATCTTTTGCAGCCTCAGATACGGCTTCTACGATGTGTGGAGCGGTTTTAAAATCCGGTGTACCTACCGAAAGATTATAGATTTTCTTTCCCTGATTGATTAACGCTTCCTTTTTTTCATTGAGCACGGCAAATATTCCTGCTTCAAACATATCTGCTTTGTTGGAAAATGTAATATTCATAACGTGATTTACCCTCTTTCTCTGATGTATCAAATGTATTTATCTAACTTCTTCTCTTTCTTTTAGTTTCATCGCCGTCTGCCGGAAATTTTTATAAATTTATGGTTCAAATACACAGCTGAATCTCCTGTATATTTGAACCATATTTGAAATGTATCGTATAAAACTCCAGAGCGTATTTTAAATTGCTTTCTCGCCTGTCCAATTTTTACAGGCTTATTGCTTTTCATATACTCAGATTCATCTGCTGACGCATAATCTTACTGATTCCCAGTATTATTTCCAGATTTTCCAGATTCCTCATATTGGAATTCTTCATCAGGTGATTCATAGCTTTCCTCATATCCAGATTCTTCTTCTGATTCATAGCCTTCCTCATATCCAGATTCTTCTTCCTCTGATTCATAGCTTTCCTCATACTCAGATTCTTCCACCGCTGATTCATAGCTTTCCTCATACTCAGATTCTTCCACCGCAGGATCATAGTCTTCCTCATACCAAGACTCCCCCACAGGTTCATACTCTTCCTCATCCTCGTATTCGCCTGCAGCTCCATATCTTTCTACATATTCTGATTTCCCTGCATCTTCATAGCTATCCCCATGCCCATCTTCATCGTAATCGCCGGTCATGCTTTGATATTGATTATCAGATATCTCGTCTTCGTCCAAACCATCCAGGTCTTCTTCTTCATTTCCAGGCAGTAACCCTTTTTTTCTTCTGCTTCTGCCTTCCAGCATAATGGTAATCATAAACAAAACGATGCTGGCAATGCTGATAAAGCTTCCTGACCAAAGGCCTTCGGGTGTAAAGTCCATGGTAATCTCGTGCTGTCCTTCACTTAAGTCAAATCCCATAAGTGCAGTACCAACCGCATACGTCTTAATCTCTTTGCCGTCAACTTTTACTTTCCATCCGGTATCATATGGAATTGAGGTTAGGAGGGTTCCAGCTGTTTTTACATCAATATTTCCTCTGATCTTTCCGTCTTCCGCCGTTGTTACATTCATTTGATTAGCGGAAAGCTTCTCATACATCCTGTTATAGTCTTCATCCTTGCAGGTATAGACACGCACGCCCACCGGATTTTCATTTCCTTCTTTATAAGTGATGGTGACATTTGCTTTGCCGTCCTCGGTTACTCTTCCCAGATCAAAGAGGTTACTGTTATACCCATTGATTGTCTTCTCGTACTGAGGTGTCTTGATCACCAGTTTTTCTACATTGGAGGTCATTTCCAGGTAGGTCTGTTCTCCCGGATGCAGACGGATAATATAGGTTGGTCCTTCTTCAATGTCATACTCTTCTCTCAGCGTATAGATAGGCTCGCTGCCCGTAGCCAGTCCTGCAAACTGGTCCTGTATTTCCATTGGAACCAGTCCTTCGATCTGCCAGTCTTTAATCGCAGGATCTACCATAAAGCCAAGTGACAGTGCATTTTCATTTTTATAAAGTGCCAGCGGCTCTTCAAAACCAACACGGTTCATATTATAAAGAGTATCGGAATTGGCTTTGGAAACCAGATAACGGACACCGAATACATCACTGAACAATTTTGTCATTCCGTTATAACCATTCTTGTTGGTTCGTGCCTCCATACCAATACCTTTACACATATTGACCGTTGCTGCAGGCATTGTGGATGAAAACAGCACGACGCCGTTACCGCCCATGAACATTGTTTCATTGCGCATTCTCTGGCTGTCGATTTCACTTCGGAAAAAATCTTTATCTCCCTGTTCAGCCATTAATTTCTTATAAGCGCTCTGCTCATCTAAATACGTACTTCTTCCTACCGTTCCATTGCTGCAGACACCATAGATTCCCATGGTAATCATTTCTGCAAGCATGATTCCCAGCACTGCGTTTGACACAATCAATGCACGCAGGCGGATAAAACGGTAAAGCAATAGCAAGATGCTGTAAATTACTAGCAGTCCCAGTGTAACCAGATAGACATAGAGATCCCGTTCCCCTGCCTTTGTAATCATACAGTAGACCACAAACCCTATAGGCACCAGGCAGGATATGATGATTTTAACTACATGCATATTCTTTACATGAGTAAACGCTTCGTACCCCATGACCAGAATTAAGCAGATATAAATAAAGGAAAAACGGTTTGGCAGTCCGTTCTGAGTATGGAATCCATGCCACACAAAGTTAAGCATATTGAAATTAAAGCTCAGCACCAAAAGTGCACAGAGCAATATTTTTGAAATACGTTCCCGCAGGCTTACTTTTTTATCCAGTACATAAAGCACCACCAGAATCAGAATAATGACGCCGCAGTATGCATTTACCCCAGCCTGGTCATCCGCAATGTTAATGGGTTCCACAAATGCGAAATGGCTGGTGAGCTGATCAATTGTGCTGGTGAAGAACTTAATCTTATCCGGGAATCCGTTGTCATCCATGGATTCCGTAATTCCCAGTGCCCGGTAAGCCGGCATCAGAACCAGAGCTGCCATTCCACCGCTGAGCAGTGCATACCATGCAAAGTTAATACCGGATTTAAAAAATGCCTTGATGGTAAATCTCTTTGCTGCAATCCACTGCACCAGAAAATACAGGCAGGAAAATAAACACAGCATAAAGCCAATATAATAGTTACAATAAAGCCCCAGAAACAGGGAAAGCCCAAAAGTTCTTCCGCTTTCTCCTTTTACAATCCGTTCGATGCCAAGCATAACAATTGGAAGCAGGGCAATGCTGTCCAGCCACATCAAATTGAAATAGTATCCAATCATAAAACTGCTGAGTGCATACATCACGGCAAACACTACCGGAGTAAAGTTCTTTCCCTTATTCCGGGTGGTCAGGTAATATCCAAAGCAGCCTCCACACAATGCAATTTTAAGAATGATCAGGTATGCCATTACATCCATCATATTCCTGGCTGGGAATAATACAATGAGAAAATTCAACGGGCTTGCCAGATAATAAGCATAAGTCGCCCAGAAATTATAACCCAGGCCTCCGCCAAAGGAATATAATAAGGACTCACTGGCTGCAAGCTTGTCATGAAAATCCGTAAAAAACGGCAGATACTGATGCAGGGAATCGATGATCAGCACACCGTGGTCCCCAAATGGAAAGACTCCGTTGGCAATATAAGCAATGAACATCACGACTGCCGGAATTCCGGCTGATGCAATGACACACCATTTCTTCGTCTTACGGATCTTTCTTTCTTTTTCCGTTAATTCTGCTATATCCTTCTTTTCTTTAAATACAAATGCTTTGCTGAAAACATAATTTAATACTAATACAACTACCTGAATTACCAGTTTGGCAATTAAATCATTCATGCCCCAGACACAGCTAAGCAGGACGACACCAAATACCTCAATATACATGGTCAAAAGCCGCATTCCTACAAACTGCACACATTCTTTAATGACTTCCCAAACGGTATTTCGCTTACTCTCAAATACAAAGATCTTATTAACCACATATGCAAACACAATCGCCAATAATATTGAGATAAAATTGGCTATGGTAATATCGATACCCATTATGGTACGCATAAGCGTATAAGAAAGCAGGTTAACGAGTGTAGTACATCCGCCAAAGAAAATATAACGGACGGCCTGATTTTGAAACAATTTTTTTATCCAGTTCATTTTGCACTCCTCATTTAAAATACTGTCGTGTTAAGTATAGCTTTTGGTATTTGAAAAATCAACCATAATTGTGTGAAATCCCCTTAAAACTTCCTTAACATGGAAAAGGATGAATGAATTTTCAAACTGACTCTTCCCCTCTATTTGATCCGGATTCCTTTCTGCAGCCAGAAGGAATAAAGTATCTTCTCTTTCACCTTTTTCTGGGTCATACGCTCCAGCGCCTGTGCATAATAGTCCAGCTGGATCTTATATTTATCCACCAGTATTTCTGCATGGTCTTCCGGTACATAATCTGTCTTATAGTCAACCAGAATTATTGCCTCATCTTCGTAAAAAAATGCATCTATGATACCCTGAATCAACACCATTTCTTCATTTGACCAGGATTCTTTTATTTCAGAAGCCATAACGCCCAGGACAAATTGCTGTTCCCGGTACAGATTTCCCTCCTGTTCTGCCTTTGCCATCCGTTTTCCCAGAACTGAACCAGATAAACGTACAATTTTTCTTTTATCAATCAGATCTATTTCTTCCCGGGTCATTTTTCCTGCTTCCAGGAGCCGCTCAATCTGTGCATTCAGTTTCTGGCTTCCGGCAGCATCCGCAAAATTTAGTTCCTCCAGCAGCTTATGGTAAGCCGTACCACGCACTGCTCCGGGCACTTCGGTTTTCTGCTGCATAAACCTGGGTATCAGCGGAACAATATCCGGTTCTTCATAAATGAAAAACTCTTCCTCCCCGTATAGCAGGTTATCTGCGGACTGGCTGTATTTTTTCAGTTCCGAAACTGTAATTTTCCCATGAATATCCCCATCCTGTTCATAGGGGTATACCGGATCCATGCGCTTGTCCAGAGCTTCCAGCTGTTGCTCACTCAGCATCCGCTGTCCCCGCTCTAAAAGTTCTTCTTTGGAAACCTTGATTGCCATCTGATGAGCAGCCTCTCTGGTAACCAGTTCTTTCACCGGACATACCCGGATGGAAAAATAGGCTTCCTTCCGGTACAGTTCATGTGCAGGATCGTTCACAAATCCATATTCCTCCAATAACTTGCGTGCCGACTGGTGGCGCATAAGCGCAGGCATCACCCAGTCCAGATAGGATGACGCACCGGATAACTCGGTAAAAGAAATTTTTTCCTCTTCCCTGCGGCAGATCTGGCTCCATTTTTTTATCTTGTCAGCAATTTTCGTCACCGCACCGGTCATAATCAGTTTTTCTTTTGCTCTTGTGAAAGCCACATACAATACCCGCAGTTCTTCCCCCAGATTTTCATTGATGGTTTCCCGCTGAATGGTTTTCTTTAAAAGTGTAGGGCTTTTCACACGAAGAACGGGATCAATATAATCGCAGCCAATCCCCAGATCCGGATGGAGCAGCACCCTGCTCCTGCTGTCCTGCTGGTTGAATGACTTGCCCATTCCCCCTGCAAATACGATTGGGAATTCCAGTCCCTTACTCTTATGAATACTCATAATCCGCACCGTATCTTCCTGTTCACCAATGGTACTCGCCTCGCCATAATCCACATTGTATTTCTGTAAGTTCTCGATATAGCGGATAAAGTTAAACAGCCCCCGATAACTGGTAGTCTCATAAGTCATGGCTTTTTCCACCAGCATCTTCAGATTTGCCGTCCGCTGTTCTCCACCCGGCATCGCTGCTGCATAATCCCCGTATCCGGTGGAATCCAGTACCTGCCACAACAGTTCATGCATCGGTGTATAGGGTACCAGCATGCGGAAATGATCCAGCATACGGAAAAATTTCTTTAACTTTTCTATTATGCCCTTTTGGCAGGCATCACCTTCATCCGGCTGAGAAGCATACAGCCTGCAGCATTCATAAAACGGCATATTTGGATTTAAGCTTTTAATAACAGCAAGTTCTTGTGTCTCCAGCCCCCCAATGGGAGACTTTAATACTGCCGCCATGGGTATTTCCTGCCTTGGATTGTCCACAATTTTCAGAAAAGCCAGTATGGTCTGTATCTCCACCGTAGAAAAATATCCGGACTGTGACCCGGTATACGCCGGAATTCCCTGGCTTTCCAGCACTCTTGCAAAGGACTCCGCCCATCCGGAAATGGTACGCAGAAGAATTACTATGTCCCCATACCTGGCTTTTCGGTAGGTTCCCGTTGCTTTATCCAGCACATCCTCTTTACCCACTATCTCCAGAATACGGCTGCCGATTGCCCTGGCTTCCAGTTCTCTGGCATTCTCTTCCACATCCTCTACCACCTCATCTAACGTGTCCAGATCTACCAGAAGCATTTCCGTATTGGTAAATCCCTCCCCGTCAGCTTGTTTTTCCGGAAAAGCGGCGCCGGGATAAAGTGCCGCCTCCGCATCATACTGGATATTTCCAAGATATCTTGCCATAATCTGTTCAAAGATATAATTCACGCTGACCAGAACCTGGCTTCTGCTGCGGAAGTTTTTATGCAGGTCAATTCGCTGGCATTGGCTGTCCGTAACCGGATACGTATCATATTTTTCCATAAACAGTTCCGGCCTTGCCAGACGGAAACGGTAAATACTCTGCTTCACATCCCCCACCATAAAAATATTATATTTTCCCATGCATTTCTTAGATATGCTGGTAAGGATCAATTCCTGGACCAGGTTGCTGTCCTGGTATTCATCAATCAGAATTTCTTCATAATGTTCTGCCAGATCCATTGCAATCTGCGTGGGCACTGCCTCCCCGTCCTTTTCCTCTACCAGGATATCCAGGGCAAAATGCTCCAGGTCACTAAAATCCACCACGTTTTTTTCTCTCTTTTTCCCCGCATACCGCTCTGTAAATTCACATGCCAGGTCAATTAAGACGCCCATGACCTCTCTGCTTCCCTGTATATCGGAAATCACGGATTCTAAGCTTCCAAAAAAATACTGCTCCTGCAGTCCTTTCAGGCTTTTCTTCACCTGTTCCCGGATTGCTTTTACCTGTTCTTTTTTATTTTCAGAAACAGCTTCATCTTTTTTAGAAGAAAGCCTTGCATATTTGCCCATTTCGGCAAACGCCTGGGCATAATCCCGGTAATTGTCTGCCTGACGTATCTGCCGGATCATCGCCTGATCCTGGCATAATGCATCTTCATACATATAAGGTCCATCTTCCGACCTGGCAATGCGAAGTGCCTCTTCGGTCTTCTCTTCAATGTCCTCCAATTGACGCCTTAAGTTTTCCGTTAATTTCATCAGCCATTCCGACTGTAAAAATTCTTCCAAGGATTCTATTTCATATGCTTTCTTGCATTGCTGCAGCCATTTTTCAGGCCATGGATAGCTCATGGAGAAATTATAGAGTCCAAATATCAGATCCTCAATCCCCCGATCATTTTTTCCAAAGGCATAGCATTCAATAAATTTTAAAAACGCCTCATCTTTTTTCTCATAACAGTCTTCAATTAACTGTTCCGCCACATCACTTTTTAAAAGCTTCAGCTCTCCTTCATCCGCAACACGGAATCCCGGATCCAGCCCGATGGCATGAAAATGATTCCGAATCACATACTGGCAAAAGCTGTCAATGGTGGTAATCTGGGCATTGTGTACCAGAGTGAGCTGACGTTCCAGATGCACATCCAGCGGGTTTTCAGCAGCTTTACTATCCAGCGCCTTGGCAATACGTTCCCGCATCTCTCCAGCCGCCGCCTTGGTAAAGGTCACAATCAGCAGTTCATCAATATCAACGGGATGCTTTTTGTCCGTAACCATCGTTACAATACGTTCCACCAGTACCGCGGTTTTACCTGATCCGGCTGCCGCCGATACCAGTATATTTCGATTTCTTAAGTCTATGACCTTCTGTTGGTCTTCGGTCCATGCTACGCCCATGTCTACCTGTCCTCACTTTCTTCTTCGGTTAGAGCGTGTTTTAAAATTGCTTTCTGACAACTGTACGTCACACTTTGTGGGAGATTTATCCCGGATGAAGGGCGCGTAGCGGGCTACGTAACCTGAATTCGGGGCAAATATGCCGCTAAGTGGGGCGTGCAGATGGCGGGAATGAATTTTCAAACAC
>JAGZJZ010000121.1 GCA_018365455.1 Clostridiales bacterium
ATTTAATACGGCGGTGAACATTCTTTCTTTCACGCCGGGATTTTCCGCATTAAGCTGTCGGATCAGATTTTTCGCATACTCTCTTTTGGTATAGCCGTCAATCGGGCAAGGGCTTTTGGCGACCGGAAGGCGGTACTTATTTTTAAAGCCGATGACATCTGCTTCCAGTACGTACATCAGTGGCCGTATCACTGTCATGTCCATACGGTCCAGGTATGTTCTCGGTGAGAATGAGTGAAAGCGGCCTTCAAAAATCAGGGAGAGCAGCATGGTCTCTACAATATCATCTTTGTGATGGGCGTAGGCTACTTTGTTGCATCCCATTTTTTTTGCTGCCTCATTAAAGGCACCTTTTCTCATTTTGGCACACAGGGAGCAGGGATTGCTCTCTTTTCTTTCATCAAATATGATTCTGGCGATTTCCGTATCGATCACCGTATAGGGAACCTCCAGTTCTTTACAAAGATTTCGGATTGGTTCCAGGTTAAAGTCGGGATACCCCAGACTCACTGTAATTGCCTCCAGTTCAAAATGTTTTGGATAAAAACGTTTCAGGCCATGAAGGGCATATAACATAGTCAGGCTGTCTTTGCCGCCCGAGATTCCCACAGCGATTCTGTCTCCTTCTTCAATCATTTGGTATTCATCAACGGCTTTTCTGGTATAGCTTAAAAGCTGCTGTAATTTCATCTGTATTCCTCCTCGGATCATGTTGTAATTTCAGTACCGATCTCAGTATATCATATGTTTGGGAATTAAGAGAAGATAATTATCATTCGAAATTGAACCCTGCAATGACTAAAGGTGTTGATGGTGCCAAAGGAATAAGGGAACCTAATTGTAAATTAGACTAGGCAAAGCAAAAAGTGCATGATGTAATGGGAAAATAAGAGTACTTATTTGGAAATTAGTCCTATGAAAATAGGTAAAGTATGTTATAATATGAGATTATGCGGCATTTGTTGTATTTTTAGAGAAGAGGGATTAGATGGAAAAAGGTAAAAAAGGTTTTTTTAGTGTTGTATTTAGTCGCAGTGCAATTCTGGTCTTCCTGTTGCTGATTCAGATTGGAATTCTGTTCCTGGGATTTGAATTGCTGAGAGACTATATGTTTTATGCCTATGGAGCTGTAGTTGCCCTGGCTCTGGTACTTGTTATTTACATCATAAATAAAAGAGAAAATCCTGCATTTATGATTGCCTGGATTATACCCATTCTGGTCATACCTGTATTTGGAGCATTGTTTTACTTATTTATTGAGTTACAGATTGATACCAAATGGGTAAATTCCAGACTGAAAAGATTGAATATAGAAACAAAAGAGCTGACGCCCCAGAATGCGGAGGTACTGGAAAATCTTCGCCGGGAGGATGAGGGCATGGCACATCTTTCCGATTATTTGTATCGTGTGGAGAATCTTCCTGTTTACCAGAATACCTCTGCGAAGTACTTTCCCCTTGGAGAAGATAAGTTTGCAGAGATGATTGTACAGCTTGAGCGGGCACAGCATTTTATCTTTATGGAATACTTTATTGTGGAACGGGGTGTCATGTGGGATACCATCCTGGAGATTCTGGAGCGAAAAGTGAAAGAAGGGGTGGAAGTACGTTTCATGTATGATGGCATGTGCTCCCTTGTTCTGCTTCCTTATAATTACCCCAAGAGAATGCAGGAGCTGGGAATCCAGTGCCGGATGTTTTCTCCGATTAAACCGGCGTTATCTACGATTCAGAATAACCGGGACCACCGAAAAATCCTGGTGATTGACGGATATCTTGCATTTACCGGAGGAATCAATCTGGCAGATGAATATATCAATCAAAAAGAACGCTTCGGACATTGGAAGGACACTTCCATCATGATTCAGGGCGAGGCAGTAAAAAGCTTTACGCTGCTGTTTCTGAAGATGTGGAACGTGGACAAGCGCCATAGTGAAGAAGACTACAGAAAATATGTGGATGTGCCGCAGCTGAAGATACCGGCACCGGGAGATGGGTTTGTAATCCCTTATGGAGACAGCCCGGTAGACAATGAGCAGGTTGGGGAACTGGTATATATGGATATCCTGTTTACGGCGAAAAAATATGTACATATCATGACGCCGTATCTGATCTTGGACCAGGAATTAAAAGTTGCATTGATCTATGCGGCAAAAAGAGGTGTGGAAGTCATTATTATGATGCCTCATATTCCGGATAAATGGTATGCCTTTGTGCTGGCTAAAACCTATTACAATGAATTGCTGGATGCGGGAGTGCAGATCTATGAATATACCCCGGGATTTGTTCATGCGAAAGTCTTTACATCCGATGACGAAAAGGCGATTGTGGGGACAATCAACCTGGATTTCAGAAGTATGTATCTGCATTTTGAGTGTGCGGCACTTTTATTTAAAAATGCAGAAATTGCAAATATTGAAGCGGACTTCCAGGAGACACTGAAAAAGTGCCAGAAAATAACACAGGAAGATTATAAAAAGCTTAATCCGGTGATTAAGCTCATCGGAATGGTACTGCGGTTATTTGCACCGCTTATGTAATGTCTGTGGCACACGTACAAGTGTGCCATAAAATTTTACTTTTACTGGAAGAAAAGAATGTGTTATACTAATACCAGTGAAAACGAGAAAATAAGAAAAGGTGATGAGTATGCCAATTAAAGTACTGGGTGATTTACCAGCAAAAGAGATCCTTGAGCGGGAGAATATATTTGTTATGGATGAGAACCGTGCTATGCACCAGGATATCCGTCCGATTGAAATTGCAATTTTGAACCTCATGCCATTGAAGGAGGAAACCGAGTTGCAGCTTTTGCGTTCCTTATCGAATACGCCGCTGCAGGTGAACATTACTTTCCTGATGGTAACTTCTCATGAATCGAAGAACACAGCCACAAGCCATTTAAATCAGTTCTACATAACCTTTGATGATGTGAAGAAACGAAGCTTTGACGGTATGATTATTACCGGTGCTCCGGTAGAACAGCTGGAGTTTGAAGAAGTGGATTACTGGGAAGAACTGACCCGGATCATGGAATGGACGAAGACAAATGTTACCTCCACCATTCATTTGTGTTGGGGAGCTCAGGCAGCCATGTATTATCATTACGGGATTCAGAAGAAACCTCTGGACCGCAAGATGTTTGGATTATTCTGGCACAAGGTACTAAACCGCAAGGTTCCCCTGGTAAGGGGCTTTGATGATATGTTCCTGGCACCTCATTCCAGGCATACGGAGGTTCCAAGGGAATCCATCCAGGCATGCGAAGATCTCATGATTCTGGCAGATTCCGATGAAGCCGGGGTATTCCTGGCTATGAACAAAGATGGCAGGCAAATATTTGTCATGGGACATCCGGAATACGACCGTGTGACGCTGGATGGAGAGTATAAAAGAGATGTGGGCAAAGGACTGGATATCGATATGCCGCTGAATTATTATCAGGGAAATAACCCGGAAAATAAGCCGGTTCTCATGTGGAGATCCCATGCGAATAACATGTATACCAACTGGTTGAATTATTATGTATACCAGGCGACGCCTTATAACTTAAGCGGAACACCATTCTAATTGTATTCAGCAGTTATAATGATGAGATTGATTTTTGCAGATGGGGCAATGCCTGTCTGTGATGCTTAAGATTTGATGATTTGATTTAAATAATTAAAATAAAATGCCAATTTCTCCTGTCGTGACGGCTAAGGGAAAGGGGCATTTTTTATTCCCGCAAGCAACGAGTCAAACGGACACGCTGGTGCGTCTATTTGGCGACTGCCGCGTTAGATGCTGAATGTCCAATGGACGTTCGTTTAGCAACGACCGGAGCGCAAGCGGAGAACAAAACCCGCTCTTCTCGCAGCGGGGTTTTTAACTTTGAGGAATTGGATGCTGGTGGGTATCTATCAGAATCAATATTAAGTGTTTCGTAATTATTAAATAAAAACATAAAAAAAGTATAAATTAAAAATAAATAAATGTAGATAAACCGTTGAATTTACTGGGGATTTTAGGACAAGCAATAGAAATACAGCATCTTCAGGTTGACAAAAAATGTAAGTGTGTTATAATAAAAACGTAATAAATTTAACAATTATGTAACAATTTGATATAGCTATATGGAGGTAGAAATTTCATGAAGAAAAGAATGATGATGATTGCAGCATGTCTGATGGTAGGGTCTATTACGTTTTCAAGTCTGGGACTGGTTTCAAAAGCACAGACAATTGAGGTTCCGTTGGCTGGTTTACAGGCGAGTATAAGCGGAAGCCAGGATTCGGCACAGGGATCTTCTGACAAGCAGGATGGGACAGACAGCAGCAGTGCAGCCCAGACTTCCAATCCGTATGATAATCTGGCAATTGCACAAATTAATGATGATGCTTATGTGAATATACGAAATAAACCGAACACAGATGATGGGGAAGTACTTGGGAAACTCTATGATAATTCTGCAGCAGAGATTCTGGGAGAAGAAGACGGATGGTATCATATCCGTTCCGGTTCTGTACAAGGCTATGTGAAAAAAGATTACTTTGTCACCGGTTCAGAAGCAGAGGCATTGGCAGAACAGGTAGGCAGAAAGGTTGCCACTGTTAACACCACTACCTTAATGGTCAGGTCAGGAGCCGGAACAGATCAGGATATTGTCGGCATGGTCGGTGATTCGGAGAAACTTCGTGTACTGGACGACGAAGGAGACTGGGTAAGAGTCAGAGTGGATTCAGATATGGAAGGCTATGTGTCAAAAGAATATGTGGACTGCACCATGCAGTTCAAAGAAGCAGAATCCCTGGAGGAAGAAAGACAGCGTCTTGCAGCGGAAGAAGCAGCTTATAAGGCAGCTTTAGAAGAAGCACGTAAGGCAGATGAAGCGGCAGCCAATACACAGGGATCATCTCAGGGACAGACAAACGGAACTACGGATGTACCGCAGACGGAAACTCCTGAGACCAATGCTCCCCAGACCAATGTGCCGGAAACCGAGACGCCTTCAACTAATGCGCCTGAGACGACCGCGCCGGAAACAGAAGCGCCTTGGACAGAGGCCCCTGAGACAGAAGCCCCGGAAAGCGAGACTACCTGGACAGAAGCCCCAGAGACCAATGCACCGGAAACAAATGCCCCAGAGACAAATGTTCCTGAGACAGAAACCACCTGGACAGAGACCCCGGAAACCAATGCCCCGGAAACAGAGGCTCCGGCAACAGAAACTCCTGAGACAGAACCGCCTCAGACAGAAGCTCCGGGCAATCAGGATCCATCCGGCGGCAGCGGACAGGGTTCTTCCACTTCCGGTACAAGACAGAGCATTGTAAGTTTTGCACTTCAATTTGAAGGGAATCCTTATGTATGGGGAGGTACCAGCCTTACAAATGGAGCAGACTGTTCCGGATTTACACAGTCCATTATGGCAAACTTTGGGATCAGTATCCCGCGTGTGGCTTCAGACCAGGCATATGGAGGAAGAAGTGTTGATGTTGCAAGCGTACAGCCAGGAGATTTACTGTTCTATTTAGATGACAGCGGATCGATCGGACATGTAGCCCTGTACATAGGCAATAACCAGGTTATTCATGCAAGTACGCCGGAAACTGGAATTATTATATCTGATATCAGCTACAGACAGGCATACAGTGCAGCAAGTTATATTGACTAGTGCCTCCCGGCGTAAATACGTCGATATATAGTACCTGATATCTGCGCCGGACGGCACTAGAGCGTGTCTGAAAATTCATTCCCGTCATCTGCACGCCCCACTTTGCGGTATATTTGCCCCGAATTCAGGTTACGTAGTACGCTTGTCGCCCTTCATCCGGGACAAATCTCCCACAAAGTGTGAC